>JABHWU010000083.1 GCA_018657625.1 Deltaproteobacteria bacterium | reverse complement strand
TTTTCTGCCACACTTTCTATCGCAGCTTTAGAGATCCCTTCACTATTTAAGTGAGCGGGGTCCCGACCTACAATCATAGAAACAGCATACCTGGCTTCATCAATATGTTCACCTATTAATTCCCTGATCACCACTTCAGTATGTTTAATAAGATCTTTACCGGCGATTAGTGAATAAACCAGAAAAACCTGCACCAGATAAGCATACGGATCAGAAAGTTTCTCAATCAATAAATAGATGATATTACTGAATAATATTACGATTATGGTCAGTAAACCTCCTGCTGCAATATTAAAAAAAGTAATTTTTTTGAATATATTCTGGATGATTAATATTGATGATCCGATTAATCTTACAGGATGAAGCGGATAAACCGGGTCTCCTATCAACAGATCCAAAAGATAGGCAACCAGTAAAATCAATAATGCATCACTCATATATATTTTAAATTAAAGAGGATTCCAGTCTCTGGATTGTGTTAAAGAGCAGATCATTTTCTCTGCTGGATCGAATTGCGAATCGAAAGAAATTATTTTCCAATCCCGGGAAATTCCTACAATCCCGAATATAAATTCCCAGTTTTAATAGGTGTTTTATCAGATCATCCAGGTTATTTGTCCCAACCCACTTCGCCATAAAAAAATTAGCCCGGGGATTATAAATCTTCAATGACGTTAATCCAGCATATTTTTCAAACAACCGCTTCTGTTCATCCAAACAATGCTGTTTGGTTAATTCTTCATAAGATTCACATTCCGGTAATTTTTGACAGACAGCTGCCGCGATTCCATTAATGGTCCATGGTTCTTTATAGTGAGAAATCCTGGCAATGGTTTCCGGATGACTAAAAGCAATCCCCAATCTTAACCCAGGTAAGGCGTAGAACTTTGTTAAAGATTGGAAAACGATAATGTTCTTCCGAACAAAATCAGCATTTAGTAAGGAGTATTTTTCTCGATTTTGAACGTACTGGGTAAAAGCTTCATCGATCAAAAACCATTTTGAAGGAAATTGATCTGCTAATTGAATAATTTTCTTGACTGAAGATAGTGTTCCTGTTGGGTTATTGGGGTTTCCAAAAATAAGGGCATCTGACTTCTCCAACTGTTTAGCAATTTCATCTGTTTCAGGAAAACTGAATTCCGTTTTTTCACTCAACTGAATCATGTTGATTTTCGCATTGATTAACTCAAAAGCTTTGCGGTAATCGAAAAACGAAGGCTGAATAATCGTTACTTTTTTGATCTTTAAGGCCCTTGGCACCAGATAAATGCATTCAATTGAGCCGTTACCTGTTAATATAGAATCTTCAGGCAATCCAAACTTATGGTGATAAAACTTTTTAACTTCTTTTCCGGATATATCAGGATATTTTTGAATAACCGACTTAAATTCATCCCATGCTGCCAATATTATTTCGGGTGGTCCAAAATGATTAACATTGACACTAAAATCGATGAATTCTTTGGTTTCTAAATTAAATTTTCTAATAAAATAATTGGGATTACCACCATGTAAGTGATTTGTCTGCGTGTTCATTTATAGATGTATTAAATTGTCTAAAATAAGGTTATAAAAAAAAACTGCTGAATATCTAATTTTTCAATAAAAAACATAGGAATCAGCAATAAAGTGCATTCAATTAATTCATTAGTTACCCCAAGGAGATCACCGGTTACTCCGCCGACCATTTTTTGGTAGTATTTCTTCAACAGATAGGTAACGAAAATCGAAATCAATAAAAATCCGACTGCATATATTCCGACAAGAAGTATCAACAATCCTAATCCCCAAATATAAGAAAAAAAGCGGTGTTTGTTACCGGCATTTTTTATAAAAGGAGCCCCAGTACCATCAATCCGCGCATATGGAAGCGTTACCGCCATTTCAACCTGCATCATTCTGGAGATAACTAAAGCGACAAAAATCAGAGGCAAAGCATTAAATTCAATAATTCTAATATAAGCCACCCATTTCATAGAAATGATTAAAATCAAAGCTAGGACACCAAAGGTTCCCAATTGACTGTCTTTCATGATAGCCAGCCGTTTTTCCACGGTGTATCCACCCCAGAAGGCATCTGCCCAATCGGCAACGCCATCCAGATGCAAACCTCTGGTTAGCAATGTGGAAGTTACAACCAACAATAATGCAGTACCCTCAAACCAACTCTGGACAGAGAGGAATTGAATGAACTTTACCTCCCCCCACAGTATGCCTGCCAGGATGGCACCGACAAGGGGAAACCATGCTAGTGAATCTGCAAAATTTTTTGAGTTTTTGCCGGGAAAAGGGAGACGCGTTAAAGTATTTACAGCTGTCGTTAGTCCGTTGAACATGGGATATCTATTCTAATGAATCTTTTTAAAAACAGTGAAACTCAAATTAGAACAGACTTACAGTGTAATCATAAGTTTTAAACTGAAACCCATTCCACGAGGTAATATTAGGAAGTTCTGACTTATCAACATAACTTGTTGAATTACAGTTGCGGGCCAGTGCGGGAATTTCACCTGTCTTCCTCCTGGGAAGTCCTTATCAAAAAGTGGATACTACAATCCTTTAAACTTATTGGCAAGCGCTTCTAAGTCTGTTTTCATATTTCCACTCAATTTCTTTGGTTTTTCTTTGTTTGCCTGGGTGGCAACCATTTTTGTTTGTTTTTGTTTAATTGTTTTAATATCTTTATTATATTTATCCTTGTTTCCCTGGGAATATATTTTTTTCTTTTGAGGTAAAGTTTCGCTATCAGCTCCATCGCCACCAACTTGTTTCATTGATAATGCAATCCGTTTTCTGCTTATATCTACATCAAGAATTTTTACTTTAACAATTTGCCCGACTTTGCAAACCTCTGATGCTTCTTTGATATAATGGTTCGCCATTTCCGATATATGAATTAAACCATCTTGATGAACCCCTAAATCTACAAAAGCACCAAACTTAGTTAAATTCGTAATTGTCCCTTCTAAGACCATATCCGGTGCCAAATCCTCAATGGTTTGAATTTGATCATCCAATTTCGCGCCAACATAACTGGTTCGCGGATCTCGTCCTGGTTTCTTCAATTCATCAATAATATCTCTTAATGTTAATAAGCCGGCATCTTCGGTTTGATAATTACTGATATCAATCTGATCAAGGGTTTCCAGTTTTCCAACCAGTTCAGATACAGAAACACCGACATCAGCTGCCATCTTCTCTACAATATCATAATTTTCAGGATGGACAGCAGATTGATCGAGTGGATTACCACTATTTCGAATTCTTAAAAAACCAGCAGATTGCTGAAAGCTTTTTGGACCGAATCTGGGCACTTTTAATAAGTCTGATCTCGCGGCAAATTCACCATTTTCATCGCGAAATGAGATAATATTCTTAGCCAGGGTTTTATTCAAACCGGAAACATATCCCAATATGGAAGCAGAAGCGGTGTTTAAATTAACCCCAACATAGTTCACACATGATTCAACTACTTCATCTAATGATTTTTTTAATTTTCTTTGGTTAACATCATGCTGATATTGCCCGACTCCAATTGATTTAGGATCAATCTTCACCAATTCAGCCAGAGGATCCTGAAAACGTCTGGCTATGGATATCGCCCCTCGATAACTCACGTCAAGTTCAGGAAACTCTTCCCGGGCCGTTTCTGAAGCCGAATAAACAGAAGCACCCGACTCATTCACAAAAATAGCCTCAGATTTGGTATTATTAATTTCTTTTAAAAATGATTTGGTAAACTGCATAATTTCTCTGGAAGCCGTCCCGTTTCCTATACAAATATAATCAAAGTCATATTTTTTTATCAGCTTTTTTAAGGCTTCTTTAGCTTGTTCAATTCTATTTTGAGGAGGGACCGGATAAATGATCCCTTTTTCAATAAATTTTCCGGTTTTTTCTACTACTACCCATTTAGTACCTGAAACATAAGCGGGATCTACCCCTAAAATTGTTTTGGTGCCTCCTAATGGTGCCAGTAATAGATTTTTTAAATTATCATTAAAGATCGCTATTGATTCTTCATCAGCTTCATTTTTAAGATTTAAACGAATATCAACTTCAATTGAGGGCAGTATCAAACGGTTTAGACCATCTTCGGCTGATAATAAAACCTGTTCCTGATTCGATTTTTTGGGATCTATCCATTTTGAAGTAATTTTATCCAACAGGATTTCCATGGGAGCTTCTATTTTTACTCGAATGATCGACTCTTCTTCAGCGCGGCGAATCGCTAAATAACGATGAGCTGGTATCGATGAAACAGGTTCTGCATGATCATAATATTGTTCAAATTTAGTTTTTTGCTCTGCAAATGCTTTGTATACTTCTGTTTTAATAATTCCCTGCTGCCAAATTATCGAACGGATAGCATCTCTGATTTCTGCATCTTCGGAAATCCATTCAGCCACAATGTCCCTGGCCCGTGCCAAGGAATTTTCTTCATCCAGTTCATGGGTATTTTCTGTAACAAATAACGTTAACCATTCCTGATAGGCTTGCTGATCACGAATTAATTCTGCTAAAGGTTCTAATCCCATTTCTTTGGCAATAATCGCCCGGGTTCGTTTTTTTGGCTTATAAGGTAAGTAAAGATCTTCCAATGTTTGTTTAGTCGTCGCTTTTAAAATCTCTTTTTTTAGTTCATCTGTTAATTTTCCTTGCTCATCTATACTATTCAGAATAGTAGATCTGCGGTCTTCTAACTCAGTCAAATATTCGAACCGATCTCTGACAGCCCTTAATTCTACCTCATCCAGGTTTCCGGTTCTTTCTTTCCGATATCTGGCAATAAATGGAATGGTATTCCCTTCGTTCAGCATATCAATAACAGTGGTTACCTGTGTTTCGGTAACATTGAGTTCTTTCGATACAGATTGGGTGATGTTTATCATTGTATTAATTTAATAGTGTTGACTAATAAAATATTTTTGAAGAGATCGGTATTCTCCATCCGGACCCAAATGCCTGATCCGTTACTTTTAAGCCCGGAGCTGCCTGCTGCCGTTTGAATTCGGAATTCTTAACTAATGTTATTATTTGTTTAACAATCTCAGAGTCAAACCCTTTTTCCACTATTTCTTCCAGGGACAAATGGTTTTCAATATGGTGATACAGAATTTGATCCAGTTCCTGATAGGGCGGTAAAGAATCCTGATCTGTTTGATCCGGACGTAATTCGGCAGAAGGTGCTTTAGTAATGATATTTTCAGGAATAGCGGGTAGATGTTCTTGTTGGTTGATCCAATTCGCGATTTTGTACACCAGCATTTTAGGTAAATCTGAAATAACAGCTAAGCCACCGGACATGTCCCCATAAATGGTACAATACCCAACGGCCAATTCAGATTTATTACCGGTAGTTAACAGTATTGAGTGATGTTTATTAGACAGAGACATTAAAATATTCCCTCTGATTCTGGCTTGAAGGTTTTCTTCAGTGGTATCTTCCTCATAGCCCTTAAACGGTAATTCAAGAGCGTTCAAAAAAGATTGCTTAATGTCCTCAATTGGGATTGTATATGTTTCAATTCCAAGATTTTCTGCCAGTGCTAATGCGTCATCCACACTTCCTTTACTGGAGTATTTAGAAGGCATTAAAACGCCGGTAACATTTTGCTTTCCGATAGCCCTTTCCGCGATAACTGCTGTCAACGCAGAATCGATGCCTCCTGACAATCCCAAAACCGCTTTTTTAAATCCGTTTTTATTTAAGTAATCTTTTGTCCCTAGTACTAAGGCTTTAAAAATTATGGCTTCATCACACAAGCGCGTTTCAATTCTTTGAGGTGTTTTCGATTCTGTATCAAAAATGATGATATCTTCTTCGAATGCTTTCGCTCTGGTGATCAATTTACCGTTTTGATTAAAAGCGCAACTCTGGCCATCAAAGATTAAATCATCCGCGCCACCTACCTGGTTAATGCTAACGACTGTTTTATTTGAATTTCTTGCTGCTTTGGAAAGCAATTGCTCGCGTTGTTTCTGTTTTTCAAAGGTAAATGGAGAAGCTGAAACATTTAATATCAGATCAACGTTTTGTTCTCTCAATTCATCTAAAGGATTAATGCAATACAAGGGTTGATGCGGAGGTGTATCATTCCAGATATCCTCACATATTGTCATACCAATTTTATGATTATTAACTTCAATGATTTGCAGATTATCTGAAGACTCAAAATACCGCACTTCATCAAAAACACCATAGTTTGGGAGTAATTTCTTTTTAACCGTACTTTTTATCTCCCCCTGGTTAAGTAAATATACAGAATTAAACAAGGGTTTTCCCAGACCGGAATTATTAATTTCCGGTGCACCGATAATTACAGGGGGTTGATCTTTCAAGCGAACTGCCATGGTTTTGACTAAATGGATCGTTTTTTTGACAAAAGACTTGTTTAATAAATAATCCTTTGGGGGATATCCCATTATTGACAGTTCTGAAGTAATAAACAAATCAACGGATTGGTTCTGGTTTTGTTCAATACTTTTTATAATTTTCTCGCAATTTCCTTCAATGTCACAAATATGGAAATTCAACTGTAAGATGGCAATTTTCACTTTTGGTATAATGATTTGATTTTGAAAAGTCACAGCATTGATGCTGTGACTTAAAAAGATAGCAGCTTTTGAATTTAGTCGAACAGGCTCGTTACTTTTTGCCAAAAGCTCTTTTCCCTGACCTTCTCAACTTTAGTTATTTTTTTTTTTTTGCCTTCTGCTTAAGTTGTAAAAATTTAAAATAAGGTTCTTTAACAGGTTCCTTCAATAAGGAGTTAATAATCAAAAATAAGTTTTTGATGTTTCGTGAGGTTTTGATCGATTTTTCAATAACCAGCGTCGGTGTAGAATCAATCTTGGCGATATTGGTCATCCTGATACCTGCTTTCATCTTCTTAATAATTTCAGCTGATTCCATTTTTTCATCAAAAAGTTTTTGGATTCCTTCTAGGATAGCTATTCCACGAAGAACATTCATTTTGTATATTTCACTACCTTTATTCCGATCAAATGCAAATTCAAAAATTCGTCCCTTAATTTTTTGACCCAGATTAACTTCTTCAGCGATATAAAATAATTTTCCAGGATTAAGTCCTCCCCATCCAATGGGTACCGAATGAATTTCGATTTTATCACCAAATACTGCTTCGATAAATTTAATATCATAATATAAACTATAACAATGCCCGCAAGTGAAAGAAAATACTTCATCGATTCGAACTTTGTCTAAAGAATGCTCAACAGGGGGGACATTCGGGACAATAATGTCATAGTTACCGGGAACCTCTGCAAAAATAGTTGTTTTTGCAAAAGTAATTAGCAAACAGCATAAAATCAGTATTTTAATCTTCATAATCCAATAAAAAGTTGTGTTAATTTAATCAGAATGGTTGATATCATTAAACCATTGTGTCGTTAATCTGCATATTCACATATATTGAAGCATTGGCTGTTTATATGTCAATAAGTTGAATAAATAGTTTAGAATTGGTTTTTTTAGGTTCGATAAACAAACTTTTTAATTGTTAGCAATTATGACGTAAATTGGACCATTTTAAATTCCCCTAAACTAGATAGTTTTCCGTAGGATTGTTGAGTAATCCAACCTGGAACCACCACTGCAGTACTACTCCTGAATGAATCAAGAATCATTTCTTTCGGATGAAAGTGACCAACAAATAAAAAATCGAATTGATAAATTGAATAGCAACGTTCAATAAATGAGGTCCATTCACTTTTTGGGAATTCTTTTCGGTAGATATGATTCGTTAATTTTAAGTTTTTTTCTCCTGAAACCAGGATTTTATTGGCCAATTTTGCCGGCAAAGTGTTCATCATAAACTCAAACAAGGGATGTCTGACAAATCTACGCCATATCAAATATTTTTTGTCCTGCCGATTAACCAGATCACCATGATTAAAAACAATGTGATATTTTCCGAGAGTCAGCGATAAATAATCGTTAGCAATCCTGGTAAATGGAAGGTATTGAGCCTTTTTTTCAAATTTTCTAAATAATACCTCCCGATTTCCAACAACTAGGTATGATTCTCCACCTGATTTTTGATACGCCTCTATTTCACTCAGCAACATCCGCACCTGTTTCGAATGGTATCTTAAAGGTCCAGCCCAAATATGAAACAAATCACCCAGAAAAACCAACTTGGTCTGATGAGGATCAATTGTTCGAATAAAAGATATTATTCGCGCAACATCACCGGTTTGAGTGCCAAGATGTGGATCAGCAATAATAATAATATCTGAATGCATCTGAATTTATTTACTCTTTTATAATTGGAGAAATTTTATAATATTCAAGTTGACAAACTTTCATGGATGAATTTAATATCGGAACTTCAATTGGCGGCGAAGTAGCTCAGTTGGCTAGAGCGTGCGACTCATAATCGCAAGGTCGGGAGTTCGAGTCTCCCCTTCGCTACCAGGAAAACCGCCATCTTCCGCCTATCCTTGCTTCCAAAAATAAGTGATACCGCACATTGTTTTTTGATACCACTAGAAAAAGTCATAAATACCAAATAGATAAAGCTGAATTTTTCATACTCAATTGTGTGAAAAATTTATTAAATTTAGCAAGAAAACAGCCAGTTTTGATACCAAATTGATACCTAAAATTTGAAGAAAAGTGAGTAATTAGTACACCATTTTTAAAAATAAAAATATCAAAATCTGTTCTAAAATTAATAAATAATTCCCCGAGTTACCTTCTTATAAAACTATAAAAAATATCAATTTAGCATTCCTTTAATCGGGATCTGATATACATTTTATGTTGAATAATATATTTGTTTTAGGAAAGCATATTAATTCATTTTCTCATAATCAATAGCATCAGCCTTCCAAGCTGAGGGTCGCGAGTTCGAGTCTCGTTTCCCGCTCCAATCTGTTTTTTTGTCTGAGAGCCGTTGTTTAACAGTGTTTCAAAGGATTTTGATGCTGTTAAATAACGGCTTTTTTGCGTTTAAATCAAGTGATACATTG
>JABHWU010000112.1 GCA_018657625.1 Deltaproteobacteria bacterium | reverse complement strand
TGTTACGTGTACCCTGATTTAAAATGAGGGGACATGTACTTTTGCTGTTACGTGTACCCTGATTTAAAATGAGGGGACATGTACTTTTGCTGTTACGTGTACCCTGATTTAAAATGAGGGGACATGTACTTTTGCTGTTACGTGTACCCTGATTTCGAGACATTAGAGTTGTTACGTGTACCCTGATTTTACATCCATATATTCGGAGAATGCACCATGAAACAGATTGGAAACCGTAGGAGACCCAGTAAAAACGCGACTCAATTCAGCATTGACCTTGATATTAGAGGTATGATTATTCTGCTGGTACTGGCAACTTTTACAGCAGCAACTGTATTCTATCTGGGTGTTATTTTCGGTAAAGCCTCCAGGAATCCAAACCAGGATTTTCGTTCAAGCAAAACTGCTAATCCCATCAAAGTTGAGGAAAAAGCGCTCACAATACCCAAAGATTTGAAAATCTATGATATCAATGATGAGCCCAACACCAACGATAATTTTACCTCCAATATCAAAAAAGAGTTGAAAAAGACTGACGATATTATCAAATCAACTGAAAAACAAATTAAGTTGGACAATAAGAAGAATCAAACAGATACAAAATCATCAACCACCAAAACCCAGGCTAAAACCTGGCCGGATCAGAAAACCGTTACTGTAAAACCGGCTAACAACTATACTATCCAGGTGTTTGTTACCAAAAGTAAAGAGAAGGCCAATAAAATCACAAAACAGCTCCGACAAAAAGCATTTGATGCCTATATTGAAGAAGTTTCACATCAAGGGAATAAGCTTTTTAAAATTAGAGTTGGACATAAAACCAAACAGGAAATACCACAATTAAAGGCCAAATTGGGGAAAGTTGTCGGTGGAATGGGTATGGGACTTTCAGTGATCAAAATTGATTAAGCGATTTTATCCATATATTGACGCCAGGTAATTAACTTGGCGTATCTTTCCTGTACATACCCAGCCTCTAGTCTCCACTCTCCGGTTCTAATAATATCATTTAATCGATCAATTTTGTTTTTAAATAGATACCGCCCAAATATAATCGGAGTGATACCATCATCATCACTTTGAATGATATAATGTAAGGCTTTAATCAGGGAGCGGTTCGTTATTTTTTTATTGATATTGGAAAGAAAAATAATTTTTTCTATTTCAGAATTAGTAGAAATCCACTTCAAAATTATATCAAAATTCATATAATCAAAATATTTTCGACTAATCCAAATATATAAACGATCTGAGGCATGGGGGTTAATTTCGCCCTGGGTTTCACTGTAAACAATCCGCTTGGCTATTTTATAAACAATATTACGATTACGGTTCACTTTCTCCCGAAAGACTGAGAAAAATTTGTTGCTGAGGATGGACATCAATGTCATCATCAACTTATTTTCCAGATCCTGGTCATCAATCTCATAGAATTCGGCCATTCGGGTTGCCAAATATTTTACAAAGCGCCCCTGAATCATATTGGTTAAGAACTGACAGGTGGGTTCGTCCAGATCCGGTTCAGTCTCCATATCCTTAAATTGCTCCAGACAATTTAAAATCGCCTGGGTATAGGGATTAATCGTTGCTTGTGTCATAACTATTTTGTATATCAATCTGAATAAACATAAAACTGGGGGACATGTACTTTTTTCTTGTTACGTGTACCCTGATTTTAAATCGGGGGACATGTACTTTTTGCGTTACGTGTACCCTGATTTTAAATCGGGGGACATGTACTTTTTGCGTTACGTGTACCCTGATTTATTATTTTTATTACATACCCTGATTTTACACCCCCGAAACTACTAAAATTGATTATCTAATAACCTGAATCAATTTATATTACAAATAGTACTTTGATAATTGTACCTTTAGATACTGAAATGCCGATTCGGTATCATCCACAATTTTAAATAAATTCAAATCAGATTCGTTGATAACACCCCATTCTACCAAATTTTCAAAATTCATAAACCCATTCCAGAACTCAGCCCCATAAAGGACAATCGGCATCTCTTTCTCAATTTTTTGAGTTTGGATCAGTGTCATTATTTCAAATAACTCATCCATAGTTCCAAATCCACCAGGAAAAACAACCAACGATTTCGCCAGATAAGCAAACCAGAACTTTCGAATAAAGAAGTAGTGGAATTCATGGGATAACTCTCTGGTTTGATAATCATTCGCATCCTGTTCAAAGGGTAGACTAATATTAAACCCAATTGAATCGCCACCTGCCTCATTGGCACCTCTATTACTGGCTTCCATCATTCCCGGGCCGCCACCGGAACAAATATAAAACCGATCTTTGGCGTTTGGCAATTCCATGGACCAGGTGGTAAGTTTATGCGCTAATTCACGGGCATCTTCATAATACTTAGCTAATTTCACTTTGATTTCTGATTTCTTTAGCTGCGCTGTTTGATCCACATTTAGTGTTTGTCCTTCAAAACTTTTCTTTAATGCCACCAGTTGTTGACCTGCCTCCTCTTGGGAAACTGAACGGGCAGATCCGAAAAAAACAATGGTATTTTCAATCTCGTTTCTCTCAAAACTGGCTTTGGGAGCTGTTAATTCACAGAGTATTCTGATCTGCCGGGCCTCGGGGCTATTTAAAAAATCCTTATCTTTATAAGATTTCAATAATTTTACCATAGTATTTTCCTTTATGACATTTAAGTTAGGCTACACTTTTATTTAATATATTATTTTATTACATACTTTGTCTGTCTGGGTATCGATATAGATAAAATAGGGGGACATGTACTTTTTGCGTTACGTGTACCCTGATTTTAAATCGGGGGACATGTACTTTTTGCGTTACGTGTACCCTGATTTTAAATACAACAATCAAGCCATTTCCAACCGGAATAGTCTTCACCTGCTCAATTACGTTCAGAATGGTTGAAAGTAAACACAATAATGGCGGTTATGATTTTACTATTATTTTTAACCTTGAGTTAAAAATATTGATGAAAAGGCTTGATCTATCAATTTGATTGGATCATACTCACTTTTTTTCAACACATCACATTACAGGAATTGCGAATTAGTTATCAAAGGTTTCATTGTGGGTACCAAAACGATCGTCAGAAACCGGAAGGCCAGGCATCAATATGAAATTCTGGAAAAGTTTGAAGCTGGAATCGCTCTGGTAGGGACTGAAGTAAAAAGTCTCCGTATCGGGGCAGTGAAGCTTGGTGAAGCGTTTTGTCAAATTAATGACGACCTGCAATTGGATCTCTGCCAGATGACGATCAGTCTTTATGATTTTGGGAATATCCACAATCACACACCAGACCGTCGACGCAAGCTATTAATGCATCGTAAGGAGATTATAAAATTATATTCTAAAATGCGTGAAAAGGGATTGACGCTCATCCCACTCAGCCTGTATTTTAAAAATAGCAATGTGAAAGTAGAACTCGCATTGTGTCGAGGGAAAAAACTGCATGATAAACGAAACACGATCAAAGACCGCGATACCAAGCGTGATACTGATCGAGCTTTAAAGGGCATCATGTAGCCTTACCTGTTTAGACCTCAGCCAAACCAAATTGGGGGTGTCAAGGATTTCGACCGGGATAAGGTATCGGTAGTGTAAGCAAGTAGTGGTTAGACGAAGGGCCACTATAAAAATCGTCTAAAATCATAATTGCTAAAAATAGCGACTATACTCTTAATAACGCTGCAATAGCAGCGTAATTTAAGCACGGTGCCTGCGACGCCTGATAAACAGGAAACCGTGTCATCTTATCAGGCTCAACCAAATCATTTCCCATTAATGATGCGGCGAACTTTTAAATGGGTAGCGGAGTGTGAGCTCGTCAGTTAGCAAGACCACCCCCGCGAGACAATAAAATCTGACTAAACTTGTAGAAAGCTATTGGTCCAGTCTTTGGGACGCGGGTTCGATTCCCGCCACCTCCACCACTCAACATACTGGAATATTTACTCTTTATATGATACTCCAAGCGCTGTGGGCGATTCATGGGCGATTGAGATCGTATCAACTAGGTCATGGACAGCTAAATTTTCAGTGTTAAAATAACCCATAGTG
>JABHWU010000111.1 GCA_018657625.1 Deltaproteobacteria bacterium | reverse complement strand
TCCACAAGCCAGTGAAATGACAGCATCAGCTTCTTTAATTTTTTTTGTTGTTTCCTCATCAAAAAATTCGCGATCGCATTGACGTTTGATCGTATGTTCCTCTACTGCTATTTCATGACCATTTTCCTTAGCTGCAATTCGAATTTGAGATGATAAAACACCCACCTCCTTTTCACCTCCGGCCATGCAAACCGTTACGCAGGTTCCACAGCCGAGCAGTAAAATTTTTTTATGATTTTTTGTGAATTCATAAACTTCTTTAAACGGCTTGCCTTCTGCTATTATCATCCGATTCTTTCTCCCCGGTTAGTTCTTCATGGTTTATTTTCTTGATGATTTCAATAAATTCTTCTGATCTTTGAGCGAACAATGGTCCTTGAGATGCTGCTATATGATACATAACCAAACGATCTGGATTAACTCCGGTTTCAGCCAAGAGTTTTTTAGCATGATTTACTCTTTTTATGGCCCGGATATTTCCCTGAATAAAATGACAACCGCCTTCCTCACATCCAGCTACCATAACACCATCTGCATCGAACTCAAAGGCTTTTAATAACATATTAACATCGACCTTTCCAGTACAGGGGAGTCTTACAACCCTTGTATTTGTCGAATACTGCTTACGCATGGTCCCTGCTAAATCGGCAGCAGTAAAGGCACAATAGTGACAACAAAATGCAACAATAACCGGTTCATTACTCATATTTAATCCAATTCATTTTTTAAGATTTCTGGTTCTTTCAAAATACTAAAAAATAGTGCTTTTTCCTGAGTATCGGTAAATGTTCTGAGTTGAATCGCTTTTGCCGGGCAGGCAGATGTACAGTTACCGCACCCCTGACATTTAATGGCTTCTATTTCTGCCACTCCTTCAGCGTTAATGAATGGAGCCTCATAGATACATTCTCTGAGGCAGGTTAAACATGAAGCACATTTTTCGGGATCAACCACCGATATCAAACCGCCAACTTCTAATGTATCTTTAGACAGTATACACGAAACCCTACCGGCGACAGCCAGCGCCTGTACAACATTTTCTTCAGTAAATTTTGGTGAATGGGCTAATCCGCAAACAAAAACACCTTCATTGGCGAAATCAACAGGGCGAAGCTTGACATGGGCTTCCATGAAAAAACCGTCTTCATTGATAGGGACTTTCAGTAAATCACCAATCCGCTTGTTGTTTTCACTTTCCGGTATAATGGCAGGACTTAAGATCAGTTTATCAGCCGGTAGTGTTAACTTTTTACCGAGGACTGTATTATGGACTTCAATCTCAAGGGCACCATTTTTTTCTGATACCTCAGGATATTGATCATCCGGAAAATGAATAAAGCGAATTCCTTTTTCTCTGGCTTTTCGATAATAAACTTCTTTATAAGCGTAGGTTCGAATTTCACGGTAGAGGATTGAAACAGTCGTTTCAGGATGTTGCTTTTTAATAGCTAAAGCGTTTTTAATCGCTGCACTGCAACAAATTCGGGAGCAATACGTTCGGGAATCATTTCTACTGCCAACACATTGAATCATGACAACATTTTTAGCGCTGAAATCACTTTTCAGATTTACTTCTAACTCACGCTGGGTCATCACATTATCATTTTGGCCATACAAAAATTCATCCGGCTGTGATTGGTTGGCTCCGGTTGCTATAACAATAGCGCCATGTTGAATTTCAGTTGTAGTAGTTCCTTTAATAGTGGATGTAAAATTTCCCAGGAATCCATTAGTGCTTTCAATTTCTGAATTGAGAAATACAGAAATATTGTCCTCCAATTCGACTTCTTTAATGGTATCACTGAGTCTTGTCTGCAAGTTATCGCCTTCTAGACTCCAATCAATATGGATTAATTCACCTCCCAGGTGATCTTTTCTTTCAACCAAGAAGACTTCAATACCCTGTTTGGCCAGTGAAATTGCAGTAGTCATCCCGGTTAGGCCTCCACCGATAACCAAGGCTGCTTTTGTAATACCAACTGTTTTAAAATGGATGGGTTCTAAAAGATGGGACTTTCCAATACTCCCTCTTATTAAATCTATGGCTTTTTCGGTGGCTTTTTCAGGTTCTTTTTGATGTACCCAGGAACACTGTTCCCGGATATCTGCCATTTCAAATAGATATTTATTTAAGCCGGCTTCCCTGAGTGTTTCCTGAAATAAAGGCTCATGTGTTCTGGGGGTACAAGATGCGACAATCAGACGATTTAGCTTTTTTTCAATGATTGTTTCCTTAATTATTTTTTGAGAATCTTGTGAACATGTATATAAAGTGTTTTCAGCGTGTACAACGCCAGGTACTTTTTTGACATAGTCAACTACTGATTCAACATCAACTACAGAGGCGATGTTAATACCACAATGGCAAACAAATACACCGATTCGTGGTTCTTCTCCTGAAACATCTTTTTCAACCGGATATTCCCTGACTTCGATTTCAGTACCACGGACGTCTTGTAGTAACTGGCCACACAAAGCTGCAGCAGCGCTGCTTTGCATAACCGTTTCCGGGATGTCTTTGGGCCCGTTGACAGCACCACTCAGGAAAACGCCTTCTCTACTTGATAAAAGAGGAGATGCGGCCTGGGTGCCGGCAAATCCAAATTGGTTGCATTGAACACCGATCAATTCTGCTGTTTCCTTGATGGAAGGGTTGGCCACTAATCCCACAGATAAAACCACCAGATCAAATTCATCACTAACAATACGATTACGGTTATCTATATCGTTATAGCGCAGAATTAGATTTTCGTTTTCCGGATTCTCTTTAATGGAAGAGACCTGACTACGGATATAATGCGTACCGTGTTCGTTTTTAGCTCGGTTATAAAAGCCTTCAAACCCCTTTCCAAAAGAGCGCATGTCGATATAAAAGATGGTACAATCAATATCATTTTCGTGTTCTTTGGCAATAATGGATTGTTTGGTAGCATACATACAACAAACAGATGAACAATAATCATTTCCCAGGGTGACATCACGAGATCCAATGCACTGTATCCAGGCAATTTTTTTTGGAGTTTTACCATCCCCGGGTCGTTTGATATGTCCTGAGTAAGGTCCTGATGCACTGAGAACCCTTTCAAACTGCAAACTGGTAATCACGTTTTTATAACGCCCAAAACCATATTCAGGCTTTAAACTGGCATCAAAAGGTTCAAATCCGTTGGAAAGAATAATGGCCCCGACATTTAAATCGATGAGTTCGTCTTTTGAATCATGATTAATCGCTTGAGCCTTACAGACTCTGACACATTCATAACATTCTGAACAAATGGCACAATTCAAACAGCGACTGGCTTCTTCAACAGCCATCTCTGCTGTAAAACCAGTTTCCATTTCAACAAAGGAAGTTTTACGGGTAGAGGCTTCAAGGGTCGGCATCAAATGACGTGGGATTCCAGTTGGATATGTATTTTTAGGGATTTCTGCAAATTCTTTTGTTTTTTCAACCGGCTCCCGATCTTCTCTAAGATCCATTCCTCGTAAATAGCGATGAATTGAGTCAGAAGCTCGGTGACCTTGAGCGACAGCGACAACCAAGGATTTTGGGCCTGTCACATTATCACCCCCGGCAAATATTCCTTTGACAGTAGTTTCTAAAGTTAAAGGATCAGTTTCAATGACACCATTTTTAGTTCTGATATCATCACTCAGAAACGAAAAATCACTCATTTGTCCGATAGCCAAAAGAATCGTACTGGCTTCAAATGTTTTCTTAATTCCTTTATCGAAAGACGGGCTGAATTTCTTTAGCTCATCGAAGACTGACACACATTTAATAGTCTCGATTCCAGTGACACCACTACTATCAGAAATAATTTTAGAAGGTCCCCAGGAAGGGTGAATATTGACACCTTCTTCCAGTGCTTCAACAATTTCCCATTCGTGGGCCGGCATTTCTTCTCTCGATTCCAGACAGATAACATTAACTTCACTGCCCGGTTCCATGATACGAATAGCAGAGCGCGCGACGTCGATAGCAACGTTACCGCCTCCGATAACCACAATCTTTTTACCAATATCGGGTTTTCGTCCTTCATTGGTTTCCTTAAGAAAAGGAATAGCTTCCAAAACACCTTTTACATCAATGCCTTCAAGGGGTATTTTTTTGGTGAAAGGTGCACCGGTGGCAAACATGATTGTTTGATACCCTGCTTTTTTTAAATCTTCAAAATTGAAATCAACGCCAAACCTTTTTCCCAATTCAACCTTGATGCCTTTTTCTACGATTAGATCCAATTCAAATTCCAGGAAGTCACGCGCTAATCGGTAAGCAGGAATACCATAAGTCATCATGCCACCCAATTTTTCGTTGGCATCAAAAACGGTAACAGGGTATCCTTTAATAGCCAGATCATAAGCACAGGTTAGCCCGGCGGGACCCCCGCCAATAATGGCTACTTTTTCCTGATAGTCCATTTTTATTTCAACCGGTTTTTCATCCGGCGGTCTTTCTACGGATTCCCCTTTTTGAATCTGATCCCATTCATAATCCGCCACAAAACGTTTTAAATTTCGAATGGAAACGGGCTCATCAATCTTACCTCTATTACAAACATCTTCACAGGGATGAAAACAAATTCTACCGCAAATCGAAGCAAATGGCATTCGTTCCCGAACCACGTCCAGTGCCTTAAGAAATTTTCCTTTAGAAATAAGCGCTACATAACCATGTGAATTTGTTCCAGCTGGGCAAGTAGCTTTACAAGGGGAGGGAAGGTTGTTTTTATTAATGGTAAAGACATTAGGGATAGCCTGAGGGTAAAGCCTGAAAATGGCCTGGTGTTCTGCGAGTTCACCGTTGAAAACATCAGCAACACTTACCGGACATTCCCGCTCACAATCCCCACAACCATTACACTTCACCTCATCAACAAATCGCGCTCGTCTGTTGACTGTTACCCGGTAGTTACCGGCCTGCCCTTCCACATTTTTTAAATCTGAATATGAAAGTATTTCAATATTCAGATGGCGTCCTACTTCCACGAGTTTTGGTGATATCATGCACATAGCACAATCATTGGTAGGAAATGTTTTATCCAAGCGAGCCATATTTCCACCAATGGAAGGTTGCTTTTCAACCAGGTAAACCTTAAATCCGGCGTTGGCACAATCCAGAGAAGCTTGCATACCCGCTATTCCACTACCTACGACGAGTACCGATCCGATTTTTTTATTTTTTTCACTCATAATTATATTTGAAGTGCCGGCATAAAGTTTTGTTTAATGCCGAGAAATTGTTCCTCTATGCCAAAGGCAAGTCCCATTATCTGTGTGATGTAATAAATAGGAATTTCTTTTGGGATATCAAATTGTTGGATGATTTTGTCCTGCCTGGTGTCAAGGTTGACATGACACATAGGGCAGGCAACAACAATACAATCAACTTCCTTTGCAGAAGCATCTAATAGTATTTTTGAAACCAATTTATTGGATATTTCTTCTGCCGTTACTCCCAGTCCGGCACCACAGCATTCTGTTTTATAAGACCATTCGACAGTTTCCGCCCCTAACGCTTTGATAATTTGATCCATACCCTCGGGGTATTCGACTTTGTCAAAAGGTAACAGCCTGGGAATTCGGGTGTTAAGGCAACCATAGTAACAAGCAAATTTAAGCGATGAAAGAGAATGAGATACCTGTTTTTCTATTTTTTCAATTCCCACCTGATGTATCAAAAAATCTAATATATTTCTGACTTTAACTTTACCCTGGTAATTAAGACCGGTTTGATCATTTAGAGATGCTAATAATGCATTATCTAAATAAAATTCATTATTTGTTGAAATTAATCGATGATAACAGGCTGCGCAGGGTGCAAGTAGTTCCTTAAAATCTTGTTTTTCGGCAAGTGATAAATTCCTGAGGTTAAGTGCCAGATGCAACTCATGATCGAGTGCATGTGCTGATGAAGCACCACAACAACTCCAATCGTCTAACTCTTTTATAGGAATTTTTAGTAGTTCAAATACTTTTAACATGCTCTCTGCGTATCCGCTGGAGCTTCCCTCAAGTGTACAACCCGGGTAAAAACCTAATTTTTCGGATTCCATAATTTTTTTGACCAAGTTTTAAATCCTTTTATTGCTTTGGGTGGGAGAATTTTAAGTCTTCCTTTTAAAAACATTTTAGGCGCTAATTCGACGTTGTTAAATGGTTTTCCCAATTTTAAATTGTACTCACCCATTAACCTAAGTTCATGAACACGTCCGCGCCTTTGGATATCTTTTACAAATGTTTGATGAAATTTCAAGACTTCTGGTTTAGGACAAGCAAGATTTGATGTGATTGATTTTTTACGCAAATCATCCATTACAGATGTAATATTAATATCATTGGGACAGCGTACTGCGCAGGTATAACATCCGGCACATATCCAAATTGTATGGGATTTTAATGCCTCTGAATCTTCACCGATAGCAAGGGAATGAATAATTTGGTGGGGGAGTAGGTCCATGTCTTCAGCTACCGGACAGCCGGCTGAACACTTGGAGCACTGATAACAATATGAGACGTTCTCGTGTAAATAGGAAAATGAAGAATTAACCATAGATAAAGCTTCCTCTATAAAAAGTTAATACCTTCCCTACCCTTTTCCGCATAACCAGCGTTAAAAGGTGTTGTGAAAAAAAATCCACAACAGACTCGACATAACAGACTTGGGTTTTGGGTGTTTATATATTAGCTGAGACTTAAATTCAACTTTTTTTTAATAATTTAATAAGTCATTATTCTTGGATATGACATAATATATTGGTTTAATAATCTTTTGTGGATGATTAATTTTTTAAATAAAATAATTAACTAGACCCAATTCTCCCACTTGGTTGTAATGTTTCCGGATGAAATTGGTTTGTATTTTTGAAGATATTTTACAATTGGCAAAGAATAAAGAATATCTTACAACAACTTTTTGTCTTTTAGTCGCTAAACAGTGAAATCAACAGGAACCAATATGTCATTTTCTTCTCTGGGATTACCCAAGTATATACTGCGAGCGATGGAATCTGTTGAATATTTGGAACCAACGCCCATTCAGGAAAAATCAATCCCATTAATTCAGGAAGGCAATGATTTGATCGCAGAGGCACAAACAGGTACCGGTAAAACGGCTGCCTTTGCTTTACCTATTATACAGTTGATTAATAGGGCTCCATCCAGATTAAAGAAATTAAGTGTTCATACATTGGTTCTAACACCCACCCGGGAATTAGCTTTGCAGGTAGCTGCTGCATTTAGGATCTTTGGTCAATTTTCCACCAGAAAATTAACTATATCTGCTGTTATTGGTGGTACTGATATTGACCGTCAGGTAAACGAAATATCTCGTGGTGTTGATGTCGTGGTTGCGACTCCGGGAAGGTTGTTGGATTTATACGATAATAATGAAATTTGCCTAAGTGAGGTTGAAATTTTTGTTATTGATGAAGGGGATAAAATGTTAAATCTTGGTTTTGCCTCAGAACTTGATGAAATTTTAGAAGCATTACCAAAGAAACGCCAAAATCTGCTTTTTTCTGCCACATTCCCGGAAAAAGTGACTGCCTTAACAAAAAGAGTAGTGACAAATCCAACCTGGATAAAAATTAGAGAAACTGAATTTGCCATTGTTAATATCCATCAACGTGCCATTGAAGTAAATAGAGACAATCGTGGGAAGTTACTCCGGTTCTTGATTCAAAAAGAAAACTGGGAACATGTTTTGGTTTTTGTCGCCAGTAGACGTGGTGCTGGAAATCTGGCTGGAAAACTGAAGAAAAACGGCATTGAAGCCATTGCCTTACATGGTGATCTTAATCAGTCCGAAAGAGTCGAGGTTTTGGAACGGTTTAAGGCCAAAAAGGTTCGAGTCCTGATCGCAACAGATATTGCCGCCAGAGGGATTGATATTAGCAAACTCAGCCATGTTATAAATTTTGATTTACCACGTTCACCTTCTGACTATACTCATCGGATTGGTAGAACAGGGCGGGCCGGAGAATCCGGTACTGCCATCTCTTTTATTTGTCATGAGAATCAACAGCATTTTGGATTGATTGAAAGGCGGGTAAAAATCAATTTGGAGAGAGAACAAATCGAAGGTTTTTTCTTAACGGGACCACCTTTGGAAAAAATAAAAGGGAAAGCGCCGGTTAAGGGTAAACGTATGAGTAAAAAAGATAAAAAAAGAGCATTAATAGTTATCGATTAAATTAGGTGCAAAAGAAGATGTTATGTAGCAAGCATTATTTTTATTCTTCTCTACCGTTAGTGCCTTGTGATATCTATTTAAAAACACGAGAACGAGTTCTTAAGAGTTTTTAAACAGACACCACAAGGCTTTTTGATAAGGTCAAAAAGAATGAGGGTTGTAATATGAAGAAGAAATTTAAACTTTTTCGATAACCATGGCAAGTCCCTGTCCAACACCGATACAAAGCGTACAGAGGGCTTTTTGCATATCGGATCGTAATAGCTGATAATAAGCTGAGATAACCAATCTCGTTCCGCTCATACCCAAAGGATGTCCCAGAGCGATGGCACCTCCTTGAGGATTAATTCTGGAGTCGTTATCTTTCAATCCCAATTCTCTGATACAGCCTAATGATTGGGCAGCAAAGGCTTCATTTAATTCGATAAGGCTGAGATCATCCAATTTTAGGTTCAGTCTATTTAACAGTTTAGTGGTGGCCGGCACTGGTCCCATGCCCATAATGCGGGGGGCGACTCCCGCTGCTTGCATACCGAGAATTCGGGCTTTAGGCGTTAAGTGATAACGTTTTATGGCGAATTCAGATGCCAGGAAAACAGCTCCGGCGCCATCATTGACTCCGGAGGCATTGCCCGCTGTGATGGTGCCATTTTCGCCGGTTAAAGATTTCAAAGTTGCCAGTTTTTCCAATGGTGTCAATCTGAGATGTTCATCCTGATCCACAATTATAGGTTCCCCTTTTCGCTGGGGAATAGAAACGGCGACAATCTCTTCAGCCAGGAATCCGTTTTTTTGAGCGGCTGCTGCTTTTTCCTGACTCCATAATGCGAACTTATCCTGATCTTCACGGGAAATGTTGAAATCCTGGGCGATATTCTCAGCTGTTTCAATCATGGAATCTGTCATTTGCATTTTTTCCAGCTGTTTGTTGATAAACCGCCAACCGATTGTGGTATCGTAGACTTCCGCAACCCGTGAAAAAGCAGAGGTCGATTTGGCCATTACAAATGGGGCTCTTGACATACTTTCAATGCCCCCGGCTATCATTAATTCGGCTTCTCCGGTTTTAATGGTTCTAGCTGCCATACCAATGGACTCTAAGCCTGATGCACATAAACGATTTACTGTAGCTCCAGGGACGGTATCAGGCAAGCCGGCTAACAATACTGCCATGCGGGCGACATTGCGATTATCTTCTCCAGACTGATTCGCACACCCCATCAGCACATCATCCAGTAAATTGGGATCCAGATTTAGGTTTCGTTCTAAAATCGCTTTTAAAGGAATCGTAGCCAGATCATCTGCTCTAACTGATGAAAGTGATCCGCCGTAACGTCCGACCGGGGTCCTGATGGCATCACAAATATATACTTCTGTCATATTTTTTCTCAGTAATTGATTATTGAATACTTTCCAAAGCCGGTTTAATTTTTTTAAAACCACTGAACATAGCTTCGCTGAGTTGCTCAATCTCTGTTTCTGTGATTGCTGTAGATAAAGCAGCTGAGCAGGTATTGATCATTATAAAACCTTCCTGGTAGAGGTGATCCAATAAGGTTTTAATCAATTGGCTGGTTTCCGGGTTAATCCAGGCTTGTCTGTAGTTTTTTGGGGGGTTGGATTTTAAGTGCAAGCGAAACATTGAACCATCACCGGTTATACAGGCGGGTATATCAGCTAATTTAATAGCTTCCGTGATCTGAGATCTTGCTGTCTCTGCCATCTGATTAATCCGGGTTACGGCTTGTTGGTCAAACATCTCCATGGCAATTCGTCCTGCGGTCATGGTTATGGGGTTGGCTGAAAAGGTACCGGAATGGGGTAGCAGAACTTTTTCTTCTCTGGGATCCAGCACTTTCATCACTTCATTAGAACCGATTAAAGCTCCACTAGGAAATCCACCGCCAATAATTTTACCTAAAGCTGTCAGATCAGGAGTAACGTCATAATTTCCCTGTGCACCTGAATATAGGGTGCGAAACGTGATAACTTCATCAAAAGCCAATAAAGCGCTATTTTTTCGGGTCCATTGGTAAATTGTCTTGATAAAATCATTCGTCGCCGGAATTAAGCCCACACGATGTGGTATGGGATCAATCAAAACACATGCAATTTGATCGGCGTATTGATCTAAAATTAATGTTGCTTTCTCAGGGTCATTAAAGGGAATGACCACTACATCATCTAAAACACTTTGAGGTGTGCCAACAGCGACCGGGACACTGTTGGGGTGCTCAACATCTCCCCAATTGTCTGGTCCAGCGGTTTGACTGACTTCAGCGAAATCATAGGAGCCATGATAAGCACCTTCAGCTTTAGCAATTTTTGGTCGGCCAGTGTACGCCCTGGCGGCCTTAATCATTGCCATAACTGCTTCAGTTCCGGAATTTACAAATCTGATTTTCTCAAAACCAGGATTCCGATCACAAAGCAATTGGGCATATATAACCTCTGCTTCTGTTGCCATGGTAAATGCCGTTCCTTTTTGCAGTTGCTTAGTGACTGCATTTACAATGGCAGGATGTCCATGTCCATGGATCAGCGAAGCCATATTATTGGCGAAATCAACTCTTTGGACACCATCTATATCAGTGATATGGCAACCTGACGCGCCTTCAACATAATATGGATGGGGTTTTCTAAAAATTGTATTACGACTGACGCCACCCGGTAAAACACGACACGCTTGTTGGAATAGATGACTACTGGCGGATGGTTTAAGCTCGGTTTCAATTCCTTCTGTTTTCATAATATCAGCGTTTGAAAGTCGTTCAATTGATAATTATTATTTATGTACTTTTAAAAATCTACACAATCAGCGCAGATCCGGATGAATATTCAAGGTTGCATCGGTTTTTTCTTTGACAAATTCCAGTGTAATTCCAGGTGCAAGTTCTCTTAACATCAAACCATCCTGGTTTACGTCAATCACCGCTAAGTTGGTGTAAATTCGATTGACCACACCTTTTCCGGTTAAAGGGTAGGTGCAATTTTCCACAATTTTGGAATCACCTTTTTTAGTTATATGTTGGGTGATGACATAAATCGTTTTAACACCCGCAACCAAATCCATGGCACCACCGACGGCAGGAATAGCATCGGGTGCTCCGGTTGACCAGTTCGCCAGATCTCCGTCTTTTGAAACCTGCATGGCGCCAAGCACGCAGACATCAATATGTCGACCGCGAATCATCATGAAACTATCAGCATGGTGAAAATAACAGGCCCCGGATATTGCTGTTACCGGTTTTTTCCCGGCATTTATCAATTCCTGATTTTCCTGGCCCGGTTCCGGTGTCGGCCCCATTCCCAGTAATCCATTTTCAGTGTGATAAATGACTTCCCTCCCTGCTGGGACAAAACCAGCCACCATTTCAGGAATGCCAATACCTAAATTAACATAGGCACCATCCTGAATATCTAAGGCGGCTCTTTGAGCCATTTGAGCTCTATCCCATCCTTCTACTATTCCTTTACTTGTCATGGGTATCTCCTGTCTTCACTTACGAGTTGAGATTCAGCGGCCGGATTTGGCACTATAATCAATCTTTTTACAAAAATTCCTGGTGTCACAACGTGTTCAGGATCGATAGCACCTAGTTCCAGAAGTTTTTCAGCCTGTACGATGGAAGTTTCCGCGGCCGTACACATGATCGGTCCAAAATTCCGGGCGGTCTTATTGTAGATTAAATTACCATAGCGGTCTCCGGCTTTACATTTCACCAGTGAGTAATCCGCTTTGATCCCATGTTCCATCACATATATTTGTCCATCAAATTCACGAATTTCTTTACCTTCAGCCAGGGTGGTATTCACTGAAGTAGCTGTATAAAAGGCAGGAATTCCAGCGCCACCGGCTCTGATTCGCTCGGCCAGTGTTCCCTGGGGAACTAACTCCAATTCAATCTGTCCTTTCTTATATAATTCCGGAAAAACTTTTGAGTTGGCGGACTTGGGAAAAGAGCAAATCATCTTGCTGACTTGTTTATTATTAATCAAGGCTGCTAGTCCCACATGGCCACTTCCGGTGTTGTTACTGACAACTGTCAGGTTTTTAGCACCCTGATCAATCAGCGCATGAATCAGTTCAATGGGGCTACCGGCTTCACCAAAGCCGCCAATCATTATAGTTGATCCATCTTTAATATCGGCAACCGCTTGAGCGACGGAGTTTATTTGTTTATCTATCATATAATATTTTTAGATAAGGTTAATGTAATTGAATATGCAGATAGAAATTATTTGGATAATCTATCTTTTAAGGTTTCTTCCAGATTCTGTTCAATTTCCTTTAATTCGTCTTCATAAAAATACTTTCCAGTTTCGAAAGGCGTCAGTTTTTCTACAGTATTTTGTATTTCATCATATTTGGCCAGGATTACTTTATCCAGCCACTCCATATTTCTACCTTCTGTAAATTTCAAAGCGAATAATTTTTCACCTTTGACTTCTGTCGTTCCGATAATAGAAACTTTACCAGCTGATGAAGTCATTGAAATATATCTGGATGGCCGGTTAATAGAAGCCAGGGAACGGTATATTTTGCTGAAAACTTTATTAATATCAGCTAAAGGTGTAGTAAAATAATGATGTTCACCGGTTGGTCGGGCACAATACATAGAATGAAATCCCATAGACAACATTGCCAGGATATTGGCCAGATCAATCCAGTTTTGGGCTGAACGATCCACATCCACTTTACCGTTTTCGTCTGTGAACAGACTAATATGGTTCATGATTGGACTTTGACTTCGGATCATCACATGGTGAGCCTGAAGCCTGCGAATGGCTGCGATCGTGCTGGGGTTTAATATTTCTCTGGGCGTTGAAAAATGTGCCATCCATGCTAATTGAATCCCGTTATCATATAAGAGGTCAAACAAGGAAAGCATTTTATCATAGTCTGAACTTAGAATTTTTTCAGGATGATAAGTTAATACCCGAGTTCCCAGGCGGATGGTTTTGATGTGGATCAACTCCGGGTCTTCAATAATTGGTGTAATATACTCTTTTAACCTTTCATAGGTGATATAACCAGCATCTCCACCTGTAATGAGAAGATCTGAGATTTCTTTATGTTGCTTTACATATTCATGGACCTGTTTAATCTCCCGTTGAATAAACATGTCTTCATCACCCCGAACCTGTGCATGTCGAAAACAATAGGTGCAAAATGCAAAACAGTTTTGGGTGGTTTTATCAAATATTAACTGGCATTGGGGGTATTTATGTTGACTACCCTCTACAAATTCCAATTGACCATTTTCATTTTCGTACCAGGGTTTGTTTAATTGTTGATTTCCGTCATGGGGATTGGTTTTTTCCATGTAATCTTCAACAATTTTCTTTTTTGCTTCAGCAGTATCTGCCTTTAGGTATTTTTGCGTGGTTTCCTTTTCGATCATACCCGGTTGCGGGAAAACCAGTTGAAACACAGAGTCGGTTTCGAATTGATTCCAATTAATCGTATTCAGTGCGTGTTTGGTTACCATAAATCGATATACTTCTATAAACAATTCTCTTTCAGGAAGGTGCCCAATATCAATGCCATTATTTTTTAATATTTCCACAACTTTTCGAAATCCGTTTAAGCCTGAATAATGCTCTTGTCCGGAAAATAAAAAATCTGAGGTTTCCATAATTCCGGAATGTTGTGGGTAACAGGAGTGTAATCTTGATAAAAGACCATTGGGCAGTAATTTTTCTCTTTCAATGATAGAACGTGTGTTGTCAGAATATTGATTGCGATTCATCATTTGTTCGACATCTGCGATAGATACGACTGGCTTGGAAACGGGATGTGACATTATAACTCCTTTGTTATTGATAAAAACATGGTTACTTTAGTACGTTTCAGATAATATATTGAAATTTGAGAATCAAATCAAATCAATATTAATGATATCCCCATATAAGTGTTTTGAATTATGGCCTATCTTTTTCTCAATTTAATTTCTCATTTAAAACCTGCTGTTTGCAGACTGTGTCTCAATGGAGAAACACTGATTTATCCCTGAATTTGTGATTTTGAGCTTTGTGAGAAAATTCTTTAATTTTAGTAGGGTTCCTCGTAACTATCTGGTTTTTCATGGTTAAGTCTTTGCTAAGTATTGAACATGTCCCCGAATTACCTATTTTTCGTTCAGACGCTAAATAATTTATAATGAAAATATAAGCAGGTATTATTTGATTTTATAAAATAGTTATAATTAATAATTGACATTAATATATTCATTATATATTTAGTTTGTTTACTGAGTAAATGTTGTTATAATAATAAATTAGGTAATATTTTAAATTTTTTATCATTAAAATATATAAATTAAATAATTATAAAATGAAAATATCTGTATTGAAATTTGGAGGTACTTCAATGGGATCTGTTAGTGCGATATCCCAAAGTGCTCAAATTGTAAAAAAAGCCTCTCAGGATAGTAAGGTTATGGTAGTTGTTTCCGCCATTTCCGGAATGACCAATTTGTTAATTGAACTGATTGAACTGGCCAGAAAGCAGAAACAGAGATTAATCGCCGGGCGACTTAATAAAATGGAAGAAATCCATCGATCAATTTTAAAAGATTTTGTCGATGAAGAAGATCTGGATGAAATTTGGAAAAAGGAATTTGCCCCTGCCTTTAAAAAATTAAGATATGTATTAACCGGTATTAGTTTTATCGGGGAATTGACCGATAAAACCTACGCCTTTATTTGTATTTTTGGAGAACGTTTTTCCAGTCGGATTATGGCTTATGCCCTCCAAAAAGAAGGCATGCAAGGGTTAAAAATTAATGCTAAAAGAGTGATTTCTACAGATAGTCAATATCTGGAAGCCAATGTTGATTTTAAGAAAACAGCAGAACGTACCAAAAGAATTATATTACCTTTGTTACAAAAAGAGATTACCCCTGTTGTTATGGGATTTTCAGGAAAAGATACCCATGGTGATACGACGCTTTTAGGAAGAGGCGGTAGTGATTACACTGCTTCAATTTTAGGTATTAGCCTGGATGTTTCTGATATTCAAATCTGGACAGATGTCGATGGAGTAATGTCTGCTGACCCCAGGGAAATTAAGAATGTTCAATTGTGGTCTAAAATTAGTCTGGATGTTATGGCTGAAATGACCAATAGTGGTGCCAAAGTATTGCATCCAAAAACAATTACCGCTGCTGTAAAAAAAAATATACCCGTTTATATCAAAAATACTTTTAATCCGTCTGCTGAAGGTACTTTGGTCAGTGGCGATAAAAGAAAGGGACTAAAAGGTGTTGTACTGGTGCAGGATCAAACTATTATCAACCTGGTTAATCCTGAAATGCTGGATGCCTTTGGTTTTATCAGTAACTGCAGTCAACAATTTGTCGATAACAACGTCCCGGTTGATGTTTGCGCTACTTCAGAGGTTTCAGTTACCTGCTCAATAGCCAGTAGCGATCAATCCAATAAATTGAATCGCTCACTTTCAAAAATCGCTCATGTTGAGATACATAAAGAAAAAGCAAAATTATGTGTGATTGGATGTGATGTGACTCAAAATGCAGAATTGATTTCCAGAATCTTCAGTGTCCTCAAAAACTATAATATATACACTGTCAGTATTGGTGCTACATTCCATAATATCACCATTTTAATCGATAATAAGAATTCCAAAGCAGCCTTAAAATTGTTACATCAGGAACTGTTTGAATAAATTTGATCATAATTTATTATCCTTTTCATTACCCCACTTAAAATTACCAGTAAATTTTACCAGGATTAATTCTGCATCATCTGGATTAGCTGCTTTCAGTTTATACATTAACTGGGCAGCTTTCTTAGCTCTTATTGTTATTAGCTGTTAATGACGCCAAAATATAAAGACGCTTTGGTCTCTTTTAATTTGATAATCAAATTGATAAAATGGCATGATATTCTTAAAGAAAATTTTTTGATGTCTGTTGGTTGTTTTTTTATCATCAAAGGAATATGTTCCTTAGATGATGAAATACTTCTGACAACTTTTAATCGATTTTACTCAATATGTTAAAAACTCCGATACTCATGGCAATTTTTTTTGCGTCCATTTCTGCAATAGGGAATGCACTATTTGCTTATGGTCAAAAAAAATCAATGGTGTCCGCTAACCCATACATTTTTCTGATATGTACGCTTGCGGTATGCACATTTCTATTTTTAATAACCTATTTTTTTTCCCCTCAAATAAAACTTAGTGCCTTCATTAAACATAATTTTATTTGGTTTACCATCAGCGGTATCGGTTTTTTTTTAACATTTATCGGATTTTATTTTCTCTATACCCGGTTTGGAACATCTTATTATTCATTGTATGCCGTTTTATCTATTTTAACGACAGCAATTGTCGTTGGAATATTTATATTCAAGGAGTCGTTTAATTTCTATCATGGATTATCTCTGATAACCACCTTCCTGACCATTCTCTTTTTCTATCTGGGAAGTCTGAAAGTAACAACTTAAACAATTTAGTCTTTTGGTATGTCACAATCACTATCTAAATTTGAGCAGAAATTATTGGTTACGACCTGCTTTGGTCATTTTTTAAGTCATTTTAACATGTTGATATTTCCGGCCTTGATTATTCCCCTACAAAACCAATTAAATTTGACATTGAGTGAAGTATTACAATTATCGTTTTGGATGTATTTGCTGTTTGGAATTACCGCCTTTCCCTGGGGAATTATGGCTGACAAATGGGATGTTAGAAAGCTATTCTCTATTTTTTATCTGGGGGCCGGAATCAGTGCGATTGCAGCTGGCTTATTATGTCATGATCCATTTTGGTTCTCAGTCGCGCTTACTGGAATCGGTTTATTTTCAGGTATTTATCATCCTGTGGGATTAGGCTGGATTTCAAAAGAAGTCCGGCAAGTCAGTATTAGCCTGGGATACAATGGTATGTTTGGAAATTTAGGTTTAGCATCAGCTCCCTTAATTGCTGGGATACTAAATTGGTTTTGGGGCCCGGATATTGTTTATATGTTTGTCGGTGTTTTGAATCTGTTTGGATTAGTTGTACTGTGGTTGTTATCCGATTCAAAGCAGACGGCCATCAATCCGATGGAAAACAAGAAATCTAATAGTGGAAATCTGTTAGCTTTTTTCATTTTGTTATTTGCAATGATGACAGGAGGATTAGTACTTAGAGGAGCATTGACTATTACACCTTCTTATTTTGAAATCAGAGGGAACGAGATTACTGAATGGATATCATCGGTTTTAGAATTTTCCTTTTCCGGTAATCTGGTTTCTACATCCATTACCTCTCTGATATTTTTAATTGGAATGATGGGTCAATATACTGGTGGTAAAATCGCCAGCCGTTATTCTTTGAGATATAGTTACCTACTGTTCCACGCAATCACGATTCCACTGGCAATTGGCATTTCATACCTGTTCAATTTACCTCTAATGCTCTGTGCAATTGTTTATTTCTTTTTTTTACTGGGAATGCAGCCTATTGAAAATACCTTAGTTGCCAAATACACGCCTTCAAAAATAAGGCATTCCGCATTTGGATTCAAATTTGTGGTAACTTTTGGCGGTGGTGCTTTTGCGATAAAAATTATTGGTTTTATGGAGCATCAATTTGGACTTTCCAGTATTTTTCAATTGTTGGCTGTATTTTCTATAGTATTGATATTTATAATTTTTATTTTAATTTATATCACTGGAAGGCAAATAAAAAATTCTGGATAGGTTGATTTTTATTGGCATCATTGATAATTCAGGCATATTATCAGGGTATTCGATCATTATTAATAACTAAGGAGACAAAATGCAAATTAACAAAACTAAAATTATTGGTACAATCGGACCCGCTTCTAATAAAAAATCCATGCTGATAAAACTGGTTAAAGCTGGGTTAAATGTCGCAAGACTAAATTTTTCTCACGGTACTTATGAAGATCATCAAAAGGTAGTGACAATGATTAGAGTAGTTTCCAAAGAGTTAAATACACCAGTCGCTATCCTGCTTGATCTCCAGGGACCAAAAATTAGGACCGGGAAGTTAAAAAACGGCGAACCGGTAATTCTTGAACCAGAGAATACTTTTAAAATAACCAGCCGAAACGTGCAAGGTACCAGCGAAATAACCTCTACGACCTACAAAAGCTTGCCCAGTGACGTAAAAAAAGGTGATCGAATACTGATTGATGATGGATTGATAGAATTAAAGGTTGTTAGAAAAAATAAAGACACGGTAACCACAACTGTAATAATTGGTGGGGTTTTAAAGGAACACAAAGGTATTAACCTTCCGGGAGTAAAGGTATCGGCACCATCTTTAACACCGAAAGATAAAAAAGATTTAGCCTTTGGTATTAAACTTGGGGTTGATTATTTTGCCTTGTCATTTGTCAGAACTGCCAAGGATATTGAAATTATTAAAGCAGAAATTAGAAAAAAACGTTATGATGTGCCGGTTGTCGCAAAAATTGAGAAACCGGAAGCGGTAGATAATTTAGCAGAGATCTTAAAAGTGGCGGATGTTATTATGGTTGCCAGAGGTGATTTAGGTGTTGAACTTAATGCTGAGCAAGTACCCGTTATTCAAAAACATATTATCCGGGAAACCGTTAAGGCCAATCGTCCTGTCATAACAGCCACACAAATGCTAGAAACAATGGTCAACAATCCTATCCCGACCCGGGCTGAAGCATCGGATGTGGCAAATGCTATTTATGATGGAACCAGTGCCATTATGCTATCAGCAGAGTGTGCCTCCGGTAAATACCCATTGAAAGCGGTTCAGATGATGTCAAAAATCGCTAGAGAAGTTGAGGCCTCACCATTTATGAATTATAATATTCAATATGAAAAGACTGCGGAAGACCCCATAACCCATGCTGTGTCACAGCAGGCGGTTAATATTCTATATGAACTTAAAGCAAAAGCGATTATTTCTTTTTCCATGTCGGGTAAAACAGGTAAGTTGATTTCTAAACAGCGTCCAGGTTGTCCCGTATATGTATTTACTCCATCCCTCAGGACTTATAATCGTCTAGCGCTGGTATGGGGGGTAATACCATTAATTGTCCCGGCAGTTAAAAATGCGGAACACTTGATTAATCTGGCGGAAAAAATACTGCTAAAGAAAAAAGCTGTAAAAAAGAATGATCTGATTGTTATTATGGCAGGTTTGGCCTTGGAGACAGGCACAACCAATCTGATAAAAATTCATCATATTGGGCGTAAAGATTAATAAAAATAACTCAGCCGGAGGTGATTTGAAATTGAAATTCCACACCTTCCGGTTGAATACCTCGCTGGTAAGTTAGTTCAAAAAAAGTGACTTCCTGTTTATAATCTATGGTAATTATTGTGGAACAACGAGTTCCGTATGCAGGAGACTCAATAAATAAGGGTGATAACATTTTTTCCTGCTCTTTAGTGAATCCTGTATTAGGTAAATCTTTATCCAAAGCAGCTTGACGGTCCTGCAAAACCTTCAAAAATAGTTTTCTTTCTATTTTATCTTCACTAATTAATTGTGCTAAAGCTTGTTTTCCTTTTTTGACCTTAAACCAGCCGCTATTTAGAAAACGGTTGCTTAAACCATGGAAGCCCGGTTTTAGCTGATGGATCTGGTTGTTGATATTTGAAAATACTAGTAAATGCCCTAAATGGCCGATCAATAAATTATAACCGGCGTATTCTTTTCCTAATTTAGACATTTGGTTAAGATAAGTCTCGGGTTTATCTTTGTTTTTAATAAAATTTGAGACCAGTTCACCCCGGGACTTAGCATATTGTTTATTATCCAGGGATCGATAATTGGTCAAAGCAGCAATATTTCCGGATTTGTTGATCCCCATCCAGGTTCCACCAGCCTGCAAATCTTTACCGCCTAATATTTCAGGATCTTCTGACCAAAAACTGGCCTGAGCTGTGGGGCGGGAATAAAATTCATCTCGGTTAGCCAGCAATATCAGCGGATATTTTGGATGGGTTTGATAGGCAATTAGAATAAGACACATGGTATTTACTTGATATCTGTTTCAAATTGTTTCAGGTCTTCGATTTTGCCGACCACTACCATGATATCCCGTTTTCTAAATAATCGATCCGGATTTGGGTTATCACTGGTTTGGGAGGAACCGCTCTGGACATTTTTAATAGCCAGGATGTTTAAATTATACCGAGCACGAATACCCAGTTGGCTGATAGAATGGTTAATAAAGGCATCCGGTACCGGAATATATTCTACCTGATATTCCTTTGGTAAAGCAACATGTTTGCGTTTCTGATTAAATCCTATCTGTTGATCAACCTGAAGACTTAAGACATCTTTTCTTAAAATTTCACGATTATACAATTCAATAATATCACCCCGGGTAATGCGGCCCACTAACTTATTGGATGTCTCATCCATAACAACAGGTAAGTGTTCCAGATCCTCCCGTTCAAACATTTCCATACATTCAGCCAGATTATTTTGAATCGTGACCGGATTGACCGGATAATCAATTAAATCTCTGGCGATGACTAGGTCCTGCAGTTCAGTGTCAGAAAGCAGGCTTTTTATTTCGTGGGCTGATAAAACGCCAATGTATTGAGAATCCTGATTAATAATATAGTAATAGGGTTCGTTGCTTTCCATAAATTTTTTAATAATCTGATTGAAGGAGGCTGTTTCCTGAATTGTCGGAGTATCCGCTTTTATAACTTCAGCAACAGAAAAGGATTTCATAATTAACTCTTCCCTCCCTTGATTTAGCGCGATTCCACGGCGGGATAGTTTTTGGGTATAGATTGAGTCCTGGCTCAATTTTTTGGATACGATGGTGCTGACCGTGCAGGCTAACATGACCGCCAGAATTATTTTATAGTCATTTGTCAATTCAAATAAGATTAATATGGAAGTGATTGGGGTATGGGTAGCCCCTGCAACAACGGCTCCCATGCAAACCAGTGCGTAGGCACCACTGTGGGCAGTAATACCTGGCATTAGGTAGTTTACGCCCATTCCGAATAAACTGCCGAAAACAGCACCTAGAAAAAGAGATGGAGCAAAAATACCTCCGGATCCACCAGAGCCTAATGTTATGCTTGTGGCTAAAAGTTTAATGAATATTAAAGCCAGTGCCGTTTTGAACACAATTTTTCCTGCCAGGGCAGCATCAATGGCCTCGTAACCTACGCCATAAATTTCTGGGAAAAAGATAATTCCAACACCGATCACTAAACCGCCGATAGGGTTTTTCAAATAGTCAGGGATAGGGAGTTTAGCAAATAGATCTTCTGATAAATAGACGGATTTTGAAAAACACACTGCCAGAACACCTGCTAACATTCCTAATATCATATAAAGTGGAATTTCCCAGACACTTACCATTGCGTATTCGGGTACGATGAAAGCAGGAATATCCCCCAGAAAAGCTCTTGAGACAGCGGTAGCCAAAACAGACGATATGATGATGGGACCGAAACTGTTCATAGCGAAACTTCCCAAAATAATTTCCAAAGCAAAAAAAGCCCCGGCAATTGGTGCGTTAAAAGTCGCGGCAATACCAGCAGCCGCACCGCATCCAACTAAAATTTTTAGACGCTCAGGGGAGAGGTTTAACCATTGTCCAAGGGTGGAGCCGATGGCAGAACCGATTTGTGCAATGGGTCCCTCGCGTCCAACTGAACCTCCAGTCCCAATAGTAATTGCCGAAGCCAGAGATTTAACAATAACAACCCGGGGACGAATGACACCATTCTTGAGGGCGACATCCTGCATTACTTCAGGAACACCATGTCCTTTTGCTTCACGTGCGAAAAAATAGACCAGTGGTCCAACAATGCTGGCACCTATAAATGGAATCAATATTTTTACATACCAGGGTAATACCTTCAAAGGTCCTAGAATATGAACAGGACTGTTAATAGAGAGATTTTGAAAAAATTCAATCAACATTCGGAATCCCACTGCGCCAAAGCCTCCCATGATTCCTACAACAGCAGCAATCATGGTGATATATGTGGTTTGACTAGCATGGGTATAGTAAAGAAAGGACTCATATGTTTTTTTAAGGTAACTCAATACTGGCTTAGATATTTCCATTCACACCTTTGTCATCATGATAATAGATAGTCTTTCATTTTAATACTCACTGATTTTCCAAAACAGAAAAGCTAAAATATTTATTCGAAAATTTTTGAGTAACGCTATCAAAAATTAAATAAAATGCAATCATAAAAAAAAACTTTGATTTCAAAATTTGAAAGGATCATCAAAATCGATTTTTGTTTTATAACCCAACATTAACTTTTTTAACACTATTTTAAATTGCAAAAACAAACATATCTCGGTAGAATTTTAACTCTCTTGGTAGAAACTCAACTATAACAGGGGGTATACAGAATGTCAGAAATACGTGATGAAGTGTTAACATGTCTTGAAACCTATTCTAAAGACGATGACAAACTGATTAACGAACTGGAAAAAATTGCTTTATCATCTGAAGAAACGATATATCCTTTGATTATCCATATACTGACCCATTTGGATTTGGCAGCGGAGAATGCCAAACTCTGTTGGAAAAACATTACCGATCACCGAAAAAATCTGATTAAGATACTGAAAAGAAATGTTAATTTAAGGACAACGATTTGTGACTATTTCTGTTCCATTGATGTTTCATTGAAAAACCCGAAAGTGGTTGAAATCCATATTTTTGAAAATAAAGATAAAGCTTCTAAATACGACAGTCTTACCGGTTTATATAATCGTAGTTATTTTGATGATTTTTTAAAAAGAGAAATAGCCAGGGCGGAAAGACATAATCTAGAACTATCAATTTTATTTTTCGATCTGGATGATTTTAAACTTGTTAACGATTCCTATGGGCATTTAGCCGGGGATCTCATTCTAAAAAATGTTGCTAAAATCATCAAAAAAGAAATCCGGATTGAAGATATGGCTGCGCGTTATGGCGGTGAAGAAATGGTAGTAATTTTACCCCAATCCGGAAAAATTCAAGGATTAATATTAGGTGAACGTATTCGGGAAGCGATAGAAGAATACTCTCATCAGTTTAAAAAGGAATCTATTCATGTGACAGTAAGTGGTGGATTAGCTACTTTTCCTGGTGATACCGATACCGGAGCAAATATTTTAAAACTTGCTGATACAGCGCTTTATGAAGCAAAAGGGGCTGGTAAAAACAACATTTCAGTATATTCAGCCTTAAAACGACGGTACTTCAGAATTAATTTTGATAATGAAATCCAAGTAAAAAACATTAAGATTAAAGATCTTAAAAACCATATCCAGGTTAGTAGTAAAAATTTCAGTAAAACAGGTATTTTGTTTGAGAGTAATCAATCGTTTAAGATTGGTGATAAACTGGAATTAAGCATTCCGATCCATTCAACCCCTAAACCCGGTTTGGTAAATGTGACTGGGACTGTGGTTAGATTAGAAGTTTATGATAATAATCGATACGAAATAGGGGTATCCTTTATAGAGATGGATAAAGATCTGGTTTCCGAGATTCAAAAGTATATCACTAAACAATTTGATAAAATTTATTTTTAATATCTTTCAAGTCTGGCAAGCAAAAAATACCGGAATATGCTTGCTGATGGTGCGATTCCATCAGCTATTTATGATTTAGGTGATGTTATATTTTTTCATCATTCGCCAAAGTGTTGTTCGATTGATATTTAAATGGTTGGCAACATCTGTTTTCTTCCATTTGAAACGTTCCAGTAATTCTCTTAATTCATTTTCTCCCATTGATTTTTGATGACTGAAGGTTGAAATTAAAGGTGAGAATTGTTGTTCAGTTAGCTGTTTTTTAGGACCACATATTTGACTTTGAACAGAGCTCTTTCTGATTTCCAGGGGCAGATCAAATGGTTCGATATCTCCCGATTCTCTGATGACAAACGCATGTTCAATCGAATTTTCCAATTCTCTAATGTTTCCGGGCCAGCAATGATCCATTAGCATAATAATTGCGTCTTGAGTAATTCCGGTAATCGACTTTTTTGTTTCAGTGTTAAATTTGGCTATAAAATGATCGATTAGTAATCCAACATCCTCTTTCCGGTCACGGAGTGGTGGTAAATGGATTGGAAACACTTTTAATCGGTAGTATAAATCCTCCCTGAATAATCCTTCATTAACAAGCGTTAAAAGATCTTTGTTGCTGGCGGATATAATACGAACATCTGATTTTCGGGTGACAGCTTCTCCGACACGTTCAAATTCTTTTTCCTGTAAGAAACGTAGCAATTTCAACTGAATCATGGGGGACACTTCACTAATTTCATCCAAAAAGAGTGTACCATTATCAGCTAATTCAAAGCGACCGATTTTATCTTTGATGGCGCCGGTAAATGCCCCTTTAACATGTCCAAACAGTTCACTTTCCAGCAGTGAATCAGATAACGCCGAACAATTTACTTTAACTAAAGACTTCTTTTTGCGAACACTTTTTTTATGAATAGCATCTGCAACTAACTCTTTACCGGTTCCGGTTTCACCCAATACCAGGATGGATGCATTTGATGTTGAAGCCAGCTTTAAAAGTCCAAATATTTCCTGCATTATTTTACTCTTACCAATGATCTGTTCATAAAATCTTTTGGATTGATCCTTTGATTTTATGTTATCCAGTTTTTTTTCTACAGCTTTTAACTTTGATATATCGGTCAATGTTTCAATGACACCGATGGTTTTATTATTTTTGTTGATCATGACCTGCGCGTTTTTTAACACAGGAATTCGTTTTCCGTTTTTATGTTTAACCTGACATTCAAAATTGTTTAAACGTTTTTGGGAAAAAACCACACAATCTGTGCCTTCGGCGCAGGCGCAAAACATAAATAAGCTGCAGGTATTGCCCATAAGTTCTTCCATGCTATAGCCGGTTAAATGGACCATTGCGTTATTACAGAAAATTATTTTACCCTCCTGATTAACCATAAATAAGCTTTCAGACATGGTCTGCAGCATAGTTTCGTAACATTCAGAAGTAAGATTCAAATTTGATTTATTGATTGTCATAAATATCGGGGATTGGTTGGATTACAAATTATTTTTTTTGTTGCATGAAAACATAACGTTACATTTATTGCAACATAATGTTTAATATGATTTTTTGTTTTTTATTAAAGGTCTAATATATCAAATAGATAATCAAATGGCACATACTATGCTATTATAGTAGATAACGATCATATAAACTTGTGGCTATGCAATGTCAGGATAAAAAGTGCCATCATTGACAGTTACAAAACCATTTAATTAATCAAAAAGCATATTTTAAGAGGTAATTATGGCTATTCAAATTAATGAAACCAATTTTGAAAAAGAAGTTATAAATAGTGACGTTCCGGTATTAGTAGATTTTTGGGCACCCTGGTGTGCGCCATGTAAAACACTTGGCCCGGTGATGGATACATTGCATGATAAGCTCAAGGGTAAAGCCAAAGTTTGCAAGGTCAATGTTGATGAAAATCCTGATTTAGCCAATAGATTTGGTATTCGTGGTATTCCAACAGTGATTTCTTTTAACCAGGGAAAAACGACAGAAACAATTGTTGGCGTTAGTAATGAATCTGCTTATTTGAATGCGTTAAATCTAAATTAATCATTTTTGCAGTAGGTTATTCATTTAGGATAGTATCATTTTATTTTCCGAATGATAAACTTTTAATTAATTCATGATCCAGACAGAAACGATATCTGGATCATTCACTGTCACTCATGAAGTAAATTTAAATAAGTGTATAATAACTAGTGTCTGTACGAAAAGTAGGTAATTTGGGGACATGTACAATTTGTAGAAAACACTTTAATAATTAAATACCAAGTTGTTACGTGTACCCTAATTACCGGACTTATATCCAATAATTGAATTTTCGTTCAGCCACTAACTAAAAAAAGGAATTAATGATCAAGATAACAGAAGAAGCAAAAAATATCATTTCAAAGCGGTTAAATAATAATCCCAGCAAAATGTTACGTCTAGTGATTTCCGGATTTGGTTGAGGTGGTCCCCGTATGGAATTGGTTCTGGATGAACCAAAAAAAGCAGAAATTAATACTTTTCATGACATTGATATTCTTATCGATGAAAAGATTAAAGATTATATAGGGCCTACACTTATTGATGGTTTTAAAAATATTTTTAATAAAAATGAATTAACTGTCAGACCGATATATGGTGGATGTTAAATCTTCCAAGTTTAATGAGGGATTTATAAAGAGCCCTCATTTTTTGTTGAAAACAACTATCTATCTATAATTAAGCGAATGGACATTACCCATTGAGGGGCATATAATTTATTGATCTCCTCTTCAAAATTGATCGTAGCTTCTTTTTTCGACTTTCCTTTGGGAGACTCGGCTTCAAATGTAACTTCAACATCACTCATACTCCAATTGGTTCCAAAATCAGTAATTTGAACACTTGCCGTTTCATCGTTAAAAATTGTTTTTAGATTTTCTGATAAGTGATCTGGATTTCTGGTAGCGTCTGCAATGAACAAGACCACAATTTTAAAGAAATTTGGAATAACTCCTTCTATTTGAATGTTTGTCCCCAATTGAAAATAGCCAGATCCAACCACTTTTAAAAATTGCGGTTCTGCTTCTGTTTGCTGGAACAATACAGCGCCAGTGATACGTTTTGGACTATCTTTAATTCTTAAGTTAGCAATGACTTCCTGGCCGGGTTTTACTTTCAGTGTATATAAGTTGAAGAATTCGAGATTTTTATATTTTTTATTCAAATTGTTACGGACGGTCTTTAAGGGGATTTCTGTAAACGAATCCAATGATTCTGGTACTAATGACAGTATGGTTCCCTTTTTGGTAGTAAGGGTGAGATGAGTGGTATCAGCACTTATTTGAGTGCTGATTGCGATCATCAAACTTAAAATTATCAGTAGCTTTTTATAATTGATCATTTCGGGTAAACCTTCATTTTTTTTAATATTGTAGTACAACACTATTGAAAATTCGCTTATTGATTTTAATTTTACCGAAACTAAATCCTTTTTTCAATCTATGAATGATTTTAAAGTGTCATCAATCTTTTCTAAAACTGATTTCAAATCATGGCTTTCATCCAGGTTTCAGGAATTAAAATATCAGCGATGGCATTAAATGCTATACGACTACTTCTGCAATAGTGGTAAGTTATTTAAAAATTAAAACCAAATACTAAATAGAGGGTTTTAATTAAGCACATAGGGATACAAAATTAATGATCAAGAATAATATTGATCAAATAATAAAAATCCCTCCCCCTAGGAAGCGGTATTAATTTAGCCCCAGAGGGGCATTTCGAAGACTGAATTGTGATACTTTCATTATAATTTCTTGCTAAATGAGTGATTATTATTATATATTATAAAAAATATCAGTTAAAAAAGGAAATATTTATTTCAGGAACAATATCAACATTTAGCAAACGAGGAAATTATGAGATTGGTCACACGTTCGGATTTTGATGGATTGGCATGTGCGGTACTGCTAGTAGAAAAAGGAATTGTTGATAGTTATCAATTTGTTCACCCGAAAGATATTCAGGATGGAAAAGTTGAAGTCAATGATAATGATGTACTGGCAAATGTCCCATACATTCCTGGTTGTAAAATGTGGTTCGATCATCATATCAGCGAAAATGAACGGCTGCAAATTGCTGAATTAAAATATGAGGGTTTGTCAAAACAAGCACCAAGTGCCGCACAACTGATTTGGGAATATTATGGTGGTGAAAAAGGATTCCAAAAAAGATTCCTGCCTTTACTTGCAGCTGTCAATAAAACAGATTCAGGGGATTTGACAAAAAATGAAATATTGAAACCTGAAGGCTGGATATTATTATCTTTCATTATGGATGCGAGAACTGGTCTGGGTCGTTTTCGTGATTATCGTATCAGCAATTATCAATTGATGGAAGATATGATCAATTATTGTAGAGAACTGACGGTAGAAGAGATTTTAGATATTCCGGATGTTCAGGAAAGAATCAAACGATATTTTGATCAACAGGATTTGTTTATTGAAATGATAAAGAAAAATTCCCGCCTTGAACAAAACATTATTGTAACAGACTTAAAAAATGAAGAGACAATCTTTAGTGGAAACCGATTTATTGTTTATGCACTCTTCCCTGATCAAAACGTAGATATCAGGATCATGTGGGGAAGAGACCAACAAAATGTTGTATTTGCTTGTGGGCATAGTATTTTAAATCGAACCTGCAAAACTAATATTGGAAATTTAATGCTGCAGCACGGTGGCGGTGGTCATCAAATGGTAGGTACTTGCCAGGTAGCATCAGAAATCTGGGAAGATAGCCTGGCTTCGGTTGTAAATACCATTCAAGGAAATGAATCGTAATTTGATCGTAAAATCATGTGAAAAATTTTTAATAGGCAGACACTGTGCGGTTTGTGATTTGATTACAAAAAATATTTAATCTAATGCCGCTCTTTTTTTATCTTCGCATGCTGCGTATTTTAATTGAACAATATATATTTATATGCCGTTTCTACCTGGCTCAGTTTTTTCATCACTTTAAACCCCAAATTTTTTGGGTAGTAAATTGTATTTCAGTCAGAAATAATAACCAATTCAGACGGAATTAAAACTTAATCATTTTCTTTTTAGAATAAAGTGACAACTATAAATATATTAATTGCAGATAAGGAAAGTAGTACCGTTAATTTGATGGCCGCGGTATTAGAAAAATTTGGACATCAGGTATATACAGCTGAAACAGGGACTCAAGCCCGGGAGATTTACAATGAGGTAGATATTGATATTATCGTAGCCGGGGTAAATTTACCAATTATCCATGGTGTTGAGCTGATTCAACAAATCCAGGCAGTCAGCCCTAAAAATATCTGTTATATTTTAACAGGATCAAGTAAAGATTACTCATACGATGATCTTCTGGCATCCGGTGCACAGGAATATATAAAACAACCCTTTACCAAAGAAGAACTAAAAGCTATTTTCAGGCGAATCATCCATGAATTTTGTCTGGAAAGTGAGAATAAACAATTGCGACAGATTCGAATTGATTTAACCGACAAATTACGGGCTTTGATGACCGTCGCCATGGATCTTACCTCCGAGTTAGATTTCAATAGTCTTTTTCCCATTATTATTGAGAAAGCGACAGATGCTATGTCAGCAGAAAGAACAAGTCTGTATATGATTGATTGGGAAAAGAATGAAATTTGGACCAGAGTGGCTCAGGATGTTAAACCAATTCGACTACCTATGGGTGCCGGGATCAGTGGTAAAGTAGCTGAAAATGGTGAAATTATAAATGTAGCTGATGCCTGGAAACTGGATTATTTTAATCGCGATTTTGATATTAAAAACAACTTTCGAACCAAATCAGTATTATGTGCCCCCATAACCAGTCGAAACGGCAAACGACTAGGTGTGCTTCAAGTAATCAATAAAAAAAATAAAATTCGTTTTGACGATGAGGATGAAGCTTATATTAATAGCTTATCTGCTCAAATCGGCATCGCTCTTGAAAATTCTTTTTTACACGAAGAACTCCGCGTTTCCTTTGAGCATTCCGTCCTGGCCCTATCAGCCACAGTTGATGCCAAACATCCCTTGACAGCTGGTCATTCTCAGCGGGTTACTGAATATTCTTTGATTATTTCCAGAGAGCTAGGATTAGATAAAGAGCAAATGGAAATCATAAAATATGCCGCACTGCTGCACGATATAGGTAAAATAGGTATTCAGGACAGCGTCTTATTAAAAAATGGTCCATTTAATGAGGAAGAACGTTTGGCGATGCAACAGCATTCAACAAAAACACTTAAAATATTACACGAATTTCATTTTTCCCAGGCACTGCACGATGTTCCTGAAATCGCCGCCTACCATCATGAAAAGCTGGACGGCACGGGTTACACTGAAGGTTTAAAAGGTGATCAGATTCCTTTTGGATCCAGAATTCTTGCTGTGGCTGATGTATTTGATGCTTTAACATCTAAAAGAGATTATCCTAAATATACCGAAAATGATGAACTGGGAAATATGCCCATGCCGTTAGAAAAAGTCATAAAAATACTTCAAAGCGGCGCAGGATCTCATTTTGATCCCAATGTTGTTGATGCTTTTTTGAGGTGTCTGCCAGAAACTTTATTATTATATCGCGGTAACCATTTCGAGGAATCGTATGTAGATGAAATGATTTACGAATATTCAACGAATATAGATGGATAATTATTTCTTTTTACGTTCCGCTCTCCTTTTCAATTCTGCATGAAATTCAAATACGCGATTAATTTTTGCTTCCAATACATTGGCCTGATAAGGTTTTTTCATCATGTTACTGATACCGGCTTTAATGGCTAGAACCATATTGTCATGGTCATCATCGGCAGTAACCAGAATAAACGGAATATCCTTCAGGTTGTCATCTTTACGCATTTCAATAATTAAATCAATTCCCGTCATTTCAGGCATTTGCCAATCAGCAATCACCAGATTATATGGTTCCGTTTTGATTTTTTCAAGAGCTTTCATCCCGTTTTCAGCCAGGGTAACATTTGCATATCCCAATTTTTGAAGAATTTTTTGTGCAACCATCCGTATTGCGAGTGCGTCGTCAACCAGCAATATTTTTATATTTTTATCTATATTCATAGCTGAGTTTTAAACTCTTTTTTTAAGGTGATGTTATTCTTTTAACTGATGCAATGTCGCACAATATACCCAACATTGTTGTTACAATCAATAGATTTTATCAAACTGGTAAAAAAATATTATTAAAAAATGTTAGTTTACCGAATTAGCTTCGAATAGATAACCTTTTCCCCGAACGCTCTTAATATATTGAGGTTTTGATGGTTCGGGTTCAAAGTATTTTCTTAAATGCATTATAAAGTTGTCTACCGTTCGGGTTTCCACCTCAGAACTGATATTCCAGACATTTTCAAGTAATTCCTTCCTGGATACAATCTGCCCCGCATGATTAATCAGGTATCTTAGAACCATAGCTTCCAAGGTAGTAATGGTGAAATTTTTTCTACCAGCCTGGCATTTTAAGGTATTAAAATTGATTTCATTTTCCCCAAACACAAATTTGGGTTCATCATTCGATACTGTCTGATACCAGGTTTTTCGTTTCAACATTCCTTTTACTCGTGCTAATAACTCGGGCAAGTGAAATGGTTTAGTCATATAATCATCAGCACCTAGAACCAATCCTTTGACCCGGTCATCAACCCCGGTTCGGGCGGTCAACATTAATATCGGTGTTTGCGGAGCCTGTTCTCTGATTTTTTCGGCAACTTCAAAGCCATTGAAAAAAGGTAACATGATATCCAGAATCACTAAATCATGTTGGCCTTTATTGAAAAAACTGATCGCTTCTCTACCATCTTTTGCCCATTCAACCATATAACCTTCTTCAACTAAATTAAATTCCAATCCTAATGCCATTGATTCTTCATCTTCGACCAATAAGATCCGATCATTTTTGCTATTGGAGTCTGTCATTATTAATTCTGCTGTTGTTTATGCCGTTTAGCAATTTTTAGTAAATAATTCAGGTATCGTGTTTTAGAAACCTGGTAAATCGGGAGTTCAATAACAAATTTTGTGCCTTTGTTTTTAATATCACTGTGGACCTCTATTTTGCCACCATGATATTTAATTATTTCTTTAACCCAGTATAATCCTAATCCAGTTCCTTTAACATTAGGACTATCTGCTGAATAGATTCTAAAAAATTTCTTGAATATCTTTTTCTGATTCAATTTAGAAATTCCAATCCCATTATCGGAAAAAGTGATGATAACCGACTTGGCGGTAGATGCCAAAGCAATAACAATATTTGGTTTATCAACCGAATATTTAATAGCGTTATCAATTAAGTTATCAAATGCAATTTTCAATGCGCTTTTATCAACCACACATTGGTACGGGCAATCTCCTTGAATGATGATGTGATTTTCTGCCAGATTAAATTGTTCCCTGGCATCCCGAATCAGACTTTTAATAAGATCATCCGCAGGATAAATATCACAATTGTAAGCCAATTGTTTATGTTCCAAACCTGAAATCTCCAAGATAGAATGAATCAGGTTTTGGAGACGATCCGCATCTTTTAACATTAATTGAATAAATTGTTTCTGTTTCTCCTCATTTACCTTCCGAATCTCCATGGTCTGTAAATATAGCTGTATTGACGCCAGAGGTGATTTTAATTCATGGGTAATATTTGCGATAAAATTATCATACATATTATTCATTTTCAAATGCATACTTAGATAGCGGAATATCAATGACATACCAATAGAAACAGCAACAAATAATATACATCCCCCTATCAACAATACAGAATCGTAAGCTTTGGAAATGATTTGTTCTGGTAAAACATTCTCCAATTCATTCATTAACAGGATATTATAAAAGTATCGGTAGATCCATAACCCAAGCAGCGATAACCAGGCGAGTTGCGCCAGAACAAAAACAAAAATATAAAAAAATACCGAGCGACTTTTGCGCATTGAGAAACTCAAATAATGTTATGATTGGAATTTTGGCATATCATCGTGAAAAACCAAACAGTATCAACCAAATATGGCATGTTTTTACATTACTTTTACAAACTTAAAGGCATAATTCCAGTAGAATCAACCAAATTCAGATAATATTATTCATTACCCGGAGGAAAAATGAGTCAGCAAACAAGTAACATTCCATCACTAACGATCGGTAAACATACTGCTGAAGTCCCTATCATTCAGGGTGGTATGGGAGTTGGTATTTCAATGTCAGGGTTAGCCTCGGCTGTGGCTGAAGCAGGTGGTATTGGTGTTTTATCTACTGTGGCTATTGGTATTTTAGACGGATCAAAGAAGTTTAAGCAATCCAACGAAGATACAATCAAGGATCAGATTCGAAAAGCAAAAAAAGCCACAAATGGCGTCGTGGGATGTAACATCATGGTTGCCATTTCAGATTATGATAATTTGATTGAATGTGCTGTTAAAGAGCAGGTTGATATTCTATTCCTGGGGGCCGGACTACCGCTAAGATTTCCTGAAGGATATACCCCTGATAAATTAAAAGAAACAAATACTGCCATTGTTCCTATTGTATCTTCCGCTAAGGCCGCCAAATTAATTTTTCAATTCTGGGAAAAGAAATATAATACTTTACCCGATGGTGTCGTAGTTGAAGGCCCAATGGCTGGCGGACACTTAGGATTTAAAAATGATGAGATTGATTCACCTAATAAGACATTGGAAAATATTATACCCGGTGTGGTATCAACTGTCAGGAAATTTGAAACCAAAAATAATGTATCTATTCCAATCATTGCTGCAGGTGGTATATATACAGGTGATGATATCAATAAATTTTTTAAACTCGGCGCCAAAGGTGTGCAATTAGGGACCAGATTTGTTGCTACCCATGAATGCGATGCTGATATTAGATTTAAAGAAGCTTATATCAAAGCCAATAAAGAAGATATTACCATTATAAAAAGCCCAGTGGGATTACCTGGTCGAGCTATTAATAACGAATTTTTGGAACAAGTTTCGGCAGGAGAACGAAAACCGTTTAAATGTCCCTGGAAATGTTTAAAAACATGTGATTATAAAACAGCACCGTATTGTATTGCCGCAGCACTTTCCAATGCTAAAAAAGGAAATCTGGACAGTGGATTTGTTTTTGCCGGTTCTAACGCTTATCGTATCACTGAAATCATTTCAGTTAAAGAACTGATTGATGCTATGACAGATGAATATATAATAGCAGCCGGTTTGCCGGAAAAAAAGGCTCAATAATTAGTACTTCCTAATGCTGCTCATATCTGAAAAGAAACCTGTCTTATTTATCAGCTAGACAGGTGGACTCCCCAAAAAACACCTTCCCTTCCAGGTACCCCTGCTTATGAAAAATCTGGCAACATTGCGCAGATTTTATTATTTAGCAACTGATACCTCGACTCCGCTCGGTAAACGACGTGCTATGAAACTCATGGTAAATTCTTGTGATCTTAGAAACATCATCAACGGGTCACAAGTTTTTTGAAACGCAAGGTAATTCTGTTTTTCAAGTTCCCTAAACCGATTTTAGATTTTTCGGTTAACAGATACAAAACCGGTACTAAAAAGAGTGTCAGGAAAGTCGCAACCCCTAATCCGTATATAATAGCCAGATTCATCGGTAACCAAAAAGTTCCACCTTCAGAACCAAATACAACAACGTTTGGCCAACGATAGAAATTGATATCCATACCAACTGAGATAGGCAACAACCCTAGTATAGTTGTTACAGCTGTCAACACCACTGGCCTTAATCGAACCATTCCTGCCACCACAATGGCATCGTAATAGTCATATCCTTTGTCGCGCAGTTGTCCGATGTAGTCAATCAATACAATAGCATTATTCACCACAATTCCAGCCAGGGAAACCGTCCCGATACCTCCCATTAAAACGCTGATCGGTAAATTATGAACAGACATCCCTAATACGACACCAGCTAAAGAAGCAATTACGGTAGCCAGAATGATTATGGGTCTAATAAACGAATTAAACTGGGTTACCAATAACAAAAAAATTAAAAAAATAGCCACAAAAAAACTCTGAACCAGGAAAGCTTGTGCTTCATTCTGAACTTTATTGGCACCTGTATAGTTTATGGTAATGCCAGCTGGAACTGTTTTATTATATTCTTTTAAACGCTCCTTCACTTCAGTTAAAACATCTGCCCCTGATCTTTCTTTAGAAGCATCCGCTTCAACAGTGATTATTCGTTTTAGATCCAGGTGATGAATGGTACCACCTGCCTGTTCACGACTGATTTTAGCCACTTCTCTTAAAACAATAGATTCACCCTGGGGGGTTAAAATTTGCAAATCACCTAAATCCGAATCATATTTACGGTATTTTTTATCCAACCGGACGATGATATCAAATTCATCCTGACCAACCCGGTAGGTTGAAACATCCCTCCCATTAAAGGCTGTCCGAATGATTCCTGCTACCTGGCTGATTCTTAAACCATGCCTGGCAATTTTATCCCGATCAATAATGATCTTGATTTCTGATCGATCAGAATCTGCACTGGTTTCCAGATTAACCAGTCCTGGAACATCTTTGATCAGGTTTTTAATATCATTGGTAACTTTATAAATATCTTTAAAAAACTTGCCTTTAACTTCAACATTGATCGGTCTTCCGACAGGAGGCCCCCCTCCACCTCTCTGATCAAGTTTGATATCAGCTCCTGAAAATGAAGGCAGTAAGTTTCTGATTTTTTCAATAACTTCAGAAGGTCTAAGCGTTTTCCATTTTTCCCAATTTGGAAAATTAAGTCTGATTTTACTTTCAGAACCACCGACATTAGATACAATGGAATCGGTGTGGATTTTGAAATCCATGGCACCGTTTTCTATTTTTTGTACAACTTTATCAGATGCTTCCAGTGTGGTTCCCTGGGGACTAACAATCCGAATAACGGCTTCCCGAGCCTCTTCTTTAGGGAAGAATTCAGTGTGCTTATCCGTATTGACAGCACCAAAATAAAGCATGAACATCCCCACCCAAAACCCTAACATAATGACCAGGGTGTAAAACGGATGCCTTAAGGTCCATTCCAATATTTTGCTATATTTCATCAGGAACTTTGACTTTCTGACCAACTCTGCTTCATCCAGTGTTTCTTTTTTTTCTGATACTTTCATCAATGTTGCACAAATCACCGGATTGAAAATTAATCCCACCACTAAAGAACAGGATAGCGTAATAATTAATGTTTTCGGAAGGAAGTTCATAAATTCCCCCATGATTCCCGGCATAAATATAATAGGGAAAAAAGCGAGTAGCGTGGTTAGAGTTGATGCGATAACCGGCCCGGCAACTTCACTAACTCCAGTGATTGCAGCCTCAATTCTACTTTTGCCGGATTGGATATGACGATAGATATTTTCAACGATAACAATTGCATTGTCTACCAGCATCCCCAGGGATACAATCAAACTAAACAAGACAATAAAATTGAGCGTAATGCCAACCCACCTTAAAACAGTAAAGCTCATTAACATTGACATCGGAATGGCGATTCCTACAAATATGGCATTTCGAATCCCCATAAACAGAAAAAGTACCAGAAAAACAAACAGTATACCGGTAAATATGTTATTTTCCAGATCACTGACCAGTTTCTTCACAAAAACCGATTGATCACCTAAAATAGAAAATTTGATTTTAGTCCCAAATTTTTTCTGTTCTTCATCTACGATTTTTTTGACACTATCCGATAAATGAACCAGATTTTCACCTTTTCTTTTAGAGACTTCTAAAGAAACTGATTCCACAGTATTCAAGCGAGAGCGTTTATCGATATCCTTAAAAGTAAATTGCACATTAGCCAGATCTGTTAAATAGACAGGCGAATTATTTTGATAGGTAATTATAACTTTACGAATATCCGCTATACTTTCAAATTCACCGGGTACATTAATATATAACTCTCTGGGACCAACTTTAACCAAACCACCCGGAATTGTTTTGTTTTCAGCAGCAATGGTATCAGAGACAGTATTGAAATCAAGATTGTAAAACTGTAGTTTCTCAGGATTAATTCTAATCTGTACCTCTTTTTCCAATCCACCGACCCGGGTCACTTCTAAAATACCAGGGATCGACATCAATCGATCTTTTAAGTCTTCAGCAGCATTTTTCAGATAAAACAATCCAACAGCAGAAGACAGGTTAACAATCAGGATAGGTTCATCGGAAAAACTAAATTCTGAAATAATCCAATCCTCTGCATCATCAGGAAGATCCGGTTTTACTTTATCAAGTGCTTCTCTGACTTTGACTCTGGCTTTATCCATGTCGTATCCAAAATCAAATTTCAAATCAACGGTCACCATACCATTCTTAGTTCTGGATTTCAGTTCTTCCATGCCCTCAACATTTTGAAGTTCCTGTTCCAGTTTATTGGTTATTTGTGCTTCAATATCGTTAGGTGTCGCACCCGGAAAAGGAACAGTAACATACAAATGTGGCCAGGTAATATCCGGTGCGGCTTCCCTTGGTAAGGCCTTATATGACGTCCAACCTATCAAAACCACCAACAACATAAAAAGAAAGATAGTGGAAGGTTTTTTGATCGCTAATGTACTTATCTTAAATTCCATCCTATTTTACCTGTTTGTTAAATTTCACCACATTGACTTTTTCCTTATCTGCCAGCAGATTTTGTCCAACCACGACCAACTTATCTCCTAGTTTTATCCCTGATAAAATCTGGACTTCATCCTTAATCATTTGTCCAACAGTAACTGGTTTCAATAGTACTTCTCCATCATTTTCAATAAAAACAACAGATCCACGTTCACGATCTAACACAGCAAAACGGGGAACGATAATTTGATTCTTTTTTGTCCGGGTAATCAATTCTACCCTTGCCATCATTCCGGGATATAACTTCCTCTTCTTGTTTGAAATGATCACTTCCAACGGAAAACTTCTACTTTTTAAATCAGCTTCCAGTCCTAAAGTTTGAATGACTCCCGTATATTTTTTACCTGGAAAAGCATCCAGTTTAACCAGAGCTACTTTCCCGGTTCTAATATATTGTACTTCTGTCTCCGGAATATTAACGCTGGCTTTGACTTTGGAGATATCCATTAACTCAACCAGGTGACCGCCCTTTTGAATAAATTCACCCAAATGGCCGATTTTATCTTTGGCAATTGCATTAAAAGGGGCTTTAATTTTGGATTTTTCCATTTTAAGCTGGGCGATCTCATATTGTGCTTTCGCAATTTCCATTGAATCTTTGACATTATCTAAACGGCTTAAATCAAGGATTTGAGATTTCTCCATTTTTAGCTGTGCTATTTCATATTGCGCTTTGGCAATTTCCATTGAATCTCTGACATTATCCAACCGGTTTAAATCACGGATTTTAGATTGTTCATAGTTAAGATGAGCCAATTGAAGCTTAAACTGATTCATTTTTAAAGCATTATAATAACCTTCAAAGGTAGCAGCATTACTCATATTTTCTTTAAATAGCTTTTTTTGAGTGCGATAGTCTGCTAGCGCATGTGCATAATTATTCTCAGCTATGTTCAATTGTAATTCTAAACTTTTGGTATCGATGTAGGTATTAACGGACGTCTTATTTTGGTCACGTTGCTGCTGAAACAACCTTAATTGTTTTAATTGAGCCGTCCTGGCTTCGATAGAAGCCAGGTCAGAAAACTTAGCTTTAGCCAGGTCCATTTTTGTCAGATCAAGTTTAGCTTTGGCAACTTTAAGACTGTTTTCATAAGTTTTCAGTCTGGTTTTATCCTGGATAATTGATTTTTCTAGATTTAGCCGATCCAATTGCAGTTTTTGTAACGTTATTTCCAACTGATTGCTATATTTCTCAAGTGTACTAACATTAGAGATATTTTTTTCAAACATCGTTTTCTGTTTATTATAATCAGATAAAGCCTGTTTGTAATTTGTGGCAGATATCCGGGCTTGCGCTTCCTGTTGTCTGGTTAGAATATGAATGAACTTTTTCTGATTCAGGGCTTCGGAATCCTGCAATAAAATTTGATTATTATATCCTGCCAGGTCAGATGTTTTCATCATTGATGCTTTTGAAAACTGCTGTTTTAAAAATAATTTTTTTTGGAGTTGATAATCTAACGATGCCTGATCATGCCCCGACTGTGCTATATCAACTTGCAGTTCCAATTGCTTAATGGCAATCTGATTTTCAACTTCCACGGATTGAAGCTCATTCTCAGAAATATTATCTTTTTCAGGAATTAGTAAATTCGCAGACAAATGATTGGATTGAATCGTAAAATACAGTTGTTTTTGGGTGTTATATTCTGAAAGTGCTTGTTTATATCTTGATTTAGCTGCAATGACGTTCAGTTTTAACTCTTGAGTTGATACATGAGAAAATACCTGTCCTTTTTTATGAACCTGTATACTGTCTGACAATTGATTAGGTTGAATCGTAAAAAACAATTGTTTTTGGGTATTGTATTCTGAAAGCGCCTGGTTAAACCTTGACTTGGCTGCAATAACGTTTAAATTCAACTCCTGGGTTGAAATATGAAATAATACTTGTCCTTTTTTAACCGACTTACCCTGTTCAAAGTCGATTTTCTCGATCGTCCCGTCAATTTCCGTCTTTAAAATGACACGGTCGTTAGGCTCCAAATGCCCCAGATAAGATTTACTGATTTTCATTGTCCTGGGGATCAATTCCAGTGTTTCAATATTAATGACATTCATTTTTTCCTGCGCCATAAGAACAGGGTTGGTAATAAAATTAATATTAAAAATAGCAATTGATACTATCAAAAAGCGAGTGATTTTCTCAATGATCATGGGAGTAAATGCTAAAAAAGTGAATTAAATAGTAGTTCTTATAAAAATAACTGTTAATGTTATAAAAATCTTTTATCTTTTACCAGTAGTTAAATTAAATATTTGTATTTTTTTTATTGATTATAATAACATCCGCTTTAAATAACATAATAGTTACTTTTTCAATGCCAAAATTGTTGGTATTTCTTTGAGTACTATACAGCTATTATACTTGAGTAATTCTAGCTTTTGCTAAAAAAATCCGTCCCCAAAGAAGACTGTATTGATTTAACACCTGGGAACCTAATTTTATAATACAGTTGATCAAAGGTTTAAATTTGGTGAAGAAGGGACAGAAAAGTTTTAACAGAAGATCAAAGTAAAACGAAAACTATTATTAGCGAAGTGTTTATATCTGTTTATCCGGATATAACTGACTTAATATTTTAAGCGAAGCAGAACCTTTTTTTTTGAGGATTTTAGAACCCCTGGTAATTTTGCATAAGCTGATATTATGACGTGAAGCAATTCTCCTTTGGGTCTCACCGGCATATAATTCCTTCATTAATTGCCACCTTAATACCACATCACTTCTTTCTTTTGGTGTTAATATGTCTGTCAGTAGTTTTTCTAATTCGGAAGGGTCATTGATCTCAGATAGTATTTTTGCCAGTTCATTTAATGATTCCATAACAGCCACGTAATATTCAGGTTATTTATCAATGTTTACTGTCGATTGATTTCAAATTATCCGTAAAACTTTCAAAGCCTTTTTAATGATCAATCAAATTTTATTTAAGAATTTTTGAATCTAGCCGATAATAAGATATAGCCATTGTTTAAACCAGAAAAAATGAGTATCTATGAAAACTAAAAAAAATCAAAATGAAATCTTAGAGCAAGCAACTTCAATTAAGGATTTTGTACAAATTTCCAAAAAAGCCAGGCTCTATCGTTTCGTTCATCAAGTTTGTAACAATCCTGTCGCTTTGTTATTTAAACGAAGTCGCAGGGAAAAGATCGTCAAACCTTTCCATTTAACTTACATCAAACACTAAAGCACCAGATTGCCAAAATATTGATAGGACCATTACACTTATTAATAGGTTCTTTAGTTCCTTCCAATCAATAGTACAACTGTAGGGTATTAGAAGATTAATAAAGTTAAGCGGTGCATTTATGGTATTTTATTTTCGCTATGTTTCAGTAAAGCTTCTACAAACATGTTAAAGTATTTAATCACGTTTTCATGTTCTGTAGTCTGTATCGCGTTAAACACCTGTTGAAAATATTGATCATTGGCACTATTAATTTTTTTGCAGGCCTTTTCGCCCTGTTTAGTCAATTTAATAAGTGTATAACGACGGTCAGAGGGATGGGGATATCGATCCAGTAATTCCAAATTCACTAATCCTTCTACTGTCCGGCTTAAGGTACTTTTATCTACGCCTAATTCCTTTGCCATACCGCCAATGGTGGTCTCTCCATTCAGTCCTAAATTGATAATCGTATGACATTGGACCAGATTCAATCCCCCAGTTCTTGGATTCTCTTTTAATCCAATGGTAACTTCACGTTCCAGTTTTCTGACGGTTGCTCTGAAATCATGAATTGTTTTTACCTGCATATTTCCTCATAGCATAACCATATCAAAAATATCATATATCTGATGATATGCGTTTAATAGATGAACTGAATTTAAGCAATTTTTAATAGAAGATAAAAGTGTGTTTCAGGAACTATGAAATATTTTCGAAAAAAAATCAAAATGTATTCTTTCTAAAATTTAAACATTAAACCTGAAATTAATAATATCACCATTCTTAACAATATATGTTTTCCCTTCCAATCGTACCGTTCCTTTTTTCCTGGCTTCGACATAGTTCCCGGCATCCATTAAATCGTCATAATACAGAACTTCAGCTCGAATAAATCCTTTTTTAATATCAGAATGAATCGCCTCTGCGGCATCAACAGCTGCAGTTTCTTTTCGGATTGTCCAAGCCCTCACTTCATCTTCTCCAACCGTAAAAAAAGATATTAAACCCAGTAAATCATATGATTTTTCAATGATGGTATCAGTCGCCAATGCTTGTATCCCAAATTCAACCATAAAATCCCCGGCATCTTCACGACTCATTTGAGTGATTTCGTGCTCAAGTTTTCCCCGAATAGCAACACAGTTCTCTGTACTAGTCAGAGCCTCTACTTCAGGTATCGCTTCAGCCTCATCATCATTATTAAAAAGAATTAATATGGGTTTAGCTGACAAAAAAGTATACCCCTTTAAAACTTTGGCCGTTGATAACTCCGGGCTCGACCTCAAGGGAATTTCTTCTTCCAGCAGTTGATGACAGGTTTCCAATTTTTCATACTCCTTTTCATCAAATTTTCGACCCCGCTTTTTTTCTGTTTTAAAGTACTCCAGCTTTTTTTCCGCCACCACCAAATCCGCAAAAATTAACTCCTGATCCAGGGCTTTAAAATCTTTTAATAGATCTATTTTTTGGTCATCATAGGCTTCAAAATTCCGAACCACATGAATCAACGCATCACAATCCCTAACCTGATTCCAGATTTGTTCTCTTTTCGTTTCCATTTTACCGGGTAAATAGTATTCTACCTGAGCAAAAATGGTCTTTTTGGGCTTGTACATTTTACTCAATACATCCACCCGACTGTCCGGTACTTTAATCGTACCGATACGGTGTTCCATTCGGTTAGGGTTTTCTGGAAAATTCTTGGTTAATAACTCAAAAATGGTTGTTTTTCCAGATTTTGGAAGTCCTATAATACCCAGTTTCATGTGTGCAAGTCCTAAAAAATGATTTTAATGTAACTAGACCATATACGCTAGTCTTTCGTTTAATTTTGATATTTATAACAGTGACTTAATTATGGCAAATGGAAGCTTGGTTTTTAATGATTCATTTATATTTTTATAAATATATCAATGCTTTGCAGATACAGACGCCACCCAACTCAATTTTTCCTTAATAAATACATCCTTGTTAGGTACAAATGATTCTGGATGGTCTAAACTTCCGGTTGTAATATCAATTTCCTGCGGTCGATCTTCATTCTGATAGGTTAAGGTTGTTCCATTAATTAAACACGCCATGGTCAAAAAGAATTTTAAATCCAATAATCCATAATACCAATGCACCTGTAATTTCTGAATACATGCTGATTTTGCTTGATAACGCAATAATCTTTCCCAGGTGCAATCCAATGATGGTAAAAACCCCAGCTACGATTCCAATAATGACAGCCGGAAAGAAAATAGAAATACTTAAAACAGACATACTAAAGCCAACAGCCAGAGCATCAATACTGGTTGCGATTGAAAGGGTCACCATTGTCAATCCTTTAGTGGCATCTTTTTTTTCAGGCTTCTTTTCTATGCCGTCTTCTAAAGAAAGGGCTTCTCTGAACATATTGAATCCAATAATTGCCAGTAATCCAAATGCTACCCAGTGATCATAGGATTCTATAGCAGATCTCAAAGTTAACCCGATACCCCAACCAATTAATGGCATTAAGGCCTGGAATAAACCGAAATGGAAGGATAGTCGGAATGTTTGACGAAAATTAACCTTTTTTAATTGAATACCGGTTGCAATTGACACAGCAAAAGCATCCATGGCCAGCGCAATGGCTATTCCTAAAATATTAATAATTGGCATTGTTTGGCATTTTACCTATTTTTGTAGCGCTTGTCTTTTTAGTTTCAAATTTTTGGTATGGGTTCTTAGCGATATATTGAGGTAGTCATTAAACAATTTATTAAATAACATTTGTAAAGATGCCTTTAACCTGAGAATATAAAAATTAGACAATTGATAAAAAAATAAGTTACACACAATTTTGCATCCATGCAAGAGACTCAAAGGAGAAGCCATGAATCAATTCTGTTTCACATCTAAAAACAAAAAGACGTTACTCACATTTATTAGCATTATTTTCTTTGTTTTTATTGGGATTAATGCCCAGGCACAATTGAAAGATCAGGGAGAGATCATCGTTTATCAAACACCCCAATGAGGTTGTTGCAAAGGGTGGGGTTCCCATCTTGAAAAAGCTGGATTTCAGATTAAAATGATTCCCGTAGAAAACGTATATTCATTTAAAATGAAATTAGGCATACCACCCCAATTACACTCCTGTCATACCGGGAAAATTGGGAAATACTATCTGGAAGGACATATTCCGGCAGCAGACATCAAACGGCTTTTAAAATTAAAGCTGGATGTCAAAGGGTTAGCTGTTCCTGGCATGCCAATGGGCTCACCGGGAATGGAAGGTAATTACAAGGACAAATATAAGGTATACAGTATCGATCGGGATGGCACAGTGAAAATTTTCGCAGAACACTAGTCCAAAATTTAAAAGGCAAGATATGATCAAAAAAATAGCTCTGGTAGTCATTGCAGGTGTATTAGGCGGTCTAACCAATAGTATCAGAATTTGGTTAACTGGAAAAATCGGACTGAATCAAATACTGGGGTTTCAGATGCAACCTGAATTAACCATATCCTGGATTATGCCAAGATTTATCAGTAGTGGACTATGGGGGTTATTATTTTTACTCCCCTTCTGGTGGGAAAACATTTTCCGGAAAGGCTTTATACAGTGGAATCTATAACTTAATTGTAAATAGGGAGCAAATAACGCGATTTATAGTATTAGGATATGATGGTAACGATGATAAAGCAGAGGAAAGAAGATTATTAGTTAGGAAAGACCATCTTAAATTAGCTCAGGAACTGACCTCAGATGGTTCTGTTTCCTCAAATTTAAAAATACCTGAATAAAATTCACCCTGGTAAATATTTCTGAATGAAATATAAAAAAACAGGACTTGACGCCAAAAAACTAATTTCCTATGATTAATTTAGACAAGATCCTCAAATCCATCGAACACGCCCTCTTAGTTTCTCATTTAAACAATTAAGAATTTAGCTTAACTTTCAACTTTATCAATTAGGACATTCATTGAATATTACATCAGCAGATTTCTCAAGTCTTGGTCCGGATCAAATTATTGATGCGGTTGAAAATGCAATCGGTCAAAGAATGACTGGTTTCACTTCACCGCTTCCCAGCTACATTAACCGTGTTTATGAATTGCAGACTATGGCGGGAGAACGTTTGATTGCTAAGTTTTACCGACCGGGGAGATGGAGTAAATCAGCGATTGAAGAAGAACATGAATTTATGCAGGACTGTTCCTTAGCTGAGGTACCAGTTGTTCTTCCGATGATACTTGGTGATGGTTCGACGCTAGGGGAAGTAGATGGAATTTATTTTGCAGTATTCCCAAAACGTCTGGGACGTGAATTTGAAATTATAAAGGATGAAGATTGGCAAAGAATCGGTACCCTGATTGCCAGAATACACAACTCTGGGCAAGCCAAAAAAGCCCCGAACCGTGTTTGTTTACATCCATTACAATCAACGAAGGAAGATGTCCGGCAACTGATCGACGGTGGTTTTCTATCGGCACAATATCAAACAGAATTTAAAACGGTTTCAGATCAGATTATTGAAATCGCAACCGGCCTTTTTGAAAATACCGAATCTATTAGAATCCATGGAGATTGTCACAGTGGCAACATCCTTTATCGGCCCGAAAACGGTCTGATGATCATCGATTTTGATGACATGATGATGGGGCCACCTATTCAAGATCTATGGATTTTATTACCGGAACATGCTGATAAATGTAAAAAAGAACTTGATCTAATGATAGATGGTTATGAAATGTTCAGACCGTTTGATTGGAATACCGTTAAACTAATAGAGCCTTTAAGGGCCATGCGTATTATTTACTTTTTAGCCTGGTGTAGTCGACAGGCAAATGATTTGCATTTTAAAAACAACTTCCCCGAATGGGGAACAGAAAGCTTTTGGTCCATTGAAATCAATACTCTCACCAACCAACTGCATATCATCATTGATTCACTGGAAGAAAAAGAAGAAGAATAGAGCTTCTGAGTATCATTTTATCGACTGGTAATTGGTAAATTAAATTTAATAATCGCACCACCCTCCGTATTGTTTCTAGCCCATATTCTTCCATGGTGTGCATTGATAATTTCATGACAAATTGCCAGTCCAAGGCCTGTTCCCCCGGCACCGGTTTTGGTTTTACTACTTTGGATAAATTTATCAAATACAATATTAAGTTCATCTTCCGGAATACCGACTCCATTATCTATAACAGAACAGTTAAGACTGTTTTTGGTTTTTACAAGTTCTATGCGAACGACACTATCTGGTTTAGAAAACTTAATCGCATTCGACAAAAGATTTCTAATAACTTGTGTTATTTTAGATTGGTCCAATTCCACCATGTCATTAAAATTTGGTATCTCAAAATTGATAAAAATATTTTTTTCTTTAGCCAATACCCGCATTTCAGCAATCGTTTTTACGATCAATAAAGATAACTCAATTTCTTCAAAATTATAATCAACCTTTCCCGATTCCAGTTTTGATAAATCCAGGAGATCATTCAACAAAGCCAGTAATCGGCGACCACTGGCAGAAATCTCTTTAAAATAATCCAGGAATTTAGCCTTTTTTGTCGTTTTAAATCTTTCAACTGCCAGGTTAGAATAACCGTTTATTCCTTGGAGTGGCGTGCGCAGTTCATGGCTGATATTGCTCAGAAATTCAGATTTTGCCCGATTGGCCGTTTCAGCTTGTTCTTTTGCTTTGATCAGCTGGTTTTCCAGTTGTTTGAATTTGGTAATGTCGTTACAGGTACCAAATATTTTTTTTACATTTCCCCTATCATCTCTTTCAACTTCACATTTTGAATGCAGATATTTCACCTCTCCCTTAATAGGAATTGTCTTATATTCAAAATCATAGGTGGCATTTTTTTTAGCTAAAATTATAGAAAGTCTTTTTGTTTCCTGGGGCTTTTCACATAAATCCATACAAATCTTATTAGGTACTATACAATTCGGATAATCGTCCGGATTAAGTCCAAAAATTTCAAAACATTCATTCGACCATAGTTCAGTATCACTATCTATATCCAGAATCCAACTTCCTGTCTTTGTTATCCGTTGTGCCCTTTTTAAATTTTTTTCTGATTCTTGAAGAGCAGACTGCATCTCTTTTTGTTCGCTAATGTCTTTAATAACAAACAACAAAAACTCCTGATTAGTCAGTGAAAAAGGAATAATATGACAGCTCAAACAAATCGTTTTTCCAAATGACGATGTGATTGCTATTTCATGAAATTTTTCCTTTTTTTCTTTTAATGCAGTTTTGGTAACTGTTAGAAGGTCTGATTTTTTCCAGAACTCAAGATTGTAATAATTTTGTTGTAAAAGCTGTTCCCGAGAACCACCGATAATTTTTGCGCTGGCTTCGTTTGCCTCAATACATTGTCCGGTAGCATCATAGATGATCATACCGGTGGGTGCGGTTGTAAACAACTTCTCATAAAAAGACAACATTCGTTTTTCTGATATTGATGAGTGAATATTAGAATTAGCTTCATCTATTATTTGATCTTTTGAAAATTTAAAATTATCGTTCAAAATTATTCCTTAAATTTACTAATTACTGGTTTTTGTTTAGAGTGTTATTACTCAGATAAAATATTCTCTATCCCTGACAAACCAGACAAGGTGTTATAAAAAAAATTTAATATCTTTTTTACATTCCGCCGCTATTTCAGCAATTTCAGCATATTTTAAGAAAATAAACTACTATTAATTTCTGCAATACAAATAATAAAATTTCAGAGCAAATAAGGGAGGTGTCGGGAAATATTTTTTAAAAAAAACTAGAGTTGTTGTTGAAGACTTGAATTCAGCAAAACAAAGGAATTTTATTGGTTTAGGCAGGCATGAATAGGCAGGCTTGAAAAAAATTGAAAAAGCTCAGTTTTTAAAAGAGCACACCTGGGTTTACTGTTTTAATTTTAAAAAACCAGAAGGAACCCAAATTTGTTATTCAAGGTCCCTTTCGATATAATCGTTCAGGGGCTAACGAACTTATCTGTTAGATAGTGTTTTAATAATCTGATCAGTGATTTGTGATACTAAAAATTGCATCTCATTGGAAGCGGGTGCGGATGATTTTTTAACAACCTCTCCATTTTGATTACTCACTGCAGAAGGTGCATAATCAAAAGAAGCTAAAAAAGGTGCGTTTTGATCATTTGCACATCCATCAGCAGCGCAAGAGCTACGCTCATCTTTGAGACCAAATGATTGTTTAACCTCCAGAAGCTCTTGCATTTGACTATTGGTCAAAGTTTTTGGTTTACCCAGACCTTTGGTCAGCAATAATATTTTACTATAGTTGTCAAGGATTTCCATTCGGTAATAAGCATCTTCCAAAGTATTACTAAAACAAACTGCTCCGTGGTTACCCATTAAAACAGTACTGGTATCGCTTTTAATTAAGGGAACAATACTATCCGCCAGGTCCATTTTTGAAGGCATCGCAAAATCTGCAAAAGGTACTCGCCCCAGAAATACTTCTGCTTCAGGGTGCAGTCCCTCCGGTATTGGCATACCTACTAAGGCAAATGCAGTAGCATGTGGTGGATGACTATGAATCACTGCTTTGATATCTTCTCTTTTCTTATATATTTCCAAATGAATCAGAACTTCACTGGTTGGGGTGTATTTGTTGTTTTTATCGATATGATTTCCTTTCATATCAACCGTACAAATCATCTCCGGCTTCAGAAAACCTTTCGATACACCAGTTGGTGTACATATCACACGGTCTTCACTGATTCTAATGGAGTGATTTCCTTCATTTCCACCGCAAAACCCTCTCAACCAAATCCGATGACCGATATCACACATTTCCTGCTTTAATTTCCATTGATTTATTTCCATTTTATTTCCAGTTTTTCAGTTAGTACTATTATCATTCAAAGGCACTTTCAGTCTTTTTAATCATTTCTCTTAGGCTTCAAAAACAACTTCATCCAGTATGGCAGCACAATAGGCATCTAAAGGGACATTTTTAGGTTTAAAAGGGGCTGCTGCTTCCCCACTTTCAGCTAAAGCAATCAGGCATCCTTCTCCAGCACCCAATTCATCAAAAGCAACCAATGATTCCGGCATGGGTTCCTTCCTTGGCAATTTCTTGTTCAACCCACCCAAAGCCTGGTTATCTAATACTTCGCAGATTAATAATTTCCCGTTCGGTAGGTTTTCATCACTTTGATTCAAGATAAGTGTCCCCATCACTTTGGCAATTCTCATATTATTTTGCCTCCAAAAAGGAAAAATCTTCCGAAATCGGTGGGCGATTAGCTGTGGTAAAATACCTGATCATTTCAGTCATTGCAGTCTTACCCAAATAAGCATATTCCAGAATTAAAACATTCGCACTCAACTGCTGTATTCCTTCTTCAACAGATTTTTGAAAATTTCCCACCACCGCCCGCATATTAGTGCAGCGATTGGCCAGGAAAGCTGCTTTGGCAGAAGTTTTGACAACTAAAATACCACCTTTCACCTTTCCTCTGGAAATTGCCTGGTTTAACTCTTTCACCGCAGATAAGATATGGTCTTCATCATTGGCTATCGAACTGGTATCGATTAAAACATCCGGATGGTTTGATTTTTCAATCGTTTTTAATAAGTGACATGCTGACCAGTAATACCAGGCTGCATCATCAGTTCTAAGTTTCTGATTAAGGTTGATTTCGGTATCCTCATAGGAAACGATAATCTTTTTTTCCTTAATAAAGTCCTTAGCTGATGGGGTAACAATACTGCTTCTCGATATTTGCACTGAATTGTAACCCTCAAGTTTTCGAGCAGTGACAATCCCTGCGATCTTAGTCGCATTATCATTCTGATCTGATATCTGTTTATTTCTATTCCCGGACTGATCAGAAGGAGTCTTTGACTTAATTTCAAAGGGTTTATCATTCAAAATTTTGTCATTCAGTTTTTCAAGTACCTGCGCTGTAATCATACGGACGATCTGATCATGCGTATTATTATTCATCTACTATTCCCTGTACAAACCATCGAATCGGTGTGGTATTGTCTCCAACCAAAACACGTAAACGTCTTGAGTCCGAACAAATAAAAACCAGATCTCCTAATCCAGCACCCAGATGATCAATCACAATCAACGGATCACCATATGGGGTTTGCTCACAACCTAAGGGTTGACATATCAATAATTTTTGCCCGGTAAAAGATTGATGTCTTACCGTACAAGTGACTTTTCCCTGGATTTTAGCCAATTGCATACTTAAACCATCCCCATTGATCCACAAATAGACATCCTTCTAAACCGTGTAAACGTCAGAGGACTTGTAATTCCTTCTCCGGTCGGTGTCGCCAGCGAATAACTCAGGAATCCTTCTCCTTCCAAACCCAAGCCACCTGTACTGGGCCCGTTGGCCACAAAAACAGTCGTATTGGCCCGTTTGCCCATATCGGTAATGGTTGCCAGATTGTTAGAATGAATAATAGCTGTATGTCCGAATCCATGCTCAAATTCAAGGGCTTTTTCAACCGCTGTGGCAACATTTGGCACCCTAACAAAAGGAACAAAGGGCATCATTTGTTCAACAGGCACAAATAAATTATCCTCACCGGTTTCCCCATAAAGAAGATCAATTTTTTGCCCCGGAGGCAATGCTAGTCCAATCGATTTGGCCAGAACTTCGCAATCTTTACCAACCAACTCACCATTAACGACATAATGATCCTTTTTCCAAACGAAAGCTTTTTCAGTCAGGGCCGCAATTTGATCACTATTTAATCGATAAGCTTTTTGTTCTATGGTTCGCTCCATTGCAGCCATCATGGCCTCAAATACCTGATCAACCACAAATACTTCTTTCTCACCGATACATAAAAGATTGTTGTCAAAAGCAGCACCTGTAATAATTGACCTGGCTGCTAAATCCAAATCTGCCGTTTCATCAACCACAACCGGAGGGTTACCCGGACCGGCAACAATGGCTCGTTTTTTCTGTGATAAGGCTGCGCGCGCTACAAATGGGCCACCTGTGACCACCAGTAAATTAATATCACGGTGTTCAAAGATTGCATTAGCCGTTTCCAGGGTGGGTGGATTTATTAAAGCAATCAAATTCTCAATACCCGTTTCCTGATAAATTGCCCGGTTGTATGTCTCCACCGCTATGGCAGCACATCGATATCCGGATGGATGCGGGTTGACAACCAGTGCATTACCCGCAGCGATCATGTTGATAGCATTAGCTGTAATGGTTGGAATTGAGTGGGTTACCGGAGTCACACAGCCAATAACGCCCCAGGGTGCCAATTCATCCATTGATATTCCATTATCACCACTGTGCAGTGTTGATTTTAGAGCCTCGACACCAGGGACTTTGTTAATGATCTGTAATTTGGCTATTTTATGATCCAATCTTCCGACACCAGTTTCATTCAGCTCTAATTCCGCCCAACTGGTCGCATTTTGAATCGGAATTGATTTTAATAGCGCGACTATTTTTTCCCTGGTCTCTATTCCTGCTTCCGATAATTGTTTTTGTGCGTATTTAGCTGCGGCTACTGCTTTGTCAACACATTGAAACAATCCATAAGTCTGTCCTGTTGTCGGCAGACTATTACTGATATTCATTTTACTATCCAGTTCCTGCAGCACCTGTGCGACTACATCCTGAACAATATTACTATAATCCATGCTTACCCCTAAGATTTTTTGGGAATAAAATTCATTTGAGTTCCACCGACCATGGCTTTATCTACTAGGCCAATGATTGCTGCATCTATCGGTGCATTCTTCAATCCTTCAGCTAATCTGGCACTGGATCCCTGACTCACCAAAACCAATTGACCTTCACCAGCTCCGATACGATCAATAGCCACGATTGCGCGACCGGTTACATGATATTCACCACCACCGTTTTTTTGATATTTGACTTGTAAAGGCTCAACGATTAGTAGTTTATATCCTTTAATCAATTCATCTTTTTGAGTTGAAACGACATTGCCTTTTACCATCGCTAAAAACATCTTAATGTCCTTTTAATGCCTGCCCCAAATAGTCATATTTCTTGTTCATCAGGGTCAGGTAATGAAAAATCTCACTGGGTACGTGTACTTTATCATTCCAGTGAAGTGGTTGAGTTCTACGGTCTCAGACTAATGTGTTAAAACTGTTAAAGTCTGTCTGGCTACGATCAATTCTTCATTGGTCGGTATCACCCAGATTTGTACCTTGCTATCAATCTGATCGATTCTATTTTCCTGTTTTCCATCGATTTCTCGATTCTTATCTAGATCAAGTTTAATTCCGGCAAAGTCCATATTTTCTAATACTTTTTCTCTGATGTTGCTGGAAAACTGACCAATTCCGCCAGTAAAACAAATAGCATCTGCGCCGTTCAAAGCAACCAGATAGGAACCAATATAAAAACGTATCGATTCCACCAAAACCTCAACCGCCAATTCAGCCCGTTGATTCCCTTGTTCTGCTGCTTTCTCAATATCCCGTAAATCACTGCTAACACCACTCATTCCCAATAGACCGGATTCTTTCCCCAGCTTCTTCCAGATGGTATCCTGATCCAAACCAGCTGCCTTTAGTTTCAACAAAGAAAAGGTATCAAAATCACCGATCCTGACTGCATGCGGAATTCCCGATTGGGCAGTCATTCCAAAACTATTGGCAATAGATTGGCCATTTTCAATCGCACAAATGCTACTGGAACCACCCAGATGACAATTGATAATTTTAGTTAATCCATCCTCAATTTCTTTGATTCGTTGACCAATATAGCAATGACTGGCTCCATGGAATCCATAACGCCTGATTCCCAGATCTTCTGTCCATTCATAAGGAATCGCATATACCTGACGTTTCTGCGGAATAGTCTGGTGAAACGCTGTTTCAAAAGACGCAACCTGAGGTGTTTTTGGTAATTTTTTTCTAAACGCCTTCATGGCCTGGATATAAGGCGGATTATGCAATGGAGCAACGTCTGAAAAATCCTCCATTACTTTAATGACTTCATCATCCACTAAAACGGCGCCACTAATCGGCCCACCATGCACCGCTTTAAATCCTATGGCATCTATTTGTCCGGTATTATCAACAACACCTTCTTCAATCAAGTGCTGTAAATGGAAATCAATTGCTTCAGAATGGCTGTTAAAATGCGCTTGTCCCGAAGCATTTTTTTCAGAACATTTTGCAATAAAACTCCAGGTACTCTCAGGTAGACCGATACGATCTACACTTCCTTCTGCCAGATGTTTTTCGCTGATCGACAGGTCAAATAGTTTATATTTAAAACTGGTACTGCCAAGATTGGCTATCAGAATTTTCACCGATTCTCCCTATGGAAACTTTTAAATATTTTTCAATAGCTCTTCATGGGGACGGGCAATAATATGTGATGAAATCAGTTCGCCGGCCTTGGAAGCTGCTTCTGAGCCTGCATCAACGGCTGCTTTAACAGATCCAACATCACCTTTGACGATACAGGTAATCAAAGCACCACCAATCGCAATTGTCTTTTCCACTTTCACATCAGCAGACTTCAACATGGCATCAGTTGCTTCTATGATTCCAATCTTTCCTTTTGTTTCAATAAAACCTAGTGCATCCATTTTTATTCATCTCCGAAAATCCATGGGTTATTAAATTATTTCTTTTTGACATTTGGAATTAAATGTTTCAATTCCTCATGAGGGCGTGCAATTACCTGAACCGAGATTACCTTTCCTACTCTGGAAGCTGCTTCAGCACCAGCATCAATTGCTGCTTTGACTGCTGCCACATCACCTTCCACAAATGTGGTAACGATACCCGAGCCAACTTTGTCCCATCCGGACATTGTAACATTAGCGGATTTAAGCATCGCATCACTAGCTTCCACCATTGCCACAAACCCATATGTTTCAATCATTCCAAGAGCCTGATTTGCCATTTTATTCTCCTTTATTAATATTATTTAATGATTTCCAATCGTTCCGCATTCTGAAGATTGCAAGCATTACCCTCATCAGTATCGATGTGAACCTCAAGTTTCATGTTCGCACCATACCTGACGACGACATTGTCAAAAATAACACCACATTCACCACCGATGACTACTTTGACATGATCACCATCCTTTACATCATAAAACTCCAGGTCTTTTTTCCCCATATGCACATGACGTCGGGCTCTAATGACACCTGCATTCAGTTGGATAGATCCCATGGGCCCCACCAAAGTGCAGCCTGGGGTATTTTCGTGATCGCCACTAATTTTTAAGGGCAGGTCCAGCCCCAGATAGACACCGTCAGAATAGCTTAATTCAATCTGGTTATAATCCCTAATTGGCCCCAAAATTCTGACACCGGCGATCATACGATTCCGCTTACCAACGATGTTTACTTGTTGCTCACTGGCAAACTCTCCGTTGTACAAAACCTTATACTTGGTCAATTGGGAGTTCTTACCGAATAGCGCATCCATGGCACTTTGATTCAAATGAACATGCCGGGCCGAAACATTAACAACCAACGGACTCTGTTGTGTATCAACGGCTTTTAATAGAGAAATGATTTGATCCTGCCTGGATTCCAGTACCCTTAGAACAATTTGTTCAATTTTCTGTCGTTCCGGAATTTTTAAATTTGCAGACATATCTTACCTGATTAATGCTTTACTCAATATTGTTTAAAAAACTATATACGATCATTTATCAGTCAAATATTAAAGTGTCAATATAAAAATCATAAACCGATCATCTATCAGTCAAAATCCTGCCAACTGATATTTCCAATAACCTTTCTTCCTTTGCGGTTTTAATCTCACTATACCTCTACTACGAAAAAGATAACAATAAAACTTACTATAACAAGTACTCTTTGGATGTAGCATTAGAAAATTTTAGTCTTTGATCAAAAGGTCAAGGGAAATTTTTTTTTATTTTATCAAGAATTATATCTTCGGTGCTAAGAAAAGATTATAGTACATGATTGAATCAGTCAATATTCAGTCATTTATCAATCATATTTATTGACATCTATAATTTCATCCGTTAAGTTGTACACTACTAATTAGTGTTCGAACGAAAATGCCATTATTGGATATCAAATCGGTAATTGGGGGTATCGCTACGAAGCCTCACGATCCTCGTAACTATCGGGTATTTAACTGTTTAAGCCTTTGCTAAATGTTGTACATGTCCCCAAATTACCTACTTTTCGTTCAGACACTAATTAAGATGAGTATTATAACAAAATTCAACAGACAGAAATATTCACTGAGAATAAAATGGAATGAAAGAACGTGAACGGCAGGAAAAAATCTTAAATTTGCTTAAGAATTCTCGTTTTTTAAGCAATGCAAAAATGATGGAGTTACTAGATGTCTCCGAAGCAACTATTCGGAGGGATCTTTCAAAACTGGCTAAACAAGGATTAATCAGGCGACTCCGTGGTGGTGCTGAAACCTTAGAAGGTTTTATCAGGACCCGTCCGGCCTGGGAACCGTTCAAAACCATTAATATTATTAATATTGAAGAAAAAAAACGGATCGCTCAAAAAGCCGCTGAACTCTGCACACCTGGTGAGTCAATTATCATCGATGGTGGAACAACCACAAATCTTATGGTTGAGTTCTTAAAAGATACCGATCTCCAAATTCTTACCAATGCTTTGCATACCGCTGTGGATCTGATAAAAAACACCAATAACCGGGTAATTTTACCGGGAGGCGAGGTTTTTCGGGAACAAAAAGTGATTGTCAGTCCTTTTGAAAATGATACCATTCAGCAGTATTCAGCTTCTAAACTTTTTATGGCAACCCAGGGAATCACTCAAGTTGGGTTAACACAATGGGACTCTCTATTAATCAGAGCCCAGCAAAAACTAATGAATCAGGCCGAACACATCATCATCCTGGCTGATAGTAGTAAATTTAACCAGAGGGGGAGTTTAATTCTATGTCCTTTAAAGCGTATTGACACTGTGATTACAGATAGTGGTATTGATCAGGAAAGCGTCAAAATGCTTGAAGGGGAACATATAGAATTGATTATTGTTTAATACCCTTTTTGGGAAAAATCCATTACTTAAAAAATTGAATTATCTAAATCATGTACAAAATGCATCATGCTTTGAAGCAAATTTTCTAATAATGCAAAAACAGAAAATTAAGAACTGAATTTGTTGTTCCCTGAGCGAAGTCGAAGGGTGAACAAAGAACGAAGTGCAGAATTATTGCTATATATCAGTACACTTCGACTTTGCTCAGTGTACAGTGTTTACAATGGATTAAATTAATTAACTCAAAACACCAACCTTGATTTCGAAGGTACTTATGAATATTGTTTCTCAAGTAAAAGAAAATGGAATTGTAGGAGCCGGGGGCGCCGGCTTTCCGACACATATCAAATTGGCCAGTCAGGCTGAGATTGTTATTGTCAATGCCGCAGAATGTGAGCCACTTCTCCATAAAGACAAAGAAATTTTAAAGCAGAAAACCGATGGTTTCTTAAAAGGTCTTAAAGTCATGATGGAAGCCGTCGGTGCCAAAAAAGGAATTATTGGGATCAAAGCCAAACATCAGGCACTCATTGATTATCTCAAACCACTATTAGACTATAACACAGAATTGTTTCCACTGGGCGATTTTTATCCGGCCGGGGATGAAGTCACACTAATCTATGAAACAACCGGACGGATTGTTAAAGCAGGAACTCTCCCGATTTCAGAGGGAATTGTGGTTAATAATGTTGAGTCCATATTAAATATGGGCTTCGATGGTCCGGTGACAACTAAATTTTTGAATGTTGCTGGTTATGTTAAACGACTCAATACGTTTGAAGTGCCTTTGGGCATAAGCTTTAAAGAAATTATTGAATATGCTGAACCGACAATAGCAGATTATGCTGTATTGGTCGGAGGGCCTATGATGGGCCGAATCAATGATGACCTTAATGAAGTGGTAACCAAGACAACATCAGCTTTAATTATTTTACCAATAGATCATGTTTTAGTAACCAAATACAACATCATCGAATCACAAAAAAAAGTAAATAAAATTGGGAAATCAGCCTGCGACCAATGCACAATTTGTACAGAACTTTGTCCGCGGTACCTGCTTGGACACCCTATCCAACCACATCAGGCCATGCGATCTTTGCTTTTTTCAAGTGAAGATGGACAAATAAATCAGTCTGAACCCCATACGCTATATTGCTGCGAATGCAACCTTTGTAGTTTTATTTCCTGTCCGGAAGGCTTATATCCTTCCACGGTATGTATCAACCATAAACGAAAAGCCGCTGCCGATGGCGTTAAATACGAAGGGGCTATTGCCAATAAAGCTCATCCTTTGGTCGATTATCGTAAAACACCTACCAGGCGTTTAAAAATGATGTTAGATCTGAATAGATTTGATGACAAAGGGTCACTAGCTAATTTCGATGTTCAACCTCGGCACTTAAAGCTGCTACTTAAACAGCATATAGGCTCACCGGCAAAACCATTGGTCAAAGTTAAAGATATAGTAAGCAAAGGTCAAAAAATCGCTACTGTTGTCGATCAACTGGGAAGCGAAATCCATGCACCCGCCAGTGGGCAGGTAACAGAGATAACAGATAATTATATAAAGATAAGTATTTAAAAAATAAAAGAGGATAAAAAATGTCTAATGCAATTGGAATTCTTGAATTATCCAGCATTGCAGCTGGCTTTAAAGCTCAGGATACCATGTTAAAAGCGGCTGATGTGGAATTGATATTGGCGAGAACAATTTGTTCTGGTAAATACCTTATTATTGTCGGGGGTTCCGTTTCGTCAGTCACAGCGGCACTAGATGCAGGTAGTAACGATACAGCGGGTTATTTAATTGAAAAACTGAATATTCCAAATATTGATCGTCAGGTATTCGCTGCGCTTTCCAACACGGTTCCGATTCCTGAGAAATACAACAGAGCCCTCGGCATTGTTGAAACCTTTTCAGCGACACCGATCATCGAAGCAGCAGATGCGGCGGTTAAGGCAGCTGACGTCACTTTATTTAGGGTCCATGTTTCAATGGCTATCGGCGGTAAAGGTTTTATGCTACTTTGTGGGGATGTGGCATCAGTTGAAGCAGCCGTCAGTTCAGCTATTGAAATGATCAAAGAATCCGGCATGCTGGTTAATAGCGTTGTCATACCGGCAGCATCCAAAGAACTTTTTAAGGAGTATATTTAAAGGGGATAATAATGACCGAATCATACATTGCTGTTATCGATATAGGCAAAACTAATAAAAAGGTATTAATTTTTGATCAGGATCTAAATTTTATAGATTCCTCATTTAAAAATTTTGACGAGTTCACGGAAGAGGGAGTTATATATGAAGACCTGAAAAACATGACTTCCTGGATCAAGCTTCAAATCAAAATTTTCGCAGAGAAATACCAAATTAAAGCCCTATCGGTCACTACCCATGGAGCCACCGCCTTTGCCATTGATAAAACGGGACAATTAGCCATTCCTCCAGTTGCCTACACAACAGATGCCGGCGATGATTTCAGAGAGGAGTTTTATCAGGTACTGGGTTCTCAAAAAGAATTAAAAAAAGAATCCGGAACGGCTGAAATCGGTAGCCTGGTAAATATCGGCAAACTCATCTATTTCTGGCAAAAAAAATGGCCGGAAAAATGGAAAAATGTCTGGAAAATTTTGAATATGCCACAATATTTTGGATATCTTTTTACCGGAAAAATCGGTGCTGATCCGACCTATGTCGGCTGTCATACCTATTTATATAATCCCAAAAAACAAGAATACTCCTCAGTTGTTAAAAAACTGGATATATTGAATCTCTTACCGGAAAAAATAAGCAAATCCTGGGAAGTGCTGGGGATAATCAGCCCTGAATTTCAAAATGAAACCATGCTGCCTGAAGACTGTATCGTAACCATGGGCATTCATGATTCCAATGCCTCTCTATTGCCTTATTTAGTAAAAGAGTTTGATAATTTTGTTTTAAACTCTACCGGAACCTGGTGTGTGGCTATGCATCCGACAAATACCACAGATTTCAGTGAAGAAGAGTTGGAGGCGCTGGTCTTTTACAATCTTAATATTTATCAGGAACCGGTCAAAACTTCGATCTTTAAAGGTGGTTTAGAATTTGACACCTATATGGAGATTCTAAAACGAATTAATGGTGATAGAGAATTTCCAGCCTTTAACGAGGAACTCTACACTAGAATCATCAGGGATAAAAATCTGTTTATTCTA
>JABHWU010000057.1 GCA_018657625.1 Deltaproteobacteria bacterium | reverse complement strand
CGGTTAACACTGCCTTTTATGTATGCGCTCCATTTCTGTATGTTGGCATTTTGGCTGTTACTAAACTCCTCTTTTGCAAGTGTTACAAAAGGCCCTGAAAAAATAGCATTATTTAACTCCTGGTCGTTTAAGGGAATACCAGCTATGTTTATGGTACGAAACCAGTTTTTTATCTCGCTTTCTTCACCCTCGCATTCGTAAATAGTGAGTTTTGTTTCTAAGATTATAGCCTTTTTGTCTGCGGCAATACCATCAAAGTATTGCTCCATACCGTTTTCATCTTTGATGGCAAATTTATTGGTAACATACCGCCCGAAGCTGGTAATACGCTGTTGACCATCTAAAATTTCAAATTCATCATCGCTAACTTTCACGAAATATATTAATCCCAAAGGATAACCTTTGAGTAGAGAATCAATTACGGCAACATCTTTCTTACCATCGGCATAGATGTAATTACGCTGGTACTCCGGTTGGATAGTCAGTTTGCCAGATAAGCCGAACAATCCTTTGCCTTCAAGTTCATTGTAAACAAAGCCTTCGCATATATCTTTTACTGTGATATTAGTTTTTAGTGTTGTTTCCATTTCAAATTCCTCTAATTTCTTATTTCGCCTTAATAAAAATTCGCTCATATGGACATTTCGGCACACCATCTTTAGTGAATTGAACGTCAGTTCTTCCCCTATAATTTGTAGTTATTCCTAAAGATTTTGCAAAATCACCAGTACTGACTCCTAAAATCTCAAATTGCTCTGGTGAATATTTATTGAGAAAGCTAATAGGAACTCCCATAACACCAGTATAATCAGATGGAATGGCGTCTGTAAAAGGAACTTCTATTGCATCATAATTATCATATTTTAAATAATTATATTTTTTAATCTCTTTATGCTTACTGTACTTAATATTATCATCAAAGGTCATTAAAGGGATTGGCTGATGTCGTCTGCCATGATCAATACTAGAAAACCAACAAACACCTGGTACTCTATTAACCTTTACTCCGTTTTGCTCACGTTTAAACTTATATGATTCTGTGTAAATAAAATCATCTGGAACTCTAAAATACATACCTGTATTGAAATTTGTTGCTCCTACCCAAACTTTATTCTCTTTAATTAAAGGGAATACATTTCTATACTTTATTGCATTCATATGTCCTATAACCAAAAAATCATTATCTGCTTCAACGATCCACATAAAAAACTCTCTGAATAATGAAAACGGTGGATTTGTAATTATGATATCTGCTTCATTTCGTAGTTTTACGACCTCTTCACTTCTAAAGTCACCATCACCTTTTAAATAATTCCACTCAAGATCATTAAAATTAACTCTACCATCTCCAGTTATGTCATGATCTAAGGTAAAAATCTTACCTTTGATATTGGTTTTCTTTTTATCATACTGAGGATCAAGTGTTTCAAATAAAGTAGGTTGATAGCCACCTTTATACATTTTGCTTTCGGGTGCATAACTTGTGCTGATTAATCTTTTCAATCCAAATCTATCGAAATTTTGAGCAAAGTATTTTGTAAAATTACTCCATTCAGGATCATCACAGGGCAATAATATTGTTTTCCCTCGGAAAACATCAGGATTGTACTCTATATATGCGTTAACCTCTTTTTCTATATAATGGTATTGAGTATAAAACTCATCATTTTTTGAGTTTTTAGCGTTTGATAAATTCTTATTTGCCATTTATTCTCCATTTTCGTAGCCTGCCATGTATGGCGGGTGCTCTTGGGTTCGGGAACTTTAAAATTTTTTACTTATTCGTCATATTATATTTTTTTGTTGTGCCTTTTGTCCGTATAGCTTTAAATCATACTAACCTGTTAAACATTAAAATTGCATTGATATCCAGTTAGTGCTGCATGGAAAAACGGATAAAAAAATTAATATCAACTGACAAAACAATTGTAAAGTATGGCTTCACCTTTTTTCGAGAAACGGTTTAGATTTCCTATAATATCATGAAAATTTCATACAGTAGACTATGTCTGTCTATCAGCTGGTTTGGTCAGTGTTTCAGGGGAGTAGACTATTATTATTAAAAGGTATATTTTTCAGTGTTTAAACTCACCCCAACACTATCTGTTATTGCAGCGTCAATTAACAAACGCCAGGATCAAGACCTTGCCATTTCAACTTGATTTATAGCCCTTTTCAAAGGCCTTGTGCCTTTTATGATGTCTACCTGTTGGTTTGGCTATAACCCCTTCAGAACCAAAGAAATGAAGTATCATATCCAGATTTTCCCACAATAGTGAGCATGAACCAAAAAAGATGAGGATCATCTTTCAATGTGTAAAACAACAGGGATATTTATATGCAAGCCAAACCAGTGTTCTGAGCGTCTTATAGTCTACACCACTTCACAATGGATATTCGTTATTAAGTTAGAATCCCGATCGCCAAAGGTTGATAATATTTTCGACTTGATTAGTGTTATTTATGTTCACCTCTGGTCAGTTGTTTTGCTTGTTACGTTGAGCAAGTTCATTTGACAGTTTTTCAAAAACCGCGAAGGCATCGTTACACCGGCTTTCTCCCTGAGATGAATAAAAAATAGAGTTATTTCTATTACTATATTGATTTATCGATTTAAATACGTCTGGCGAATATATCCAAGAATTCAAGATCTCCGCTACAATATAACCGTAACGTCCACGATCCTGATTAGACAAATATGATTTACATGTTTCCAAAGATTTCCTTAGCCAATAAATGGCTTTGTACCTCTCTGCTTTCATTCTTTTTTTATAGCCGTCCATATATGAAGGGCTCACTTTGGAAACTTTATTGTCGTCAAAGCTGATCACCATAGTATGATGCCTTATTGTTTGTGTCCCTCCTGAAAAAGCATTCCCACTCAACCAGACCGCCTTGCTGCCTGTATTTAAAATCCATAAGAATGAATTCATTTCAGTAGCAGTATAATATAACTTTTCACCAAAGCTCCCATATTTTTTTACAAATTCACTTTCTGGCATTCCTATGTTAATTGCATTTGGCTCGACGCTCGATTTAAAGCTTGAACTTACACAACCTGATAGGAGAAAACTTGTACAACCTGATAGGAGAAACGCGATAAATAACAAATTTTTCATAGTCCAATCCTTGTTATTGATTAATAAGAAATATTTCATCACTTTTTAATGATTTTGTAAAACCGTTTGAGAATCGCTATATATGTATGTTTTCCATGCACTTTCAAAATACGCCTCCTTGATTTTGGTTTCGGCTTATCCTCTTATTTCCCTACACCATTTTGTTGATGGGGTTTACAAAGCATTTATTCTCACCTAAACGCTCTTACGTTACTTGATCTGAAATTAGTATTTGTAGGTTTTGACAAGAGATTCCGCTTTGGTAATTTGTTCTGTTGTCATCATTTTGATAATTACTTTAATATTTTTTTGTACCAAGGATAATTGTGCAGTTGTCATGCTCCCTGGTTTTAAGGGATCTGCTGACATAGAAGCAACTTTTTCTGCAAGCCTAAACCACATATACGCCTTTACGAAGTCTTGTGGCATTCCTTTTCCTTCTTTATGCATCAAGCCAAGCGTGTATTGAGATTTTGCGTTACCTTGACTTGCGGCCTTTTTAAATAAAAAGAATGCTTTTTCTATGTCTTGCTGTATACCATACCCGTTAATATACATAAATCCAAGATTGTTTTGTGCATCGGAAAGCCCTTGGGAAGCGGCCATTTTATACCAGCTTACCGCCTCTTGATTACTTTGAGCCACCCATTTCCCTTTTCGATACATAACACCAAGATTATATTGCGCATTAGGGTAATTCTGAGCGGCTGCTAAACGATATAGTTCTAAGGCTTTTTCCAAATCCTGGTTGACCCCTATACCTTTCGAATACATTATCCCTAAACTTGTTTGAGCTTCTGGGCATCCCATAGAAGCAGCGAATTGAAAATATTTTGCTGCTTTTTGGTAATCTTGTTTTACTCCGTGCCCTCTACTATACATTAGTCCCAGGTTGTTCTCCGCATCACTTGAACCTTTCTCTGCCTCTGAGAGATATATTTTAAGAGCTGTTGAATAATCTTCTTTATTATAT
>JABHWU010000108.1 GCA_018657625.1 Deltaproteobacteria bacterium | reverse complement strand
GCTAAATTAACAGCACTGGTAGTTTTACCGACACCTCCTTTTTGGCTAACGAACGAAATTATTGTTGACATTAGGTTTCCGTTTTAGGCGTATTAAGTTTTTAAAACCGCTATTTTCCAGAACTTCAAAATTAATTTTGTATTGATAACCGCATTATCATATATTCATATGGCTATTCAGTCAAATTAAGACTCAACTAATCTGGATATTCTTTAAATCACTGAAGAAAATTATATTTATAAGCCAAATGAGTCATTCGTTAAAAAAAAGTAATAAGCAGTTTCATGCAAATTACTTAACTTATTGGCTTTTCGCTATTGAAAATTGATCACACGATTAAATCCTGATGCCAATGCTTCCAAAAATTCTGGAGAATGGCTTATATTATTCCATTTGAATTCTTTATCGACAAAGTCACTAATCACAAATAGTGGATTTAGGCTTAATTTATAAAGTGTGGTGATGAAAAATAAAGGGGCGATTTCCATATCGATAAGTGCGATATTTTGTTCTCTATAAACTTGCACCTTTTCTTCAGTTAATTGGTAAAAACTATTAGCAGACACGATTTGGTAATTCTTTTCCGTCTTTTTTTGATTTTCAAGCTGTAGTGTCGCAGAGATACTACCATAATCTTTTGAAATTCCGGTCTGATCAAACACAGCGGAAATATTACTAATGAGACCGGGTTGTTCTTCACTATCACTCAACCAACCAGCACACCCAAAGGTGAAAAAATGTTTGCCACCACTTTCGATAGCATTTTCCAGAGTAATGACCGCCAAAGGAGCACCGATGCAACCACCGATAGCTGTGTAACTTTTACCTTTATGCTGAAAATTATATTTTTTTGATGGCCCAAATGATTTAATCTTAGTTGCTGAACAATAGTCCCTAAACATGAAAAAATGATTTAAGTTAAAAAACAGGATAACATTTTCATTGATCTTAGGCAGCGGAAAATCTGAAGGACTAATGATTCTCTTAATTGACATATTTTTTTTGTAAAATGTTCACTTTTTGAAATAAAAAAATTCGAAGGAAACATTCATATTTTTCTAAAATAGATGAATCATTTCTTTTTGAATACTCAAAAAAAATAGCTTTTCGATTGATCAAATGAAATCATTTTATTACTCATTAACTTCCTGATCTGAATAGTTTAGCAGCAGAAATTCTTCTTTGCGTTCCTAACTACCCCAGATAATTTAATTAATTAACTCTATATCAATAAGGTCTCGATGAATCCTATAGCGACAGGATTAAATGAAACGCTTCAATCCGTTTCTCCTTCCGTATTCTCAATGTTATCCGAACTTGGAAAAGAACTGTTTTTTCCAAAAGGGATTCTTAGTCAATCTGCAGAAGCTAAAGAAAAAGCTCATAAATATAATGCTACTATTGGTATTGCCACAGAAGGCGGTGAAGCCATGCATTTGAATGGGATTGATAAATATTATAATGACTTAAACGTTAGTGATGTTTATCCATACGCTAAACCTGCAGGAAGACCAGAATTGCGACGATTGTGGGGCGAAAAAATCAAACGGGATAATCCTTCCATTCAAAATAAAAACTTTAGTGAACCGATCGTAACCAGTGCCTTAACCCACGGGCTAAGTATTGTAGCTGATCTTTTTATGGATGCAGGAGATGTTTTAATTTCACCGGACAAGCTTTGGGGCAATTACCGATTGACCTTCTGTATCCGCAGAAAAGCGGAAATAGTAACCTATCCGTTATTTAAGAATAATCAGTGTTTTAACATTGAAGCGTTTGAGCAAACAATCAGTGAACAAGCAGAGCGAAAAGAGAGATTAGTAGTTATCTTAAATTTTCCGAATAATCCTACTGGTTATACGCCTTCAGTTGAAGAAGCTCAGCAGATTTATGCTGTCATTAAGAAATATGCAGAGCAAGGAACGAAAATAGTTACCGTTTCTGATGATGCTTATTTTGGGTTGTTTTTTGAAGATAGTATCAAAGAATCACTATTCAGCGGCTTATGTGATCTCCATAAAAATGTTTTGGCTATTAAACTGGATGGGGCCACAAAAGAGCAATTCGCCTGGGGGTTTCGAACCGGTTTTATTACTTTTGGTACGGGTTGTGATGATGCTGACAAGGTATATCAGGCTTTGGAAGGAAAAGTGAAAGGTATTATTCGCGGAACGATTTCCAGTTGTACCCATTCATCTCAGACGATCATTGAAAAATTTCTGCAGGATCCCTCATACAGATCAAGTCTGCAACAAAAATTTGAAATTATGAAGGGACGTGCCCAAAAGCTGAAATCAGCACTATCAACGGATAAATATGATGATGCCTGGGAATTTTACCCGTTTAATTCAGGTTATTTTATGTGCTTCCGAATGAAAACAGTTAATGCTGAAACACTGAGAGTTCATCTCCTGGATAAATATGGTGTTGGTACTATTTCTGTTGGAGATGAGGATTTAAGAGTTGCCTTCAGTTGTACAGAAGAATCCCAAATTGAAGATCTGGTTAGCATTATTTACCAGGGTGTTCAGGATTTAAATGCTTGATTGTAGGGTGGATTTAAGGAGTGAAAAGACGAATCCACCAATAAATAAAGCCGGGTCCACAACGCTTGCTCTGGGCTACAAAAATGACTTAATCCGGTACAGAAATAACACCAAGTGAAATGTTTTTGCTTGCACCGGTAACACTGGGGATATTGGTTGGTACACCATTTATTTTTTCATGTGCCAGTAGCGCAAATGCAACAGCTTCTTTGGCGTCTGAGTTGATCCCTTTGATTTTTTCAAAGTGGTGGATTTTATCTCCAAAAAACTGCCTTAAATCACTCATGATCAACGGATGATCAGCCCCTCCCCCACTGCAGAAAATTTGATCCACAGCTGGTAAATTATGTTGGTAGCCCAGGTAGATACATTTAGTAATAAAACGGACAAAGGTTCTCAAGACATCAACCTGGCTGATTTTCGGGAAGCTTTTTAGCACATCTTCAACATATGCTTTTCCAAATTGTTCCCGGCCGGTGGATTTAGGCAGTTGTTGACTGAAATAGGGATGATCCATTAAGAAAGTCAGTAATTCTGTCTTAATTTCACCTTGTTTAGAGTAAAAACCATTCTTATCAAAGGCTTTCGTACCCCTGGTAATGATTTCTGTTAATTCATTCAAGATGGTATTAGCAGGCCCTGTATCAAAAGCAATGATATCTTCCCTAGCTTTTCCAGAAATATAGGTCACGTTTCCTATTCCTCCAAGATTTTGTAGGGCGGTTTTTTGATGGGTATCGTGAAATAAAATGTAATCCAGGTAAGGAACCAATGGCGCTCCTGAACCGCCGACAGCAATGTCAGCCGCTCTAAAATTAGAGATAACAACGGTATTCGTTTTTTGGGCAATTATCTCAGGCTCTCCTATTTGCAAAGTGCTATGTTGGTGACAATGGTAGATTGTCTGCCCATGAGATCCAATCAGATCGACATCTTTAAGCTTTACAGAATATTTACTCAGAAATTGTAATATTTGGTCCGCATACAAATTCCCAAGATCATAATTCAACCTGCAGATTTCTTGTGTATTCCCGTTGAAACATTGCTTAATTTGTTTTTTAATAACATCAGATATTGCGGCTGTTTCAAATGCTAATATTTCAAATGAGGTGTTAAAGCCGCTACCCTGGATCCTTATTAGAACACTATCAACGCCATCCAGTGAAGTCCCTGACATCAAACCAATGACAAGTCTTTTTGATTTGTTGTATACTTGAAGCAGTTTTTTCATGGAAGAAAAATCCGTTGCAAAAGGGGACAGTGATTTTAAAGGCACAAAATTCAAGTTCATTAACAGAAAAGAGCGGAAAAGCTTTTAGTTTCTGACCGTCCTCAGAGAGGAGGGGTTTATCCGTTAGAATAAAATCAGCGTTTTTTTAATTGTACTGATTGTTTTACTTCTGGAGATTTTAATTTTAATATTCTATTGGAATAACCCTTTTCCAGAAAAACTTTTCGGATAATTAGCATGGCATTATTCTGGTCTGCAACAGCACATCTGCCATCTAAAATCAGGGTTGCTCGTCTAAAATCAGGATCAGATGAAAAAAAACTCTGTAACACTTGTT
>JABHWU010000077.1 GCA_018657625.1 Deltaproteobacteria bacterium | reverse complement strand
GAAATCATTGCGAGATGAAGTGGTAAATGCACTATCATTGTTTGAACGATTTCCATTGGAGAACCACAGCACTTACACCGTATTTTGGGCCTATGCTTAAGTTTTTTCAAAAAATCAAATGGATTAAGATTCAATAAATATTGCAGCAGTTTAACAAGCTGCTTGCTGCGTGGGTTTAAAAAACCAAAATTTCGAACTCGGCGAAATCCTTTTGGGAGAACATGCTTCAGCAGTAACCATAAAAACTCCTCTCCACTGACGGTTTTGGTTTGATATACTTTCGTCTTGGAATTGATGAATCTGAAGGTAACCTTTCCATTCTCATTTTTCAAAATGTCTTTTTCCTGAATAACACCTTTGTACAAATACTTACCCAGATAGATGATCGCTTTTTTCCCTTTACCAACAATGATGATTCTTATCTGTGAGGTGAGCATATTTTGCTGTTGTCAGCAAACTGACCCTGCTTCCAATAAATGAGTGGCGAAACTGTGGCGTAATGAGTGCGGAGATATTTTTTTTTAATACCCATCTGTTTTACCACCGCTGTCATTGTGGTCTGAATCCCGCATCTATCTAATGGGTGATCAACCAAATGGACATTACTTAATCCTCTTTTACGTCCCGGAAACAAGAATGTGGGATGTTTATGTATCCACCAGAATTTTTTGAAAATTAGCAGGGTTTTTTCAGGTAGTGGTACGAGCCTGTCTTTGTTTCCCTTGGTATTTCTTATATGAACCTTCATTCGTGTAGAATCAATATCACCGGTCTGTAGTCTGATCCCTTCTCCCAATCGTAGTCCTAAGCTATAGAGTGTAAAGAAAAACACTCTGTAACTTAACTTATTTGTTCTCCTGAACAATTGATTTGCTTGATCAATTGTCACAATATCGGGGATTCGGGTTGTTTTGGGCGGTTTAATGAGTGGGATATCGACCCATGTTTTATTCAAAACATGGGTATAAAAAAACCGTAGTCCGTACAAGTCCAATTTAACAGCACTCCAGGAATGGGAATCCAGCAAGTCATGAAAATAATCAAGCAGTTGATCCAAACTAAGATCATCCAGTTTTGCATCAAAATAGGTACCGATGCGTCTGATTGCTCTGGAATATGCATCAAAGGTTTTCGGCTGAAAACCTTTGAGCCTTAGATATTTGCAATGTTTTGTGTAATAAGTGTTGAATTGCGGATCATTTGGTGTTTCAATGTACATCGTAACCTCTGGGCTGTGACGTTTAAAACGGAGTGAGATCAGCATATCGGAATGTTGTCCCACAGTGCAAAAAGGCACAATCTACTTTAAACGCTTCATAAAAGGAATGAGGTTACTCCAAATTTGCCCGGCGTGGCGGTTTTTTCCGCGAAGCGGCTTCGTCCAACAATCGCATACAGATGGGTGGTACTCGCTGCGCTCCTACCACCACTGATGCAGGCGTTAGTCATATAATAACACCTTAAAATTAGAGGAATATGAAAACTGTAAGAGTAAAATTTGATTACAGAGATGACGAACTAAACATTGATGAAAAAGATTTTATACTTCTTGATCTCGTTCTAAAAGATGACAATACAGTAAAGGAAGTTCCTTCATTCGGATTTATTAAGGAAGGTGGTACAAGATATCCAGTAATTTTTGAAAAAAATTTACTTCATTGGGATGAGTCGAATTATGGAGACAATAGAGAGGATTTAAAAGGACCAAGTTCATTGTCATTGCTCAATAAGGAAATTTTAAGTGGAGCGATTGTACACAGAAAAGATAATTGCAATAACGAATCGGAAGGTGGTGACTACGAATATATTGTAAAAGACATTCGAGAAATGGCGAAGTAAGATTTGCCATTATACTAATAATCAATTGACTAACATAACACTTAACCTGAACTTTTCGGGGAGCTCAAAGTCAGGTTAGTTCTACGTTAATCAATCGAGAAATCATATGAATATACCTGTTCTTATTGCCGGAATTTTGTCCCTATTCGCTTTTTTTGTTCACACTTTTATTGGTAGTAAAGAAAACAAAACCCTCAAATCAGAAACAAGTATCATAGGGAAAGAAAAAGAAGCCTGGATTCAAATTATTAGTGGTTGGAGTTGATTTGTGTTTATCTGGTGTTCTTTTCGTTTTAGTAGCTTGCACAGATATTATTGACGCAAAAAATGAAATTCTTTTCCTACTTGTTTTGATTAAAAAGGATTTTTCCTGACATTCTTTCCAAAATATTAATAAAAATGACTGACTGCCAGTATATCAGAAATTTATTTTGGATTAACTGAAACCCGCAGTAGAGTTTTATAAATTTTTATTAAGGGCCACATCCCAAAAAGCTGCGATTAATGGGTTTTTAATTTTTTTTTGAGTGGCGCAAACACCTACCCGATAAGGTTTTAGTGGATTAGAAACGGATAAGACTTCGACTTTATCCTCAAAAGGGCTGTTTTTGATTACCAATTGGGGAACGATCCCTACGCCAAACCCCAAATTAACCATACTGACAATACCTTCATTTCCGAGCACCTGTGCATAGATATTTGGTTTTAATCCTTTTTGCTTAAACCATAAATCCACTCTTTTTCTGGCTAATCCTCGTTCCGGAATAATCAAGGGAATCTTATCCCATTGGATATCCTTAGCATTTAACATGGTTCTGACAGAACAATCGATTGTTGGAGCAATAAATAATAAAGGAGATTCCGCAATGGTAATAAAACCAAGTTTGGGCGATAAGGTATCGGGTCTGGCTGCAATTACGATATCGACTTCTCCGCTTAACACTTTTTCAATTGAACTGGCGGCATCACCAGTCCGTAGTTTTATTTCAATCTTGTCAAATTGCTTTCTAAAATCGGAAAGCAGATCCGACAGTACACTGTAACTGGCTGTTACAGAGCAATACATGCTAATTTCTCCTTTCAGTATCTGGCTTTCATCGTTTAATGAATGCAATATTTCATGCCATTTTTCCAGGCTTTCCCTGGCATAACGTCTGAACTTGATACCGCTATCTGTTAGAATTACTGAACGATTATCCCGTTCGAACAATTGTTGTCCCACTTCCGCTTCGAGTTTTTGAATTTGCCGACTTAAAGTGGAGGGGCTCATGTGGCAAGCAAGACTTGTTTTTCCAAAATGAAGTGTATCCGCCAAATGTAAAAATAACTTTAGGTTTTCGGTATCCATTTGATTTACTTTGGTGTTAATTAATCAAGGATCTGTAAAATCCTAGCTGAATCCTAGGAATTACGCCCACTTATCATTTATTATGATTTAAAATATGAAACATTATATTTCATTTATATCAATTTACGCAATGTGAATCATTTTGTAAGTTAAATATCGATATATTATCTTATGATAGATAAAATCACTATAATATAGCATGATTGGTTTCTATAAATATTATTACATTAAACTAAACCCAAAAAGAGAGTAAAATATGAATTATTTTAATACCTTACCCCTTCGTTTACAATTAAGAGAACTGGGAAAATGTAGTCTGCTTGATCCATCTGAATATAACGGTGTTGAAATATTAAAAGGGAAAAAAATTGTCATTATTGGTTGTGGTGCCCAGGGATTAAACCAAGGACTCAACTTAAGAGATAGTGGGTTGGATGTTTCCTATGCTCTGCGTGAGGGAGCCATCACTGATCAACGACAATCCTGGAAAAATGCCAGTGAAAATGGATTCACCGTTGATACTTTTGATAAATTGGTTCCCACGGCTGACCTGGTCATAAACCTAACACCAGATAAACAGCATAGTAATGCAGTAAGTCAGGTAATGCCGATGATGAAGGAAGGTGCTTGTTTATCATATTCCCATGGATTTAATATTGTTGAAGAAGGCATGCAAATCAGGGATGATTTAACAGTGATCATGGTAGCTCCCAAATCGCCTGGGACTGAAGTCCGTGAGGAATATAAAAGAGGGTTTGGCGTTCCGACTTTAATTGCTGTTCATACTGATAATGACCCTAAGGGTGATGGTGTTGAATTCGCCAAAGCCTATGCGGTTGGAACTGGCGGTCATCGGGCTGGTGTGTTGATGTCTTCTTTTGTGGCGGAAGTTAAATCTGATTTAATGGGTGAGCAAACCATTCTTTGCGGCATGTTACAAACCGGTTCTATTCTTTGTTATGATAAAATGATTGAGAAAGGCATTGATGCAGCCTATGCCAGTAAATTGGTTCAACAGGGTTGGGAAACCATTACAGAAGCTTTGAAAGTTGGTGGAAATACCAATATGATGAATCGATTGTCCAACCCTGCCAAAATAAAAGCTTATACATTGGCTGAAGAACTGAAGGATATAATGAGATCTTTGTATGAAAGACATATGGACCGGATTATGACCGGAGATTTTTCAGAAGAAATGATGAAGGATTGGGCGAATGATGATGCTGATTTGTTAAAATGGCGGGAAGAGACAAATGCTCTGGCTTTTGAAAAATCGGTTCCTACTACCGATGAAATTGATGAGCAAGCCTATTTTGATGACGGGATTCTTATGATCGCTATGGTAAAAGCTGGTGTAGAACTGGCCTTTGAATCCATGGTGGCTGCCGGTATCAAAGCAGAATCCGCTTATTATGAATCACTTCATGAAGTGCCTTTAATTGCTAATTTAATCAGTCGTAAAAAGTTGTATGAAATGAATCGTGTAATTTCCGATACAGCGGAATACGGTTGTTATTTGTTTTCTCAAAAGAGTGTTCCTTTATTGAAAGACTTCATGAGTAAAATTGAAACGGATGTCATCGGTGCGGGGCTAACTTCTGATAGTAATGGTGCCGATAATCAGCAATTAGATACTATCAATCGAAAGATTCAGGATCATCCGGTCGAAAAAATCGGTGTCATACTAAGAGATTACATGACTAAGAATCGAAACTAACATTAAAGTTTAACGCTATTTCCGGATATTTAACATTAATATCCGGAAAACCTTATTTATCCCCCCAAACCTGCAAATCATGCAAATTTCCATAGAAAATCTTTTTTTTCCAATTAACCAGAAACGATCTTTAAGGATAGATAATTGGTTTTTATCTGAAGGAAAGAGTGCCTTGATTTGTGGTGCTAATGGCAGCGGGAAATCTGTATTTGCGCAATTGTTGAGTGGCAAACTAAGTTCAGCATCAGGGGAAATCCAATTCAGCCGACCTGATAAACTGGCCAGTGTCAGTTTTGAATTAGAAGCGGAAATTCTGGCGGAAGATCGCTATCATAATGATAGTGAATTTATGGAAGGCGGTGTGGATCATGGGAGAGTAGCCCGGGAAATTATTGGCAATGGGGAAAACCTGACTTCAATATGTGATTTGATTGGGATTTCTTACTTACTGGAAAGGCCGTTTAAGGAAATTTCCACCGGTGAAGCCCGTAAAGTTTTGATCGCCAAAGCTTTAATAAAATCACCGGAGCTGTTGATACTTGATGAACCCTTAAGTGGTCTTGATATCAAGTCCCGGCAGGAAATTCTTGAATTGTTCAACAGCTTGATTAATCAAGGTGTACAGTTGTTATTGTTTGATTTTTATAATGAAGAACTGCCGACGTCAATAAGTCATCTGGTTTATTTGTTTGAAGGTAATATTGTTTTGGAAGGCCCCCGAAAGGATGTCACTCAATCTTCAAAATGGAAAACTTATACCGGTTTCCAGATACAGCTTCCACACCATCTGCCGGATTGTTATCATTATGATCAGCTTGATGTCGATTGCCCTTTTGTAGAAACAGTTGATCTTGAAGTGGCTTACAATGGAAAAATGGTTTTTAAGGATTTAAACTGGGTATTTAAAAGTGGTGAACACTGGCGAATTTCAGGGCCGAATGGTTCAGGTAAATCAACCTTGCTTAGCATGATCTCGGGGGATAATCCCAAAGCTTATGGAAAAGACATTACCCTTTTTGGTATTAAACGGGGGAGTGGTGAAAGTATTTGGGATATCAAACAACATTTCGGAATATTAAGTTCTTCTCTACACCGTGATTATCGGGTATCAGTCACATTGTTGGAAGCGGTTGTTTCCGGATTTTATGATTCTATTGGTCTTTATGATAAACCGACCGAATCCCAGTGGCGTATTGGAAAAGAGTGGATTGAACTTCTGGGAATGAAAGGGCGGGAACAAACACCTTTTTCTGCCTTATCCTTCGGCGAACAACGGCGTACTTATTGTTCGAGCCGTTGTCAAATTACCATTAATCTTATTGTTGGATGAACCCTGCCTGGGGTTAGACAATAAAAATAGATCTTTGGTCCTGACATTGATCGATTACATAGCTACTCATAGTCGAACGCATATTCTATTCGTCAGTCATGATTATCGTGATGAATTGAAATGTCTAAACAAAAGTTTGGAATTTGTTTCAGGTGGGGATTATTACCGAGCGGCAATATCAAATATTTACTGATCAACTAATTAGTATCTGGACGAGAATACCATTATTTGCTGTCAACCCGGTAATTCGGACTCTCACTACGAGTCTCGTGATCGTCGTAACAACCTGGTATTTAAAAGTTTGAGTCTTTTCAAAAAAATGGTCATGTCCCCAAATTACCTACTTTTCGTTCAGACACTAATTAATTGATATTGGCATTATCAAAAGGGTTAAAGCCTATCAGGCATCCAAAAAACTGATAATCTCAAGATATCAACAACATACCATATATTAAAAATTCTGATTTTTAGAGAATGGCATTGAAGTCGCATTATATATTATTTCAATGCATTAATCAGGAGGTACTATGAATACAGTCACATATTTACAATTTTTTGATGGTTTAGCTGAGAAAAACCAGGGCAAATTTTTAATGGAGAGAATATCTTCAAAAATCTGTCTTCCAGATCCTTCCGGAAATATATCTACCTATTGCTGTGATTTTATAATGGGGGAACAACGCTACTCTTCTCAAGGGAACTCAAGAAAAGAAGCATTGAAAGTTTTATATCGAAAGTTGCAGCGGTTTGGAAAATAAGTAAATGACCTTTTTATTCTTCGGCCATTAACTCTCCAGCACATAAAAGCTCCGTCAATGCTATTTTTCCATCACCAGCTGTTAAATTGTTGTCTGTTATCGCTGATAAGTTGTCCATTGGTGTGACTATATCGGTAGGGTGTGCACCTGCCCAATATGCTTCAAAACCACCACTACTATTTTTAAACTTGAGCTTAACTCCGAATTCTTGAGCGTTAGGTAAAAGTGGATTGTTTGTGATATCTGTAAAGACATCATCACTTGAATCTGCACTGGCATCATTTATAATTTCTGATGTTGAAAGTATATTATCATTATCATAATTTAATGGGAATTGATCTTTCCTTGTTTTTTCAACAATAGTATTTAAAAAATTCAAAGCGGATCCAACATCAAATGATGTACATTTTCCACCGTTATCCAATTGATTTTGAAAAGTCGTAATATCATCAATGGTATTTGATGCCTCATCGATATCTAACGCTTGTAAACTTGATTTCATATTTTGTAAGTAAGTGGAAATTTTACTAGCAAAATCAGTAATAACACTCGCTGGTTTCGAAGTTGCTCCAGATAATGGATCAGTGATTGAATTTAATTCAGTAACTTGATAAACAGCGGTTGCTGCTGATAAGAGTGTAGCTTTTAAAAATCCTGTGATTTCTGCTGTGGCCGGTGTATCATCAATTCCATCAGCAGCTACATCATTATATAACTCGTTTAAATCACTTTTATACAGGTAGAAACTTCCTCCGGATTTAATTTGATATGTTGTTGTGGCGTTCATGTTGTTCAAATCATTAGTGTCTTCAGATACATCAGTTCCAAGAAAATTATTAATTTCTACTGAGGTCATATCTCCATCAAATGCATCTGCAGATCCATCAGCGCCATTATCCAAATTTCCAGATAAATGTGCATAGGCACCTGCAAAAGTTCCTAGCAAATAGATCGTTTTTGCAATACCAGAACCATTTTGATAGGTTGAGCTGACAACTGATGCAGCTGCATCATAATAATTACGTTTGGTTTCCCAATTCCCATTATTTAAACCAAGCATTTTTGAAAATGGTTCATCTTCGTAAATAATCAAATTAAAATAATCGAAACCACCTAAAGCCAAATAGCCTTCACCTTTTTGTTCAGCAGAACAACTGGAAGAGCTAATAATTTTACTCCATTCTTCATTATATTTCCAATCATCGCATTGGTCTTCCTCATCTGCTTTACAAGCTAAAAAGGCAGTGACGATAAAAATAAATATTATCAGATTGGTTAAGATTGGTTTAGTTTTCATTGGGTGATATGGCAAAAGGATTAGTCGATATTATTTAAAACATGAAACCTATTTGAAACATGTATCTTTTATCTATTTTTTCTTCATCATCAGTGCCATAATTTTCTTTCCAGACCACCAAACTGGTATCTACAATGCCTAATCTTGTTGAAATACCATAGGATAAATGACGTAGTTCTTTAAATCCTAGTTGTACAGAAAAAATACTGGTATTATCAGGATGACGCCCTAAGGCTGCCTCTACGCCACAGGATAAGCGTCTTTGAGTGTCCTTATATGAAAAGTAGGTATAGGTAAAATCATGAAAATCAAAGCTATAGGTAAAATGGATATCTTCATAATAGTGACTGGCGGCAAAACCGATGGCATTGAATTGCCTTAGTTTACCAACACCGTCAAATTTGACCCCATTGATATCCATGATCATTAATCCGATTCGGGGATTCCAATCGGCTTCGAATCTATATAATAAACCGACATCAGCCGAATAGGCAATAGGTGGTTCAGAACCATAAGTTTTATCCAGTTGATCCAAATCCATGTCAACCACTTCCAGAATGCTGACATCTACAATGTAACCTTGTCGTTTCATGGCTTTAATTGTAGTTCCGAAGTAAAGATCCCAGTCCCAAAGTTCCCAGGCGGTTCCATATTCAAATGTCAATTGTTGAACATTTTCAATATGAACCACGGGAATAATTGTTTGCCTTGGAAAAACCAGTTCAAGCCACCAATTCCCGCCAATACCGATGAAATTTCCTGAATCAGGATGATACCAGAAAGGAAAACCCAGTTGTGCTTCAAGATAGGCTCTGGTACCTGGTACATCTTCTAAAAATCCTTCATCTTCAAAATCAAATTCCACTTCTCCAACCATAGCTTGTCTGATAAGTTCATCATAGGCTAACCATAAAATGGGGAAAGAGAGCGACCATTCAACTTTTTCTTGCAATAATCCGGCAGGGTTATGTGAAATGGTTTCTTCGGAATCTGCCACAGCAGTATAGGCATCTCCCATGGCAAGTGCCCTCGTGAATAGATGCGTTCTCCGGATGGCATCAGCCAGACTGATTGAAGCTGTTAAGGTAAAAAAAAGTAAAAATAAGATGGATTTATAATGTCTCATATTTGACTGAGTAATCTGAAATCGATACTTTGTTGTCGACATAACTATTTAACAGGATTAATCTTATCTTCCAGAGTGAAAGATCAATTCCTGTAATTGATCCATGAAATTCCGAAAACAATCTTTTTTCCATTTCGGTTTTTTTATTTCTAGCTCGCCTTATCATTTAGCAGCATTTTCTAGAAATTAATTGTCGTCAACAATACTATAGCTTATTGTTTGCTAAGAATTAATAATTTCTAATAAATTGTAAAGCTCTTGGTAAGATATTCTAATTTAAATAAATACTACAGTGAAATATTGATATGACCAGAGCTGCAAAACCAGAGTTTTATAAAACTTTTATGAAAAAGGGTTTTTTCCCCAGTGCTAATAAAATAATAAAATATCAAGAATCAACTAACTATTGGATCTTTAAAACCGGTCAACATGTCTTTAAAGTAAAGAAAAAAGATACCACACAAAGTACCATTGCTCTAGACGAAATATTCTGTAAAGAAATTGTTGCAGTGGTAAATCAACATTCTCCAGGATTGGAAACACAACTCATTGGTGTTAAATCTCAGGATGATATACATACAATTACTTCAGACCTGAATTCCGCTTCTTATCATGCAATTTCCATGAAACAACTACCTGATCGGTGTTTTCTTAAAGCGATGAGTAATAAAAATAGCCTGACATTTGGGATCATCGACCAAATTGTCGAGTTCCTGTATCCATTTCATGAACAGGCACTTGTTTCTGAAAATAAAAATGAATGTAACATTGATACACTGACAGCACGGCTACGCGACTTGTATTATCAATCTAAAAAACATTTAGGAGTAACAATAACACAGGCCATGATAGATATGACGCTTCATCCTTTGGAAAAATTTCTAAATGATAATAAAAAGTTGTTTAATCGTAGAATTAAGAAAGGGTTTATTAGAAAAGTGCATGGATGTTTTGTTCCACGAAAAATAAATGTTCAAAAAGATACAGTTTTTGCTTTGGGACGTACCACTGATCCTTTGAAAATTCGATTTAATGATGTGGCAGCTGACATTGCCGATTTAGTAGTGGAATTAAACCAATGTGATCATACTGAAATGGCAGAATATTTTATAAAGCAATATACACGTTTATCAGGGGATAAGGATATAAAACTGGTGTTGCCGATATATCAAGCGATCAAGTGTATGTATATGGGAACAAAGCATAGTGTGGCAATGAAATTTGAATCTAAAAATAAAGATGAACATTTAAGAATTGCTAAACACTACTATGATCAAATAATTCATATTGTACGTAAACTATAATTTGATCTATGATATTATAATATTGGTTATATTCCCGATTAATTAAGCTGTGAATTTATTAGTTAGCTGAGTAAAATATGAAAAGTAGATTATTATTATCTGTATTGGCTGGTCTTTTGTTTGTCCAGGTTACAAGTGCAGAAAGGTTTGTCCCCAAATCAGATTTGATACCTTATGTATTGACTATTATTGACAAGGGATATGTTGATCATAGTCGAATACTGCCGGACAAAATGTTAGATGGTGCTTTGTCAAGGCTGTCCTTAAGTATTGCTCCGGTAATGACAGAATATAAAGATTTAGGGGAAAAATTTTCCTTAAAACTTAGTGTTGATCAGAAAGTTAAAACTTTGGAAACACTTAAACCCAAAGATGTTCAAGCGTTAAGTGGTGTTTTGCAAACAATTGCTCTGTTTACAAAACAAAATATGGAAAATACTGAAAAGCTGGAAAGTGTTGATTTTGCTTTAATTAATGGTGCTTTAAAAGAATTAGATCCTCATACAGCATTAATGATCCCGGAAATTTACGAATCTTTTAGTGAGGAATCAGAGGGTAGCTTTAGTGGTGTCGGAATGACAATTGGCATTAGGGATGGGAAACTTACTGTTATTTCTCCCATACCCGGCACACCCGCTGCAAGAGCTGGTTTACGAGCCAGGGACCAAATTGTTCAGGTGGACGGCGAATCAACAGTTAATGTTTCCATTACAGATGCTGTCAAAAAAATAAAAGGTAAGCGTGGGACAATTGTGGTGTTACACATTATGCGTAAAGGTTTTCCCGCTCCTAAAAAATATTCACTAAAACGGGATACCATTAAAATTGATAGTGTAGAATCACATGTTTTTAAGGAAAAAGATAAAAAAGTTGGATATGTTCAACTCAAGGGTTTTCAGCGAACAACCATTGATGAATTGGATGATCATCTGGATGAAATGGAATATGATCTTAGTGAATTTAAGGGTTTGATTATTGACTTGAGAAACAATCCCGGCGGTCATTTGGAGCAGGCAATTCGTGTTAGTGATCGATTTTTAGATCGGGGTATCATTGTTTCTACAGCTGGACTTAGTATGAGAAATATTAGTAGTCATACAGCAAATTGGCTGGGCAGTATTGATGATATCCCGATAATTGTTCTGGTGAATAATGGATCTGCTTCTGCTTCTGAAATTGTAACGGCAGCCTTAAAAAAGAATCAAAGAGCGTTGGTTATTGGCAATACAACCTTTGGTAAAGGCTCTGTTCAGGCGATCCGTGAATTTTCGAATGGATCAGCGCTAAAATACACAACTTCCAAATATCTAACTCCTGGTAATATTTCAATTCAATCAGTGGGAGTAGCCCCGCATATTGATTTGCAACCCTATTTTGTAACACAGGATCATGTTAGAATAACCCCTGAAAAGCGGGATAATCTTGAAGACAGCCTGGATCAAAATTTTTCAGAATGGGGAGATAAACCTGAATCTGCAGATCAGATCCTAGCATATGTTTTCGAAGAATCAGATGATGAATATGATGAGTATTTAGATCCACACCAACAATTGATAAATATACTGAATAAAGACTTTTGGGTACAGTTTTCAAAAAAAATATTGTTGAATAACAATGAAGAAAATTTTGAAAGTTTATACCAAACGGCCTTGAAAACTGTAAAAAGTGAAACAAAAATTCAGGAACAGAAATTAATCAAGGCATTTTCAAAATTCGAGAACCCCGTTAACTGGGAAACATCAGAAGTTAAAACAACAAGTAGTATTGAAAGTAAAATTTGGATTGAAAAAAACACGGGAACCGCAGAAAAACCGGTTTGGGAAAAAGTTATCGGGGATATAGCCGCCAAAAGCAGTTTGAGAATATTTGCTCAGGTTAAAAATGTCGGAAAAACAGATATTTTTAGGTTGTTTGGTGAAACTATCAGTGAAAACAATATATTTAATGATCGGCAATTTGCCTTCGGAAAGTTATCCCCCAGCGAGTTCAGAAGTTGGTATTTACCCATTAGTTTATCTGAATCAGGAAACTCCAGAAGTAATTTGATTGAATTTCAATTTAAAGATCATCTGAAAGAGATTGTACACCATAACCATTTGGTTCTAAATGTACTTGAGAAACCAAAACCTAATTTTAGCTACTCAATTTCATTGTTAGAAGATGGGACTGAAAGTTCTAAAGGAAATGGAGATCAGAAATTACAAACTGGTGAAACCGTCAGCGTTATTATCAATTTAAAAAATATTGGAAGTGGTAAATCCGGACCGATAACCGTTCTTTTAAAAAGTGCGGAAGGTAAAAATATCTTTCTAAAAAAAGGTCGGGTAACCTTAGATTCAATTGAAAGCGGAGCTTTCAATAAAGCTGATTTTCAGTTTGACATTAATACTAAACCAGTCGATGAGATATTTGATTTTTCTGTTGATATCATTGATCAAACATTTACTTCCGCCTCGATCAACCAAAAAATTAAAGTGGCTGTTGATTCATTAAGAAATCAATTAAGCAATGAAACACCCACGATCACGATTAAAGGTGATTACTTAACCAGTAAAACTAAAAATATTAATCTTAAGGGTATGGTTGATGATGATCAGCAAGTCAAAGATTTATATGTTTTTAGTAACAAAAAGAAGGTTTTTTATAAAAATTACCTGAAAAAACAATCGAACAAGATAAAATTTTCAATTCCAGTACTGCTCGATAAACAAGATAATTTTGTTACCATAATTTCGAGAGACAACGAAGATGTTATCACTCGTAAAAGCATGTTTATTAGATATTTAGAATCTAAATAGTTGCTTTTAGCGCGTTCTCTTGCTAAAGGTTATAAAAATTCAGTTAAGCATAAAAATAGCTATTTATATTAAGTCATCGTTTGTCAAATTAAGAAAAGCCTTATCAGTCTGATAATAGGCGGGAAAACTACTGCTTGACAAACAAAAGAACACAGATAAAAATTGGACGATTGTTGATCAGGTATTATTTCGTTCAAAAAACAGATTTATTATTAAAATAATGGAGCGAAGGTATGGCACGCGAAAATATAGTTAAAGGTCCTAATTATGTTCATCCGGAAAAACCTAGTGCAGTGGGTTCCAGAAACAGTTTGAATAGAAATGAAAGAGATGAATATCAGGAAGCTCGTATCGTTATTGATGAGGAAGTAGATAAAATACTGAATCACATTCATGCAAAACTTCCCCCTGAAGTACTGGAAAAACTTGATGTCATGGGCTCTGTTAAATCAAAGTTACATAACTACTTCAATCAGGATTTCCAAAACATGCTGAACCGCTATCTGGTGACGGCTGAAGATGAAATGAATAAAAAAGTACGGGATCTTGTTGATAAGGAAGAAGGCCGAACTTTAAATCGATATACCCCTCGCGAAATTACAGAAATATTAGACCGGATCGGTGGATCAGGAACGTTCAATACGGAAGAGGTCGAAAAATCAGTCGTCAATATGTATGGACACCTGCAAGGACATATTGAAAGAGGTGTCGTTGAATTGGAAACACACACCAACGCACTGCTTCGTGAAAAATCAGATGTTGGCGCTTTTATTCGGGGTGAAAACTCCTACGCTATCGTAAAATGTTCTTTTCGTGACAATGTCCGTCGCCCGAAAACGGTTATGGATCTAAAATTATCTATCAGCATATTGGACTCAGAATTAATCAGTAAAATATATCATTATCAGGTTCCGGTTAAATCAATAATAAAAGATATTGTTGCCAAGCATATCCACGATTTAATTAATCGCGAAATTGAAGAGAGTAACAACAGTTTGATCGATGAAGGTATGGAAGAAATGACAGATACCGGAAAAATCTTTGAGCGCTTCAGAGTTATGGATAAGTATATTTCCGATGAAGATAATGAAGATTCCAAGCGATACCAGTTTATTGCTAAGAAATTTGTCGATTCTGTAGATGGGTTGCAGGCTGAGATAGATGCTGATGACTATGATGTACTAAGCATCCGGGAAAATATTCGAAAAATTATCGATAATGAGAATATTCGAAACCGAGGTTTCAATACAGCTGTAAATACAATTACTGCGATTCTGGATACCAGTAAAATGGGTTATCAGTTTATTGAAAACTTTAAAAATGCACGGGAGTGTATCATTCGGGAATATGAAGAAGAAAATGAAAATAAACTTCCAGATGAAAGATATCAGTTGAGATTGGTTTATTATGATCAGGAACAATTGAAATCCTTGAGAAAAGCTTATGCTACTCAGATAGAAGAGTTAAATAGAGAAATAATGCACCTATGGGATGTTTGCGAAGGCATTTATACTCAGGACCGGGATCTGAAAGGTTATGATGATTGGGATACTTTAGCCAATAAAATGTTAAAAACTGAAGGTGAAAAAAACAGTGGCTTTTTTAAATCCAAAAAACCGCCAGTGGTGGTAGAAGAGAAAAAACGTTTGTGGAATGAAATTTCCTTTATTCCACCTCAGGAAACTATTGTTGATAAATCTAATCCAACGGAAGAAGCGAAAATTGAAGAAATGGCAAATCGTTTCCCAATTATGCTGGAAAAACTCCACACTGTTTTTTCTGACAGCAGTGAAGAAACCCGACAGGTTGTTGAAAACCGATTGGAGTTCCTGAAAGATCAATTCGAAAGATTTTCAAATTTAATTAATCCCTTCCATGTTCAGCCTGGATTATTACTGGATATCGATATTTCCAGTATTAAGAAGAAGAAAACAACCATGATGAACATGGCTAATGTGATTAATGAATTCTTACATTCAATTTCAAAAGGATATTCCGATATTCGATTTGCGGATCTTTCCAAAAGCCGATCTTTTGAACGGAATGACATCAATCAGGAATTTGTCAGTGCTGGTGAATAAATAGGATTGAATTAAAAAGGTACAAATCAAACTACTCAGTTTTTACAAAAAGTCGGTAAAAGCTGAGTAGTTTTTTTTTTAGGAATTCCAAATTTTATCATTTATGTAAAAGAGTTCCTAAACTGATCGAAGTATAAATGATATCGTTTTTAAATATTAAATATGAAAATTCTAGATTTTGAAAAACCTCTACTCGCCTTAAAAAATAAAATTGATGAGTTAAAAGTGCTTCAAAGTGAAGGCACTATTAGCTTAAAAGATGAAATTCGCAAATTAGAATCCAAGGCTAAACAGCTTGAAATTAGTACATTTGCTCGCTTGAACAGTTGGGAGAAAACACAGCTGGCTCGCCATGCATTACGACCACAGACTTTGGATTTTATCGAGATATGTACTAAGAATTTTATTGAGTTGCATGGTGATCGAAATTTTCGCGATGACCCTTCAATCATTGCTGGGATTTGTAAATTAGATGGGCAAACATTTGCCGTCATCGGTCAACAAAAAGGCAAGACCACCAATGAAAAAATATTTAGAAATTTTGGTAGTCCGCATCCTGAAGGATATCGTAAGGCACTTCGAATCATGAAAATGGCTGACAAATTCAAAATTCCGATTTTAACGCTTATTGATACCCAAGGGGCCTATCCCGGTGTCGGTGCTGAAGAGCGTGGTCAGTCAGAAGCAATCGCCGTTAATTTAAGAGAAATGGCCGGTTTTAAAGTACCCATTATTTGTGTTGTTCTGGGTGAAGGTGGTAGCGGTGGTGCATTAGCTTTGGGTGTCGGTAATAAGGTGTTGATGCTGGAACATTCCACCTATTCGGTGATTTCACCTGAGGGTTGTGCCAGTATATTATGGCGTGATGGAACAAAAGCCATGGAAGCTGCAAAATCCTTAAAATATACCGCTCAGGATTTAATTAAGTTTAGTGTCATTGATCAGATTATACCGGAACCATTGGGAGGTGCTCATACAAAGCCTGAAGTGACGATGAATAATATTAAAAAGGCCGTGTTGGAAAATCTGGCGGAATTAAAAGTGCTTAGTCAGGATGAATTGGTGGAACAACGGTATCAAAAATTCAGACAGATCGGTGAATATATTGAATCAAAACAGACTCGTAAATAAAATGATGTGATGCAATCGATCAATATTTACTTATCAAAAACAGAGATTGGTTATTATCTTCCGGATTCAACCAGTAACTGGAGGGGCATCAACCTGACTGCTGCACCATCTGGCTCAAAAGATGATATTACTGTATTTGATGGACTTAAAAACCTCTTAAGTCAAATTGATCACCTGGAATTATATAAAATCAATATCATTCCGGATCAACATTATATTTTATACTCCTACCTGAAATTACCGCTTATCAGTAAACGAAAAATTTCAAATATCCTACAGCATGAACTGGGCAATCATTTGATTAATGATCTATCCGAATATCGCTATGATTATATAATTAAAATAGACAAGGAGCAGTCTTGTATAGAGTGTGGTGTTTATTTTATTAAAAAGGATTTAATTGAAAGCATATTGGCAATTGCTAAAGCATATTCTGTCGAATTAGCAGGTATTTATCCACTGAATCATTTAATCAGTCAAAATTATATAGATGAGCATCAGATTCAAAATGATTCCAGGATTTATGTTTATCTAATTGAAAAATATGCCAAGTTGTTTGTTTATCACAAGGGGTTTTTGTCTGGATATGCCACGATTTTTTGTAAAAGCTCAAACATAGATGACTTGATCAATATCATTAATCAAAAAATAACAGCCATTGTCTTGCATGAGAATCAGATTGAATTTACCCGGGTTGATAGTTCCCATCCGGATATTTTATCTGAAAATAATGACAGTGATATTGTTTATCCGACCGATCCTCCTTTAACTTTTGATCAACTGCCACCAACGGATTATCGTCTTTTTAATCAATGTTTTCAACCGGGGGCCTTACCGAAATTTAATTTATTAAAATCGAATATCATGATTTTTAAGGAGTTAAAAAAATATTCGAAAAGATTGATAGTAACGGCGTCTCTGTTTTTCATATGTTTGATGTTATATTTGACGAATATTGGATTTAATATCTACTCAGGCAAACAGGTTAACGGGCAGTTAGAGGCTAAATATACACAATTGATCAATAAATATTTACCCAAGGGGACATCTAAAATTAATGCCGTATATGTATTAAAACAAAGAATCACTGAATATGAAGATCAGCAGGAGGCCGTTCAGAAATATTCAGAAAGAAAATACGAAACCATTACTTTTATTAATGATATTTCTCAGATGAAAAGTAAAATCACTTCCCTTACTGTTAAACGATTATCATTTGGGCAGAATTCCATTTCTATCATGGGTAAAGTAGAAAATATTTCTGATTATGATCTGTTGCAGGAAATATTCACTACCAAATACCCGGAAGACCATTATCGATTAAAAATGGATCAAAAATCTCAGGGAAATGAATCCATCCTCTTTACGACTACTATTCGTCCCATATAAAAATATCTAACCATCCCCCTGTATTCTTTGGTATCATTTTCTCCATATCAACATTATCTAAGATTATTTTTTATAAATAAGTAAGTATGCATTAGGTGTTGAAATATTAGGAAGGAAGATATTATCCTATATTAAAAGCCTGGATATAAAATTGGATAAACAGGCAATATCCCTTAAGTTATTACATTGACCAGCTGGAATTTTAAAAATTGGCTTAATGCTAATAAAAGAATAAATATTGCAGTAAATTAAAATTTCTCAAGTAAAGTAAGTAAAATCCGATAAAGAGATAGTACCCAATGCGTAAATTTAAGGATTGCAGTAAAAAACGAGGTTATATGAACAGAAAAATATTATTGCTGATGATAGGATTGTTATTACCTATTTCTATATACGCTCAAAGCGACTATGCTTTTAAAATTTCCGGGGGAATGATTAACACACCTAATATTGATGAAGAAATTGTCATTAATGAAGACGATCCGGAAATGCTATTTAAGGAATATGAAGGTAAAGAGGGGTATGTTTATAAATTGTCAGCTGTCATTAAATATGCAGAATTCGGATATAAAATACTAAACTATACTGCAGAGAAAGACAAAGATGGTGAAAAAGGTGATATTGAGTTCGATACACAGACCGCCTATGCCGCTATTTATTTTGGAGATCCTGTTGCCTTTGCTGGTTTGAATATGAGCATCGGGGTTGGTACCGGTATTACAAAACTAACCATTAATCGTGAGTTTGAAGGAAACCCATCTAAGATAGAAAATGGTTTGGCTTATGCGAAAGAAACTCATTATTTTGCTGGCTTACATTATGGAATGTCCGATACATATGGATTTTCATTAGCTTATGAGGCTCAGACCATGAAAACGGTTGTTGGAAATGATTTTACCAACGATTTCGTCGAATTAACCATCGATTATATGTTTTAATTTTTAAGAAGGAGAATATTGTGAAATCAACAGTAATTTTACTTCTTATGGTGTCGGTAATATTTTTTGCGGCATGTAAAGAGAGTGATAGTAATAGTATTTCATTGTTGCCGGCTGATGGTGGAAATAGAATTAATGAGCTTATTTTATATCGGGGGAATACAGCGACGACTGATGGAAACCTAGGTGGGAGGGTAGGTGTTAATAATCTTTGTCAATCTTCTGTAAATAAACCGAATGATAAAATGGATTTTATTGGGTTTATCTCAATTGATGGAACCAGTGATACTATTGGCAGTTTACCGATGAATAACGATTTTCCTGGGAATGTACCTATTAAAAGTAAAACAGGTAAAATTGTTGCATTTAATTGGGATGAATTGATGGGGCCACCCCTGAATAGCACATTAGCGAGTCTTGATGTTCTAGCAGGAGGAACAACCTGGTGGTCAGGGGGGAAGAACGGTGGTGACGCCTATAATACTTGTGATGGGTTTGTAGATGGAACCTCCTTTCATGACGGAAGGTATGGGTCGGCTGATAGCACAACGGACTGGGTGGAACTTGCACCTCAAAGCTGCTCTAACCTACGCTATTATCTATGTCTTGCTTTTTAGAGCTGTTTGTTAAAAAGAAAAACAGTGTTAGATATTTTAGGAACTGATAGTTTAAATTCCTGATGAATCCAATGAAATGATTTTTCACTAAAAAAACAAATATGGGTTAAATCCCTTTTATAGTGCCAATTATTAAAGGTTTGTATCTGATATTTGTGTAAACTGGTTTGAATACCTAACCACCCGCCCGGCTTTAATATCCGAAATAATAAAGCTAACTCTTTTTTAGGGTTGGTAAAATGTTCAACGGTTTCGCAACAGGTGATAAAATCATATTCTTGGGTTAATACTTTTTTATCATCCGCATAATATTTATCATAAACTTCAATTTCATATCCGCAACCTTTTAGCATTTCGGCCATTACTGGCTCAGGGCCTGATCCAAAATCCAATCCTTTACTACCTTCGGGAACAATCTCTGCTATTGGATCTACCAAGGTAGATAAAAACTTTCGGTATCCGGGATCATTAGGGTTGTTTTCATGGAGATCATACCGTTCTTTTTCCTGCTGTGGTGTTAGGTGATATTGTGAAGGAACAAATATCAAATCACATACCTGACAATGATAATATTCCCGAAAGCGATCTTTAGAAAAAAAAAAGGACGTTTCACTTCTACATAAAGGACAGGGATCGATAGCGTTTTTCATATATCTTTAATGCTTAAAAATTGATAAACAAATACTTTGGCAAAGGCTTTAAAAAGTGTCCAGCTTTGAAATCAATTCTAGACTTATGTAAGTTACGAATGAAAAATATAATTAATATGTATTTTGCACCGTTTAAATCCTGTAACCTAAATTGCAAATACTGTTATGTTCCCAAACTTTATAAGAATGTCGCAAAACCGGATTCAAAAACCATATTAAATCGCCTGGAATTATTGATTTCAAAAATAGAGACCGATGGATTTCAAATTGGGGCCTTCTGTCTTCATGGTTCTGAACCGGCTTTAATGGCTCCCGATACCTTGGTTAAAATATCTACTTGCCTGAAATCACATTGGACCCGTTTGCGTTGTTCCAATCGCTCCATTGCTATTCAATCCAATGGAACCCGATTTACATATAAGTATCTAGGTGAATTAAAAAACCGGCTCTCGCGCTTATCGGACGTCAAATTAGGATTTTCCATTGATCCACCCAAAGTGATTCATGATCAATTTAGAGATAATAGTTTCAATTTAGTGGAACAGAATTATCTACACGCTTTAGATATAGGATTTCCAGTTTCTGTACTATCAGTGGTGACGGATACGGTAATGGAGCATTTGGAAGGTTTCAAAGGGTGGATGAAAGAACAGTTGGATCGTAAAGCACAGACCGGGAATCCATATAAAGTAAAAATAAAACTGGCATCCGCGCCTAAAATGTTCAGTCTGGCGCATATTCCTGCTTTTACGGATTTTCTGATTGAAAATAATCTGCAAAGCTTGTTACAAATACTGACACCGGGATATTGTTTACAAGCAGGAAATGAGTGTGAGTGGTATGAATTTGATATTGATGGAAATTGCTATTCATGTAATAAGAACTTTAATCAGGAGAGTGTATTTGCGAATTGGATGCAAGAGCCTATAGTGGAAATTGTTGCCAAAAGAAAGCAACTATTTGTTGACGATCCAATGCATGCAGAATGTTGTTTATGCGAATACGAAATGATATGTAATAGTGGATGTCCTTTGGACCGGATTAAATCAGGTGATTTATCAGGTAAAGCCCATGAGTGCGAAATGATTAAAAAGATACTAAATCAAAAGGAAAAGCAGGGGATTCATTTTATCGATTTTTACAATCAAAATATTTAGGAGATCTTATGTATTTTTCAAGTCAATTGGACATTGATCCGTCTCTAATAACCCGTATAGAAAAAGTAAAACCCACTAAGGTTTTCGGGAAATTATTAGATTTTATATCGTTGGGGCTGGCGACGGAGAAGCAGGAAACTGAAACATTTACGGCGGTTGTTATTCTTCAACAACTAAACATGAGTTTGAGAAGTATTAAAATTAATAATGTTATTCGATTGGCCGTTAATGATTATGACTTCTATTTAGATGAAAAAGGTGAAGAAGATGACCTGGAACAGGCCATGCTGCATATGGAAGTTAAAATCGATTCCTTTGAGTCCCAATCCTTTGAAGCTGTTTATTTGGTTCTGGAACATGAAGTTAACCAAATTAAATATCTGATTGAAATTACAGTCGCCAGGAAACATCCGGTGGGTGAATACCCCATAAAAATTAAGGTAAATGGCATTTTATCTGAGTTTAAGTTGAAACCGGGTGAAGATCGAAAACAGCTGGAAAAAAGAATGGGTGGCGTATTTAGTAATCAGGCCAAATATGATGGCTTTCTTCAACAACAGGAACATCAATTTAATCAATTTGTTGATGAATTGGAACTGGCCGTTAAGCGCTTTACAAAAACTGATGATACCAGGAAAAAGATTTCCAAACAGCTGATTCGTCCCAAACAGAAAGTACAGAATCCAGGCGGTATTCAAAATCATCGAAATGCAGATCCGATGTTTTATGGATATTATGGCTTTAGTGATTTTCTGTTTTACTCCTATATGTGGTCATCTATGACCCATCATCACAATATTTATGTCAACAATACCAGCGTGGTGGATGAATCCGGGAATGAGGTAATGTCTGTCGGTGAGGAAGGATTTAATGCCGGTGAT
>JABHWU010000104.1 GCA_018657625.1 Deltaproteobacteria bacterium | reverse complement strand
CAAATTACTGGCGCAAGCGTTCTGCTGTTGATGGCATGATTGATTGGCGTATGAATGAAGTTGCTATATTAAATTTAATAAGAGCGTTAACCAAACCATATCCTGGGGCACAATTCAAATACCATGACCAAATCATTACTGTATGGGAAGCCAGTAAATGTCCCCAAAAAACACTTTCAAATATTGAACCAGGGAAAATAGTTCAAATATTAGATAATAAACCAGTAATTAAATGTTATGATGGAGCTATAGTAATTGATAAGTATGAACCGACGATAAATCTTGATGAAGGAGGGTATGTTAAATGAGAGTTTTAGTTATTTCAGTACATCCTGATGATGAAACACTTGGATGTGGGGGGACGATTCTTAAACATAGATATCAGAATGATGATATCTGCTGGTTGATCATTACAGGTGTATCCGAAAAATTAGGTTATTCAAAAGAATTTATTTCAACTAGAACAAATCAAATAAAAAGAGTTTCTGAAGAATATCAATTTAAAAAAACATATAGTTTGGAATTTCCAACAACAAAGTTACATATTATTGATTTTTCAGAGATTATTACTAAGATTTCAACTATTATACAAGAGGTTGAACCTGAAATTATTTATACGGTAAACCGCTCTGACATTCACACGGATCATCAAATTGCTGCAAAAGCTATTATGAGCAGTACTAAGAGTTTTAGAAATTCGTTTATTAAGCGTATATTAATGTATGAATGTATATCAGAGACGGAAATATCCCCTCCCTTGCCAGAAAATTTATTTATAGCAAATCACTAGTGTCCCGTTTAATAATCAAATAATGTCAGCTGGTTAGGGTCTTCTAGTTTTATATTCTTGTAACTCTCATTTTTAACCAGCTGATAAATTGGAACTTTTTCAAAAATCGTAACACTCAATATCTGTAGAATTTTGTAGAGTGAGAATGGAATATCATGCTTTTTCTTGATGATCGCTACCGCCACATATACACAAATTCCAATCCAGATTTGTGTCTTTACGGCATTGAACGAAGTTCCATAAAATTGCTTTATTCTCAGATGCTGTTTGATCCATTTGAAAAACAACTCGACCTTCCATCTGTTTTTGTATAACTCAGCAACCGTGATGGCTGAGATTTCAAAATTATTGGTTAGAAATGTCAGATATTTGTCGTTTTTAACATCATAGATTTTGATTCGACGGAGTTTTTCCGGATAATCTTGTTTGGTATAAAACCCCTCAAGAACTCCGATTTGATCGGCCCTGATCTTGGATACCGGATCAAAGGGTGACGAATAGAGTCGCCTAAATTTCAAGTTCTTTTTAGCTCGGATAACAAAGAAACAATGATTAAGATGGATCCGGTAGAGCCTTTTAAAATCAAGGTATCCTCGGTCCATCAGATAATAGGAGCCAGGTTCCAGCATGATTTCATCTAAGATGCGAACTTCGTGTACCAAGCCATCTGTAATCTTTATGAAGGAAGGAATAGAGCCATTTAAATCCAAGAGGGTATGCAGTTTCACAGCCCCTTTCTTTTTTCTAAACGATGCCCATGGAAACATCGATAGACATAAATCTATCGTTGTTGCATCCAAAGCATAAACGGTACTATTCAGTTCTTCTGAGATTGGATTCTCATGGTGATATAGTTCTCTGGCACGTTCAATAAGAATCTGGGCGAATTCAAAGTAAATATGCCAATCTCTTCTTTGATTCGCTCTCGCAATATTGTTTCGGGATGGTTTCCCGTTTATGCCCATATGATAGAGCTTTTGAGGCTGTGCAAGAAGACAAGCTTCAATATCTCTTAGACTACTACGATAGGTCAATTGGGCAAAAGTCATGCAAAGGAACTGGTCCCAGGTTTTGAAGTGCCGGGTGTTAAAATCTCCTTTGTATTTTTGAACCAGTTTGTCGAAATGGTATTTCGGATACAGATCTACAATTTGAGAAAAGACACTTCTTCCAGGATTCATTGTGTTCTCAGCCGCTAAACTGAAAACTACAATGGAAGCTGGAAGAAAATTCAAATCGAAAAATATAAAAAATCTTCTTAGGTCAATATTTAAAAGCTTTTACAACGAATCACTAAGCAATCAGTGAGACACTAGTGAGAATTTAATAGTAATCATTAATTTTCCAACGAGTGCATTGACCCGATGGCTTACGCTGCGCTTCAGCCACGGGTCATGCCGTTGTTAGAAACACATAGCAATGTAAGCTATCCGATATGTGGGTGATTGGGCCCGAGGAAAAATACCAGTTGTTGTTTTTTTTTAATTCAAGCAGGAGGAGAAAATGCTATCAACTAATAAGAATTATTCAATAATCATAGTATTGTTGCTTATTATGCTATATTTGGATGGCTTCGGCTGCACAACTAAAGATTCAAGCATTGTACAACTCGGGAAAAATACGGCAATCGTTGGTATGCCTGATAAATGTCAAAATATATTAGATATTAAGCACGAAGATAATTTTGAAGTAATTAAAACACCGTCAGGAGTAGAAATAGAAGTCTTATATAGTTTTTGGAATTCAAAAAGTAT
>JABHWU010000103.1 GCA_018657625.1 Deltaproteobacteria bacterium | reverse complement strand
GTGGCTGAACGAAAATTCAATTATTGGATATAAGTCTGGTAATTAGGGTACACGTAACAACTTGGTATTTAATTATTAAAGTGTTTTCTAAAAATTGTACATGTCCCCAAATTACCTACTTTTCGTTCAGACACTAGTTAAAATATTTATATATTTTAAAGGGTAACTAAGACTAGATCTCAATTATGAATGATTTACTTCATAAAATTAAAACTATTATAAAAACCCCAACACCAGAGAGTAATCCAACTAATTTAATCTCTTCTACGCTAAAATTGGTATTATTATTCAGTGTTTTTTACTTTGCAGTCTTTAAGTTCAACGCGCGTCAGGACAATCATACTTTTCCTTTAATATATTTTGACTTTGAAAAAATGATTTCCTATCATTTAAAACAAAATTACTCCAATCTATCAAAATTTTGTTTTTTAAAGTTCACCTTAACCATTCATTGATTCGAGTTTTTTAAGCATTTTTAGCTTAATTAGTGTCTGAACGAAAATGCATCATTCCGGTAATTAGTGGTATCGCTACGAAGCCTCACGATCCTCGTAACTATCGGGTATTTAATTTGTTAAAGCCTTTGCTAAAAATTGTACATGTCCCCGAATTACCTATTTTTCGTTCGAACACTAATTAGTGTCTGGCCGAGAATAACTTTGTTTGCTAATAATCCGGTAATTTGGGTACACGTAACAATCTGATATCTAAAAGATTGACCCTTTACTAAAAAATGTACATGTCCCCAAATTACCTACTTTTCGTTCAGATACTATAAGTAACAAAACATTTTCATAGAATACAGTGATTTTTGGAGGTAATCACTATGAAATTGAAGAATCTAAAGAGACCAAGATTCAACCTAGCTATTATAGGAGGTGGGAAAGCTTGTTGTTTTTTTATTGATCTTATTGAAAAGAAATTTTTTCAACATCTTGATATTCACATTGTTGGAATATACGACCTTGATCCGAATGCTCCGGGTATGCTCCTGGCAAAAAAAAAGAAAATTATCACTACTACTAGTTTTGAAAAGCTTTTTAAAATCCAGGATATTGATACAGTTATCGACTTAGCCAACAATCAGATTCTACCTGAACTAATTGCCAAGCGACCAAATAATATTGGTATTATTGAACACAATATCGGAAAGGTTTTAAGAAAACTTTTTGAAGTGGATCAGAAACTAATTAGTAATAAAGAAGTCGCATGCCTGGATAAAAGTCACTATGAGATTCTTTTTAAACAGACCAATATAGGTGTGGTCGTCCTCGATCCTGAATTTGAAATTGTTGATGCGAATAGGATATATTTAAAGGGAGTTAAAAAACTGAAAAAAAATGTAGTTGGGAAAAAATGCTATGAAATTGTAAGGGGTTTTTCATCACCGTGTTCACTGGAAAATCCAGATCTTGGATGTCCGTTTCTAAAAACACTTAAAACAGGGAAATCATCCCAGGTTATTCATGAACAGGAATTACCCGGGGGTAATACAGTTTACTTCAATGTTACGACTTATGCTATTAAGAATCAAAGGAAAGAGGTTGTCCAAATTATTGAACTTTGGCGGAATATTACAGCCAAATTTACCCAAAAATGGCAAGAAAAGGTAAAAAAAATTGAAGCAGATATGAAAAAGGTTATCCAGGAAGATCGATTGGTTTCTTTAGGAAAACTTGTGGCAAGCAGTGTACATGAGATAAATAACCCGATCCAGGGTCTTTTAACTTTTAGTCATTTGATGAATGATATGGTAGCCAAAAAGAATCTGGAAGAAAAGGATTTATCGAAAATGAGGAAATTTACCTCTCATATGACCCGAGAGCTAGAGAGGTGTGGAAATATTGTGAGTGGCCTACTGGCTTTTTCCAGAGAATCAACTTTAGAATTTATTAATATGGATATCAGTTTTATAATTGATACTATTATATCCCTGACAAGTCATAAATTAAAGCTTTCTGATATTGAATTAAAAGATAATCGATCTCCTTTACCTTTTCTTGTTTGTGGTGATATCAATCAACTTCAACAATGTTTTTTAAATTTGATTTTTAATGCCATCGAAGCGATGCCAAATGGTGGCCAACTAAGTATTCGTTCCGGGTATGATAAAACTAAAAATAAAATATGGGTAGAGATTGCTGATAACGGATGTGGGATTAGAGATAGTGCTATGGAGCATATTTTTGATCCGTTTTTTACCACAAAAGAAGTCGGAGAAGGAACAGGTCTGGGGTTATCAATTGTATACGGTATAATAAAAGATCATAATGGAAAAGTAAAAGTAAAAACCACACCCGGTCAGGGTACTTCGTTTAAAGTTTTTTTGCCCTGTGTTTAAAAATGACTTGATAATTAATCTTGGTTTTAGGAGCAAGCAATGAATCAAAATATGAGTATAATGGTAGTGGATGATGAGCTTGTCGTAAGAGAATCACTTTATCATTGGTTTGACAGGGAAGATTATCATGTTGAAACAGCATCTTCTGGAGATGAGGCTTTAAAAAAGCTTATGAAAAGCAATTTCGACGTTCTGTTTGTGGATATGAAAATGCCGGGAATGAGTGGATTTGAACTTTTGAAAAAGACCAAGGAACTCTATCCGGATGCTGCTGTTGTTATAATTACAGCCTACGGTTCTATAGATACCGCCGTCAAGGCTATGAAAGCCGGAGCATCCGATTATCTGCTTAAACCATTTAAACCGGATCAGCTTTCTCTGGTTATGGAAAAGGTCCTTCGCCAAAAAAAGATGAATGATGAATATACCTATCTTAAAGGACAGCTAAGTAAGAACAACAGGTTTAATGATATTATTGGCGAATCAGACGCAATGAAAAAAGTATATTCCATGATTACTGAAGTTGCCAAAACCGATGCTCCTATTTTAATTTTGGGTGAAACAGGAACGGGTAAAGAACTGGTTGCCAAGGCTATTCATGCTAAAAGCTTGAGGTGTAGTTTTCCTTTTGTTCCAATAAATTGTGGCGCCTTGCCTGATTCCTTGTTGGAAAGTGAACTTTTCGGTTATAATAAGGGTGCTTTTACCGGGGCAAATCAAAATCGAAAGGGTTTCCTGGAAGTGGTTTCAGGAGGGACTCTTTTTCTGGATGAGATTGGTGAAATCAGTCAGAAAATGCAAGTGGATCTTTTAAGAGTTTTGCAAGATAAAAAGATTACCCGTTTGGGCGACACACGGCAGATAGATATCGAGTTTAGACTTTTATCAGCAACTCGGCAGAATCTAGACGAGAAAATTGTTTCCGGAGATTTTAGAAATGATTTTTTTTATCGAATAAATATTATTTCCATTGAAATTCCTCCCCTTAGAAATCGGAGAGAGGACATCCCTCTCTTGGCGCAGCATTTTCTTAATAAATATAGTCAGGAAACTACGCGGAAAATTGAGAAAATTGACCGAAACGCAATGAAATATCTTATAGATTATGATTGGCCAGGTAATGTAAGAGAATTGGAAAATGCTATTGAAAGAGCTGTTGTGTTAACAAAATCAAAAACCATTTCCTTGGATGATATTAACTTTTTAAAACCAAGTAGCTCAAATTCTTTAATTTCTAAAAATGCCTCTCTTAAAGATATGGAAAGAGAGCATATTAAAAAGATACTTGAGGATAATAACTGGAATATTTCAAATGCTGCCAATATACTTGGAGTTAGCAGATCTACATTGCACAGAATGATTAAACGTCATCATTTAAGAAAATAATAACAATGCCTTCAAATGGTTTCAGTTTAGGAATTCAGCCAATTGGTGAAATTGATAATTTTTTTCTAAAAGTTATCACAGGGTCGTTTCTTGGTGAGCTTAGTATCAAAACCTTTATCCTACCACCTTTGAAAAGCCCCGAATATGCCTTCAACAAAAGAAAAATCCAGTATGATGCAGGTCTTATCATCAATAGAATGGAAAAAATGAAATTCCCTGAATACACTAAGATTATTGGTATTATAGATGCTGATCTCTTTATTCCGGTATTCTCATATGTTTTGGGTGAGGCAAGAATGAAAGGGAGATGTGCGATTATTTCACTTTTCCGATTAGAAAACAATCCTGAAAGAATGGCTAAAGTAGCTTTACATGAGTTTGGTCATCTGATGAACCTTAAACACTGTCAAGAAAAGGGCTGTGTCATGAAATTTTCAAATAATGTTGAACAGCTGGATTCCAATTTCTCTTTTTTCTGTGAGTATTGCATCGATCAACTTAACTATCTGTTAAAAAAATAAACTGAATAGGGATATTCATTATATTAGTAGAATATCCCGTTTTTCTACAAATCATCAAAGCGATATGATTCATATCGATTCATTTTTATTTTTTGGTTTTGAGAAATGTTTTTGCCAGCTTCTTCCACCCAATGTCAGGGTTATTTCCGTAAAAATCTCTAACAGGTTCACCACCAGTCGCCGCTAAGTTTGCATATTCTGGTCCCAGCATTTGTAATAATTTGTTGTTTTCTTTTTCTATCCAATCAATACTTTTTCCCCCGTAATAAAGGTCGTTAAAACCTTTTTTCAGGGAATCAGGCTCCACTATAAAAATCCATCCATCTCTATAAGGATCTTTATGCAGGATTTCGGGATTTTCTTTGACCCTTTGATTAACAGACAACACTGTTCCTGAAACCGGTGCCAGAACCGAAGCTTCATTATCATCCTGGGCGATAGACCAAGTGGCTTTGCCTTTTTTCATTCGGTTTCCAATATTTAAAAGATCCTGAGTAAATCTGGCTTTCCCAAAAAGCCTCATGATAAAGTCATCAAATCCTACTCGCGCTCTTCCGCCATGTTCTATCCTTACCCAGGTGTGACCTTTATGATAATAATATTCTTTCGCAACATTATAACCTGAAGCACTGCAGTATTCCGGCAATTTCCCGGATTCTGAAAGTTCAATATCGTCCAGCATCTGGTCAAAAGCACAGTTATAACATTCATAATTATGTGTACAAAGTTTTGGTGCTTGAATACGTCCTGTTATTACATGCCGGCAAGGAGTCGAAGCGCCGTCATATTTTTCTTTAAGGAAATCAGTCCACGTTTTCTTATCAGAATTCTTTCCCTTTTTCTTCATAACCGCTGTCATACCTTTATCAAACTTGCATTCTAAACAGTTATATACCATATCACAGATATGATAATTGACAATTCCAGCCTTCATCCAAACACATTCATTTTCCAATACCTGAAAGCCTTTAACTTTGTTTTTACTTTTAGTTGACTTTTTCATTTCATCCCCCTTGGAGATTTGTGATTACTATTAAGTGAAATTACTTTTCTTTGATATTCAATATTGCATCTGAAATGCCAAACGTAAAAAAGGGGTCCATTATCATTGTATCTATATAATATTATAAGATTTTACGAAAATATTAGATAAAATATTTATTAGTGGTTAATAATGCAATATGTAGCAAAAGAAAACGCCATTGTTTGGAGTGTTGGATTACCTTTTATAATATTATATTAAAACAGGGTGTTACATAAGTGTATCACAATGGGACATCAACTGTTTCATATTGCAACAGTTATTTTAAAAATTGAAAACCTAGAAAATGTTTGGGGCAACAATGTAAAAAAACCGCTCTTCCCTTACTGTCATTCTGAGTTTTTACGCAGATAAATCTGTGGTATGTTTGCAATGAACTGGCTGGGATACGTAGGGTGGATCAAGGAGCTTGCGACGGATCCATGCTGAAAAAGATGGGCGTGCGACACAGTCTGGTGGTCGAAGAGTGAGCAAAGAACCTCATTATCTAAGCTTCCTCAAACCACCTGAATGATGTGATATATTCCAAAAAATCAACTTGCCAAAGCACTTGAAAGGCATTTTAATAAGTTTTATCGGTCTTATGACAATGATATAAAATATTGTCCCCACCACTTTAATACAGATTTTGATACAATCAATTATCTCTTTGGAGGAACCCGTGAAGCAATTTACGATAATGAGCTATAATGTAGGGTACATGAAAAACCTTTTCCAAAAAGATAACCCTACCATCGAAAGTGAAGAACGAATCAAATGTATCGGGGAGGTTGTTAAAACGATTAATCCTCATATATTAGGAATTGTAGAAGCCAGTAATCAATTAAATGATCATTTTTCATTGTTAGAAAAAACACAACTCAATCAACACCATTTTCAAATTTTACAGGGTTATGAATCCCGTGGTGAACAAGATTTGGCAATTTATTACCGGGAACCTTTTGAAGTGGAATCCGTTGATACTCATGTTGAATTTTATGATTCCTGGTTGGAGGATATTGATTCGGACGATATCAAGGAGTTATGTTACTTTGAAAGAAAGCCACTGGAAGTGATGTTTAAAATAAAAAATTCAAACATCAGATGTCTGCTTATTTTAATCCTGGCCAAATCTAAAGGAGTGAGCAGTGTTAATGATGTTTTAAACTATCAACGATTAGCGGTGGCCAATCGCAAAAAATTATATGCCCAATCCAAAAAAATCAGAGAAAGATTAGATCAGATTATGATCAATGATCCGGACTTACCGGTTATTTTAATGGGAGATATGAATGATGAACCCGGGCTGGATGAATTTCAAAAAAAAGTAGGAGCTAGTTCAATTGAAACCTTGCTGGGATCAGTTTTTGAACCGGAAAAAATCCTGCACAACACCCTATGGCATTTGAAAGACGATGAACAGAATAAGGAAATATGGACCACGTCTTTTGAAGATCCTATTGTCGCAAATAGAAGGCGTCATCGGGCCTGGACTGATCATATTCTAATAACGCCTAATTTACTCAAACCAAAATCACCTTTAAAATATGTAAAAAACTCAGGGGAAATATTCATTAAAAATCAAATTGCTAAAAAAGCTTCCGATCATTTTCCTGTTTTTTGCAAATTAGAAACTGATTAATTAACTAGTGTCTGAACGAAAAGTAGGTAATTTGGGGACATGTACAATTTGTAGAAAACACTTTAATAATTAAATACCAAGTTGTTACGTGTACCCTAATTACCGGACTTATATCCAATAATTGAATTTTCGTTCAACCACTAACTATTATAAATTGAAAAAAGTCGGCCTCAATTTAATGCCATCTTCACCAGCTAAACGATTAATACTGATACATCCATCACCGGTAGCAATTGTAATATATTCATCTGAAATTTCTAAGATTTCCCCCGGTTCTCCAACTTGATTCCCTTTGAAAGCTCCAAACAAACTGAAAATCTGGTTCTTGATAATTGCCTGGGTGCCGGGAGAACTATCACCTGCATTAATTTTTTTTTGGATCTCTTCGGTATGTTCTACCCAGGTAAAAGCCAAATCTTTTTGCTGAATCGCCGGTTTATATTTTAATAGTGGCTTATTAATTGTTGATGCTTGGTTGAAGTAATTATCAATGGCCTCAGGTAACAATTGAATCGCTAAATCAGCAACTTCATTCCGATAGATGGATGACACTGAATGTTTTGGCAGTATAAATTCACCCCCAGCTAATATTTTACCCCTATCCCAGCCATTACCAGCTTGTAAAATTGTCACTCCCCATAACTTTTGACCTTCTAAAACAGCCCAATTCAAAGAACTGGGACCACCATCATTAGAAGGACCCGGATGGATAACCAGGCAAGGATAATTTTGCCAAATACGATCCGGAATATAAGCCTTCATAAACGGACATAAAATGATATCAGGAGCCATTTTTTCCACAACGTCTGCATCCACCCCTATTAGCAACTCTGACTGAGCATAACAAGAATTTAATTCGCTCCAGACTTTCTGACTTAAGCCATTAAAACTACTAACCATAAACAAAACATTGAGCTGGCTGACATCCATAAACCGATATTGATCCTTTATAATTGATAGTAATGGACCATTAGAAAGTCAGAAGTTTAGCCTTTCATCTTAAAAATAGCAAAAAGTATAGTTGTTCTTTTTTTTAAGAATGTTTTTGTTATTTTTATATAGGATAAATATTATCTTTTTAAAATTGCTAACAAGTTACCTTTAAGATTTTCAATTACTATAATATTTAATGATTTAAAACAGTATTTTCTTTTTATTCCATTTTAAATATTTGACATCATTTTATATCAGGACTAATATAGTCCTATATCGATTATTCTTTCTAATAAATGAACAATAAAATTGTTAATATTAAGGAGATACTATGAGCGTATTGGTTAATAAGGCAGCACCTGATTTTACAGCTACTACCGTTTTTCCAAATAACGAAATTAAAGACCTAACTTTATCCGATTACAAAGGTAAGTATGTGGTTCTATTTTTTTACCCACTTGATTTTACATTTGTTTGTCCTTCAGAAATTATTGCGTTTGATCACCGTCTGGAAGCCTTTAAGAAACGTAATGTTGAAGTGCTTGGTGTTTCGGTAGACTCCCAGTATTCACATTTGGCCTGGAAAAATACAACGATTAACAATGGTGGTATCGGAAACGTACAATTTCCGCTGATTGCTGATTTGGATAAAACAATTTCCCAAAATTACGATGTTTTATCAGATAACAAAGTTGCTTTCCGTGGATCATTTTTAATTGATAAAGAAGGCCTCGTACAACATCAGGTTGTGAATAATTTACCGTTGGGTAGAAATATCGACGAAATGATTCGCATGGTAGATGCATTGCAATTTAATGAGGAACATGGTGATGTCTGTCCGGCCGGATGGCAAAAAGGTGAAGATGGCATGAAAGGTTCGACAGATGGTGTTGCAGACTATCTAACCAAAAATTCTGAAAAGCTGTAAATCTTTATCCTGCTATGCCCTGTAACTGGAGCATAGCAGGTAGAAGGAATACAATTCTACAACAATAATTTTTTGTATTTTGCAGGTCTCCACGCCCATTTATGCTAAAACCAGTTATAATTGATATATAAAATCATCCTCTCTATCAAATTAAAGCTTACCGTACCAAATTAAAATTACATATTAAAAATAGAAGACCGATAGAGTTTGTTTCCATTATACGTTCCCTGACTTTCAAGTCCTAAAAAACGCCTTAAACAGTATTTGATTGATCAGGTGCTGTTTAGGACCATATTAATTAATATCATTAATATCATAATTACAATTTTCCAGTTGTCTAAACCGAATTTTCCATTTATTCTTCAGTAATAAATTAGTCCTGTTAGTTTCAATATTCCCCGGTGAT
>JABHWU010000047.1 GCA_018657625.1 Deltaproteobacteria bacterium | reverse complement strand
GATAAGGTTGTATCTGAAACTGCAAAAGGGATTGAACAAGTTAGAAACCAGTCTGTGACGATCGCTAAATATGCCAAAGGTCTGGAAGAGATCGTTGAGCGTTTTAAACTCTAATTGTGTGTGAGGATTTATGATACCCGACGATAACGATTCACTGCCGGTCAATGCTTCCAATGCCGTAAGTACAAAGTTGAATAATAAAGACACTATTCATAAAGAAAGCAAAGAGAATATTGAAAATGAAAGTATTAGGGTTAAAGTATCAGTCTTAAATCGATTAATGGCTTTAGCCGGAGAAATGGTTTTAGTGCGAAATCAGCAAATACAACTCATTTCTGATCAATCGAATTCTGCTATGCGTACCAGTATTCAAAAACTTGATCTGGTGACTTCTGAATTACAGAATTGTGTGATGCAAACCCGGATGCAACCTGTAAGTATTGTGTTTAACAAATTTAATCGGATAGTCAGGGACCTTGGTGAAAAACTTGACAAAGAGATTAATCTGAACATCAAAGGAGGTGAAGTTGAACTTGATAAAAATATTTTGGAAGCGTTAACAGATCCACTGACACATATGATTCGAAACTCTTGTGACCACGGAATTGAATCCCCCTCAATCCGTTCTCAAAAAAGTAAAAATAGAGTTGGGACTATTAACCTAAGTGCATGGCATGAAAGCGGGAAGGTACTTGTCGAAGTGAAAGATGATGGAAACGGAATTAACTTGGAATCTGTCAAACGGAATGCATTAAAAAAAGGTTTAAAAACAGAGGTAGAACTCGGTGCGATGGCTGAGAAAGAAGTTGCTAATCTGATTTTGTTACCTGGTTTTAGCACTGTTGAAGAAGTGTCTGATATTTCTGGAAGGGGTGTTGGTATGGATGTTGTTCGATCCAATATCGAAAAAATAGGCGGCACTTTGGAACTTGACACTATCTCAGGTCAAGGTTCATCCATTCGATTACAATTGCCATTAACACTGGCGATAATTCCCTGTTTAGTAATCAAGAGCGGTGAGTTTAATTTTGCTATTCCCCAAGTTAATTTAGAAGAACTAGTAACCCTTTATAACGAAGAGGTTAGAGAAAAAATTGAACTGGCCAGGGGATGTGAGGTATATCGTTTAAGAAATCAATTGTTGCCCATGATTCGATTGAACGAAGTTTTGGATAGTCCTGAACCGTTAACCATGGAGAAAATGTCTAAAATTTCCGGAAAATACCAGGAGATCCAAGAGCAAGAGTATGATGAGTTCAAGAAAATGCAGGCAGAGTCTAAATGGAAGGATGGGAAATATAGACAATCATTAACATTTGCTGTCCTTAAAACCGGACTTATTAAATACGGTCTGGTTATTGATGAAGTGATCGGAACCGAAGAAGTTGTGGTAAAATCGATGCACCCCCATTTAAAGAATCTGGATTGCTATGCGGGTGCTACAATCATGGGAGATGGCAGGGTCGCCTTAATACTAGATGTAGTGGGTATGGCTAAGCATTGTCAGTCTTTTTTGAATATTGAGGAGGAACAAAAAATAGATTTGAAGGTGAAAAGTAGTAATGATTCTACTCAGGGAGTATTAATATTCCGTTATGGAAAAAGTGAGAAATTTGCTATCCCTCTCAGTATGGTTAGTCGAATAGAAAAAATAGATATGCAAGATATTGAGTTTGTCGGAGGAACTGAGTTTATTACTATTGATCAAACTTCAACTCAAATACTGAGGTTAGATAAATTGCTAAATGTTTCTGAACTCGACCAGCAAAAAGATACTTATTTATTACTACCCAAAAATATTGCCAAACCTTATGGCATTCTGATTTCGGGAATTGAAGACAGTGTTGAATGTGACTTAAACCTCAACACTGAAAGCTATATGGAAAGTGGTTTAATGGGAACAACAATCATCAATGAAAATATGACTCTTTTTATTGATATCTATCAGTTGATCGATAAAGCTGATCCGGGATGGTCGCAACATCAATCAAATGAAAAAAGCATAAATAGCAAGTTCAAAATTTTATTCGCTGAAGATGTGTTGTTTTTTCGTAATTTGGTTAAAGGTTATTTAGAAAGTGCTGGTTATAATATTGTTGTTGCTGAAAATGGTAAAAAAGCTCTTGAAGCGTTTCAAAAACAGGAATTTGATATCATTATATCAGATATTGAAATGCCGGTTATGGACGGGAACGAATTTATGCGGAATGTGCGTAACATACTGAATAACAAGGTAGTTCCATCAATTGCTTTGACAGCTTTAACAGAGGAAAAGGATATCAAAATTATAGCCGATAGTGGTTTCAATATCTATGAACATAAAATGGATAGGGAAAGACTGTTATCAAGAGTAGCAGAACTGCTTTCTTAATATAATAGATATTCAAACGCTATCATAAAAATGTTTACTGAATCTTATTTTAAAAAATAGATATGCAATTATTAAATGACGATGTTTCAACTGGCCAAGTTAATAAATTGGAAATTATCGGTAAATACGTTACTTTTTGGATCGAGGATGAACTTTTAGGTGTCAATATACTTGATGTTAAAGAAGTGTCGCCTGTAATGACTATTACTGCAATTTCTCATTCTGCTAAAGAAATATCTGGATACGTCAACATTAGAGGTGAAATACATTTGGTTGTTAACCTTCGCTATTTGTTTGGATTGCCTTATCGGGAAATTGACAACAATTGTAGGATTATTATTTTCAAATCCAGTGTTTCTGATCCATTTGGTATCCTAGTTGACAAAGTAGGAGATGTTCTAGAAGTTAATTCGGATTTAATAGAGCCGTATAAAGTAGACGATCCCAAGAAATTGAATACCAATCTACTAACTGGTGTTTGCAAGTTAGATAATCATTTATTGGTGATACTTGATGCACATCGGTTATTAAAGACTGGGACTGAAAATACCGAGAACTAGTAGAATTGCTTTATTTCATGTACGTTTCAGCGCAAAAAAAACAAATTTTTTGTCAGTAGTTTTTCATTTAGTCCAAATAAATACTGACTATCCCCACCAACCTTAATAAGCATTGAAAGGTTGTTATTTCCACTATTTTACCCCTTCCACATTCCATATCAGTTACAGCATTCGCATTAATTCGTTAAAATAATAGCTAAATTGTTGTTTTTTTTAAAGTTTTGTGGAAAATTCCAATATCACTTAACTTAACGGGAGCATGTTTAATATCTTTACAAAAAAAGCTGAATAGGGCTGGGATTTGGACAGAATTTTCCAGATGTCAAGACCACATAAGGAAAGAAATCTTGTTTATTTTAAAGTAATATTATATTATAAATTGGAGAATATCGTTATCTATTCGATGTATGAAAAAACATATTTAAATTTTTCTCGAATCAATATTTGGTGTATTACTGACAAATTTTTCTTTATTAAAGAGTTTACGAAATAAGGTATGGCAAATGCAAAACTGTTTACAGCTTTTTTAATCATAATGTTGTTAGTTGTGCCAACAGTTTCGAGAGAAAATCTGAGCGCAGAAGTGTTGACTCATCATTTCGATAGCATCACAGTCGTGTCCGATGATAATTACCCTCCTTTTATTTTTCGGGATGCTGGCGAAAGCCTCAAAGGAATACTTGTAGATCAATGGAAACTATGGGAGAAAAAAACTGGCATTAAAGTAAAACTGATAGGTATGAATTGGGCCGACGCCCAGGAATTTATTCAGCAAGACAAGGCTGATGTTATTGATACAATGTTTGTTACAAAGGAACGTAAACCGATATATGACTTCAGCAAGTCTTATGCTAAAATAGAGGTCCCTATATTCTTTCATAAAAATATCAGCGGAATAAACAGTATAATATCGGTTAAGGGTTTTTCTATTGCCGTCAAAAAAGGGGATGCTGCTATCGAAATTTTTCATCAAAACGGAATTGTAGATGAGCTAGTCAGGTATGACAGTTATGAAGAGATAATTAAACGGGTTGCAGAAAACAAAATACGTCTTTTCTGCATAGACAAACCCCCTGCATTATACTTCTTAAACAAGTATAATCTTGTTGAAGAATATAAGTATTCAGATGCTCTCTACACCGGCGAATTCCATCGCGCGGTTAAAAAAGGAAGAGTGGATCTTCTGTCAACCATTGAAGATGGATTTTCAAGGATCTCAAAAAAAGAATACTCAGTAATCGATCAAAAATGGTATGGTAAAACAATTGCTGCTACTCCAGGATATGTAAAATACCTGGGCGTCATTCTGGGTATGATTGTAATAATATTTGCTATTCTGCTTTTATTTAGCCTGTTTCTTAGAAGCCAGGTTCGAAAGAAGACTTCCGATCTTTCCAAAACAAATCTATTATTAGAAGAGAGAGAGACCTTTTTAAGATCTCTCTTAAATTTTATCCCCGACATTGTCTGGGTCAAAGATAAAGACGGTGTTTATTTAGGCTGCAATTATCGCCTTGAAAGCCTTTTCGGTGTTAAGGCCAATAAAATTCGCGGAAAAACGGATTATGATTTTGTTGACCGGGAACTTGCCGATTTTTTCAGACAAAAAGACAAAGAAGCAATAGATACGGGAAAACCATCGATATACGAAGAAGAGTTTACATTTGCAGATGATGGTCACCGGGAATTACTGGAAACAATTAAAACGCCTATGTTCAATTTTGATGGCGAATTGATAGGGGTATTGGGGATAGCACATGATATAACTGATCGTAAACAAACTGAAAATAAAATCAAAGCATCTTTAAAAGAAAAAGAAACATTACTCCATGAAATCCATCACAGGGTTAAAAATAATATGCAGGTGATCAATAGCTTACTTCAACTTCAATTGAATTCCATCGAAGATGACACAATCAAAGGTATTCTAAGGGAAAGTAAAAACAGGATTTACGCAATGGCTGCGGTTCATGAAACGCTACATGGATCAGAAAAACTGTCGGAGATTGATCTAAAGACTTATTTGTCTAAGATAACGACTGACATATTTCAAACCTATTCCACTGATTCCGGAAAGGTTAAACTGTATAGTAATGTTGAGAACTCACCAATCAGTCTCAATCATGCGTATCCTTTAGGTTTAACAATTAACGAACTAGTTTCTAATTCTCTGAAGTACGCTTTCCCTGGAGAAAGGGTAGGTGAAATTACTGTAAGCATGATGAAATTGGATAAAAAACTTGAATTAATTGTAAAGGATGATGGTGTCGGAATGCCGGAGAGTTTTGATTGGAAAAACCCAAACTCTTTGGGATTGAAAATTGTTCGAACTTTAGTTGAAAATCAACTTGATGGTTCAATAGATCTCGACAACACAAACGGAACCAAATTCACTATCAAATTCACTATCGAAACCTAATCATGGAAAAAGCCAGATTACTCATCGTAGAAGACAAAGCCCGTCTGGTAAAAAAAGTATTTCCTTTCTAAATACCCTATTTACAAAACTTCCAGAGATAAAATAAGCAATAATCCCGTCCATAATCACAATTGTGCTTCTTTAACTGTCCTGTTAAGCTTCCGTTAAATTCCTGCAATTTGCCAGGCTTTATATCATTTTTATTTAACTAACTGTAGAAAATATCAATTCCAAAGTGAAAGTAGGAAATAAAAAATTAAAATTGATCATTAAAAATTAAATATAAAGCTCTTAAACAATGATCCCATTATTTTATTTGATATTCACATCAGCATAAAGTTACTGTTTAAGAACAGGGAATTGGCTAAAAAAAATATTTTTTGTATACAATTTTAAAAAATATCTTTATGAACAATAGAACATTTCAAAAACATCGACGAAAAAACTGGTAAAAACATGAATCAACGCTTCCGGCGGCCCTTACAAATCATTTCTTAAAGTCATTTCATGACTCATTTCTGTAATGCAGGAATACTCCTATCGATGTTATTTTAATTTATATTTTGGACATAAGCGTTAAAAGTTTTTCTAACGTTTTCAAGCATCTGGTAGGTGCATTGGTTTGTTTTGAAAACCATCCGTACTATTTTGGATGAATTTAAATAGAAAACTGGTCATTAATTTGGAGATCATTAATGGAAAATATTATCAGGCAAGTAGAGTCAGTAAAACAGGCTTCTTATCAGTTGATATCAATGGAAACAGATCAGAAAAACTGCGTTATCCAAAATCTGATTCAACTCATTGATGAAAATCGGGAACAGATATTAATTGAAAATAAAAAAGATATTGTAAAAGGAGAGCAAGAGCAGCTTTCTAAGGTTCTATTAAAACGCTTGATTCTAGATAACAGTAAAATTAACGGTATGTTGGAAGGCTTGAATGATGTCCTTAATCTTCCGGACCCGGCTGGAAAAGTTTTAGCGAAAGTTAAGATGGATGAGGGTTTAATTTTAGAAAAAATATCGGTGCCATTAGGTGTTATCGGTGTAATTTTTGAGTCAAGGCCGGATGCTCTGATCCAGATCAGCAGTCTCTGTTTGAAATCCGGAAATGCTGCTTTGCTCAAAGGAGGAAAAGAAGCTCTCTTTACGAATCAATATCTGTTTGGTTTAATTGAAAAAGCCATAACAAAATCTGATACTGCTTTTAATGGATGTTTGCAATTATTGGAAAGCAGAGAAGACATTAAGGAAATGCTTAAATTAAATAATTATATTGATCTAATCATTCCCAGGGGATCCAATGATCTGGTTCGCTATATTCAAAAAAATACCAGCATTCCGGTAATGGGACATGCCGATGGAATTTGCCATGTTTATATTGATGAAAGGGCCGATATTGATATGGCTGTATCTGTAACCTTGGATGCTAAGTGCCAGTATCCTGCTGTTTGCAACGCTTTGGAAACATTATTAGTTCACGAAAATACGGCTAAACAATTTCTTCCCAAGTTAGTGGAAGCGTTTAATGGGCAAGTAGAGATTCGGGGGGATCAGGCAACCCAGGACATTATACCTGTCATTGCAGCTACTGATACTGATTGGAAGACCGAATATACGGATCTGATATTATCTATTCGAATTGTAAAGTCAATGGATCAGGCTATTAACCATATTAATACTTTTAGTAGCCACCATACGGATTCAATCATTACTGATGACAATAAAAAAGCAAAAGAATTTTTAAGTCGAATTGATTCCAGTTCAGTGATGCATAATTGTTCAACCCGTTTTGCGGATGGTTTTCGATATGGATTCGGGGCAGAAGTCGGGGTGTCAACTAGTAAAGTCCATGCCCGGGGACCTGTTGGTTTACAAGGGCTAATGACGTATAAATATAAAGTTACTGGGAGTGGACATATTGTTTCAGATTATGCCACTGGAAAAAAGCAGTTTAACCATCAGGATTTAATATAAATATAAAGGTAGGAATGAAACGTGATTTTTCAAATGTTAAAAGAGTTGTTGTTAAACTGGGTACGAATATACTGACTCAAAACAATGCCATTGACTTTGATCTTATTGAAAGACTGGCAGGGCAAATATCTTCATTGCATCATGCCGGGAAAAAAGTATTGTTAGTTTCTTCTGGGGCAATCGGTATCGGCGCGCAACAATTAAAAATCAATCGAAAAATTACTAAAACCAGTTTGAGACAAGCTTGTGCCGCCATCGGTCAGCCAATGCTCATGCATCGTTACCGTTTGGCTTTTCAACAATACGATATTCAAATTGCTCAGGTACTCATTACCAAAGAAATAATGGATCAAAGAATGACTTATAATAACTTAAGTACGGCTGTTGACACTTTGTTAAATTTGGGAGTGATTCCTATCTTCAATGAAAATGATTGTGTATCAACCGCTGAAATCGGACCTGTATTTGGGGATAATGATCAATTAAGTGCCATGATCGCCAGTAAGTTAGAGGCAGAACTCCTGGTATTGTTATCAGATATAGACGCATTTTATGATGCTAATCCCAAAGAAAACATCGGAGCCAAACCACTGTCAGTGATTTCAGAAATTACTCCAGAAATTATTAATTGCGCTGGTGGCGCTGGCAGTTCCTATTCTACCGGGGGTATGAAGTCTAAAATAAAGGCGGTAGAAATCGCTCAAAAAGCCGGATGTGAAACCATTATTACCCATGGGAGAATTGAGAGGGTTCTACCCCGGATCATGGATGGAGAACCGTTAGGAACCCTGTTTTTATCAAAAGGGAAACTAAAAAGTCGGTCACGCTGGATTTTATATGCGACTGTCAAAGGGAGAATTACAGTGGATGAAGGTGCTCACAAAGCTTTATTAAACAGAAAGAGCTTGCTCCCGTCCGGCATTGTTACCATTGATGGTAATTTTTCCAAAGGAGATGTGGTGTTAATTAATGACCAATTTAAAGCTATTGCAGGTTCCAGTAGTATAGAGATGCAAAAAATGATGGGTGTGCATTCCAAAGAATGTAAAAATATTTCAAGGGGTGTCAAACGCGATAGTATTGCCAGATCAGCCGATATTGTAAAACTGTAATTTTAATGTTTTTTTTAATTTGTAACTATTCAACTACTTTAAATTTTACTTTTTAGAGAATCTGTACACTGAGCGAAGTCGAAACCTGCGCTCATTTGCCATGAATATAATTTTTCCGGACGATGAATGCCACGTCCGGACAACTGGCAGTTGTTGAGGCTGATTTGAATTTATTAATTGGTATTTTGTTGATAAGGTAACATGAAACTGAACGTTGATCCGCCTTCTGGGTTATTCTCTGCCCATATTTTTCCATGATGGGCCTTGATAATTTCCTTACAGATTGCAAGCCCTAAACCTGTACCACCGGCTCCTGTTTTTGTTTTGCTACTTTGAATAAATTTACCAAATACAGTCTTTAGCTCATTTTCTGGTATTCCAATCCCTTCATCTTTAATGTTGATTTGAAGTGCTGGTACTGTTTTCTTATCTATCTGTCTGCTACCAGTCGACAATTTTCCGGAATAAGTTGAGATGATTATTGACTTGCCTGGTGGTGTGAATTTTATTGCATTGGAAAACAAATTACGTAGTGTTTGGCTGATTGTTATTTCATCACAAACAATAGTTGTCGGTATGTCACATTTGGATAGACCCAGAATGATCCCTTTTTCTTTAATAATAGCCGCAAATTCTTGCATTACTTTATTGATAATCTGGCTGAGATTTGCTGTTTTCATTTCATAGTACATGATACCAGAATTAAGTTTTGATAGATCCAATAAATTATCCAGAAGTGTGAGTAGATTTTTGCCGGATATTCCTATTTTGGAAAAATAGTAAAGCAGTTTTTCCTTGCTGACTTTATCTATTTTTTTAACACCAAATTGTGAATAACTGAGTATCTGGTGCATAGGTGTGCGCAATTCATGGGTCATATTTGCTAAAAACTCAGATTTAGCCAGGTTAGCTGACTCCGCAAATTCTTTGGCAATTTTAAGTTCTTTTGTCCTCTCTTCAATTTTATCTTCCAGGTCTTTATAGGATAAACGGAGTTCCTCTTCTATTTCTCTCAGGCGTTCATTAATAGTTTCAGTTTTTAATCTTTCTTCATTTACTTTCCTAATTTGTAATACCCGATCAGAATCATCCTTGATCTCAATCAGCACGCAGGGCTCTTTTAGTAAAATATTTTCAAAAAACATAACAGTGCATCTTTGTCTCATATAGCCATCAGAGAATCTTTGGTCAGAAAGAGGGATGATCCATGAGTGAAATTTCTGTGCCAAGATTCGGACAGATTTATTATTGATGTTTTCCTGAACGATCCGCTCGGTAAATATACATAACTCTTCTGTGAGGAGTGTTTTTAAATTATTGATTTGGCGAAGGTTTTCTGGTAAATGGCCACGTAGCCAATGGTTCATATATCGGATATCAAGATCTCTATTGAGTATAATGATACCAACATTTAATTTATTAAAATAGCCGTTAAACATGATTATTAGAATATCAATAATTGTTAGTTATGATTGCTTCTTTTTCAATGCAATTTTTAATTAGATTGTTAACATCAATGATCAGTGAGATTTTACCATCTCCCAGGATTGTAATTCCCGAGAAATTTTCAACCTCAGCATACATTTTTCCGAGAGATTTGATTATTGTCTGATGTTTATTGAGGGATTGATCGACTAACAGACCTATTTTTTGCTGGTTATATTCCACCACAACAATCTGTTCAATATCCGGAGATTTACCTTCAATTTCAAATATTTTTCTCAATCGAATATAAGGAACAAGCTCTCCGCGAATGCGGGCGATTTGCCGCTCATGATTCTTTTCAATATCCGCTTTTTTTAATTCGACACATTCTATCATATTGACCAGGGGTATGGAAAAGAAATTATCTTCAATTTTTACCAGCAGTGTTTCAATTACTGCTAATGTAAGGGGAAAGCGTAGCGTAAATGTTGTCCCGATACCTTTTTGGGATTCTATATTTATACTGGCAGAAAGTTTATCGAGATTTTGTTTTACGATATCCAGCCCAACGCCTCTTCCGGAAAGAGCGGAAATTTCTTTAGCTGTTGAAAAGCCAGCTTCAAATATTATTTTCCAAATAGTTTCGTCAGGTGGGGTAAGAGACGGATCTATTAAACCATTTTTTCTGGCTTTTTTTAAAATTTTTTCCCGGTCCAGTCCTTTACCGTCATCCCGAACAATAATCCAAATTTCATTTCCTATTTGACTGGCTTGCAAGTGAATATTGCCGGTAGGAGGTTTTTCCGCAGCTATACGCTCTGCAGGAATCTCAATGCCATGATCAACAGCATTACGAATGAGATGCAGCACAGGGTCTGCAATCAACTCAACCAGTGTTTTGTCAATTTCGGTGTTTTCACCGGACATGGTAAGGGAGACCTGTTTAGCGGATTTCTTAGATATATCATATACCAGCCGGGACATACGACGAAAAGAGTTGGCAATGGGGACCATTCGCATTGACATGGTTTGTTCATGGATTTCATTGGAAACTTGTTGCAGTTGATTGACAAATTGGGAAAAGTCATTCTCTTCCGACATTTGAATATGGGTTTGATGGGAGATAATATTAGTAACCGTTACTAATTCTCCCACCAGATTTACCATTTGATCCAGCTTCTCAAGCCCAATACGAATATCTTTTTGTTTTACAGCTTGAACTCCTATTGTCGGTTGTTTTTCACTATTTAGCGTTTTTGAAATATCGATAAAATCATTTTCAGAATCTGATGATTCTAAATATATTTTATCTTGATCGTCATCCAAAGCCGAAGAATAATCAATATCAATGTTTTCAGTTATCAAAAGATCAGATATGATACTTGTTTGTAACTGAATGTTTTGTGATTCCAGCGTGGTAAGTTTTTGGTAATTTGACAAGCTGGTCAAAGCTTGTCGAAAGACATCAATCGTTTTTAATAGTATTCGGTAATGATCTCCTTTAATAATTTGTCTGTTATTACTAAAGCCTTCTAAAAGAGATTCAGCAGAGTGCATTAACCATTCAAGCGGCTGGATTCCAATTAAATTTGCATTTCCTTTCAAGGTATGAAACTGACGAAAACAGGTTTTCAAAAAATCATTCTGTTTTGAATCCTGTCCAGCGGTTTCCATTAATAGTAGATTCTCTTCAGCATCTTCCAAACGTTCAAAACTTTCAGAGATGAAGAGGTCAAGCATTTCCGGATCAAAAGGAGTTGTTTTTGATTGCTCATGTGAAGAAGGATCTAATATGGATGGTAAATCTTGAAGTTCAGTAATCTGATGTTCGAGTTGTTGAATTAGTTTTTCCGTTTTTTCTTCTAAACCATCGTTCTGCCCTTTATTTTCCTGTTGCTTAAACATCTCCTGCAGTAAGGTACAGATATTTATTAATAATTCAATATGGGTTGAATCAAGTGCTTTTGGATCGGAGCAATGAACAAAGAGAAAGCTTTCGCTTTTATTTAACAGATTTTCAATTTCGTCAAAGTTAAAATAAAACGAGCTTTCTCTTAATGTTTGAAAGAGACTATTGATTGATTCAATGGTTTCGAAATTTTGGTCTTTTGTGAATCCTTTCAACTTTGATTTTGCAACTCTAAGTAGTTTCCGGCTATTACTTAAAAAGTCTTTAGCATTAGTTGGTTTTCTATCCATTATCAATGAAACCATATTAGCATTAGACGTAAAATATATTTTTTAAATAATTGGAAATGTTGACTTACTATAGTGTAAAAACTGAGAGAAAACAGTTTTACTCCTCCATAGCCCTAAAATGGTTATATGCATCCATAATAGTCGTAATCTTTTCCTTATTAATTGATTTTTGAATGAATAGATTTGCTCCTAGTTCCAGTAACCGATCGATAACAGGTTTTTGATAGTTTGAAGTGAGCACAGTAATGAAGCAGGAATTATTACTGCTACGGATCTTTTTTAAAACATCTTCACCACTGATACCCGGCATCAGATAATCCAGAAAAATCAAATCAGGATTCTCCTGTTCAAACAGTGGAAGTGCTTCTTCTCCTGAACTTGCTTCCAGAAAAGTATGTTCACTCCCGATAACTTCCTTTAAATTTTTCATTAAAGTAACTCTAGAAAAACGAGAATCATCCACAAGTAATAATTTCATTTGTCAGCTCTTAGATTTCAAGAAGTTTGGTGATAATTTGTTTAATGTCTTTGTATACCAAAGTAAATAATATCCTTCCATTCAATATTGTATTTTCCACTGAAAAGTTTACTTTTCCTAAACAATAGAGACTATTCTCTGATTCATCTCCAATCGATAAAATTTGATTTGATACAGTTAACTCAGGTAACTCAAAACTGGCTTCTGTATTTGTAACATCACTAATAGAACAGAATATAGCTGTAATTAAAATATTCCCAACCTCTTGAATGGTTTCTTTTTCCATGATCCCGAAGTTGTAATCCGGGGAATCAGGGTTATCTAATAATATATTTAATAATGTTTTGCCTTCTTGTAGGGTAAAAGAAATGATGCCTTTACCGGAAAACTCTCCACGGACTTTTTGACTAACACTGACATATTGAACATCTTCACGATTGCGGAGATATTGTTTCATCTGTTCTAGATCAAAAATTTCTAACCTCGGAAAAGTAAGAATAACTTCACGATTCATGATACCAGAAAGTGCGACCGCTGCCCCACCAACGCCTATATTAACCAGTTCCTGAAGTACATCTTTTTCTTCTGCGTTAATAAGCATATGACTCCTAAAAATGCCCGGTTTTCAATCTGGATTTAGACGCGTTAAATGGTTTGACTTTACAAAAGACCCGAGAAAGTTGTGGTTAAAATTGATGGCTTTAATATTGAATCGTAGTCTTACGTATTATATTTCAATCTGAAACATCTCTGTCAATATCAAGTATTGTTACAAGCGTTTGCACAAGAGGAACATTATATCTCACTTTACTTTGCTGCTAAACCGTTAAAGTTTGACTATTTTGGAAGTGTTCGATGATCTCAAAGAGAGAAGCTAACTATAACGATGTAAAAATTCCTGTCTTAATTTATCAGCTTCGTATTACAGCATTTTCAACAAAGTAGCCCTCATCAGTATGCCTGGTGAAGTTGTACATCAAAACCTATAACAGTGCTGTAAAGTAAATGTAATACTGCATTCGTTTGTTAAATCAGTATTAAAAAAGTTTGTGAATTCAGTGAGTAATAAAACAAGGGCAATAAAATTCGCTTAAGTAGTGTCTGAACAAGAAGTAGGTAACTTGGGGACATGTGTGTGCCAAGAACGGATATTAGGCGGGATTCAATCTCCTTGGTTTGCTTAGATTGAGTCAAAGAGATATTCGATGCTATACAATTGATGAGGGGTTGGTCCCTCAAAACCGGCTTGCAGAAGCAGGTTT
>JABHWU010000102.1 GCA_018657625.1 Deltaproteobacteria bacterium | reverse complement strand
GTTCTCGAAGAAAAAATACAGTCTCAAGAACGTCTATGTTTTTCAGCGATTTGAGTATCTTAATTGTTAGTGCTAAATCTCCCTGGCACCTGCTGTGCAATTTCCCATCTACATATGTAGTAATGGTGGCATCCAGCTTTTTCCTGAAAATTGGCCATAGTTCGTGGCTTGGAGTCAGGACTTCTTTTGTATTTCTTTTCATTATTGAGCTCCTCTAAAAATAGAAAACCAGCTCAGTATAGTGACCAAGCTGGTTTTTTCTAATGGTAAATGGTTAAAATCGGATAGATTAATTTATTGGCTAAGACAAAACTTATGATAAAATAACATCTGATATTCTGCTAATTTTTCAAGCATTATTTTATTTTGCTCAAGCGGTAAATCAATAAATTCAGAAAGTGGTCTTTCATCAATTGTAATAATCAATTTACAGGGTTCAGGTTGAAATATAATTTTAGAATCTTCAAAAGTTTCTTCTAATTCTGTCTTTCTGTTTTGAAAGAGATTTTTCAATTTTTGTTGCTCTTCTTCACTTATCTCCTCCACAATTAAAGACATACCATTTTCATCCCATGCACAACCAACTGAATCCACATAATCTGGGCGTACAAATAACCAATGGTCAGGATCTAATCCTGGTAGATTTTCACATTCCCAATCTGCAAATGGACCTGAAGGATCATTTTCATAAGCATATTGATTAAAATATTCCCAGATTTCGCCTTTTTGAAATAAAATTTGAGGTGGAAGTTCCTGATAATTTGTTTGAGTCTGATTATAAGGCCCCATCATATTAGTATAAGAAAATGAATTATTAGAATCTTTATCCTTACTTGCAACTATCTCAATGAAAAAAGTTTCCATCTGACAATTGTTAAGAAGGTTTGCGAAAGTCTTAGCCATTACTTTATTAATTTTATCTTTACATTCATATTTATCTGAATGATAAGAAGTGATAATCCTGACATTAATATCTGAATCATCATTATATGCGACTTCACGCATTTGATTATTGGTCGGTTTCCCCGATATCCCGTAGACAAGGATTTTTTCATTATCGCCTGTTTTCAAATCAACAGTTGATACAATTGAAATTAAGCTATCTTGAGATATTTGGATATTGTTAATTGTATCAATTTTATATCCCTGCATTCTAATAATTTTGAACAATTCTTTGTAATCAGCATCTGCACTAAAATGTTTTTTGAAATCAAAATTTTCTTTTTTCATCTTTAATTTCCCTTTTCTATTAATTGCTTTTTGTTAAGTTCTTTTTCAATAATTCCCCGGATAAATTCCGAGTTTAAAATTTCTAATTCATCAGTCACTTCATTTAATTGTGTTAAAGTTTCTGGGGCAAACATTACCCCGATCATTACCGTTGCCATCTGGAAAAACAAAAACCAGCTCAGTGCATTGTGACCAAGCTGGTTTTAGTTCGTTTATTTAATCCATATATCCTTGATACTGATCCGGGTCAGAGACAAGATGCCAGGAATCTTCTAATTCACTAACAGCTTTCTTCAAAAAATCTAATGCTTCCTCCTTTGAAGTACCTTCTTGGACATAGACAGTAACAAGCGAATTAGTTTGCAATAATTCAAAAACAATTTTACCGTTTATCTCTTCCTTTTCAGTATCTTGATTCCATTTTGAACTAATTTTGAAATATCTTTTATTATCGCCTCTATGTATGAGGTTTTCTAATATCTCCTTATATTCAGGCCTCCACGAGAGTATAGCCCAATCTGTTTTTAAATTTTCTTTAATATGGTCGGGCAAACTATCTATAGCTGCTTTAGCCATCCTGAGTTCATTAATATTTTCGGAATCAAGTGCATCAGAAACTAAAAGAGAGATTGCAGAATCCATACAAAACTCTTTCGTGAAGCCAATACTGATCTCTTGCAATTCTTTTATCAGCCAATTTTTTTCAGTAATTTCATTAATTCCGTCACTATTTAATTTATCAAAATAATCATCATACATTCTTACTTCTCCTGTTGTTTAAAATTTTTCTGTTTTTAATTTTTCTTTGCTTAACGATACTGTTGTAAATTTCATTCTTTTAATTCCCATGGTCCATACTCTCACCCCCCTTTTTATTTATTTATTCCCTGTTAAACTATACCGGCGGAAGGGGAGTCACCGACTGCCAGAGGTCTTGCAGGATTGGTTCAATAATATGTTAAGCAAAGGGGGAAAACGGACAAAATGTGGCGCTAAAACCTTGAAAATGCTTGAATACAACGATTTAACTATTCCCTTTATAATAGGGGTATCCTTTATCCATGACATCTAAATATAAAGCGATTAAAGGGTTGATAGATTACTTGTCTTGCATGAATCAGATTCTTTTAACAAAAACTGCTCTGCGGCTTTTCTTAAATACTCGGCCATTGAAATATTCTTCTTGTCTGTAACAGCCTTGACCTGTTTATATATGTCCTGGCTTAAATAGATTGTTACCGGTGCTGTAAAAACTGCTTTTCTCATGATTTCGTCTCCCTTAAAGAATTAAATTTTTATACAAAGTCCTTTAGGGGTTTGTTCAAGGTAAGGTGCGAAGACAGGCCTGTAATCTGCGTTTGAATAAGATTTTGTTGGATGGATCTGTCTTAATTGCTGGAGCAAAGGCCGGAGGTATAAAGGTGCATAAAGGCTGACTTTATACCTGCCTTTATACTCAAGGATTCCATAAATGGTTATAATTATTCTAAGTTTTGTCTGAATTACAACAGGTATAAAGGTATAAACCTAATTTTAATAATATGGCCTTTATACCCCGGCTAAAAGGATTTAAAAGATCAGGCCTTTTTTACAATTAAAAGGGTTAATTTTTGTACAAATACTTTTAGAGAGGCAGAGCAGGTATAAAGGGGTATAAAGGGGTATAAACCTATGGCCTTTATACCTGTTGATTCTATAACCTATTAAAAATGTTATATATTTTGCTGTATGATACCGGGGTATAAAGGTATAAAGGTGATTTAAAAAATATACCCCTTATGCCAGGAAAAGAGTTGAATTTTTAAATTTTATATAAGTACTTTGTATTACAAAAAAAATTAATATTACTTTTAAGAAATTATTAATTATAATATTTTTATTTGTTTAATTAATAAAATATATTAATTCTTTCAAAGAAAATATGTCCTATCCTTTGGGTATCAGTTCAGGTATAAAGGCCTATTTTTTAAAAACACCTTTATACCTTTATACCTCGACATCATACAACAAAATAAAGAATAAATACAACTACTTAAAGTATAAAGAGGTATAAAGGCAGGTATAAAGCTGGCCTTTATACACCTTTATACCCCCAGGGTTTTGTATTAAAATTAACCTTTTTATCTGATAAACAAAGGATCTTTGCTTATAACCCCATCTCTTCAAAGTTAGCAACGGGTTCATTGGTACTGTTATTTTTTGCATAATTCATGAATTGCTCGTATTCATTTTCCTCTTCTTCAACGTCCTTGGCAGGATCTACTTTGACAGAATCTTCTTTTACAGGAACAGTTGCAGGCACTTTTTCAGCCTTCTTTACAACCGTTTTCTGACCGTTTACATGACTTTTTAACTGCAGGTCATACAATTTATATAGAGCACCGTCTTCTTCCCATGCAGGATCTTTAGTAAGCTGATATGCTGTGGGCAGGCCAGTAACCAAAGTAGGTTTGTAGGAGCCATTAGCAATGATATAAGCTTTACCAGAGAATTTTAGCCGCCTAAGTTCACGTTCATCATCAACTATACTACCAGTGTCATCACACCATTCCAGGGTACCTTCCTTAACCTGAGTTCCTACCCAATTTGACACTGCCGTTTTACTGATCCCAAAGGCATTGACCATATCATTATAGTGAACGATACCGTTTTCTTCGACATATACGAGTCTATCCTCAACCTTCTTGCTCTGCTGGCCCAGGTTTTCTTTAAAGGATTCTTCAACTATTTGAAGGGCCATGTGGTAATCTGCCATTATTGCCAGTATATTGCCCTGATTATTTTTTCCCCTTTGAAATTGGTATGTGCATGCTATTGATTGAATTACAGATAATACCTTGGTGTATGCACGCCTTGCAGCAATAGGGTTTTTCTTTTTAATTAAAAATGATGAAATAGCTGGAGCAAAAGGTATATCCACCTTTATGACTTGAAGGCTCCTGTGAAATGTTTTCCAAGTCAGTATTGTCTTTGAATCCAAGGTATATCCATTTCCTGATCTATTTTCGCCTGTCATTTCAATAATTCTATTTGTCTGTTCCGGTGATTCATCTGGATGGATTGTGAAAAGTCGGTCATCAAATTGCTTTTCAACCGTGTCAACAATTGTTGTAGTGATAAAAGCGGTTGGGCCTTTTAACTCTTTTTCAACTGAATCATAGTTCCCATCTTCATTTTTTTCAGTAACAAGGTAGCGTATACATTTTTCGCTTATTAAGGATCGAATTGTATAGGCAAAATCATTATCTTTCTTGTTGCCTGCCTGAATTTGGAAGGCTTCACCCAATATAAGAGTTTTATTTTCCATTCCCTCTTTTCGGTAGAAAAACGATTTGGGGCTCCCGCTTGTAATAAAAAGGTACGTTTCTTCAGGATAAAGTATCAAAACTTTTACAAGTGCATGAGACTTACCACTTCCCCTGTGACCGCTATTCTTAACTGCCATGGGATCTTCTAATAAGCGGGAATCCAGTGCGGCAAAATAAGTGGCAACAACATTTCTTTCTCCCACAACCCCGGCTCGATACATTAGATCAATCCGTTCTTTTAAAATCTGCTTATTTTGCTGTATTTTTTCAACTTCCTTTAGTATCTCAGGGTCAACCGGTTCATCAGGTTTGTTGCTTTCCTTCTCCTCCAGCTGCTTTTTATAACTGCCAATTTCTTCTTTAATAGCCTTTTCTTTCAAGGCTGGTATATGGGTTACAACCAAACCAATATAGTAGTATTGAAGTGTTTTATCCTCAATTTCAGCAACAATGGGGACAATATCTGAACGGAACATTGGTAAGGCCTTTGGCAGATCCTTTGGCATCTGTTTGATCAGCATGGCTAAAAAAGGATCTGTTTCATCCATCAGCTTTCTCAGGTCATCAGCAGTATGATCTAAAAAATATTCATTCAGATCTATTTTGTCTTTGCCATCAGGCATTGGTAATGTGACAATATATACGTTCTTACCGGTTTTGCTCAAATACTTGGCTGTCCTTATAGCGCCCTGCAACCCGGCCTGATTATCTTCGTTATCATTTATAATATAAATTGACTCTGCTGCTGTAGTCAGCTGTTCAAGTATGGGGAAATGCTCCTCTTTAAAGTTCGTTGTAACAGGAGATATCGCATTGAAACCATTGTCGATAGCGCTTATCAGGTCAGGGGCGCCTTCTGTAATAATGACCACTTTTGCTCCTATGACAGAATTTTCGCCCATCATATAATTGCCGATGTGTTTTGAGATATACTTTTTAATTTTTTGCTCAAGATCGTGCTTGCGAATTCTTTTGTATTTTACATAATCAGGTGCTTTTGGTTGTTCTTTCATTTAATTTTGTCCTCCATATTATAACATTCATATTTATCAACTGGTGTATGCTGTGTGGCCCTGGCAATAAGATCCACCACTTTTCCATCCCGCCAAAACGGGATAATGATCCTGCCCTTAAAATAATCGTAGTAAGGGCCTCCAGGATCTTTAAAGTTAAACAACCCTGTAAGTGATAATTTCCCTTTAAACTCAGGAATCTTTTGTAAATGTCCGGCAAGGTCAGATGTATTATTTGGCTGGCTTGAGCCCGGTGGTGCAAATCCAATCTGTAGTTCTTTGATGATATCTTCAGAAAATTTGTAATGCTCTGTTAAATGGGTTTGAATATCCAGAAAGTTGTCCAGCTGGACGTGGTACCATTCAGCCGAAGCAGTAAGCATCGCAAACACCAGATCTTTCTCTTCTTGCTCTTGTTTAATCTGTTCCAGTTCTTCTACAGACATCTTACTTTGTCCAAGACGAGGCATTTTTGCTCGATCTGCAAGATAGTTCCTGGCATTCACATGGTCACAGCTTTTGTAATGCTCCACGAGGTTAATCACGTCCCCTTTGGCATGACAATGAAAACATTTCCAACCCTGTATTCCAGGCCAGATCGTAAGGCATTTTTCTCTGGTGCTTCCATGTTTGGGGCAATCTCCCTGAAAGCAACTGCCAGATGGGGTGCCGCTATAGCCAAGGCCGTAAGCGACCGATAGTATTTCATTTTTAAGTTTAAGTTGAGTGTAATAATCCATAATATATTTTTTTTCCTTATCTGTTTTTTGGGGTTGTGTGCTGCCTCCCTGGGCCATAAACACATTGATCTATATGTTTGTTCACTGTGTGGGTACGGTTCGCGGAAGGCAGCTTTTTTACTTTATGATTTGTCCCACCGAGGCAATGTGGTTCGCTTCCATGGTTTTTGCGGAAGCATTATATGTCTCTTTATTTGTCTTTTGAGATCATTGATTTCCTCTTCGAGGTCTTCTATGTATCCCTCGAGATCGCCTTTTTTTGTATCAGCTTGTTCTTTTTTGACTTGTTTTAACTCGTTGGACAGCAGTGTCAAATATTCTACTTTTTGGTTAAAGCTCTGTTTTTTCATTTTTTACCCACCTTTTTTTTAAATAAGTTAAAGAACCTAATGAGGAATACTTCCGAAAGGTGGGTTATTTTTCATATCAATCCCTGCATCGCAGGCAATATGACAAGACATTTGCTCCTTTGGTTTCCAGGCATGAAACACTCACCCTGATAACTATTGCAAATATGGCTATGATTTTTATTTATCTGTTTTTTATTGTGTGCTGCCTTCCCCTGGAGAAAAAACCAAATTGCATTTAATGTTTGCTCACAGTGTGTGGGGTTCGGAAAGGCAGCATGTTAAAGTTTATGTCAAAATTTCTTCAAGATACCGGATATCTTCATTTTTTAAGCTTTCAACCAGAACAAGAACATCATATAACTCCTCAATTTCTCCTACTCTGTCAGTTTTGGTTCTTAAAAAATCGATTAAGGTATTGACAGTGGTTGAATGTTTGAGAAGCTCTTGACCCATATTTTCTGTCGCCCTGAAGTTATGAGCACATAATAGAATTCGCCGGTAAGTATAGGGTAAATTTTGATAATACGAAAAAGATCTACCTTTACAGGCTGAGCATTGACAATCCATAGCAATGGTTAAGTCTATTATCACATCCTCACCGACATGCACTGAACTCAAATTATGAGGATTAAAATATACGTTACCCATTGCACCATCTTTCCAACTGCTGGCATCCATAATAACAAATTCAAAAAAATGCCTTGCAAAAAATGCTGCCAATGCCATTGGAAATAAAGCCGCAACACCAAGCAAATGAATATTTTTAATACCCATCTTCCATAATTGAACTAAAAAAAGTGCTGTTTGTCCAAGAGACTGATTTCTAATGGGCATTGAAACGCCATCAAAACAAATAGAACTTATGGATTTAAAAAATATTTCCATATGCCTTGTTGTGTAACCCTGAAAGACAATATAGAGTCTTATATTTGTTGAATGCTCTTTCAGGAGCTCATAGGTTTTTATTGCAAGTTCTGTATTTGTTGGTAACTTTTTTTGAAATTCCTTTTCCCGCTCAATTTCTTTTTTAATTTTTTTGACTGCACAATCTGAGGCGATTAAAATATCTGGCTGGGTTCTTAAAGCTATTTCAACATTCCGCATATATGTTGTATCATTCATTAGTCGTTCCCTCCGTTAGCCAGTTCTTTTGATAGATTATGAAAAGCACCGTTATCCTGAACCACTATCCTTGGTTTAGCCTGTTCAATAAATTGTTGAGTATTTTTAATCATTGTTTCATTGGCGCAATAATCAACTATGTTGTATAGGCAGCCACCTATACCAGAACCGGGGTAATCGCGCTCATTTGCTTTTGCGTAACAGTTCATAAGAGTGCCCACTTGAACTTTTTCTTTATCATTGTTTGCCAGTACGTCAATCGTAAGTAGCACTTTAGCTAATTCAGCAATTTCTTTTTTAAGTTTTTCTTTTATTAATCCCATGGAATCAGGGTTAATTCTTGGCAGATTTGAAAGATTGGTGGTTATCTGATCCAATTGCTCTTGGACATCAGTAATATTTCCAGGAAGCTTGATGTCAGGATCTGAAGGGACTGGGCCATATGAAAAGGATTGTTTTTTTATACGTTTCCTTTGTTTTCGTGATTCCTGAGGAGTATTGTTTTTATACCCAATATGGGAAGCCCATTGAAGATTCCAGTGCTTTAGAGTAATGTTTTTGCGGTAATCATATTCTTTAGTTATGCGTTGGATTAATTTACCTACCCAAGGTTTGATTTTTTTGTCAGATAGCCCATCTTGTCTGAGGTGTTCGATTACTCGCTGTGTCACTCTCTGCATTTTTTGATACTGCTCATGAGAGATATCTGCCTTTGACAGGAACTTAAGAATTGTTTCATTAAAATATTCTGAATTCACCAAGAGTTCATTGACTTCATCTCTTGTCATAGTCATCTCAATGGCAGTTTTTATCCTTGCCTCTTGTGGGCTGTATCCATTCTTTAAATATTCACTATATGTTTGAATGGCTTGAATTACCTTTGCCGGATACGTAATGGGCGTGGCTAAGGGTTCTAATTTGATTAAATTTTGTTTTTGAGCTTGACCTTGTTTTAAATCATGATTGTTCATTTTCACCTTCCTTTTAAATAAGTATTAAGGGTTCGGTAAGGTATACTTACGGAAGGCGGGTCACCTTGAAGAGACTGGTCCTCATTGGTTTTAAATTTCATACATATAAAGATTTAGGGCCTTGGCCACAAAACTTTGTCACCGGATAAGCAGTTAATAAAACAAGGCAAGAAATAAAAGAATTGCCAAAACGATGTTTGAGACCAGAATTGACAGGTAAAAAATAATAGGATTAGTTTTGGATTTTAAAAGGATGCTACATTATTATAGGCGAGTACCTGGCAGGTTTTTATGGAAGGGGATTTTAAATAATATCGAGCAGACTATTTTTTTCTTTTGGTATTAAAATATTTTATAAGTTCATCAGCAATGGCAGGCACATCTGCTTGCCTGTAATACCCCGCATTTTTTTCTTTCTTATAAATAATTTTCTTATCCTGTTTTAATTCTTTTAATGCGTCTTTTAATTTTTTTGCACCATATTTTTTTAAAGGGTGGCCGTTCTTTTTGAGTCTGTCTAAAATTACTTCGTTTTGTAGGCATGTTAAAAGGGTTCTTTGAGTTATAAAACCAGTTTTTTCATGTTTCTGATTTTGTTTGTTGTGGCTTGAAACAATCTCAACAATCTCTGAAGTTAGATCATAAACACTTAATTTTTCAATGATATCATACCCTATATGAATTTTCCCCTTATTAATGTCTTTAATATATTGTTTCGCAGTCTTATAACTGATACCCCATTCCGAATGAGAATATATATTCTGCATTTTATTTATCTCAGTTAATGCAGCTTTATAAAAAATTGATTTCATATAAGATAATAGGTGGTATGGATCTCCATTTAGCTTGTAAGTCATTAAAAATCCAGTATTAATTTTTTTTACAGTTTCACCAAGAAAAGTATAAGCAAAGGATTTGATATCCTTACCCTTAGGTTTTGACCCAGATATTTTCTCAATAATAAAATTATATCTCTTCACAGTCTTTGACATATTTTGCTTTACAAATGTTGCCATTACAGAATGAAATTTACCTGAAGCATAATACTGAGTAGCAATATATTCATCAAAAAGAACTTTTTCTGATTCAATCTTTCTAATAGCGTCTTTTAAATATTTAAATGAGGTGAGATTAATGAGGTAATCCTTAATTTGATTCAAACTTTTAGGATCATCAAAAGGCTTGTTAATTTTTATATAAAATAATAAATGGCAGTATTCTATCCAATCTATCGTCAGTAGAACCCAGAATGATTCTTCCAGCAGATTGAAAATTTGATTTGATAATTTTAATATGATTTTTTCCTGAGATTCATTCGACAAACCTTTTGGTAAAAGAATTTTTGGGAAAATAGAAAAATCAGATAATATCATTTTTTCCTGTTCTAAATCCTTTTTATCCGGGGCGGTTTTTAAAATTGATTCTGATAAAGGGTTATGAATTCTGCCTGAAGTGTGAGGATTATCTGGTAGTTTTTCATATTCTCTTAATTTTTTTAAATCACCTCCGGAAGTAATAATCTTTGTCAGATCAAGAATTGAAACATATGGTATGTCATTTTTAACAGCAATCTCATGGAGTTTATTTGCCAGATCCTCAGTCATCCGCAGAATCTTAGTAATAATAAAATTCGATTTTGAAGAATATGTTTGAATTTGGTCTTCGTAGAAAGAGGCGATGTCTTTTCCTTTTGATAACCATTCTGACATCAGATCTAACTCAGTATTTCCAACGACGGCATCAAATGAATTAAAGTTCCATGGAAATAATTTAAATTCTTTGTGGTCAATTGGCAAATCACAGGACATGTGATTAGGGAACATTCCTACATTCAAGAAGCCTTGGATATCACATTTTTTATTAATTTCATACCAAAGCAATTTCATAAAAAACATTGTGTGGAAAGACTGCTTGGCGATTAACAAGATATTTTCATTCAGTCCATCAACAAATGGTTTGTCTATGTTGTATATTTTTCTCATATCAAAAAGTAACCCACCTTCTGGAAGTATTCATAATTAGATAATGGTGAAGAAAGCCAAATTTGGCAAGAAAAAACAAAAAGATTTTGTGGGAAACTTTGGGAAGTGGAAATTACCGACATTGACATAAACTCCAAAACTGGCATAATGACAGTCAAGGAGGCCGCTGAATATCTCCGGAAAAGTACATCATGGGTGTACAAGAACTGGAAGGCATTGGGCGGCAGGAAGCTTGGAGGTTCTCTATTTTTCCCAAATAAGGAGGACCTTTATGAGTCAATATTTCAAAAAAGGAAAGGGGTGGCGGTACGACTTCATCCTGAAGGGAATCAGGCAGACAGAAGCTTGGTTCAAAACAAAAAAAGAAGCCAAAAAGGCGGAAGCAGAAAAGCGAAAGGAGGCATTAAACCCAGCACCACAATTGCAAATCCAGACAGACATGGACTTTTTGGAACTGATCAATAGAAGACTGGACTATGTTCAAGCATATAATTCTGAAGAGCATTATCGGCATGTTTTATATCATTCCAAGAGGTGGGTTAAAGAATGGAAGGGTAGGGCGTGTTCAGAAATTACAACTCCTATGATAGGAAAGTATGTGCTTAAAAGGTCTGACGTCTCGGCATACACAGCCAATAAAGAAATACGTTACCTCAGAGCATTATTTAATTTTGGCATCAGATTAAAGCTGATAAAAGAAAATCCGGCTAATGCTGTTGAGTTTCTTCCAGTAATAAAAAAGAAAAAATACATCCCATCTAAAGAGGATATTTACAAGGTCATTAATGTTGCCGATCCTGACAGTCAAAATTATCTTTGGACGATGGTATTAACAGCTGCTCGTATGGGTGAAATTAATTCTTTAACATGGGATGATGTAAATTTTGAGGAACGTTATGTTACTCTTTGGACGAGCAAAAAGAAACATGGAAACAGGGAACCAAGAGATGTTCCAATGCTCAATAAGTTATATGAGATATTGTTCTATAGGTATCAAAAGAGGGACCCTGAAAAGCCATGGGTTTTTTGGCACAGATATTGGAGCCGGAAGGCCAATGAATTTGTAGAAGGACCATTTATTGATCGCAAAAAATTGATGGCGACATTGTGTGAAAAGGCAGGTGCTAAGTATTTCCGATTTCATCCATTTAGGCATTTTACCGCCTCGATCCTTGATGATATCGGAACACCAATTGGGGTGATCCAGCGTATCTTGGGTCATACAAATCGTAAAACTACTGAGGGTTATCTGCATTCAATAGGAGAGGCGGAAAGAAATGCAATGAAACGTCTTGAAAATATAGACCTTTTTTCTCCAGAGGTTGCAATGGTTTCAGATAAACCGATCAATAAACACAAAGAATACTGGTTCCGAAAGGCTAAACGCCCTGATTATATAGCCCTATGCAAAGAAATAAAGGATATGGGTTACGTTGGGGTGGGTAAAAAATACGGTGTCAGTAACAATGCAATAAAAAAGTGGAAACAACAATATGAACAGCAGTTCAAAAATTAAAAAGTCTCACACAGATCCACACACAGATGTTTGGACAAAAAAAAAGAGGTTTAAGTTTTTATGCTTAACCTCTTGTTTTTATTATCTTTGTTGTGGTGCCCAGGGACAGAATTGAACTGCCGACACGGGGATTTTCAGTCCCCTGCTCTACCGACTGAGCTACCTGGGCTCAAACAACAGAAGGGTTTATATTATTTTAGGTTATTCATGTCAAGTCAAAAAGTTTGAAAAATCAGGTTTTTAAATATCCCCAAGG
>JABHWU010000140.1 GCA_018657625.1 Deltaproteobacteria bacterium | reverse complement strand
TGAGGCAATAAAGAAGCGAAGTGAGTCGTCGGATGACAATCAAGAATTAGATCAAGATTGATCTGGAGAAACCGGCGTAATGTTGCCGGTTCACCTTAATCATTAAAACAGGAGAAAAAAATGACTTTAAAATTCAGTGATGGAATGGAGTTCGACACTTCCGGTCCACTCAGGATCGAATCTCGTAGCGATGGATTATACGTTGTGGGAGATGGCCAACTGATTCCGGTCAGTAGTCGAGAAGAAGCTGAAAAGATCATTAAGCGAGATAAATCAGAAAAGGAATCTGAAGAGTCATAACTCGAATAGCTGGCGGCTTTAGTCGCTGGCTATTGATATGATTAACGGCAAGTGATCACCTTGTATTTATTCTTGTTTTAAAGTAAATTGCCGATGTAAACAGATCAGACACAGCAATTAAATCAGAACAAAATCCAATTCATATGCAACTTGCATTACTTAATTGATTTCAATGCTCTTTTATCTTGATGAAGGTATGGTAATCAGGTAAAGATTGTTTTGATCGATTCAAATCGGTACTAATCAGCAATCGTAAATCCACTTCGGAAATTTTTTCTGAAATATTTTCAATAATTTCCACTCAAGAAAAACGTGTGAATAAGAAAACCTTGGAAATAAAAGACCGTTGGCTTTCTGTATCGGATATTTGTCAGTATCTTGGTGTCAGCAATGATACCATTTACAAATGGATTGAAAAGAACAAGATGCCTGCTCACCGGATGGGGCGCTTGTGGAAGTTTAAGATAGAAGAAGTTGACGATTGGGTGAAAGGAGGCGGTGCCGCTGATAATCCAAATAAGGACGCCAAGTAGATATGATTGAAAAAGAAAGACAAAGTTTGAGCAAATACAACACCGCGATAACAACGATAGGCGGCTTAAAAGATACCAGTGTCATTTACAGGGCAATTGAAACTTACCTTGTAGATAAAGATGATTTAAAGGGACTGATATCTAAACGGAATGAGTTTAACTTGAGAACCGAAGAAAGTCGGGGAAGGATTGAAAGGGCAATTAAAACTGGATTCCTTCAGTTTATCAATCAGGATCACCGGGATCTCCTTTATTCGATATTCACAAGGAGTTCTATCCACCTGGACAAAGAACTTATACTTTTTTGGCAGTTTTCCCTGTTGAATCGATTGCATAGGGATATCTCATTGAACGTCTTTATGAAATCTTACTTGTCAGGCAGAACCGGCATTTCAAAAGATGACATAGTCGCCTATTTAAGAGAGTTCATTGCAAACAACAAACAGTTGGATTTGTCATGGTCGGCAAGCACCATAAACACAATATCGACCAAGTATCTAAATTTTATGACCAAGTTGAATCTGCTTGAAGGAGCCCGGAAAAAGACTTTCAAGCATATTAAAATAACAGCGGAGTCACTGGTTTTGTTTCTCTACTTCGCAAAACTGCATGCTCCTGAAAACAGCAATATTCTAACCAATGAAATACTGCCTCTCTCATTTGTATCGACAGGCGATATTAGGGACCGCCTTAAAAAGTTATCGATTAAAGGGTATTTTGATATGAATTTCAATGGGGTGGAGTTGAATATCGAGTTAACACATAGCTTCAAAGGAATTTGTGATGTCCTATTTAACAGACCATAAACAAAAATTCGATGATCTGCGGTACGCTGTCTTGATATCAGGTGGACAGGCCACCGTTGCAAAGCTATTTGTTCATGGAAGTACTGGAAAAGTCGGTGCTGTTGGTCAATGGGATGCCATCTGTTTTGATGAAGCAACAGATAGAATATTTAAGGATAGAGACGCGGTTCCTTTAATGAAAGATTACATGGAATCGGGCTCTTTCTCCCGTGCTGGTGCGGGTGGTGAGATTACTGGTGTAGCTTCCATTATTCTTAACGGAAACATTAATCAGCCAGTTGAAACCGTTCTCCAAACATCACACCTGTTCAGCCCATTATCTGATGAGGTCAATAGTGATACGGCCTTCCTTGATAGAATTCACTTTTATCTTCCTGGTTGGGAGATGATCAAATTTGCCCCAAAGCATTTCACTTCGAATTTCGGATTCAGTACCGATTATTTTTCCGAAGCTTTGAAATCTTTCAGACGTGTTACCTACACTGACGCACTGGAGCAATACTTCACATTGGGTTCGCATCTAAAACAACGTGACACCAAACCCGTTAAAAAGATTATCTCAGGTCTCATTAAGCTTCTACACCCAGACGAAACCTATACCAAAGAAGATGTCCGGGATTATCTTGAGTTCGCATTAGAGATGCGTCGACGAGTCAAAGAACAGCTAAAACGCATCGGAGGCATGGAGTTCTGGGATACCAATTTCTCTTACATTGACAAAGAAACCCAGGAAGAGATTTTTATCGGTCTACCTGAAGAGAAAGGATCTAATTTGATTGAAAGCACCCCGTTATCTCCTGGTGTCTGCTATACGAGCACCAGTGATGGCGAAAACCTGGCTCTGGTCAGGATCGAAGTTGTGACAACACAAGGCTCTGGTAAGCTAAATATTACTGGCGTTAACAGCATGGCAATAAAAGAAGACATAAAAAACACCTACCAATATATCAAAGCTAATGAAAAGACGATTTTGAGTGAAAAACATTCTTTGAAAAACTTTGACGTAACAATCCAAGTGAGTAATCTACTTGGTGCCGCGATATCGAGTGGAATTGGTTCCGCTGTTTATATCGCCATGATTTCAGCTATTTACAAAAAGAACTTGAAAGCAGGCTTAGCTGTTCTTGGAAATATCTCCGTTGGAGGAGCTATCGTAAAATCAACAAATTTTGCTGACAAGGTATCGATGCTTTCCGAAAACGGGGCAAAGGTTGTTGTTGTGCCAATGGATAATTTGGCAGAATTGTCAAATGTTCCGGCCTCAGTTTTAGGGAACACAGACGTTCCTTTTTACTCCAACAACCTGCTGCTAATGCAAAAGGCGATTTTGTCGGAATAAGGAATAAATGAAGGTTGAATATTCTAAAACATGTGACCAGGACTTAAAAGGAATAAACGAACTGATACAAGCTGTAAGAGATGATCCAAAAAGTATTTACAAACCACCTTGTTTTTTTGATGCAGAAGACATCCGTATTAGTGACAGATACATATCTTTTATTGTAAAGGATAGAGATCAAACTATTGGATTTATTGAGTTGCGCGGTAATACCTCATTTCAAGATGAAGGATCGTCCGCAGATATCATCCTGTTTGTTCATCCTGAGCATAAAAGAAATAGACATGCTACAAATTTAATTAAAACAATAGAGTCTTTCGCCCAAACTGAAACGAAATTGAAAAAATTGATTGCTGGAATCCAAACAGGCAATACACCTTCTGAAATCCTGTTTAAACTGAAGGGATTTAACCAGGATTTCAATAGCCTAACTGGGACTACTTACTACAAATATTTATAAAGTTGTTTAAGGCCTATTACTGAAATAACTTTTAGAGTTCGAGATGGAACACAATAAAATTATTAGTACCTTGAATGAACTTTTAGATGAACTTGATTCAAAAACAGAACCGATGGCTGAATATCAACTTCCGGGTTTGTTTAGACAAATATCCAAAAACATTGAATTCCCAAATCTACCGGAGGAATTAAAAGCCGAGATTTTAGCTTTTGATTTTAGCGAAAACTATAAAAGCCAACTTCCTCATTGGGGTGAGTATTATGGACCACGATGGTTTAAAGACAATGGTGATGGAACCGCTTCCGAATCCCCGAGTATTAAAGCAGTTACGGAAACAACCATAAATTATTGGATAAAAAGGGCAAAACAGGCTAAACATCCAATTCTAAGAGCAAGATACGCAGATTTAGTTTGGGATTTTTCTAAACCCGTATTAGGTAAAACAGCGGACTATACGATAGCAATTATTGTTATTGATAGCATCATCGAAATATCCCAAAATGATAGCCACAAAAGTGAAAAGATGGTTATCAATAAATTAGAACGTGCCTTGTCACTAGCAATTAGTCTTAATGATGAAAATCGAAAGAATCTTGTTGTTAAAGCAATAATCGAATATGAAAACAAAATAGCAGACTCAGGTGAATTAAATCTATGTGGGTTTACCTATGATTTGCTATGGAGAAATAAAAAAAACCAGTTAACTCAATCTCAGAAAGACAAAATTATTGCGGATTTGGAATTAAGACTTGAACATGTTTCAAATCCGGATAAAACACAAAAGCCTGATCATTTACTGGCTGAACAATTCGCAGTTCGTTTATCCAATCATTATAATAGCATAGGTAAAAACTCTGAAAAAGAACGTGTCTTAAAGAATTATGTCAAAGCCGTTGAGCGTTCATGTGATTCTGCATCAGCAATTCAAGCATACGCATGGTTTCAGAAGGTCCATTCAGTATTAATAAATTTTGGAATGAAAAAGGATGCTGAATCAATTGCAGTCAAGTTAAGAAATCTGGGCCCGAAAACGCGAGATGAATTAAAGCCTTTTTCTACCACCAGTGATGTTAAAAAAGAAGATTTGGAAAAATATGTTGAATATTTCATTAGCGGAAGTTTAGAAGAGATCATTATCAAAATCGCCACTCAATATATTGTACGAAAAGAGGACGCCAAGAATCAACTTAAGAAAATGGCTGAAAATAATCCCTTATTATCCTATATGCCTTTTCAAGCTGTAGATCATAAAGGGCGACCAGTCGCATTTATAGGTTCAATAGAAGATGACTTGGATGGTCGGATTGTACACCAACTATCACAAAACATGAATTTTTCTATTTGGTGGCTGAGGAAAGTGATGGAGTCATTTGTTAAAAAATTCAATGAATCTGAACAAGAATTGTGTGATTTTATTTTCCAAGCCCCAATTTTTGAGGATAACAAAAAACAAATTATTCAAGCTGGATTGAGGGCATACTTAAAATCAGATTATTTGACCGCCATCCATTTATTAGTTCCCCAAATAGAAGATTCAATCAGAAATTTAGTTGAGTTGAATAAAGGATCTGTTCTTAAGCTGGCTTCAAGAGGTGGTGGATTACATTTGAAAAATCTTGATGAGCTTTTACAGGAACCAGCATTCATTGAAACATTTGACGAAGAGATTTCGCTCTATTTTCGAACATTATTCACCGATCCAAGAGGATGGAACATCCGCAATGATATTTGTCATGGAATAAGTCCCATCGATCAACTTGGAGCAGGTGTTGCAGATAGGGTTATACAAGCCCTTTTATTAATATCATTAGTTCGAAATGTTGATGAATCAACAGGATAATCAATGAGAGTGAACTAAATCTGGTGATCAAAGCTCTATGGATTTATATTATGAATCGGGAAGAATTAATTGAGTATATTAAAACTTCACCAATTTTTGGTGGGTGGCATTGGTATGAGTATCACTTTGGTTTTCTTAATAAAAATATGGAGCACCCCCTTTGCCAAGTCCATTATTGATGCTTGCATACTTGTTGACGTGAAGATAAGAGCCCGCTACTAGTTTAAAGGAAAGGAATGCAAAAAACTGCTAATACTGAAAATCCAGTTTTTTCCTGAATGGACGAATAGATTGCGACTGTGTTATCGGAAAGGTGACTTCTTCTTCGGATCAACAATCAGCGCTGTAGAAATCTAAGTGAAATTTGTTTTTTTTCCATGCCACATGTCTCTAATTTTCAATTTGTATATTTGAATATGAATATTGTAAATCACAGCAAATGCCAAAAATGCAAGAAGATATCAAATGTGTCTGACCTAAAGAAGAACGATCACGGTATTGGTTTAGTATGTAGCGATGAAAAATCTTGTAAAGAAAGAATAAAAAAAAATCGAACAATCGAAAAGTAGGTGATATATAATAGTTTTTTGAAATTTTGACAAAAATTCTTAAATACTAAAACGAATTAGGGTGGAAGCTTTGTGAGTGGTATTAGCGTTTTTATTATTACCATTTGGTTCGGTATACCTTGCGCTAAGATCTGTAGTTAAACTGGTTATTACGATCTTAATGATAAAAAGTGAGGAGATGTTACTTGAATTCAGCAGGAGTAACAAAAGAGCTCTATGGAAGAAATGAACCCATCAACAACGGTAAAGGCACAGCTACATGTTAAAAATCATAATAAGAAAAGGAGATCAAAATGGGATTTTTCAGTAATTTATTTGGGAGTAAAAAATCAGATAACAATAGTCAAGTAAGAGTTTTACTGGCTGAGTTAGATAATTTTATTAGCGATTACAAAAAAGAACATGGTCAAAAGCCCGAAACTATTTTGGTTGATCATAATATACACATACTATTCGCTCACGCTGGTGTTTATAAAACTCAAAAATTTCAAGATATCCAACTTGTTCCAATGGCCAATATAAGAGATGGCTTACCTTGGAGAGTTGGATGACAAAATACATATATGGAATGGTATGAAATTTATTATTGCATTAGTTTTAGCAATACCTACATACGGTATGTCTTTGATTATACTAATTGCTTACCTGTTCATAAAGCATTTGAATTTTTCAAAAAACATGGAAAAGGCTATCGTTTATTTGTCTTCTGATTCATATCCATTAGGAACATGTTTTGATGAAATTCGCTATGCCCAGGCTTTAGCTTATGCTGATGAGGTTGGAAATATAATATCAAAGCGTGGTCAGTATGTAGAATTTGAAGTTAAAATTAATGGTGATAGTTATTTTGTAACGCTTAATCGAGAACCAGACCGCAACGGAGCCATTTTGACATCAAAAATAACGTAATGTGGAATCTTCCTAACATGTTCTTATTTGGTAGTTCACTAAGTAGCTGAACCGCATGGATCAAACAACTTGCAAATTACAAGCGGATCTGATTCTGCCTCTTGTGAATAGATTGGAATTAGGCAAAATCCTGTTTATCAAAACTAGATAGAACCTAAAACTCAACTGCTGGTTCGGTATAATCGAATACAGAATATTTTAATAATGTCATTTGAAAAAAGGAAGGAGTACAAATATGTCTAAATTTACTAATTTATTTAGGATTATAAAAAACAACAATATGCCGATAGAGGAAGTTCGTGGTAAGGCAAAACTTTTTTTAACTCCACAAATAAAACATATTGAAAATACATATGGTAATAAATTTTCTTATGATGATAAGACTTCTGTAGTAGGCATAGAAAGCATGGCATACGCAATAGCTATAGCGGAAGAACTTAGCAAGTATAGAATCAGTTATTATGAATGGATGCCATGTCTGCTTGATATTTTTGGTAAGGATTATGAAAACCTATTTATATACTTATTCGATAATATAATAATACAGGAAAGTAATTTTAAAATGCAAGTGGAGGATGCAAGAGAATTGGCAAAAAATGATGTCCGTAATGGAATGATTAATTGTAGTAACTATTTAGTTACCCATGCTGATGGAATGCATAATTTAAATGGGGATCTTGAATTGATTTATAAAGAAATAATTGACTATGGAAAAACTTTTAAAGACAGCAATCGTCCTCTAACTGAATCATTGAGCGACATAAGTATTCATAAGCACAGCTAAAATAAATTTCTTTATTTTTGATAAAAACGCTAACAATGCCAATTCTGTTCAACAACTATTTTTAAATCCAATGGAGGATACTACATTGAAGCTTGTCATATTAAACCAAAAGCTGAAGGAGATAAGGATCATCTCGATAATATTTTAATTCTGTGTCCAAATTGTCATAAACTTTTTGATTATGAGCTGCGGACTAATGAGAAGAAATTAAAAACTAATTACTCCGTTACACGCCAGATACAAAAACTAGTGAGTGCATCAGTACTGATGATAGTATTTGTGGTTGAATACGTAACCAAACTAAAACAAACCGAGGAATCGTTATTTGAAAGATAGCTATGGAATACTCCTACAAAACAAAGGCGGAAGAATGCCTTAAGAGTACTGTGCCTATTTATAATACTTTTAATAGGTATTATAACATCCATGGGTCAGGTGTTCTAATAGATGCTGGTCCACTAAAAGCTATAGCCACAGCTACTCACGTATTAGAAGATGATCAAAAGGGATTATTTTTGCCAGGGGAAAAAGAAATTTTCCAATTCACTGGTGAAGTCATTGAGAACAAAAATAAGATAGCAGATATTGGTTTGATGATTTTAGAAGATGCAGTATTTTATGAAATCAATAAAACTTATAAACCAGTTGATTTAAATAATATGATGATTAACGGAGAAGGTAACAATGAATACGACGAATTTTTTGTGGCTGGCTATCCAAAAGCAAAGAATAGTTATAGACAGCAGTATAAGAACCCAGGATTTTTTAAAAATTATCCTCGAAAACTGTTTACTCATGAAGCTGAAGATTTTGTCTATAAACGGTTTAAGGAGTTCGATAGAAATAACCACCTAATAGTCTCGCATACAAATACAAAAAATAATGCTAGAAAAAAAATTAAATTGAGTCACCCAGGAGGATTAAGTGGTAGTGGGTTTTGGGGGCTTAACAGAAAAACAAAATCTTATGAACTTTGTGGTATAGGAACAGATTATAGGCCCAAAGCACATCCTACCCACCTTGTGGCTGTTAGGTTTAAATTATTAGTATTTTTTATTCATCAAAGACTAAAAAGTAATGTTGATAAGTATGATTGATTTACTGAAGCTAGATTATCAGTCGAAAGCACCTTATTTCCAAATACAAATTGAAATAAACACCTAACGGTGTGTTTTAAAATTTGGTGGACTAGCTAGGCAAAAATTGGAACACTTTGATCAGAGATTTTGAAGAAATGGAAAGGGATTAAAAATGCTCAGTAGCCTGTTTTTTATCGAAATCATTTTGTAGTAGCATTAGAATGGCATTAGACTATGGATATCTTTACTTTTAATATTTTTAGTAGGTACATCCAAAAGAATTATTTTTTTTAACGTCAATATTAGTGGTTTTTACCCAGAGCAACGAAAGAGCGGCGTGCGTGTAGTCAAAAAACTAAAATCTCGTTTGATCGATAATTCATAAGGGTTTAAATTAAAAAACAGATAAATTTATCAGCAGTTCATTTTTATTTAGTCCAATCTGGTACCAACCCTCCCCGCTAACCCCCGAAAACATTGAAAGGTTGTCACCTCCACCATTCAACACCCATATTCAAGTATATCAGCCGTCACATCTGCTCTGTAACTCTTTAATATCAAGTATTTCATAATCCTCCCTGAGATTTGCTGCACTTATTCCAACTTCCCGTTATTTCATTCTGTTTCATTTTAACACCCTACAGATGGTCCGATTTAGGACAAATCTGGACTAAGGATTGGACAAGATTTTTTCATCCGGTTCGACTACGCTGATAACAAAAAGCACCTATAAATGATCAATCATTAATCATAGTCATACTACTTCAAGTCTCACCAGAGCCGCGAATAACAGCTCAGAATACAACAATATGGTTGCTTAAAAATATCAATTTCGCTGTTAAAAAAAATAGGATGAATTCAAGTTCAGTTGATTTTAAAATTAATTGACAAATTAGCGGTACTAATTGATAATCCCCCTGTGTCAGGGTAGTTGTCATGAGTTCATTTTTTGTTAATAATGATAATCGGGGGCGGTCAAAGAGGAAACATGACCCGCTATTCAAATGAGTTGAAGGCATCAGTACTTCAGAAAATGATGCCGCCCCAAAATATTCCCATTGCTCAGTTAGCCCAAGAAACCGGAATAACTGAGACTACCCTTTACGCTTGGCGTAAGAAAGCAAAGTCACAAGGAGTGCCTGTGCCCGGAGATGGACAGAATCCAGAACAATGGCGTTCAGAAGATAAATTTGCAGTTGTTCTGGAGACAGCGGCACTAAATGAAACTGAGCTAGCCGAATATTGTCGAAAAAAGGGGTTGTACCCCGAACAGGTGGAACAATGGAAATCCTCCTGTTTGCACGCTAATGCTGAGGCGGCAGATCGCCGAAAAGCACTGGCGGATGAACGTAAGTCGGACAAAAAACAGATCAAGACCCTTCAGCGAGAACTCAACCGCAAGGACAAGGCACTGGCTGAAACAGCCGCCTTGCTGGTGCTGTCAAAAAAAGCCCGCGCGATCTGGGGGGAGCACGAGGACGATTAATCGCCCTTCCTGATCGCATTAAAGCCCTCTCTTTGATTCAAGAGACTGTTGCTGCCGGATCTCGTCGGTCAGCAGCTTGTAAACTATTGGGGCTTTCAGAACGAACCATACAACGATGGCAAAACGGCGCTGTCATTAAGACCGATGCTCGTAAGAATGCCAATAAACCGGAGCCTAAAAACAAGCTGACGACTGCTGAGAAACAGTCGATTGTGACTGTTTGCAACGAACCCCGTTTTCGGAGTCTACCGCCCAGTCAGATTGTTCCAACGCTTTTGGATGAAGGTCGCTACATTGCCTCAGAGTCGTCCTTTTACCGAGTTCTGAGAGCTGAAGGACAACAACACCATCGAGGTAAAGCAGCTGTGGCAAACCGTCATAAACCGACCTCATATGCAGCAACAGGACCGAACCAGGTCTGGTCATGGGATATTACCTATCTGCGATCCAATATAAAAGGGCTGTTTTATTACCTGTATTTGGTCGAAGATATCTACAGCCGGATGATCGTTGCCTGGGAGATCCATGAATGTGAATCAGCCGAACATGCGGCGGAGATGATCTATAAAGCCAGCTTAAAACATGGCATCAGCCAACAGGACAATCTGCTTGTGCTGCATTCGGATAACGGAAGCCCGATGAAAGGGGCGACCATGTTGGCTACTTTACAACGACTGGGAATTGTACCGTCTTTCAGCAGGCCCAGAGTCAGTAATGATAATCCCTATTCGGAGTCTTTGTTTCGAACCTTAAAATATCGTCCG
>JABHWU010000097.1 GCA_018657625.1 Deltaproteobacteria bacterium | reverse complement strand
GGTTTATCAAATTCATGGTTTCCAAGGACCATTGCATCATAACCGATGATAGACATGGCTTTAAAATCAGGTTCTGCATCTTGTAAGTCAGACTCAGGTACGCCTGTATTTACATCACCAGCAGATAAAACAAGTGTAAAACCGCCATCCAGACTAACTTCTTTTTTAATTTGATCAATCAGTGTTTTTTGAGCTGCAAGTCCATATTCGCCGTGGCGACTTGTCCAGAAATGGCCATGATGGTCATTAGTATGTAAAATTGTAATTTTGTAAGTCTTTCCGGCCTCATATAACGGTGCAGAATATCCAAACATTACTGTTGAAAATACCAGCATTGCAATGAGCAACAGTTTTTTCATATTTTTCTCCATTTTAATTGAATATAATTAAGTTATTTTACTCACCTCATTATTGTGAAAGATAAACATTAAAATGGCCAAAGTCAAAAAGTAAAAGGAAAAAAATATTTCTCAGAATTAAATATTGGATTTGATGTCGTATGCAAATTGATTGACGGGTTAATACTATTTCATTCATAAAAGTTAATTAACAAATAAAAAATAAGATTTATCACAAATTTTCAATGGGATATCGTAAATGGCGTTTAAGAAAATATGTGTGTTTTGTGGATCCAGTCCTGGTGCTAATTCGATTTATCAGGACAGCGCCAAAAATCTGGGTTTAGAACTGGTAAAAAACAACATCGATTTAGTCTATGGTGGCGGAAATATGGGTTTAATGGGAATAGTTTCACAAGCCGTATTAAATTCAGGAGGCAGATCCATCGGTGTGATTCCCAAAGCGATTGCTGATAAAGTTGATCATCATGAAATATCAGAATTGCATATCGTTAAAAATATGCACGAACGAAAACAAAAAATGTTTGATCTTTCAGATGCTTTTATAGCGCTTCCCGGGGGTTTTGGTACCCTGGAAGAAATACTGGAAATCATCACCTGGGCTCAACTGGGTTTTCATCAAAAGCCTATCGGATTAATGAATATTGAGGGGTTTTTTAATTCTCTTTTTGACTTTTTTAACAAATCTGTCACTCAGAAGTTTATTAAAAGCGAACATGTTGATATGATTAAATCTGAATCAACACCCTCTTTATTACTGAAGGCATTAAAAACTTATCAGCTGCCAAAATTAGATAAATGGCAAAAATAGTAAATTGCAAAAGAAATCAATGATGAACAAATGCTTCTTTGTTTCAGATCTCCATGGTTTTGAAAACCGCTATATAAAACTCTTTAAAGCAATTTTAACTGAAAAACCATCTGCCGTTTTTATGGGTGGTGATTTGTTACCCCATGCACTCCAAAATTTATTAAGCGATTCAAATTTTCCAAAAGGTGAATTCGCAAATGGTTTTTTTAAGAAAAATCTAAGCGAGTTAAAAAATCAAATGGGTATCCAGTATCCCAGAGTATTTTTAATATTGGGTAATGATGATATCAGAATTGAAGAACAAAATTTCATCAATATGCAGGAAGAGGAGCTATGCTCTTATATTCATCAAAAACAACTCAAATATGAGGGCTATAAAATTTTTGGCTATTCATATGTTCCCCCGACACCGTTTATGCTAAAAGACTGGGAAAAATTTGATGTTAGCAGATTTGTTGACCCTGCCTGTATATCTCCTTTAAGAGGAAACAGAACGGTTCCGGCCGAAGAAACGGAAATTAAATACGGTACGATTCAAAAAGATTTGGAATTGCTGACAGGGGATCAAAATCTGGATAAAGCAATATTTCTGCTTCACTCACCACCCTATAAAACAAAATTGGATCGGGCCGCCTTAGATGGAAAAACCATAGATCATGTACCACTAGATGTGCATTGTGGTAGTATCGCTATCAAACGATTCATCGAACAAAAACAACCATTGTTAACCATGCATGGACATATCCATGAATCTACTCGTTTGACCGGTTCCTGGCGGGACAAAATTAACAATACCACCTGTTTTTCAGCAGCACACGATGGTAATGAACTAAGTATTGTAAAATTTGATCTGGAAAACTTATCTTCAGCAACCCGGGAAATTCTTTAGTAATTATCTGATTTTAACAACAGGGCCGGATCTGTAACAGCTTCAATTTTTACAGTATAACTGTCTTTCCTGGCAATTGACTCGTCAGAAATATAATGGACATCTAAAATGCCATCTGTTTGATATCCGGTTTTTAAGTAATTCATTACACTTAAACATCGACTCCAACCTTCCAACCATAAATTGAGTTTTGTTTTTTGAGATTCGCTACCTTTAAAATGGATCATTAAATCAATATCGCTTCCCATACCGGCGTTATTGTTTTTGGTACTTCCAATTAAGTAAATGGCTTTAACACCAAATTGTCTGAATTCGAGTTGTCTGACGATTTCATAGGCCATAAATTTTCGCCAATTAGGATCTGCACCACATAATAGTTCTGAAATTTGTTGGGGCGCCGGGTCACTGATTTTGAAAGTAGTTGTTGCCTGACCGGAAAAATAGCAAATTGCCTGGTTTAAAGTGGAGTTTAAGGAAAGGCATAGTTGATCATCACTAAATAAATCAGGAACATTGATCAATTTAACAATATCCTTCAAATCCTTCAAATCTTCAAGAAGTTGGGGTAAGTGATTGTTCGGTTTTGCCAGTAGTTTTTTATTGATACATTTAGCATCAACCCTTTTAAATCGAATCCGATGTTTAGAATCATTTTTTTTAATATGCTGTCTAATATGAAATGGGTCCAGATTAAAAAAATGGTCATCATTCTTCAGTTCAATCCATATCAGGAAATTCGAATAATCACGATATTGAAGCAAGCGAAGTTTTAACAGTCTTGGCACGATAATAACAATATTCTGGTGGTTGATGTTTTTTAAGGCTTTATCCATTACATGATAGATCTTACTTTTAATTTCTGAATCTATTGAATTCAATAACATTTGTGGATCAGTATAGAAAATATAGGATATTCCGGAAACAAACTGATCATATTTACAGCCATCTACATGAAATAGTGTTTTTTCCAAAGGGGTATCCTTCGGAACAGGATTTGAAATATGTTGTTTATGAAAGGTATCTGTCATTTGCAATCCTTGCCATATTTTAATTGTCAAGTGTCACTTGATCAAAATCTGTAAGATCATCATAATCAAACATCAATAAAATCGAAAGTTCTATTTTTTTAGATATTTTTAAATCGTTCACGGATACTATTAAAATGCAAATACTGATTATTAATCCTGGTTCGACTTCAACGAAATTTGCAGTTTACCAATCCGGCGAGATTCAATTGCAACTGGCTATGCCTTTAGGGTTGATGAATCAGTTTTTGTTTAGTGGTTTCAAATATTTTTATACGATCTTTATAAGATCCTCCCTTTCCAGGAGGGATACCTATAGCCAAAGCCTGCAAACAAACCTGAATAGCGTCATCATAATGATGCGACTCACTGAGTATAGTTGCCAGGTAGTGATGGGTTTGAATATTCGGAAGTTGTCCAAAAAGTTCCTGTAACAGGGGTGTATATTGATTGAGTTCCGACAGATGAATTTGAGCCATTTCATCACAAAGTTGAGCCATTTTTTTTGATTCTTTTCGTTTTGTAAAGGTATGTTGTACGATATATAACAACAGAAAATGGCGACTTAATGGTTTTTTGGCTTTCCATTTTAAAGCCTTCAGCATTTTTTTAAGATCCTGGGATTTCCAGGCTTCTTCCACAGGATCATAATCATCAGGTCTTTTAGATTTATTAAATAAACTCATGAATCACCTTTTATTACCACTCACCATGGTTTTCCATGGAAGCCCATGGTTCTTCAACAGGTAAAGGAGATCCAATCTGTAGCAATTCAATAGAAATTTGGTCCGGTGATCTTACAAAAGCCATATAACCGTCTCTGGGGGGTCTTAATATTTTGACGCCATTGTCCATAAGCTTTTGACAAGTTTCATAGATGTTTTCAACTTCATAGGCTAAATGCCCGAAATTACGACCACCACCATAAGGGTCTTTTTGATCCCAGTTATAAGTAAGCTCCAGCTCCGGTTCCCCTTCAGCAGTGGCTAAAAATATCAGTGTAAATTTACCGGCAGGTACTTCTTTTCTTCTGATTTCTTTTAAACCCATTAGTTCAAAAAATTTCACATTTGCTTCCAGGTCCAAAACACGAACCATGGTATGTAAATATTTCATTATCAAGCTCCTCAATTATAAATGGTTAATTTTGATCCTTTTTATCTTTTTCGAATAAGTTAACCATGAAATCGCTGGTTTTGAAGTAAAATGGAAAAAGTGTGTTCTGCATTTGCAATCTGTTGATCCAAATTTATTTAAAGGTATCGTTGATTTTTTATGGTGTAAAAAGTCCTGTGCCCAAAGATGCTCAAGATTTTCTTTAAAATAACTTACCCAGATCTCCTCAATGGTACATTTATCTCTTAAATAATCAATATGCCAATGCTTCTTTTTTTTTAATTTCAAATGGCGCTGGACACGGGCCACAATACCCCCGGAACCGAATGCACTTCCACAATAAGTGTAATAACCCGGGATTAAATCTAATGTTTTATGTTTTCCAATTAAAACCGGTTCATTAACGGCACAATTCAACAATAGCACATAACTTCCTGGGCGATTTTCCATGCCTTAATATAGAGAAGATTTTTTAAAAAAAAGAAAGCAGCTTTAAAGTGAGTATCCCTTTTTGAAATTGCATCGTATCACTTGTTGCATCCGGCCATAACCAGGGATTAATCTCTTTCATGTATTGAAGAGATTCAGCTTTGTCTCTGTTTTCACTATTTTCGGAGAGTGAAAATATCAAATAGGCAAGTTCGTTATTACTGTCTGATAAAATTGCCGATTTGGCAGCCTGATTTACCAATGCCATATCTTTCTGCATTAAAAACATGTTTTCCGCAAACAAGGCCAGGAGATTTGATTGATTTGGGAAGGTGCGCAAGGCAGCTCTTAATTTCTTATCAACTTGATTTTGAAAATAGACCTTATCTATGTGATTCATGTTTTGAGACAATACGATCATCGCCTCAAATAATATCGATAAGGATTTTGGATGGTCAAGAATCTCCGGATCATCCATCAATGACAACACTAAACCCGTTTCAGGTAATATTTTGGGGGCAAACATAATTGCCGAAAGCGACATTAGATTTTGATGATTCAACTGTTTAAACTTTGGATAACCGGGGCGCTCCTTAAACTTGAAATCAGGTGATGCCCACTGCCCAAGCTTTAAGGCCAACTGATCTACCTCATTATCAAGCTGATCAAATAAAAAATCTTTTTGAAACTGGTCTGTAATAATTTCTCCACTTTTCAAATCAAATTTTGTGATTGAAAGCGTTACAGACACCAGATCAATTACTTTTTGGTATTCGCCGTGAATGAATAAGGTGGTAAAATGATTGATCGAAGTTGGTGAAGTTAGTTGAGGTTTGGCTTTATAGTACCATAATCTCAAGGATTCCTGACTATGAAAATTCCAATCCGAATTAAGCTGGAGAAATGATTGGATTCTGGCTTGAAAATAATGACCAAGCCAGCCTTCTCCTGAAGTAATTCGCTGGTTAGATAAAGGAAGAACGCCTACCCATTGATTACCTAAGATCCACATGGGATAAAAACAAAAAACTAATAAAATTAATAGTTTTTTATTTATCCGAATCATATATTAATACGAATTACTGGTATAATAGGATGAGCCTGCTGACTCGTTTGATTCCGGAGTTTCATTACTGGCCTCAGTTTCCTCCGGAGCCTCTGTTGTTTCTGTTTCAGGATCGATAACTGAACTAAGCTGAGAATTCAAGGTCTCAAGTTTAGATTTGTATACCTGGTTTTCTTGTTCCAGTTCGTCAACCTTTGACTTTAGTTCATTAATTTTATTAACAGCTGATGAAATTTTTTCTTCCAGTTGGTTTAAAATATCCATGATAAATTCCTGATAAGTAATAAAGTGACATTAAAAAGGGCAGTAAACGATCAAATATTCTTTTCTCTGCCCTTTTAATAACCTGAGAAACCGTGAATCGCAAGTTTTTTTTAATTATAATTGAATCTTCAAAGCGTTTAATAAAGCGTCGTTCTGCTTAATTTCCAGCCCCTTTCTCGTATTGTTAATAATACCATTTAAAATATTATTTACTTTTTGACGCTGAAGCTGATTACCCAATGCGGCGTAATCACTTTCTTTAACATCTTTTTGGTCACTATTTTTAGCTTTCACATAAACGGCTAGTTTAGATTCCTGTCTATTTAATATTTTGACACCACCAACAGGAATTTTATAGATTTCAAGTTTAAAATCCATATTTCCAATTTCCCGGTTATCTTCCAATAGTTTAAATTTATAATCTTTAGTTTCAGCTTTCAGATCACTGACTAGTTTCTCAAACTGTTCCTTTGTTTGAACACTATCTGCAAACTCATCAGCCTTTTCAAACGCAAACTTCTTAGTCTCAGCTTGTTGAGCCATGGACTTAGCCTGATCCTTAACTTCTTCAATGGGCTTAATGAATGGGTCAATTACTTTATTAATTTCATAGATAATCACACTCTGGTCACTGGAAAGTTGAAATGATCCTACCTCACCCAGAATTTTATTATTAATATCTTCATAGAGTGAATAAGAATAACCGAGACCTTCAATCTCATTACTGCCATCAAAAGCCTTAGTTTTTGTAATCGATTTACCTGTGGTTTCAGCGTGCTGTACAAGTGTTTTTGGGACTTCGCCTTCATTGACTTTTAATAGGTTTGCAATCCGATTATCCAATCTTCTTTTTGCCTTACCCTTTTTAATTTTCTGAGTAATTTCCTCTTTTACTTCTTCAAGTTTCTTGGTAACAGCCGATTTTGTATCGATTAATTCGATGACGTGATAGCCAAATTGCGTTTTAAAAGGTTTTGATATTTCACCTTTTTTCAATGAATCGACCGCCAATTCAAATTCTTTTACAAAGGTACCTTTTACCACCCAACCCAAAGCGCCACCATTAATTTTAGAGCCCGGGTCAACTGAGTAGGCTGCAGCCAACGTTTTGAATTTACTTTTATCTTCCTGCAACTGATCATATATCCATTGCGCCTGCTTTAAAGCTTTGGCATCTTCCGCTTCATTCTGGCCATTGCTATGTGAAATTAAGATATGGCGGGAATTAAATGATTCATTGATAGTAAATTCATTCGTTACATTTCTTTCATAATATTTATTAATCTCTTTATCACGAACTTTAACGTTAGCCAATTCATCATCCAGGGTCAGTTTTATATAGCTGACCTCAAACTGCTTTTTTTGTTCAAAATTCTTTTTATTGGTTATATAAAAAGCCTGAATTTGATCGTCAGTTACTTTAACCTGCTTGGCAAACAGTTCCGGTTTAATTTCAAGAATCGAAATATCCAATTCTGTATTATAGCGTTTAAATTCGCTTTCTACATATTTACGACTGTATGCCACTCCGGTATTCAGGAAATTAATATATTTTTGGGTCAACAGGGTTTCTCTTAAATCCTTCTCATAGGCAATTTTGTTGGTTCGATAGTTTTTCAAAAACTGGTCGTATTTTTTTTGATCAAATCGATCATCTGTCTGAAAATTTGGACTATTGTATATTTGATTCGCTAGTTCCAGATCAGAGACTTTTATTCCGTTTGATTCTGCATTTTTTAATAACACCACACTGTTAATTAATTGCTCAAGAATTTGCCTTTTTAAGTTAACGGCATTCATATATTGTTCGGCATTATCTTTATAAGCTTTCCTATACTCTGCCTGTGCACGTTCATATTCCTTTTGATAGTTTTCAAGCTTCACTTCATAACCATCAATTTCTACTAAGGTATTGATATTTCGATTGTTATAACTGGACAGTCCAAAAGTAAGCATCACAACGGCTATAACGCCAACAATTAATTTGATCCCAAAGGATTGAACGTTATCACGAATTATATTTAACATACTGATTGTTCCTTAAAAAAAATTAATTTTGAATTAAAATAGATATTCGAAAGACACTACTTGTTTTCTACTTTAGCGTCAAATCAATGTGTTAAGAATTAAACCCCAAAAGGATGGTTTTTTGTCAGCGGAATAATACCAGCCCAAATGGCTGATACAGCTGCAGCAGAGCGCAACTTGCCATTGATAATCCGGGAACCAGGTCCACTCGCTCGTGGGAACTCCGGTAAGGGCACACCCGGGGGCTTCTGAAAAGCAACCGATTTCAAAAACATGTCCGGCAGGATTTAAAAAGGAATGTTGAAAAGAACCATAAATCTCTATTTTATGGGCTATCGTCGTAATCTTATTTTCACAGGTTTTGCAGACCAAATATTTTTCAGTACTTTCTTTTTGATCTGCATCAATATTTGGACTGGAATTTAACAAAGGTTTAAAACTCTTTTCCTCATCTTTAAGTAGGGAAGAAAAATCACTAAAAATATCAGATAGAATGATCTCATGTGTTTTCATTTTTCCATCACTATGCTAAAGAAATAGGTTAATGTCAGATTTTCCTTGCCAGCCACAAGCCATTTTTAATTATCCTATAACTGGAATTAGGATACCACAAGCATCAAAAAATCGCATGGAAAATATTCAATTTTAAAGGCTTGTATATCCGACTAATTCTTTACCAACAGAAGAGTTTATGATTTTAGACCTTTCCAATTATCAACGTATTTGCACATTAGGGCCAAAGGGTACTTTTAGTTATCAGGCTGCTAATAGCATCGGTGGTGATAGCATTAATGAAATTCAGTATACGACAACTATTCCCCAAATCGCACACGAAGTGGAGAATGCTGAAAACATTCTCGGTGTGATGCCAATTGAAAACTCCACCTCCGGGATTGTAGGTCCCGCTCAGGATAGTTTGGTGGATTCCAATTTAATCATTTCGTACGAGTTGTTAATAGATGTTAGATATTCACTAGTATCAAATGTCCCCCTCTCCGAAATTAAACAACTGTTTTGCCATGCCATGGCTTTTAACCAAAATGGGTTATTTACATCTCAACACTTACCGGCAGCTAATGTTGTTTTCTCAAACTCTAATATCCACTCTGCAGAAGAGTTTAAGGAGAGATCTGATGAGCCTGTAGCTGCGATTATTCCTTTACCAGCCGCTCACTCAGACGTTTACCTAAAAGCTAAAATCATGTCGGATGATACCCAGGATTATAAACAAAACATGACGCGGTTTTTAGTACTTGAAAAAAACCCCAAAAACTACCTACCGGATTTCACCCGAAAAAAAACAGCCATGTATGTTTTATTCGATGAAGATCGCCACTCATTATTATTTGAATTGCTTCGAGAATTCCATGTTTTCAATATCAACTTATGCCGACTGGAATCCAGACCCCAGAAAAATAAGCCCTGGCATTACTGTTTTTTCATCGATTTTTTCAACAATCATCGCGTGGAAACTTGTTTGGCTGCATTAGATGAACTTAATATCCAGTACAAAATTTTTGGAAGTTACGATATACTTGAAGAAAATATAAAATCAGCAAAGATCTTAACATAAAACGGAATGTATCATGTTTGAACAACCACTCGTTTGGAATTTCGACCCTACCATGATAGTCTTATCAATAGACTGGTATTTTATCTGGATTCTTCTAACAGTTGTTTATGCAGGTTTTCATATTTCAAGTATATATTCAAAAAAAGGTACCAGTGAAAAGCATTTAAATCAGGTGCTTTTCATATCAACCATAGTGATGGTCATCGGTAGCCGAATCACCATTGGTCTTTTAACACAGGCCGACTACTATTTTTCTCATCCATTAGATTTGCTACTAAAATGGGATTGGACGCCGGAACTGAAATTTGAGCGTGAAATTCGCTGGTATGGTTTGTTATTCGCGGCTTCATTTGTATTTGGAACCATCATTGGTAATTGGATATACAAACGGGAAGGTAAAAACCACGAAGAATTGGACCGTTTGGTTTTTTACTTGGCAATCGGTACTGTTGTAGGTGCCAGGTTAGGGCACAGCATATTCTATAACCCCAGCTATTATTTTAGTAATCCTATCCGTATTTTAAAAATATGGGAAGGCGGACTGGCCAGCCATGGGGCTGGTATCGGTCTGTTACTGGCTGTTTACCTTTACGCCAGAAAATACAAAGACATCACTTTTTTCTGGGTATTTGATCGCCTGACAATCGTTATTGCATTAAGTGGCAGTCTGATCCGAACAGGAAATCTTTTAAATTCTGAAATTATCGGCAAGCCAACTCAAGCCAGCTGGGGTGTAATCTTTAAACATATAGACTTGATTCCTCGTCATCCTGTCCAGGTTTATGAGGCAATATCCTATTTAACCATATTTGTGATTCTGCTACTTTTTTACTTAAAATGGGATAAAGCCAGATCTCCGGGATTTCTGACGGGAACAGCATTTATACTGGGATTTGTGGTAAGGTTTTTTATAGAATTTTACAAGATTAAACAATCTGCCTTGCAAGGTGAACCGCTATTGAATATGGGGCAGATTCTAAGTATACCGGCGGTTTTATTTGGTTGTTTCGTATTGTATCGGAGTCTTAAACGTTCGGCACCTTAATTTTATATCAATTCAGCTGCGGAATTTTTAATCCACACTTTATCACCATTTTTCAACTCGATTTTCCACCAATTGTTTTGTTCCTCAATCAGTTTAAACATGACCCCTTCGCCTAGGGGTTGTTGATAAAAGGCTTCATAACTGAGACTTGGACCCTTTCTGGTTTCCGTTGGTTCTAAAACAACAACACCTTCTTTGAGATAATGAATTTCATAGAACGAAATAAAGAATGAAGTCCCAAAACAAACAGTGGTGAATAAAACAGCAATAACAATTGTATTTAAGATAATATTCTTTTTATAAATTAATACACACATCATTAACCAAAAGACAACAAACGCAGCAATAAAGACAAATTTTCGACTATGATAATCAATGATGTAATGCCAGAAAAACAAATCCTTCTTAAAATTCTGCCACCAGCTTTTTGAAATGATGTTTATTTCTAAATCTGAGGTTACCTGTTGAATATTACTGTTTAACTCCTCCAGGCCGGACAAATATCTCTCTGCACGTTTATAGTTTACTAAAGCCTTTCCTTTTTGCCCTGCCTCATAATAAGCATTACCAATATTGTAATATAGATATCCATTTTCAATAGCCTCCTCCTTCAAAATGGAGGTAAACAACCTGGCTGCTTTTAACATCAGTTTATGCTTAGTTTCTCCTTCCAGGGTCAATGCTTTTTCAAAAGTAGCCTGGGCATCCTGAAATACCTTTTTATGTTGCAATGTTGCAGCTGAGACCATATTAAAAGCCATTACTACAATAATAAGCATTAGTATTAAATATAATTTTTGAATCATGATGATCTGTATTTAATTAAGTTTTTTATTTCAATGAGTGTTAGTCTTCCACAATTAAAGTACCGCATTTTCAATTAAGTTTCCCTATCAGTATGCTGAGCACTGAATTTGCTCACCCTTCGACTCCCAGACTGTGTCACAATTACGATTACTAAATGAAATGGTACACCGCCCTGTCATCTCGAGGAGCTTGCGACGAGAGATCTTATTGAAATTAAAAAGATTTCTCACTTCGTTCGAAATGACAAGCTCTGGGAAAAATCGTTGTTCTGCTATTGTGACACAGTCTGTCCGCTCAGGGAGCAGCAAATTCAGGTCTAATGAAAATATTATGATCGTTTTTTTAAAAATATATCTGATTTCTTAATTTATATCGAAAAATAAATCAAGATTATCACTTTTTTAATATTTCTAATAGTTCAATATTTATGGGGATTTATCCAGATTTGGGTTTTTTTACCAAAAAACCCAAAAAAAAATTTAATCATTCAGAACCTAGGACAGCAACTGCAGCCATTGCTGTAATTACTTGTTATTATTACCTAACAAAACGTTTCTTAACAGTTTTTTTTATCAACTCCAGTGTTTATATGTGATTCCTCAGAAAAAAAAATGAAAAAACTGCATCAAATTATTTGACTTTTATCTTTTCTATGCTTAAAACTCTAAGCAACCGTTGGTTCTTCCTAATTACAGGAACTTTTTCAAACTTTTTTTAATTATTCTTCAGGAGGAATATGAGCACAAACCTTACTAAAGCCGAATTGGTTTCCTTAGTAGCGAAAGATACTGAAATGACTAAAGCAGCTTCAGAAAGAATATTGAACAGCATGATTGCTAACATTCAGGAAGCATTAGTCAAAGGTAAAACTATTCAATTAATCGGTTTTGGTTCTTTCTCAACAACACAAAGAGCGGCAAGAACAGGCCGGAATCCTCAAACTGGAAAGAAAATTAATATTCCAGCTAAAACGGTTCCTAAGTTCAAGCCTGGTAAGAACTTAAGAGAAGCTGTTAATTCTCCAAAAAAGAAAGGGAAAAAGAAGAAGAAATAAGCAGCTGCTGATTAGGTGAGCGAAAATGTGTATGAGAATTTTCGCCACTCTATTCCCTATAGATAATTCTTCTATTTTTTTCTCCTCAGTTTTTCTCTTATCTTCTCAAACACCGTTTTTTCTGCCCTCAAAGCAAATCCATTAGATAGTATTTTTTTCTCTTTTTTGCTAACTGCAGACCAGGGAGCTTCAATAACTAATTTACCTTTTGAATGCTCAACTTCTGCAGCAGTCTTATCCGGTTCTGTTATTAATTGGCGAACAGCATTTTTAAAATCAATTTCCGGAAGATTAATCCGGAAAGGTTCATTAGTATTGCTTTCTTCTTTTAAATTACAGGCTGATTCTATACTATTTCGAATTTCACTTAAGTTATCATTGATGTCATGATGGGCAAACACACCTGCAATAATATCACTCAAGTCAGCATCACCATAGGCTTCAGTAATTAATATTAAGGGAATATTTTTCTGTTCATTAAAAGCTTTTATTAAATCACCAGCCAGGCCTTCATCATAATCCCTAAATAACCATACAATCGTGTCCATCTTTTCATGATCAAATATTTCTTTGATTTTTAACCGGCCTCTGGCAAAAAAACAAAAAAACTCATGTTGCTTGAAATAATCAGACACCCGAACCGGAAAATCATCATTTGACACCAGCATTAAGTTTGCTTTCATTGAACTGTTTCTATAAATATATTAACTGATTAATCATTCAACAGTAGGATAATCGTCGCTTATGGTTTAGCATCACAAAAAATAAATAAAAAGTGAAGTATTGATTGATCAAACTAATTTTGAGCAATAATATTTGACGACTTGATGTTATTAATTGAGGTTGATCATAAACAAATAGACGCATTCAGAAAAGAGTGTTCTATAAAATACCACCCCCTAATCATTTTTTCATGCAACAATTTAACTATTCAAAACATAAAGTCGATGAACTTCTAATCGATTTTTTGGTAGCCCGCTTCCCATATTTATCCAGAATCGAATGGCAGGAATCTATTCGAACAGGTGCAATTAGAGTGAATCAAAGCATTGTGGATCAGCATTATATTTTAATCAACCGGGATGTCATTTCATATGATCGACCACGTTCTTCTGAACCTGAAATTGATCGGGAAAATGAAATCGTTCACATTGATGACCATATTATTGTTGTTAACAAAAACGGAAACATCCCCATTACTGAATCCGGGAAATATTATCGCAATACATTAATCAATGTATTAAAGGAAGATCATGGTTTTAGTGTTTTACATGCTGTACATCGTTTGGATAAGGAAACTTCCGGCCTAATTGTCATTGCAAGATCAAAAGAGATTGCCATTCTTTTAGGGAAACAATTTTCAAATCAAATTCCTAAAAAAGAGTACCATGCCGTTTTAACAGGTGAATTCGAACAAAAAGAAATTCTGGTTGAAGAGGGAATCAAGAAGAATATTCCCATACCCGGCAAGGTTCGGATTCGACAAATTATCAGTCCAACCGGCAAATATTCCAAAACGCTTTTCATTAAAGAAAAGTCAAATACCAGATTAACAATTGTAAAAGTAATCTTGTTTACTGGGAGAACCCATCAAATAAGATGCCATGCAGAATATATAGGATATCCAATATTAGGGGATAAGTTATATGGTAATAGTGACAAACAATTTCTAAGGATACTAAAAGGAGAAGTTAAACCGGAATTTCCACCATTTGGAGTCATTCCCCGACAATTATTACACGCTACAGCCCTTAGTTTTACCCATCCGGTCACTGAAAAAGAGGTAATATTCAAGTCTGATTACAAAGCCGCCTTCAAATTGTACCAACCCATCCTTCAAGGGTTGATCTAATTATGATTGGTTTAAAAAGCCAATAATTTCCCCGAGTTTGATTTTCTTATTTTTTCTCAATTCAACTGGTTCCATTTGGTTTTTCGAAAAAATTAAAATAACGGTGCTGCCCAGCTGAAATTGTCCAATTTCCTGCCCTTTCTTATATTTTTTTGCCGGAATTACCGGAATATTCAATTGAGTCGGTGTATGGCGTTGATTTGTTTTCAATTCATGATAATCCAAAGAAATCTTACCCACTACAGTGGCCCCTACTTTAACCAGCAATGTTTCTCCCACATCTGATTGTATGGGTGTTACAATACGTTCATTAATTGCGAACAGGCTACCAACATTTTTTACCCCTATTCGATTCACAGGCCATAAATTGCCAGAAAAATAAGTGAATGAATTTACTTTCCCCGCAACAGGGGTATGGATACGATGATAATCAGCGGGACTTAGATAAATGGTAATGAAATAACCATCTTCAAACTTTTCGCCATGCTTTTTGCCTACCAAATCATTCAAAGTGTAATAAACACCTTTAGCCTGAACCAGTAGACCATTTTCAATATCACCAAATTCAGCAATTGTCCCATCAACAGGGCTAACTACCGAATTTGGAGTATCATCGATTAATCTGACTTCCTTTTTTAACTCCCGGGTAAAAAAATCGGTAAAGCATCTAAAAGAACTCAACGGCTGCTTAACTTCATCAAGTTGAATTTTATAGAACTTGCTATACACCTGAATGAGAGACTGAAGCATCGGAGCCGGGACTTTCAAATCAGCCAGATAGCCGGCGAAACGACTGAATAAATTTTTAGGTAATAATTTTAGAAATAAATAGTTCATTTAT
>JABHWU010000100.1 GCA_018657625.1 Deltaproteobacteria bacterium | reverse complement strand
TCCCCCCATTTTATCTATTGCGATATCCAGATGAATTAAAATGTGTATTCAAATTGATACACTACACTAGATACAAATCGAGAACAAATGAAATTAAGAAAAGATATTGTTGCAGCTATGTTTATTTTGGTTTCCTCTATTCAAACGGCAGGGGCGCAAATTGTTTTATCTGATCTGAATTTTTGGAAATTTGAACATACCGAAAATGAAGAACTAAGAGGCGGGCCCTCTGTTCAACTGAATACGCGACCCTTGGTTGAAAAAATAGCTGAAAAAGACAATGAGCCTCTTTTCCACCTTAGAAAAATCGGATTCGAATATACTTCCAGTTCAAATATTCCAAGCAATCAACAACGTGAAGGAATCTGGATTACTAAAGGGGATAATTATCATTTTTATAGTGAAATGGGTTTGGTAGATGAAGATTATACCATATGGATTGAACCCAAAATGATAGCTTCTGAAAACTTATCCCTGGATGAACATCCGGAAGGCGCGTTTCACCCACGATCTGGGGACCATATCTTAAGATATCCGGAGGAATCGGAAGCTTATGCAAAAGGTTTTCTCCATTCCGGATATGGGCTATTTCCGTTTGCTAACTGGTATCTGTTTTTAGGCAAAGACAATCAAAAATTTGGCGCTGGAAAACATGACAGTTTACATTTTAGTAATTCTGCAGAACCCTTTCCCATGGTTCGATTGGGGATGATATCTCCTTACTCCGGTTCCTGGGGTAATCTTTCCTTTTTAGCTTACTATGGCCAAATGGAAGCAGATCGAGAAGTACCCAACGCCAAATTTAGTGGTATGCGCTTTGACTGGAATTCTGATCAATACTTTGAAGTAGGGGTGAGTCGCTCCTGGTTTGCCGGTGGTAAAGAACAAAACAACAGTTTTTCCCATACATACTGGGATTTAACTAATGAACTCTTCAAACCTAAATCCGGTATAGAAAGCAGATCAGATTTTCGAAATCAGCAAATTGTATTGGATTTTCGTATTAAGATACCTGTTTTGAAAACAGTTCTTTACGGTGAATGGGGGAGAGAGGACCACCAATTTGCATTGAAGGATTCAATCATATACTGGGATTCAACACACGGTTATATCTTGGGCCTCAAAAACATCGATCTATTTTTCCCCGGTTTTTTCTGGCTGTTTGAAAAAGCCAATAATGTACAACCATCGAGATATGGAGCGAGTGCTCCCTGGTACAATCACAGTGAATATAAGAGTGGTTGGACCTATAAAAAACAAACACTGGGGCACCATATGGGTGCAGATTCACAAGACCTATTTTTTGCACTGGGTTTTGAAGGCCCACAATTTTCAATCATGTTTTATCAGGATGCTGAAGAACACGGGATTCGGACGATTGAATTAAATAGAAGAGAGTTAAAAATGGAAACCGGGTTCAAAGGGTTCTGGAATTTTATGCCGGATTTTTACTGGGATTTTGAATTTCAAATGCAAAAATATAAAAATTTTGGAGAGGTCACAGATAATACCATAGAGTCAACGATGGTTATAATGGGAATACGCTATCAGATATAAATCTTTCTTATAATTAGTCCTTGAACGGAATTGCATCAATCCGGTAATTAGGGGACACGTAACTATCTGGTATTTCATGGTTAAGTCTTTTCTAAGTATTGTACATGTCCCCGAATTACCTATTTTTCGTTCAGAAACTAATTAATTATTTTGTTAATATTCAAAGGACCTTAATCCATGAAAATTAATTTTATATTACCCTATCCAGCCAGAAAACCTGGAGGTGGGCATAAAATTGTTTTTCAATATGCCGATTTCCTGGCAGAAAAAGGTCATGAAATCCATCTTATTTTTCCTATTGAATTGGAATATCTTTCCTATAACCGTCATTTTTACATACGATGGTTGATGCATTTTATCTTAAGAACAAAATGGCATCGCTGGTTTGTTTTTAAAAACAAAATCCATTTCCATTTGGTGAAAAAAATTGAGGAGAATACCATTCCCACAGCTGATATTACAGTTGCTAGCTATTGGGCGACGGCATTTCCCATTTCACAACTTTCAAAGCAAAAGGGAAAGAAATTTTATTTTATACAGTCTTTTGAAATCTGGGATGGTAAGGAAAGCAAAGTAATAGAAAGCTATCATTTGTCGCTATCAAAAATTGTTATTGCGAAATGGCTAAAAAAGAAGATTGATTCACTTTCAAAGCAAACGACTGTTTATATTCCCAATGCGATTCATCAAAAAGACTTTTATATTCAGAATAAGGGAACCGATAGAGACGTATATACAGCTATTATGTTATATTCCAGTCTCGAAATAAAAGGTGGTACTGATGGTGTTTTAATCTTGAACAAAGTCAAAGAAAAGATTCCAAATTTCCAGGCCATCGTTTTTGGTGTTGGAAAGAAACCGCGATTTTTTCCAGATTGGATAAAATATTTCAAACAGCCTAATCTGGCGTTATTGAGAACCCTCTATAATAAAGCTTCTGTTTATTTATGTCCCAGTCAATTAGAGGGGTGGGCCTTACCTCCAGCAGAAGCTGCCCTGTGCGGCTGTGCCATTGTGGGCTATGATATCGGGGGATTAAAAGATTATGCGATTCATAGTCAAACCGCTTTACTTGCTCCTTGTTATAATAAAGAGATACTTGCAGGATATTTGTTGGAATTGATACGAAATCGAAGCAAAAGAGACATATTAGCAAACAATGCCAAAAAATATTTAAACAAACACTTCAAATGGGAAGATTCTGTGAATAAAATTGAGATGTTATTCAATTAAAGGATATTATCGAATCTATCAAAAATAGAAAAATCATCCTCCAAGCTTCTTGATTCATTATTTTACAAGTACACAAATCTAACCAAATTGATATAGAGCTTTTGATTTCACTCTATTGATGTAGGGAATTAGTGTGACTGCCACAGCCAAGATGTACTGATTTATATCCATCTGAAGATAGGAAAGAATATATATTGAGTCATCCCTTGATTTTAGGAAACAAAAATGATTGAATCAGCTATAAAATACTAAGAATCATTATAAACAGGCCGATGAAATAGTTAATAGATTTGTAACTATCCAGTAAAATCTAATTTAAAGGTAATAACCATCTTATGAAAGGGATCATATTAGCTGTTGGCCGTGGGACACGCCTATACCCCGCTACGTTGGCAATTTGTAAACAATTACTACCTATTTATGACAAACCGATGGTGTATTATCCATTATCGGTATTAATGCTGGCAGGGATAAAGGAAATATTAATTATCAGTACACCTGAGGATATTTCAAGATTTGAGATAATGTTCGGTGATGGCCACCAATTGGGAATGAGTTTTTTCTATGCGGTGCAGGAGCATCCGAATGGTCTGGCGGAGGCGTTGATTATCGGAGAGGAATTTATTGCTGATGAAAACGTTTGCTTGATCCTTGGAGATAACCTTTTTTATGGTAGAGGTCTCACTGATTTGTTAATAAGAGCCGAAGATTATGTTGAAGAAACGGGTGGCGCAACTATTTTTGGATATAATGTTTCAGATCCCGAGAGATATGGAGTGGCAAGTTTTGATGAGAAAGGAAACGTGATAGGAATCGTTGAAAAACCGATTAATCCCAAGTCCAGTTATGCAGTCACCGGTATCTATTTTTATAGCAATGCCGCCGTGGGAATTGCAAAAAATGTCAAAC
>JABHWU010000107.1 GCA_018657625.1 Deltaproteobacteria bacterium | reverse complement strand
TTGGGATTATGCTAAAAATAAGCAATTTGTGATTGTAACCAAAGATTCTGACTTTACCGATTATTCTGATCTGTATGGTGCACCACCATTTATTATTTGGATTCGATGTGGCAATGTAAGAGTTAGTGATATTGAAAATTTAATTAGAAAACATACCATTCGTATTATCAGTGTTTTTGAAAACAGCGAAGCTGGTCTGCTTCAATTGAAATGATTTATAGAAATTTTTGATGGAAAAGTCCCTCTCTTCCTTTAATTCCTTCACACACTGTTAGCAAATTTTAAAAAATCAAACTTTTCCTCGCATTTTTTTATCAGAAGAGGTTGATATAATTTGAATTGTCGCTGGTATATGAGTAGTTAAGTATACTATCACCGGATCTTAAAGCTAATTACAAATAATCAGCGGATGAAACTTGACCGCTCCAATATAAAAAAGTATTATTATTACAAGTAATACTATTACATGTAATACGTAGCGATTGGACGAAAATGCTATTATTTTCTTTCAATCCGGTAATTAGGGGACACGTAACGACCTGGTATCTAAAAGTATAAGCTTTTACTAGAAATTGTACATGTCCCCTAATTACCTACTTTTCGTTCAGACACTACGTAATAATAGGAGAATAATATGAGAGTCACAACAAAAGGCCAGGTAACTATCCCAAGGCATATTAGAGAAGAATTTGGTATTTTGCCTGAATCAGAGGTGGAATTCAAAGTTGAAAATCGGAGAGTCTATATTGAAAGAAAATTAGGAACAGAAAATAAATTTAAGCAACTAAGAGGTGTTGCTACCGTTAAAATGAGTACAGAAGAAATTATGCAGCTCACCAGAGGAGATGAATGAGAAATATCCTGGTTGACTCAAATATCATACTGGATATTTTCTTGAATGATCAAAATTGGCATGAATGGTCAGAATCTATTTTGTCTCAATACAGTTTGACCCACAAACTATCAATCAATCCGATTATCTATACTGAAATTTCTATCGGATTTGAACGCATTGAAGAAGTTGAGAAGGCATTGGACACTTGTGGGTTTAAAATACTTCAAATGCCTAAAGAAGCATTGTTTTTAGCAGGAAAGGCTTACATTAGCTACAAAAAGAGAAAAGGAACAAAAAACGCGACCATGCCTGATTTTTTTATTGGGGCACATGCCGCCGTTTCTGAAATGGAACTAATAACCCGGGATGTTTCCCGATACCAAACCTATTTCCCCTCCGTGGACTTAATCACACCACCATTGTCCTAATCTGGCAAACATTAATATTATTGGTTTAATTTTAAATTAACATAAATGCCAAGTTGGAGGACATTCATTTTTTTACTGGAAAAGTTGATATAATTTGAATTATCACTGGTTTATGAGTAGTTAAGTATACTGGATCTATGCAACATATTTGGGCATGTGACTATATCTGTATCACCGATGGTCAAGTTACCGAAGAAATGGTTTGTGCGTAAATTGAAAGTCATCTGGATAAATCATTTGATGATACTTTCACAATAGATAAAGACGATGGTTAAGCGACTTCCAGTCGGCTTAAGCCTAATCTCTGTCGACTTCAGTCGCGCATGCTCGACTTTCAGTCGGCTAAATGAATCTACCGGCTTTTAGTCAGTAGTCGTTCAATCATCTGCTTTCAATAAGAATGACAATCTCCTGCTAAAACTTCACCTGCGGAATTAACGCCTATCACTTTTTCTTCTTTCTCACGGAGTGTTTGTATATATAATAATGTTTCCCGCTCAAACTTTTCGCCTGGACACACTAATGGAACTCCGGGTGGGTATGGGATGACGCTCATCTTGCAGATCAATCCTTCCGCTTCCATCAAAGGCACTCTTTTGGCTTTTTTCGGAATTTCATATATGGCTGCTCGTTTGAAAGCTAATACGTGTTTTGTTGCATTTTCTTCGCTTGCATAGCTAGTACTATCAGTTTGATTATTTATCCTGTTTTCGCTGATTTCGGTTAATGCTTCTAAAAAAGCTCGAAAATCATCTCTGGTATTGCCAATGCCGGTCATGGACATCACAAGGTCTCCGGTATAAAGCTCGATGAAAATGTTTTTTGCTAATAACAACTGTTCTAATTCATGGCCGGAGATCCCGAACTTCCTGAAACTAAAATTTATTTTAGTCCAATCCATTCCCGGTATCCTGTCAATAAGCTCCAAACCTGGGATCTTTATTGCTTCATCATAGAAATAGTTAAGGTTGTCAATCCAATCCTGCATCAGCTCATACCCATGGGTTTTAAGGATACCGGCATTAATATCCAATGAAGTCATCAGCACATAAGAAGGACTTGTGCTTTCAATACATTGTAGTTTATCTTCAATCATATAGTGAGAAACCCTGTCTGAATTCAGATTGAGAATCGCACTTTGGGTTAGGGAGGCCAGAGTTTTGTGTGTACTGTTGATTACAATATCGGCACCGGATTCTTCCGCTGATTCCGGTAGTTCTGTTATTCCGTATTTGCTAAATATCTTCAGATGTGCCCCATGAGCCTGATCTACGATCAGGATCTTATTATTTCTATGGACAATATCCGAAATTGCTTCAATATCTGAACAAATGCCGTAATAATTCGGACTTGGAAGAATAACTGCGTCAGCGTCAGGATTATTCTTCAACAACAAGTCGATTTCCTCAGGCGGAATCGGACCTGAAATATCATAATCATCGTTCAGCTCAGGATATGCATAAATCGGTTGAATATCGGCAAGCGTCAAAGTATTAAATACTGATTTATGACAATTCCGCGCCATAATCAGCTTCTTTCCTTTCGAAACGGATGCCAAAATAGCAGCGATAATACCGCTACTCGAACCATTAATAAGCAGATAAGACTTTCGGGAATCATAAAGCTCAGAATAGACATCCTGAGCCTCCTTTAAAATTCCTTCAGTCAGAAACAGATTATCAGCTCCGATAATCTCAGTAACATCACAATCAATAAAGTTTTCTAAAAAATCATTGTGTCCAAATCTTTTATAGAATGCCGCACCCTTATGTCCTGGCATATGAAATGAAACGGGATTCAATTTAGCATGTTCGATTAAAAATTTTTTAACCGTTGTAATTTTCTCCATAACCAAAAATTGCCTTTCTATATGTGCCCGGAGTCAAAGCTGTAAATCTGAAATCATAATATCAATCGGAAGCTCTTTATCAAACATAAATCGCCTCGTTATCAATTCTTTTTTTCAGAAATGGATTCATTTTTTCACGATATCGGACGATGTCCACTTTTGCATCGTAAACCTCCTGAAGTTCTTCCTTTATGTGAACCAAATAAAACAGATCCGGTTTTTTCATTTTTACGACGATATCAATATCACTATCTTCGTGAGTTTCATCTCTGGCTGTGGATCCAAAAATGCCCAACGCAGTGACTCCATACTTTTCTAAATAGATATTCTTAAATTGATTTAATGTCTCCAGCACTTGTTTTTTACTTGTCATATCTTTCATAGTCAAAGTTTTAAAAACGCTTCATTGTCCCTTAATTTTTCCACAATTTTCTTGTACATATTAAAAAGGTATCAGAAAAGTCAATAATTCGTCTACTTGAGATAAGATAGCAGATAACCTACATCGATCTTTCCGATTTTGTTCTAAAATTATTCCTAAAAATAATAAACTGACGATATCTTTGACGGTACTTTTTAGGTGTTCAATATTGTGGACCGGAGACCAAACTAGAAGATATTTTAGTAAAAGGGTAAATAAAAGGACAATAAAAGGACCCCTTGCTTTATTATCTCTATGACTGTAATTCTCACGAGAGATCAGGGAACAGGAATCTATCTAATTGAAATGGATTGGCTTTTTTGGGGGGGCATTTAACACCGATTTTCACAGCTAGTTTAAGCGTCAAAAACATACCTTAATTTACTGCTTTGTCATTGCAAAAGTCACAACCCCCATACTTCATCTTAGTAATCTATACATCTCAGTTATAATTGAATTAAATAAATATTC
>JABHWU010000079.1 GCA_018657625.1 Deltaproteobacteria bacterium | reverse complement strand
TACCCCAAAGGAAATCCCAGTGGCTTCCGTAACATTACAATTTCCCAATAAAAATTTACAAAACAACAAATTAGCTATGATATGAACGAGTTAATGCGAGTGCTGGAGTAGATATGGAAGGTATAGGGGTAAAATGGTGGAGGTGGCGGTTTTTTGACCCCCAACTTAATCTCATTCCTGCTGGATAACCTAAGAATTTCTTTTGAATTCGATGGAGGATTTGGGAACCGAACCGGCGTCCTAATTATTCAATTTAGGAGTCGGATGAATTCTCCCCAAACAACTATTTCTTTTGGACTTTTCTTATTGGATTCAAAATTCTATACTAAGTTAAAATCTATTGGAGATAATTTGCATTACCCAGTATAGAAATGGTATTATGGAATAAATATCAACGGTGTAGAAAGAAATACACTCTTACCGACACCCAGACGAAAAAATTTTATTCCATGCCTGATAACATATTGATATATAAGAATATTAATCCATCTGGTGAGCGATTCCCGCCACCTCCACCATTTTTTATTAATATTATCAATTACTTAGCCAAATCGTTGTTTTAAAGCAATAACTGATAAATTGCTCTAAAAGCAGATGGTGTATAGTTTTTAAAGTATTAACAAATTGTGTACCAGTTAGAATTGTAACACCTTATATAGCAGTAGGTTAAATTTTTAGGGCGCGGGATGATAAAGTTCCTGTTTGCAAAAATATTATTTTCCCTAGAAACCCAGTAGTAACATCGTCGGTCCAGAAAAACGTCACCGCCACCAAATCCATAATATATTGATCATTAAGTTTACAATTTATTACTGATAATTAATTCAATTAAGTTTGGCAAATCGCAACTACGTCCCAGAGTTTTTAACCAAAACTGACTTGATACGTTCCATCGCCCAATCAACTTCTTCTTGGGAAATAACCAGTGGTGGTGCAAATCGAATGACAGTTTCATGTGTTTCCTTTGCCAGGACACCTTCCCTCATCATTGCTTCAGTATATTGACGGGCTTTACCAGCGGCATCAACCAATTCGACTGTAATGAGTAAACCTTTACCCCGGACTTCTTTAACCAGTTCTGAGTTCATTCCTCTCCGTTTTTCTCTTAAATAAGCCCCCATTTCAGCTGATTTTTGTATTAATCCTTCATCAACAATGACATCCAGCGCTGCAGAAGCGATGGCTGATCCCAATGGATTTCCACCAAAGGTGGAACCATGTGTTCCTGTTAAGCGAGAATGGCACCATTTAAAATATTGATAAACTTGCTTATTTAGTCATCGATTAAATAGGTAATGGAATGATGATTAAAGTATCTTAGATTATAGGGTTATCCTATTGAGGCATAGTAGGGACAGATTGTCTAATTCTAAATGAATTCCAAAACCAAAAAGCAATTAAATGAAGGTTCGTGAGTCAATATACAAAGAATATGAGAACTTTCAGCCAAATTCAGATCGGAAATGTGGAAGTACTGCCAGATCACAATGAAAATAATATTTTAACCATGCAGGAAAAGTTTTATATATTTTTATCTATCGTTTTCCTGTTTCAATAATCGTTAAAAGGAACTACACTGAACCTAGATACGAAAAAGCAATTGAATGATTTTTTATCTTTTAGGGAAAAGAAAAATGGAACCATTAAACATCTCACTTTCGGACCTCACTTTTGGACAAAAACTCAACTTATTGGAATCTGTTTGGGCTGATTTAAGCAAAGAAGAACAAAAGCTAGATTCTCCTCTTTGGCACAAAGACATTCTCTCTGATCGGGAAGATGCGTTGGCGACGGGTAAAGTTTCAGTTTGTGATTGGGAGGAAGCAAAAGATAGAATAAGAAAAAACGTGAAATGAAAGTCAAAATTCTGGATGTCGCAGAAAAAGACTTGGAAGACGGATTTAAATTCTATGAAAGGCAATCCACCGGACTTGGATCATATTTTTTAGACTCTCTCTATTCTGACATCGATTCTCTAAAATTCTTCGAAGGAATTCATGCGAAAGTTTTCGGGTATTATCGACTTTTGTCAAAAAGATTCCCTTTCGCTGTTTACTATCGGCTTGCTGAAAAAGAAGTATTGGTCATGGCTGTGCTTGATTGTCGAAGAAATCCAAGTTGGATACGAGAAAGACTAATGGATGCTTGAAATAGTAGTCACTTTCCGACATTTCGGAATTTATGGCATCCATCTATCGGATGGAAAACTATTTCAATTTGACTGCCCTAATACTGCCAATAGTTTTACCATTCAGCGCCTATGGAGTACCTCCTGAAAGGCAGATTAACTTCTATTTTAGTTTGAAATAAAAGAATAAACAATTGAATTAACTGAATAAATAGCACTATATAAAGCAGTTATATGATCTATACATAACTCAATGAAATGGCTTAAGTCAAATTTTAAAAAAAACCACGGCAATCTTATTGATATGGCAGACTAGAAAAATTTTGGGTTATATCAAACTGGTTAGTTATGTAATTTTACACTATTCACTATTTTTAAACACCTGAGTTCATTTTGTCTAATTGGAGCAAACTGGCACTTTTTTAAACTGTTTATAATTTAATTATTTTTAACTATTCAGCAGATGCCAAGCCAAAGGTATTGTATTTCCGGAAACGCCTAAATCCATCCATACCTTTGGCATACAACTAAAAACCATTTCCGACTATCCGATCGGACTATT
>JABHWU010000127.1 GCA_018657625.1 Deltaproteobacteria bacterium | reverse complement strand
TGTCCCCATCGTCTAGTCGGCCTAGGACACCGCCCTTTCACGGCGGCGACAGGGGTTCGAATCCCCTTGGGGATGCCATCTTAACGATACACTACCTAAAACCCCGATTAAGTATTGATCGGGGTTTTTATTTGACTGCTTCATTAACAATATTACAGAATGTAGGGCCGGTAGCTCAGTTGGTAGAGCACCTGACTTTTAATCAGGTGGTCGTGGGTTCGATCCCCCCCCGGCTCACCAATAGTATGTCCCCATCGTCTAGTCGGCCTAGGACACCGCCCTTTCACGGCGGCGACAGGGGTTCGAATCCCCTTGGGGATGCCAAATAAAAAAGCCCGATCTAATTTATCGTTAGATCGGGCTTTTTTATTTTCAGGCCATTTATATTACTTCAGTAAATCAAGTCCTTCGCTTTCAGTTTTAATAATCGTTAATATTTTATTTAATCGAGTCAATAAAAAGACGTCATAACATTTTTCATTTAAATTTGTGATAATTAATCTTTTTTTATTTTCAGATAGTGATTTATAAATTTGAACAATCACACCAACACCTGATGAGTCGATCGTTGATACTTTCTCAAAATTCATCAATAAGTCTGAAACATCATTATTTTCGACTATAGGTTTTACAAAATTTCTGAGTTCAATGGAACTTGTTAGAGCAATGTTTCCTTCGACAAGGACGATGGCAATATTATTGATCCTTTTTTCTTGAATATTCATATGAATAATAGGGTAAAATGGTTTTAATATTTGGTACATTAATTAATAATTAACAGTAATTTTATTCGTTTTCAACTAAATAAGATGTGCTTAATTTTTCTTTTGAAAAGAACATGAAAACCTCATTGCTCCTTTTTTTGCTCTATTTTTTGAATTTGTTCTTTTAGATCGCTTTTATCCTTATTTAGACTTTCTGTCATTTTTGCAAGATTAGAATATAACAATGAATTATCCAGTGTAATTGCAATTTGTGATATTAAAATATTTAATACTTCGGTAATACTGTCAGAAAAAGCCTGAACAGTTAATTTGTTTTCTAAATAAATGACGCCTATTAATTTTCCATGACTGGATATCGGTAAACAGAGTATTGATTTTAATTTGTTTTTTGAAACATAGTGATCATAAATAAAAATGCCTTCGTTCGAAGCATCATTTAATGTAACAGATTTGCCAGTTCTAATGACATAGAAAACAACACCTTTGGCAATTGAAGTATATTCTTCCAGTGGCAAAGATGTAATTTTTACTGGTGGCTCTTTATTAAAAACACCTTCTGCTACAATTGTCAGCTGCCCATCGATATCCAAGAGAAAATGGCCTGCAGTTGCACCGGCATGTTTCATAATAATATTTAAAGATAATTTTAACAACTTTTCCAATATTAATTCACTGGAAATATGTTGGATTGATTGAATGATTTCTTTATAATCGATACTGTTTTTTTCCTGGTCGAATGTTGCCAATGGATACTCTAACTCATTTAAAATAGAACGTTTTATGGTCAATAAAGAAGGGAAATTGTTTTCCAGCTGTTGATTTTTAACAAGTGCTCCCCATCTGGTATAAGCATGAGCAGCTGCCCTTAAATATGCTCCTGCAATGGTTTCTTTATCTTTTGATAAAAAGTACCTGGCTGCCAGTTCATTGGCGATAGCCTCATTTTGAATTCTTCCACTTTCTTTGGCTGTTTTTATGGCTTCATCAAACAATGTTATCGCTTCAATGAAATTACCTGAGATTCCAGCCATTTGAGCAGAAATAATTCTAAATTTATCCTGATAATTAATTGGGCAGTTTTCAGAGAGTTTCTTTAATTTTTGATGGTTATTTTTTAGTATATCCCAATAAACTTTCTTTTCATCGTCATTAAAACTTTGGTAATTAACTGTTATGATGATTGAATAGTAAAAATAATGTTCTGAAACGGCTAATTGAGAATATCCGGTTATTAGTTTATCGGATGCTTTAATTAATTCTAGTGCCAGGTGATATTCTGAAAGTATAAACATTAATTGTGCTTTTATTAGATAATACCATTGTAGGGGTAAAACATTTTTTCTTGCTTGTAGTTCAACAATTAGTTGTTCTTCTTTCAAAGTATCTATTGATGATTTTTCTTCCTGAGTTCTTGTTTTTCCTAAGTAATTGAATAGTTCTGTAATTTTAATAATATTTTTTAAATCTTGATCATTATATTGTTCTACAAAATCCTGGTATTTACGGATTTCTGCTTCAATTTCTCCTAAATGCGAGCCAATTATAATATGGGTCTTCATCATAAAGTTGACGCTGTTAGCAGCACTTACGAAATCACCATAATCAATACCGGCTTGGTATGATCTTCTTAAATAGTTTAAGTTTTTATGAGCGTTATCCTTAACATGACTGATATAACTACCGAATAAAAAATTAAGATGACTATCTATTTCTGAACTTTTGAATTTGTTTTTGATGTCTAAAGCTAATAGTCCCATAGCATGACCAGTTTTGAAATCTTCCAGACCTGAACATAACAATACCGCATAGTTCATATATCCAAAGGCTGAATAAATTGTATTGCCATATTTTCGACTCAGTTCGATCATTTTAAGGGTCAGCAAAATCCATAAATTTCTTCTGACATAATAAGCAGCGGGGATGATATTGGTGATTAACTCCATTAATGCTTTAATATCCACATCCTCCATTTCAGGCAGGAAAATTAGATTTTTTATATTCTGTTGGTCTAATGTAGAATGAATTTCCTGCACTTTCACCTGGGAAATAATGGTTACTTCTGCATCATTAGGTGGAATTTTTTCCTTAAAAAGTGTTTCTAAGGCCTCAATACCAATTTCAACAGCATCACGAAATCGACCATTTTTAATATACAAATTTAACTTTATATTGGTGACTTCAACTTTTTCACGATTGGTTTTTACATTGTTCAGCAATAAATCAAATATCGGTTCTGCAGCGATATCATTGCCACTATAATACTCGCTTTCCGATCGTTTTAAATATAAAGCCTTACATAATTCATAGTTTTTTTCCCAGCTTTCTTCAGTTAATAGATCAGTTCCTAAGGCAAAATATTTCCAGGCGGCATCATATGCAGATGACAATTTAGCGATTTCACCTGCATTTAGATTAAGAGTAGCCAATTGATGTTTTTGATCCAGATCTTTAATTAATGAAAGACCTAAATTCATATGATTCACTATTTTAAAAACATGTTTTTCGAATTCATTTGGTTGCACGTTTCCCAGCAACAATTTACCCAACATGAGATGGGTTTGTTTTTTTTCTTTCTGTGTCAGCATATTGTAGGAAGCCGAATGAACACGACTATGCAAAAACTTATAATTATTACTCTTTTGTGAATCTGATGAGTGGTTTTTTGATAGTAAGGGTAGAATTAAGCCCTCCTGAAGCGGTATTTGTAACAATCTTTCTGCAATATCCTCTTCAACACCGGAAGCGATACCTAAAGTAGTGAGATCGAATTGATTTCCAATGCAGGCGGCTACCTTCATAATCTCAATAGATTCCGGTGGAAAATCCAATATTTTATCCGTCATTAACTCTATGACATTCTCAGAAATTTCAGCTTCCTGAATTTGATTTAAATCCCAAACCCAACCACCGTTAACTGAGTCAAATTGAATTAATTTCTTATCATAAAAAGTTTTTAGCAATTGTTTCGCAAAAAACGGATTGCCATTTGTCTTTTGGAGAATTAAGGCTGCTAATGATTCATAATCTTGCTTAAAACTAAGGGCTTCTTCAATTAAAAGCATGATATCTTCTTTTGGTAATGACTCAACAACTATTTCCTGAATACGCGTGCCAAAGTGGCGGATAGCATCTTTAGCGATTGAAAGCGTATGTGCATTGATAATACTCGCTTCCCGGTAGGCTAAAATAATTTGAATATATTTGCTGTTAATATCTATTAAACTAGCATGAATCAACTGAATGGAAGCAATGTCTGCCCAATGAAAACTATCTAAAAAAATAACCAGTGGTCGTCCTTCACTGGTAAATGTTTGTAAAAATTTGTTGAAGATGTAGTTTAATCGATTTTGAGCTTCATCAGGTGAAACTTCAGGTACAGGTGGTTGATTTCCGATGATGATTTCAATTTCAGGGATAAAATCAATTAATAGCTGTCCATTTTGACCTAAACAATCCATCAATTTTTCCTTCCATTTGATAATGACAGATTCATCTTCCATTAATATCTGTCTAATAAGATTTTGGAAGGCCTTTACAAGAGAGTAAAAAGGTGTGTCTTTGAACTCTTTTTCAAATTTTCCCTCGGCAATATATCCTTTTTTTAAATGGATATGTTCATATAACTTACGAATCAATGTGGACTTTCCCATTCCGGCTGAACCTTTAACAATAGTCAACTCAACACTACCTGTGCAAACTCTGTTAAAAGATTCCAGCAGTATTAAAATATTTTTTTGAGCACCATATAATTTAACCGGTACATGAAAACGGTCAATAAAGTCATATTTACCAAGGTTAATGACTGGAATCTCCTGATTGTTTGTCATAGCTTCAAAACACTCTTCTAAATCCTTCAGTAACCCATATGCGTTCTGATACCGGTCTTCAACACTTTTTGATAGAAGTTTTAATATGATGGCATTAATGGATTCCGGAATGCTGTCAATTGGAACCGGCATTTTAGCAATGTGGTTATGAATCAAAGCTTGGTAATCATGGGAATTGAATAGTTGTTTACCACTTAATATTTCATAATATATTGCACCCAGAGAATACATATCACTTCTCTGATCTATCTGAAGATTGATACGACCGGTCTGTTCAGGGGAGGTGTATTGATAAAGATTTTCATCAAGTTTAACCGGATGTCGATAACGATTAGATTCCAATGGTAATGATCGGGAAAAAAAGCTAATAAAAAAAATTCCTTTTTTATCAGAACTAACAATTATATTTTCAGGTCGTAAATCAAGATTTACCACTCTTTTTTTATGTAATTCGTTGAGCTTCTTGGCAATCAAAATTGCATATGAAAGGAAATCCACCAGTTCAATTTTTCCTTCTTTCAAAATATTAGAGAGAAAATTCAGATTTCCATTTTCAAAAACCAATTGCACAGAATTGTCAGATGATTCCAATGATAGTTCTTTTGGCGCAATCGACCCCATCAATTTATGGCTTTTTTGGAAACTATTCGTCAAAATATCAAGATCTTCCTTGTAGAACTTTTGTTTGAAGTATTTTATTAAGACATTTGATGCGTTATTATTTTTAGAAGCTTGGTAAATAATTGCTGCTTCGGTATCTGAAATTTGTTTGAGATGACTATATTCTGTACAGTTTATCATGGATAAGGTCTATAATTGCAGGGTTAATCAGAATTTTGATTTCTACAAAATAAAAAATTATAAAAATAAGGTCTGGTTGCCAGGAAATCTTTATGTTCATCGATAGCATTGAAATCCTCAGGCACTCTTAACGGGGGTTCCTGATATACTTTTCTTAAATAATCAGATCGAATTTTTGGATAAACAGGTTGATACCCTTTTTTCATTAAGGCCTCATGTAGAGAAATAATTAACATCGTTAGTCTTTTATTGGATACGCTGGATATTGAACCATTGTTTAACATAAATCTAACTTCTAAATTAGAAAGCGGTATACATTGCAGGCGATCAAGCAATTGATTTAAGTCTTTTACTGAATCATATTTTAAGTTGTTGATGTAGTATATTTTAAATGAATTATTTAAATGGTAATACAAGTCGATGAGATCATAACGATTATAGGATAAAATAGGATGGTTCTGATGATAAATTAAATTGAATTTATAATTACTCCATAAGTTTATGATATCCTTGAAGGTATCTGGTTTCAATTGATTGATTTGTTCTACTTGGCTTCCTTCAGAAACTTCAGTTTGTGTTTTTGGAAAATTATATTTTTCTGGGAAAATATCATGGTCAAAATTTGGTTTTAATGTTGAACAGCCTACTATTGAACCTAAGATAATCCAATTTAAAAATTTTAGTTTTGATATTGGCAATTAAATACCTCAGAATAATTTAATCTAATGGATAAAACCATTCTCTCTGAGGATGGTCAGAAACCAAAGGTTTTACCGATTGGTCGAGTGTTTAATTGATTCAAATTGAGTCCCGGAACAAAAATACTCTTTTGGGGACGGATTTTTATTTAATAATAATAAAAGAAAGTTTTGAACAAAGATAATCCTGAAATTTTTGCCATAATTCTTCAGGGCTCGTGTTTTCAAATATATGATAGCTTCCGATCTGTTTCAACCCGATAAATCGAATCCCTTGACGGGATGCTTTTTTGTCATGTTTGATTAACTCAATAAATGTTTCTTTAGAGGGCCTCGGAATATGTAATTTAATATTCAAATTATCCAGATGTTGATGGATTTGATTGAATTGTTGATTGGAGAGTAAGCCCTTTTCCTGAGAAAACCAGGCAGCAAAATCCATCCCAGCGATAACAGCTTCGCCATGGAGGTACTTGTCATAACCGGTGTAGGTCTCCAGGAAGTGCCCGAGAGTGTGACCAAAATTCAATATTGCGCGGACACCTCTTTCTTTTTCATCTTCTTCAACCACATTGGCCTTAATTTGACATGCCTGATAAATGGCGCTGGATAAAAAAGCAGGATCATCCAGGATCTGGTGTGTATTAATGGATAATAATTGTTCGAATAGATTTATGTTATTAATAAATGCTGCTTTGATCAACTCTGCATAGCCAGCGATAATTTCTCTTTTTGGTAATGTCGTCAAAAATTTAATATCAATAATTGTCTGTATTGGTTGATTGAAAACTCCAATCATATTTTTACCCGATGAGTGATTAACACCGGTTTTTCCTCCTACGCTGCTATCTACCTGGGATAGTAAAGTGGTGGGAATTTGGATATAACTCATTCCCCGCATATAGGTGGCTGCCGCGTATCCGGTCATGTCACCAATTACGCCACCTCCAAAAGCAATAGCAATACTGGAACGATTCGCCTTATTAGCTGCAAAAAAATCATAGATTTTTTGAATGGAGTTGATATTTTTAAATTGTTCCCCATCGGGCAATATTAATAGATGCTGATTATATTTATTGCTGATAATGTTCTTGAAGTAGTCTTTATATAAATTATCAATCGTGTCATTGGTGACGATGTAAATATCTGTCTTAGAATATTGATTGATTAGTTCATTTAAACTGGATGCTGTATGATCGCTTCCAATGGAAACAGTATATTTATGTTTTTGAACGGGAGTTTTTATAATAATATTTTTCATTAGATCGATTCGTGAAATTAAATAGTTGTTAATAGGAAATACTAAAAGATGAATAGGGTTCTGTTTCAGCACTGATTTGGCATCTTACATCTTTAACACTTGAATATGGAGAACCAATGCTACACCATTTTTTTAATTTATCAAGATTAATGGTTTCACCTTGTGCGAGGATTTTCACAGAGCCATCGGTTTGATTTTTAACATAACCAACCAAACCTAATTTCTGTGCCTGTTTTTGAGTGTAATAACGATAAGATACTCCTTGTACACGGCCGGTAACAAAAATTTCATATTGCATCATACGGGCTTCCAGAAGGAATTGTTTCATTAATTAAGAACTAAATTAGTTGGATTTTCATAAAATGCTATATTCTTTCATTTAGTTTACCTATAATAAAGATTAGTATTAAAATCGAACAGTCTAAAAATTACATTTTATGTGTAATCTGATTTTCAAGTAACTTCATTCTTGTTGTATATTATACAGCATAGTGTCAGGCTACACTATTATTGACCACGTATTAAAAAAATAAAATTACTGGATATGGCAAGTACAGATAAAGAAAATGATGTCCCAAAGGATACGGGTGAGAAAAAAAGCAAACAAGCAGGTGCTTCTTTAGATTCTAGAGTAGTAGAAATGATAAATGAGGCCCAAAAAGTTCCGATTCCAGAAAAAGATGATTTTTGGAATATAGAAGGTATAATAAATACAAAAACAAAGAAAAAAGTATTTGGAATATTTAATAAAAAGGGCATTAGCCCTGACGAAATTAATCAACTTAGAAAACAAGCGATTCAGTCTCCTGGAAATACACGTGTTATTGTCAATAAACTGATGAAAAAACATACACAGAACCCTACCTTGTTCATGCTTTCCGCAATTTGTACCCATGGCATGCTGATGAATTCCAGTAATCAAAAAGAGATGGTTAATGGATTGAAAACAGCAACTAAAGAAGCGACAAAGGCCCTTTTAAGTGATGGGATTAGTATTTATAATTGCGAAAATTTTTTGAAAATTTATTTTTCTTTAGTAGAGCGGATAAAGCGAAGTCAAATAAGAGCCTTTGATGTTGTTGCCCATGATCCCCGTTTAGATCGCCAAAAAAAATCCTTAACTTTATCCATGAGAGTTTGTGATTTGCTGGGTGCTGATAAATCAAAATCCTTGAACGTCATTGCCCTCCTGAAGAAAAAATTAAAAACAACCACCTATTATACCGCTATTCTGTCATACCTTGATATTAGCAATGCGGGTCGATTAATTGAGCAGGGAAAGCCAAAAGAACAAAGTGGTATTGTAACAGCTGGTGAATTGATTGCATATATATACGCCCTGTTAGTTGCTTTTGCCCGTATACCGATTTTAGTCAATACTGTGAATACAGTTCTGGAATTCTTGCCTAGCTCAAACCGTGTACTTTATCTAAGGAAAGTATCTGTAAAATCAGTCATTAACTTTACCCGGTATAAGATAGCAGCACTGGAAACGGATCAGAAAAAAATGCAAAATATCAGCCGGGTAATCCTGAAGGAGAACATGGCTGCCATACAAAAATTGGATGGGCAGGCTTTATATCAGGCATTTGAGACCGATCCTTTTTTTAATGTTGCATTTATCGCCCAACTTTCTTTTGGATTATTTACCCCAGACGATCAAAGCAAAATTATAGATACGGCAATTAAAGCTGTTGAAACTGTTATTAAGAGAGATATGACTAAGAATCATATTTTTACAGAAATAGCCAAGACCCATACCCATCGTCTGACAAATTTACGCGAAGGTAATGCCGAACGAGTGTAAAGTGATTATGGCAGTATAATTTATTTGTCTTTTATCCAATCTGAAAGTGTTTGTATCCATGATAAATGATCATTTAATGCAGGCACTAATTCTAGCTTTTCCCCACCATGTTTGACAAAAATATTTGATAATTCGAAACCAATTTCATCCAGTGTTTCCAAACAATCAATCACAAAAGATGGACAAAACACCAATAGTTTTTTGACTCCTGATTTTGGAAAATTCTGGACCAGTTCAACTGTATATGGCTTAATCCATTCGGTTTTGCCAAGTCGAGATTGAAAACTGACACTATATTGTTTTGGGTTAATGTCCAGTGAATTAGCTATCAAATGAGCAGTTTTAAAGCATTGAGCCCGATAACAATTATGATTCATTTCAGTGATTTCCCGGCAACAATCTGAACTTTGAATACAATTTGTTTTGGAGGTTGGATCCGTTAATTGCTTGACCGGGATTCCATGAAAACTAAAAAGGATGTGATCATACTTTGCGGGCTTATGGCTTTTCCCTATATTTGCGATCGTTTGAATATAATCCGAATGATCGTAAAATGAACTATTGATCTGAATTTTTGGGAAGTAGTTAAATCTTTGCATCGTTTTTAACACTTTTTCGATAGCTGACCCGGTTGCTGCAGAAGAATATTGTGGAAACAGTGGAATTATTTGCAGTTCATTTACCTTTTTTTGCATTAATTTAGAAATACTTGTTTGAATAGAAGGTGATCCATAGCGCATTGCTATTTCAACAAGATAGTTTTTTCCTAATTCTTCATTAAGTAACTGTTTGATTCTCTTAGAATAAATCATTAAGGGAGATCCCTCTTTTTTCCAGATTCTTTTATATTTTACAGCAACTTTGGCAGATCTATGCGGTAAAATAAAAAGATTTAATATGAACCATCTAAGAATATAGGGAATACTAATAACACGGCGATCCATCAGGAATACTTTTAAAAACTTTCTGATGCTGCTAATTTCAGTATTTTCAGGTGTACCAATATTGATTAATAACACCCCTTTTTTGAAATAGGGCTCACTCATAAAAAATTTGTATTAAATAAAAGATATTTATTATTAATTGTTGATGTCTAAAATGCAAAGTGGAACAGGCTTCCACGATTAGCATATGTCAGAAAATTAATCAATTTGATAAGACATTATAGATGTTGATTCTGTGATCAAAATGAACTAATTCTACTGGAATCTTTAATATTCATTGACAAAACATCTGATTAGCGAAAAATAGATATAATTAGATTACAATCTTTCTAAAACCTTCTGCGTAATCGCTTCAATAAATTTAAATGATAATTATCAAGGATATCCCTAAGATACAGGAACTAAGAAAACTTCAATCCAAACAAATTTGGGGATTTGTACCGACCATGGGAGCTTTACATCAGGGTCATATCTCTCTGATCAAACAAGCCATAAAGGAAAATGATGTTTGTATTGTTAGTATTTTTGTAAATCCAGCCCAGTTTAATGATTTATCTGACCTGGCCAAATATCCACGAAAAACAGAACAAGATATAGGAATTTTAGAAAAAGAAGGTGTTGATGTTCTTTTTATGCCTGAAGCAGAAGATATTTATCCCCGGGATTTTAATACTATAGTAAAAAACCTGAATCTTTCCGATCAATTGGAAGGAATGACACGAAAAGGCCATTTTGATGGTGTTTGTACAGTATTAACAAAATTTTTTAACATTATTTACCCCCAAACTGTATATTTTGGTCAAAAGGATGTGCAACAACTACTTGTTGTAAAAAAATTGGTTTATGATTTAAATTATAATATTACAGTTAAAGGTTGCCCCATCTTCAGAGATTCAAACGGTTTAGCACTAAGTTCCCGTAATGAAGGATTAACGCTGGCACAAATTCGTTCTGCCGCAGTACTGTTTCAATCTTTGCTACTTGCAAAAAAAATAGTTTCGAAAGGGGAAAAAAAGTCTGCCATAATTATAGCAAAAATGGAGCAATTAATTAATCAGGTGCCTTCTATAAAAATTGATTATATCGCTATTACAGATGTCGTAAAATTAGAACCAGTTCAGGATATTGCCGGGGGAGTTTTAATATCCTTAGCTGTTTATTTTGGCAGCATTCGATTGATTGACAATATTGAGATTATACCTTAGCTTTGAATCCTTAATTTAAATAAGTGATTAATCTTAAAGATTTAGTGTTGTTTTATTATTAATGATAATTATAGAAACATAAAAAGTAACAGGTTGAAATGATAGAAGAGTTAATGCTTGATGGTAAAGAAGCTTTAGTAAAAGGTAATTTTGAAAAAAGTGTTAAAATATTTAGTGAGGTTTTAGAAAAAGAACCTGAGAATATTATAGCTTTATTCTCTCGGGCGACGGCACATTTTCGAAATAAAAACTATAGTGCGGCAATTGAAGATTATAATGCCTACCTAAAAATAAATTCTTCCAATGAAAAGATTTATTGTAGTAGGGGAAATGCTTACATGGTACTTGAAGATTATGAGAAAGCTTTGGATGATTTTAATCGATCAATTGAGATTAATCCACATTATCCAATGGCCTATTTTAGTCGTAGCGATTTATTGAAACGTCTTGGTGAGACAGACCATGCTGAAGATGATGAAGCAACCGGTAATCGAATTCAAAAACAAATGTCCCGTGCTTATTATGAGTCCCAGGGATTCATGTTTGAAGATCCTCAATAATTAACGACAGAGGGCTTATAAAAAAGCCCTATTATTTCTTATCTCTATTTTTCCCCCCTTCCCCTTACCAAATAAAGTATTGTAATTTTATCTGGGATTGTTTAGGTTTAAATTAGTTTTTTCAATAGCCTGACTGAAAAACTCATATGCTAATCTAAAGCACTTTTCATTTGCATTGACCCACTAATGTAACGATGAGTAAAAAGCTTACTCAAAGATTGTCATACTGAGGGAACTGAAGAATCTCACTTTGACTAGAGATCCTTCGCATAGCTCAGGGTAACAAATAGTACATTGAAAATGCAAGCGGCTATAACCTGAAACCAGATAAATGATTATGTTAGATGATCTCAATGTTTCAAAGTTAAGAAATCTAACGCAGTTTATTTTAAATTCAAGAAACTGCATTTCAGAGTTCGACTTAAGTGCGTTAATTAAAGATTTGAAACAGATTGTCCATTTTTCACATTGGTTTATTGCGATATTTGAAACGACGGCTTTAAATCAGGAGAATGATTTCCTTTGTTTTGGAAACTTTTCCAAGAGATGGATTTTTGAACATCAATATCAAAAAATTAAGCCTAATCAAGCTACCTTGATTTTTTCCAATCAGGATTTAAAAAATTGGATAGAAGGGAAAAAGAATTTTAATTTCAAATTATACCGTGAGTTATTTCTAAATCATCAATATAATAGCGTTGGAGACTATTTTTATTTACATGAGTTTCAAAAGAATTTGATAGAAAAATATGTTTTTTCCTTTTTTAATCTGGAACCGATATCTAACCAGGATCAGCTAATATTTGAAACAATAACACCTTTTTTAAGTGAAACAATTTCCAAAATAAGAAAAAACAACCAAAAAAATGTGTTGACCTCAAGACAAGTTGAAATTCTTGAGATGGTTCAATTTGGTTTCAATCGTAAACAAATTGCCAATGAAATCAAACTAACGGAAGCAAATGTCAAATATCACCTGAAACAAATTTTTAGAAAATTAAAAGTATTTAACCAGGCGAGTGCTGTCAGAAAGGCTCTGAGTTATCGATTAATTGAATATTGAAATAATTGGTTTATTAATATGTGCGGTCGGTTTACTTTAACCACATCCTGGGAAGACTTAAAACGTGCTTTTCCAGAATTTGAATTTATTTTTGAAAATACTACTCCGGTAAGTTATAATATAGCTCCTTCTCAAAAAGTGTTAGTCGCCTCTGCTTTTAAACCGGAAATTGTGCAGCGATTTATCTGGGGTTTAGTTCCTACCTGGTCAAAAGATGATTCTTTTGCCCATAAATTAATTAATGCCAGAGGTGAAACTGTATTTACTAAATCCTCTTATAAAAAAGCGATTCGTCAAAGACGATGCCTGATTTTTACATCTGGATTTTTCGAATGGAAAAAAGAAGAGAATACCAAACAGCCCTATTTTATAAAATTAAAATCCAAAGATCCATTTACTTTTGGTGGAATCTGGGAAGCGTGGAAACAGCCTGATGGAGCTGAAAGAAAGACTTTTTCAATTATTACGACACCTGCCAACCTAACCTTATCTACTGTTCATAACCGGATGCCTTTAATCGTTTCTAAAAACCAATATCAATTGTGGTTGGATCATGACAATCATGATGAAAAGGCAATAAAAAATATTATCCAGCAGAATTCAAAAAATGAATTTGAATACTTTGCTGTCTCTAACCGGGTAAATAGCGTAAAAAATAATGACAGTGATTGTATCAGAATGGTTGTTTAAAAATTAGAAGTCGAGGAACAAGCTTCGGTGATTGTTCCTTGACTTCAATTATTTAATCATCAAAATCACCTTCAGGGCCTTTATCAGAGTTAATTAAGCTCGCTTTTTCTCTGATTTTTTCTGGTGTCCATTCAACATGATTTTCAATTTGACTGATAACGGGTCCGGCGGAAAAAGCGTTTTCTTTAAGCAGATTTTGAATAGCTATATTTGCTGAGTTTTGTGCATTAAAGACATCCGTCAACATATGATAGATAAAATCTTCAACTCTTTTTACCATCCTTTCTCGGATTTCCATTGGTTGACTCATGATTTTATTTTCAAAGGGTAAATTTAATTTTTTATAATTCCCTTTTTTTAAGCCTTTTTCATCTGCATATGTTTTCATTTCCTTCCAGAGTTCTTCTGTAACACCCTCTCCTTCGACCTTGATAAATTCATCACCATCTAAGATTGCATTCCCGAAATCATTGACTTCCAATCCCCATGAAACCATTTGCAATGCAGTAGCTACATTAGCTTTGGTGGTTCTGGTTTGAGCTACGATTTTTCTTAGTCGCTCAGAACTATTACCAGAGGTACCATGTTGAGCGCCTGAAATGCGATAATGAACCAATGCTTCATGAATTTCAGCTGTTAATTTTACCTGGATTCCCTGATCACTGGCCTCAATTCCATGGGTTGTTCCATTATTTAATGCGATCCAATCCGGGAATACCCCATTTGCATTTAAACCCTGCACTAAAAATAGAGCTTCCTCTTTGGTTGAAAGTCCGTCTTTACCTTTAATTTCACCGACTTCAGTTTCCAATCCTGCCCATTTGGGCACATATTTATTTAATTCGATACTGGCTAATAAATTTTCTGCATCGCTCATGTGAGACGCATCGATAGCTATTGAGGTGATACCAGCTTCGAATAAACTTGGGATTTCTGTTTTTGCTGTCTCAATATCATCCGCATTTTTGATACCATAATGATCAGCATGAACAGCAACCGGAATTGTAATTTGTAATTCATTACAGGTGGCATCTATCTGACGTGCGATATTCCAAAAGTTTGTTGCACAATATGCATTTTGTCCACCTTCTGACTTTGCAATCTCAATGATCAACACTGAATTTGCTTTTTGAGCCGCTTTTAAAGCTCCTTTTATAATACAATTATTTCGGGCATTTGCTGCAATCGTCATTGCACATCCCTTGTCAACCAAGGCTTGGTTGATTACTTTTCCGCTCACCAACAATGCTTTTGAATTTGGAAATAACTTCGTAATATTTGGTGGGCGGCCAATTTGGAGGGCTTTTTCAAATTCTTTGATAGTGAATTTTTTATTTTGATTACTCATGTCGATCACCTATCTATTTGATTAACATAAAGGTTAATGTCATTAATTTATCGTGTTGAATTCTTATACATCATATCTTAAAATTTCTGCAACATTATTATGATTTTTAGGTGCCAGGTAAGGCTAAGGAATTATTGTATTAGTAAAAATGGTCAAATTATTTGGGAGGGCCTGTTAGATAATTTTGATAACTAACAGGAAAATCGATAAAATTAGCTGTGTTGTTGACAATATTTTCCAGGAAGTTCTTAAATATCATCAAGTGTGACACCAAATTCTTCTTTAATTGACAGTCTCAAATCTCTATCATGTTCTAAGCCAACATATCTAATTTCAGTTATTATTTTATTAACAATAACATTTAAATCATCAGAGTCTGAGCTGTTTCGGATCAGTGAGCGAATACCAGAACGCTTGAGATTATCAATCACAGCAAACCTGATTCTTTTTTTAATAAGCCCCAGGGTTTTCTCATCAATATTCTTAAAATAGTATTCTATTTCCGCCTGGTTCTTGCCAATTAAAGCTAACTTTACCCATATGGTATACATATTTCCCGGATCTTTATTGGTCTGGGATAATACCACATTTGCGGTGGCTGACATTAGAAAGATTAATGCCAGGAACAAAGTATATTTTTTAAGCGTTTTCATTATATTTCACCATTTATGAATTAGCAATTACAGAATAAAGACGTATAGATGTTAATTCATTATCGGTATTTTAATGAGAACCTTTAATTTTTTTAAGTTTATTATTTTAGTAAATCTTTCAATAAATTATTAACTAATTTTGGGTTGGCTTTGCCACTGGTTTGCTTCATTACCTGTCCTACAAAAAAACCAAAAACTTTTGTTTTCCCTCCTTGATACTCTTCTGCCTGCTTTTGATTATTTGCTATTATTTCCTGGCAAATGGCGACAATTTCTGATTCATCCGTGACTTGTTTCAATCCGTTTTTTTCTACTATTTCTGTGGCTTTTTTTCCGGTTTCAAACATTTCAATCAATACTGTTTTGGCTATTTTACCACTAATTGTATTATTCTGTATTAATTGAATTAGTCCAATTAATAATTCAGGGTTTATTTTAGCATCATCGATGGATAATTGTTTTTCATTTAAGAGTCTGGCGATCTCGCCCAGTATCCAATTAGTAACTATCTTTGCATCAGCACCTAAGGTAATTGTTTCTTCAAAAAAAAGAGAAAGTTTTCTGTCTGAAACCAAAATGGAAGCATCGTGATAACTTAATTGAAATTGATCCTGGTACCGTTCTTTTTTTTCATCTGGTAATTCTGGTAAGCGTTTTCTGGCAGTATCAATATCAACCTGATTTAAAGTTATTCTGGGAAGATCCGGACAAGGGAAATATCGATAATCATCAGAATCTTCTTTGGTTCTCAATACTTTTGATTTTTTTTGATTTGCATCCCATAACCGTGTTTGCTGCATTATTTTTTCACCATCTAAAATTGCGTCGGTTTGTCGTGCAACTTCATACTCGATGGCTGCCTGAACATTTTTAAAAGAATTCAAATTTTTTGTTTCAGTTCTTGTTCCAAATTCCTTTTGTCCCATGGGGCGGATGGAAACATTGGCATCACATCTTAAGTTTCCCTTTTCCATATTACCTTTGCAGATCTCCAGGTAGGTTACAAAAGAATAGATTTTCTCCATGTAAGCCTTTGCCTCCTGAGAGGATCGAATGTCCGGTTCAGACACAATTTCTACCAGTGGAATACCGGCTCGATTTAAATCGACATAACTGGCTTTATCATCTTCTCCTTCGTGTACCAATTTACCGGCATCTTCTTCCATATGAATTCTAGTAATTCCAATTCTTTTGGTTTTACCATCAACATCAATATCAATCCAGCCATTCTCGCACAGCGGTAAATCAAATTGAGAAGTCTGATAGGCTTTTGGCAAATCAGGATAAAAATAGTTTTTCCGAGCAAACTGGGAGTTTAAATTGATATTACAGTTGGTTGCTAGTCCCAGCATTACTGCAAACTGAACAGCCTTTTCATTGATAGTCGGTAAAACACCGGGTAATCCTAAACAAACGGGGCAGCTGTTAAAATTGGGATCTAATCCAAATTCAGTTGAACAGCGACAAAATATTTTAGTATTTGTAGCTAGCTGTGCATGCACCTCTAGTCCGATGACTGTTTCAAATTCCATGTTTTTTATAGTTAATTGATATTGACCTAATTTCAGTTTAATAACTTCAAATCGGTCTTTATAGTGCCAACTAATAAATTTCTGGTCAAGAAGAGGCTTAAATAATTGGCATAAGTTGATAATTAATAATCCCTGAAACTATCAAAGTTTCAGAGAGTGTTTTCATTTGTAAGAAAATGTGTTTTATGTTTATAATGACAACAGGTATAATGAAAGTTCACTTTGTAATTGTCATAAAGATGTTAAGTCCGATTTGTTAATGATTAAACGGATGATAAAAATGGATTGGGAATTATTAAGGCATCAAATGGTGTCTTATCAAATTAAAAACAGGGGCATTCAAAATAAAGCTATTCTGGAAGCTTTAAAGCGTATCCCCAGACATTTATTTGTTCCTCCGGAAATCAGAGACGAGTCCTATTGTGATCATCCACTTCCCATAGGCCTCAATCAGACTATTTCTCAACCGTATATTGTGGCTTTGATGACCAATGAACTGGAAGTTCAACCCCACCATAAAATACTTGAAATTGGAACGGGTTGTGGTTATCAAACAGCAATTTTAGCTGAGCTGGTTGCTGAAGTATATAGTGTTGAAATTATACCAGATCTATTTGAGTTGGCTCAAAAAAATCTGGACCGGCTTAAATTTCAGAATATTCATCTAAAGAATGCTGATGGCTTATCAGGCTGGGAAGATGCGGCGCCCTTTGATGGCATCATTATCACGGCAGCTCCTGCAGATATTCCAACGCCATTATTGCAACAATTAAAACCAGAAGGATTAATGATCGTTCCTGTTGGAACCTTCTTTCAGTCTTTATACAAAATTAAAAAAGCTTCCTCTGGTCAGATTCAGAAAAAAACGATCACACAGGTGCGATTTGTACCTATGACAGGAAAAGCGGAAAAAATATATAATTACCAATTGTCTTAAATTAAGAAAAATGGCAGTTATCTAACAATAAACCTGTTCGATAGTGGAAATCTGGTAAAGAGATTTTGCAATAAAGTATCTCATTAAATAAGGTTTCGTAGGGTTGTATGTTTACATCTCTTTTGTGCAATCCCTTTATTAGTATTTCAGTTTTTTTAAGAAATACTGAAATTACTGACTGTTTTTGGATTTTTTTTAGATGATCAGATAGTAAAAGTTTGGCCATACTGTAAATCCTGAATCTGTCCATCGCCGGATATTTCATCGATAATTGATCCTCATGTCCTCCGAATTTTGTCAATAGTTGTTCATCAAGTAATCCAAACTCATGCTTTACCGCTAAACGTATCCATAGATCATAATCTTCGCAGGCCATCATTTTTTCATCAAATCCTGTTGTCTGTTTAAAAGTATCTCGTTTAATAAATACTGATGATGGTGTCACGGTACACAATTGAAGGCTTTCAGAAAAAATATTTCCCTGGGGTTTTTGATGTATTGTTTTTGGATTAACACGTTTTCCCTTTCTGATCCATCGTTCCTGTGTTTGAGATATATGAATGGAAGGATGTGTCAGGTGAAATTTAATCTGTTTTTCCAGCTTGTTCTGATGCCAAATATCGTCAGAATCTAAAAAGGCAATGTATTCCCCCTGGCTAACTTCTACGCCAATATTTCGAGCATGACTAACACCTAAATTGTCAGTTTTGACATATTTTAGCACTTTTGAATATTTAGTATCGATTTCAACATCAGTTCCGTCTGTTGATCCATCATCAATAATGATCAATTCAAAATCATCAAATGTCTGGGTTAAGACTGAATCGATGGCATTGATTACATTTTGTTTTCGATTAAAGGTTGGTATGATAACAGAAATTAGCGGTTTTTTCATATTGAATTTAGGGTCATTACATTTGATTGGTATAGAACCTGCTTTTGCCGATAAGGCTGTCATATCAGCTTAATAATGGCAAAACAGCGCAATATTCTCAGAAACTTTACAGACTATCTAATTTAGGCTAATAATCACTCCTAAATACAAAACAGCTTTATTAACTTGATAATATATTGTTATGATTAGTTTTAAAAAAATTGTATACTGTGTTTTTTTTATTTTAGTATCGAATGTCATTTTTGCTGCATCTATTATTATTGACCTTGAATTGCCGGATAATAAGCTTTCTTATCCGATACAGCAAACGATAGAACCCGTACAGGATACTGAAATTGAAGACCTTAATTTCAATCCAGATGATTCTGTAAAAACTGTTGAACCTCAAAAAGAGCAAGATCAATTATTTGAATTAAATGATTTGGAAGAAGATACCGCTGATATTGAATCTGAATTAATAATAAACGATAGTCAAGAAACTACCATAATTGATGATGTTAACCAGGTTGATGAACCTGATAGTTTATCTGAACCGATAATAGATGATGGTCAGGAAACTACCAGCATTGATGATGTTAACCAGGTTGATGAACCTGATAGTTTATCTGAACCGATAATAGATGATGGTCAGGAAACTACCAGCATTGATGACGTTAACCAGGCCGATGAAGCTGATATTTTATCTGAATCAATAATTAATGATAGTCAGAAAACTATCATAATCGATAATGTTAACCAGGCTGATGAACCTGATAGTTTATCTAAATCAAAAACGAACTATAATCAGGAAGCTACTTTAATCGAAGATTATAGTAATACTGATAACCCTAATAATTTAACTGATAATAGCAGTTTGTTTGTCCAATCTGAAAAATTCGATATCGATTTTTTTACAGATTCCTTTTTTAATGTGTCATCTAAATTGATTCCCAAAATTTCACCTTCTCCGCTTAAACCGCAATCTTTTTACTGTTTTTTAGGTCCGGTTTATAAAAGTTCCTTTAAAGTTCCTGACATTCCGATTTATACAAATAAAAAGATAAACGGGTTAATTCGTCTTTACACCCAGCGGAAAATTAAAGTCTTAAAACGTGCGATTGAACGCTCAGCAACATATTTAGGTATGATGCGTAGGATATTTCGTGAATATCAATTACCTGAAAATTTGGTATATTTGGCGATAGTCGAATCTAATTTAAATTCAAAAGCAAGATCCAAGGCGAATGCACTAGGAATATGGCAATTTATGAGGCATACTGGGCGGATATTTAATCTTAACCAAAGTTGGTGGCACGAAGATCGTTATGACCCTGTAAAATCAACACATGCTGCAGCCAGATATTTGACCAACTTGCATCGTCAGTTTAAAGGAGACTGGGAGTTGGCATTAGCAGGCTATAACAGTGGTTCCGGGCGAGTCAGAAAAGCCCAAAGAAAAGCAAAACGGTTGAAAAAAAATCCGTTATACTGGAATCTTGATTTACCAAGGGAGACCAGAGGTTATGTTCCAGCTTTTTATGCCGTGGCCAATCTTTTTTCGGATTTAGAAAAGTATGGTTTTGAAACAATACCAGCTTTGGAAAAGGAACAAAAGATGCAAACTTTGGAAGTACCTGGAGGTGTGTCTTTATCTGAAATTGCAAGGGTTTTTAATATCGAGTATCAGAATTTTAAAAAAATGAATCCGAGTTTAATCAAAGGGATGACCCCCGCAACATTGACAACCTACACTATAAAAATTCCGGCAACCATAAATATAGAAAATAAGCAACTTGAGAAAATCGATCTTTTAAAACAATTTCGTCAGAAATTCTGGAAACATCATAAAGTAAGGAAAGGTGACACTTTGTGGGCAATTTCAAGAAAATATAGAATTCCGATCTCAAAAATTAAAGCTTTTAATCAATTTCGCAGAAAGAACTTGTTGCGGATCGGGCAAAAAATCATGTTACCTGTTCCAAATGAGTGGAAAGAAAATCAGATTGCAAAAGCGACCATTCCAAATTTAAAAAAGGCTAAAGAAACCTTAGATAAAATGCCGGGTGTGACCTATGTTCACGAAGTTGAAAAAGGCGATACGCTCTGGAATATTGCCCAACGATTTAATGTTTCGATAAGGTCTATAAAATCATGGAATCGTGGTAATTTAACCAGTCGAATTTTACAAATTGGTACAAAGTTGTTTATTAAAATGCCAGTAGATATTGCCAAAAGTATTAATAGTATTAAATTATGAAATATTAACCAATAATTGGGGTTATATTGGATGTCAATGATGCAATAGATAAACATTTTATAATCTACCAAAAAGGTTTTTCTCTGATTGAAATATTGGTAGCACTGGTCATTATTTCGACAATGACGGCGCTGTTTAATGTTTCGTTCGGGAAGATGTACCATAAATCGCAGCTTAAAACGGCATCTGCTCTATTAAAACAAACACTTATTAATTCTCGGCTGACAGCCATCACTCAAAATTTATCAGTGCAGCATAAGATTTTAGAAAAAATGTTATGTACCCGGACGAAAAAAAATCAGGATTGGAATCAATGGAACTGCAAGCATCTAAATGGAGAAAATATTAATTATTACATGAAAGGACAAATTAACTTCTCATCCAGAGGATTTGCGTCACCTAAAACGATCAAAATTTATCTGGGGGAATTAACTCTATCGCTTATAATAAATATCAATGGTAGCATCCGTGAAGAGTTTACATAAGAATAAAGCTTTCACGTTGATTGAAGTATTGGTCAGCATTGTTGTTTTTTCATTTATAATCGGAATAGCCAGTAAAAATATTGAGCCGGTTAGTAAAAAATTTTTGATGGTGAACAACATTAGGCATCAATTTGAACTCATCCATAAAACCAATCAGTTTTTTCTGAATCTTTCTAAAAATTCTAACTATCTGCAGCCCGGTACTTATCCTATCCCCTTGAATTCAATTAATTCTTCAGAGTTTTTTAAGTCATTAAAACTGCAAACATTACATAGTAACGCTCCTGATTACATCATAGGAAAGTTTACCAGTACGGATTTTCAGAATCAGCAAATAAAATGGTATGTCTATCGATTTTAAAAACCTAAAAGGATTTTCTTTAATTGAGCTATTAGTAACTCTGATTATTGTCACAATACTGATTGGTATCATTAGTACCCAATTCCCCGTTTTTAATAAGTTGATTAATCGTTATTCTGATCAATCATTGTTTAAAGAAAACTATCTGGTGTTTCTGTCAATATTTAGCAAGGATTTTTATGAATCAGAGTTATATGAGCACTTAAATAAAGATGTCATTTTATTTAAGCTGGATTTGAATTTTGATTCTGATTATAAAGATGCGACAGAAAATATATCATATCGATGGAATACCGGGAAAAGTCGTATTGAGCGTAAAAGCGGTAAAGGGAATTTCCAGGTCATTCTGGATGGTGTGGATCAGTTAAAATGGGAGTTTGATGTGATCAATGAGATGATTTGCCTAAATGTTCAAATAAAATCAGTTTTTTCGATTAAATATAATATTGTTGAGTTTTGTCGTCCTTCTTATCTCAACTAATTCCGATATAAAATGGAATATTGCCAAGAACCTTTGCCATGAAGTCCATAGCTGTACTTAGAAACCAGGGAAGAAATAAAATTAATATAGCGATTATTCCAACAATTTTTGGAATGATCGCTAATGTCATTTCCTGGATTTGAGTGACTGCTTGAAAAATAGATACCAGTAAACCCAGAACTAGGGCTGTAATTAGTAAGGGAGCAGCCAGCTTCACTCCCACAACAATGGCATCAGTTGCAAATGATACAACGAATTCCGGTGTCATAAATAAATTCTCCTTTTGTTAACCTGTGAAGCTTTTAACCAGCGATGCGGTCACTAAATACCAGCCATCTACTAAAACAAATAGCATTAACTTAAATGGCAAGGAAATCATGATAGGTGGTAGCATCATCATACCCATTGACATCAAAACAGAAGCAACCACCATGTCAATCACCAGAAATGGGACGTATATGATGAACCCCATTTGAAAAGCTTTTTTTAATTCACTGATGATAAAAGCTGGAATCATCACCCATACCGGGACATCATCTAAATTACGAGGTCTTTTTATTTTGGCGATTCTTACGAATAGCGCCAGATCTTTTTCCTGGGTATAAGTTGCCATAAAGGATTTAATTGGCGTTATGGCTTTCTCAAGAGCAACTTTTTGACTGATTTTTTTATCCAGATATGGATCCAGAGCTTCCTGATTTATTTTTGACCAGGTTGGGGCCATAATGAAAAAAGTTAAAAACATTGAAAGTCCGATAATAACCTGATTCGGCGGAGATTGTTGAGTTCCCAGGGCATTTCTTAAAAAAGAAAGTACGATGACGATTCTGGTGAATGACGTTGTCATTATTAGAATTGCCGGTGCCAGGGTTAAAATCGTTAATAAAGCAATAACCTGTAAAGCAGAAGCTACTTGATCAGGATTATCTGATTGTCCAACTTCCAGATTGAAACTGGGTATGGGGATATTTTGTGCGAACAATTCCGGAACTGCCACGATTGATGATATTAAAATCAATAAAAACAGGAATCCAATATTTTTCTTTTTTATCATGATATATAAAAATACAAAGGTTGAATTTTAATAGTAGATCCAGATTGTACTAAATGTTTCAAAAAATAGATATTATTGTTAAGAAATTTTTTCTGTGTTAAAATTAGATTTTTAATTGTTTGTTTAGATTATCCTATGTTGAAAGCAATTTTCTGTAATGATTTGATGGTGCTAATCACAAAATTTCTTTTTTGAATGTACTTTTCCCATTCAGTCTTAACCATTAAATCTGATCGTAAAACCGTCATTTTTTCTTGATAAGGTTGAAGTATTTTCCGGCTTTGTTTCTGGTATTGGGTATTAAGTTCAGTCGCCTGGGCTCTTGATTTTACTTTCTTTAGCTGATCCTGATGTTTTTTCTTCATTAATTGAGAGATTGTTTTCTGTCTTTGTTCCAAATTAAAATATAAAGATATGTTTTGATAGATGGTTTTTTGATCACTCTCATATTTTTTTCGAATTTTGATTTTAAATAGCGGATGAATTGAAAAATCTTTGAATATCTTTTGCGTAAACTGGCTAACTATTTTTTTGTTATGCTTCTTTTTGTTTAAATTTGATCTTGAAAGTTCAAACATTTCATGGATGAAATTGAATTGCCAGATAAAATAGTTATCTGTTTGAGATTTTTCTATAGCAATAATACTTCCCATTTTTTGTTGTTTAATCGGAATTTTACTAATAATACTTTTAGAGTAAATATTGCTGCCGGCAAGGTTCAATCGGGTTATTAATTGTATTTGCTCAAAAAATAACCGTTCGTCATTTTTCAATAGCGCCAGCCTTACCAGCATGTCAATGGTCGGGAGGTAATATTGATCTCGTAATTGATGCTCTTTAAGTAAGTGTATGGCTTGATTGATATCTTTGGATCGATAGGCTTTGATGCCTCTCCAATAATCAACCTGTCGGTAGTGCGGTATAATCTCCGATATTTTATCAATGGTATTTCCAAATTGTTGAATTCTACCATAATTTTTTTGGGCGTTAGCTAAGAAAAAGAGTGAATAGATATCTGGGTATCGCCAGGAATCTGCTGTTTTTTCAAATTTTTCGACCATATATAACGATTGTCCGGATGCCAAATAATCAGTCAATTTTTTTTGTCTTTGTACCCAGGGGATATAGATTAAAAGAGAAATAGCCGTAAAAACAATGAATATTGAATTTATACTGATAAGCAGTAATTTGGAATTTTCATTTTTTGTTTGAGACTGTCTGGATTCTTTTAGGTAAGCAATATAAAGAATAAAACTGGCTGCTATTAATGTATAAACGGGAAATTTTGTAACCATCATCCGAGGCGCAACCGAAAATAGGCTTTGAATTCCATAAGCTATCAATCCACCTGCAATACCTAAGGCTAATTTTCGATAAAACAAGTTTTCAGATTTAATAATGATGAGATATATCTGTCTGAATAGTACTGCCCAAAAAAATCCTAATATGATGACTCCGATGATTCCAGCTTCCTGGGTGAACTCCAGTATTTCGGAATGAACGTGGTTATAACTTTGTTCATTCCAAAACAGACGGGCTGATGGATTCTTAAACAAGAAAAATAGATTATATGAAGCACCCAATCCAAATCCAATGAATGGAGAACTTAAAATAGAATCGTATGCGGCTTCCCATGATAATAATCGCCCCCAAAAGGCCTCTCCTGTAAAAATACTTTTTAACCGGAGTTTAGTCGTTATTCCAGAGATTAGGGCAGATTTATCATGATTTAGATAGAGAAAAAGCAAAACCCCCATGCCAATTAATATTCCCACAAACACTAAGGTAGAAAACTGCTTTCGGTATTTTGGATAAAAAACTAAAAAAGTGATGATTGCGATAAAAATAATGCTGATCAGACTGGCCCCCCAGGCTGCTCTGGTTTTTGTCAGATAGAGGATAATCAAACTGGAAAAAGAAACGATGATGTAAAATAAATTGTGTTTGATCCATCGTTTCCCATTTTCTTTACCCAGCGGAACAGCCAGCATTAAAAAAACGGGTATTAAGGTAGTAATGAATCCTGCCAGATAGTTGATATTTCCAAATGTTACTTTAATTCTATCGACAGGGTTATCACCCAGTAAGGGATCCCATCCGTATAATTCCAGAACTCCCCTTAAGAAAATATAAATAATAGTGATACCAATAAGTTGTAGCAGAATATTAAAATCTTTTTCGGAATTAATTCCCAATAATAAATAAACCACCCATAGAACTAGAATAATATTGGTGACCAGTTCATATTGAAAATTGTAATTATACATCCCCTGGTAAATCAATATTCCTGGGATTGTAGCTATCAATGGTAAAGAAATCAAACCAAGGTGACGAAAAAAAAGTTTATCAAAACCTGGGCGATAAAAGAAAATTTGAATCAAAAATAAACAGGAAATCCCAATTAATATAACCAATATCTTATAACTGTTTGCGTGGTAGAATTGATAGGAGACATGCAAATTGACGATTAAAAACAGAAGACCAGCCAAAAATGCAGGATTTTTTATATAGTTGATTACATTGGTTAAATTCATTATATTTAAGTGATTATTTTTTTTAACTATTTATGGTGGAAAAAAAAGTCCTGATTCATTAAGATTCCATTATATATGGAAGTCAATAGGGAAAGTTAGAAAGTTTCTTTATACTTAAAAATAAGGAATTTGGACAATGAATTATGAATCGATTATTTTTGAAGTTGTCTAACTTAAAATACTTATCAAATTTTGTAAATTTATTAATAAACAAGGATGAAAATTGATTGACACGGTTTTTCGGTTACTGTTTCGGTTCGAAGGATTGATGACCGAAAAACAAATATGTCAGGTTCTGGGTATTACCAAATATCAGGATTTTGAAAATCTTAGAAATTTATTAAATAATGATCAGAGATTTGTTAATGTTTCCAGCAAACTATGGAAAACTGCTTCATTGGATCATTTTCTGGACAATCAATCTTTAGATAAAACTAGTTTTGTCATTACTGATATTGAAACCACAGGTTCAATACGGGGAAAAGATCGAATTATTGATATTGCTGCTGTCAAAGTAAAGAACGGTGAAGTCATTGGTGAGTTCAACTCTCTGGTCAACCCGGAAATGAAAATAACGATTCCGATCAGACGGTTGACCGGTATAACCAATAAAATGGTCATCGGTTCGCCGCATATAGAGACAGTTTTACCTAAATTTGTTGAATTTGTAGATGATGGAGTGTTTGTTGCACATAATGCAGCATTCGATTTTAATTTTATTAATCATGAAATTAAGCGATTAAAGCATCAATCATTTAAAAATCCGATTGAAATATGCTCTTATCGTTTGGCTAAAAAAGCAGTTCCAGAAGCGACGTCTCATGGTATTGTGGCTCTATCTAAGTTTTTTAACTATAAAATGGAAAACCATCATCGGGCAATGCCTGATGTTAAAGCGACACTTCATTTTTTTAATATATTTTTAAAAATTTTGGCTGAGAGTGGCATTGATGATCTATTTCAGTTGATCAATCTTCAAAAAGATAAACTAACTAAGAAAAAACTGAGAAAAAAAATCCACAAGCAATTCAAATATCGGAAATCAAAAGTTAAATGACCTCAAAAACAAGTAGTAATATTACCAAGAAATTTATAAAAAAGATTTCTGAGAAAAAAAATCTCGCCATTTCGGAAATCAATGAACAATGGCAAGCGGCAATTTCCAAAAAGGTGTTGTTCCGTGAATATACTGACAAATCAGGGTTTCTTAGAAAGAAAACATTTCAAAATGTTGTATCTGATATGACAGGGATTAAATTAATTGAAACCTATACGAATATTGATCAGGCAAAACAGGAACTTTTTGTTAATCTAATACCCATTAGATATGTTAAAAAGTATCAATTTATTCCTTATCATTTTGAAGGAAATACGATTGTTTATGCGGTGTCTAACCTTTGGCCGGCTGATCCATACGAAAAAGCAACCTTGGACTTAGGCTTTGAATCCTTTTCACTGGTTTTGGATACTGCTGAAAATATATTGGAACGTATTAATCAGATTTATGATAGAAATTCAGGAACCGCTGAAGAGGCGGCAGAAGTATTAGAAGGGGATGAAGATTTAAATTACTTGAACGAGTTCTCTTCTGAAGAAACTGAAGATTTATTAGATGTTGAAGATGAAGAACCGATAAAAAAATTGATGAACTCTATTTTATTTCAGTCGGTTAAAGATTCAAGCTCTGATATCCATATTGATCCCAGCACCCAGGAAACAACTGTAAGATACAGAATCGACGGAATATTACATCAGATTACTAAAGTTCCCAAACAAGCTCATATTCCATTGGTCAATCGAATTAAAGTCATGGCAGGATTGGATATATCCACCAAAAATCAGGCTCAGGATGGACGTACGATGATTCTTCTGGCAGGGCGAAAAATAGATATTCGTGTATCTATTATTCCGACCATCCATGGAGAAAGAGCTGTTATGCGTTTGCTCAACCAGAGTAAAGGAATTATTTCACTGGAAAACCTGGGTATGAATTCTGAAATTGTAGCCCAGGTTGAAGATATCATCCATCAACCCCATGGCATTATTCTTGTGACAGGGCCCACAGGATCCGGTAAAACGACAACTCTATATTCGGCCTTAAACAAAATAAACGCCCAGGAAAAAAACATTGTTACGATTGAAGATCCGGTAGAGTACAGAATTGCCGCATATGGACAAATGCAGGTTAATGAGAAAGTGGGTGTCACCTTTTCAAAAGGACTGAGAGCCATGTTGCGACAAGATCCGGATGTGATCATGGTGGGTGAAATGCGTGATACGGAAACAGCTCAAATTGCCATACAGGCATCCTTAACAGGGCACTTGGTCTTGAGTACTGTGCATACCAATGATTCAATTTCCACAATTATTCGTTTAATTGATATGGGTATCGAGCCTTTTTTGGTTACGAGCACATTAAGTGCCATATTGGCCCAACGATTGATCAGGAAAATATGTCCTCATTGTAAAGAACCGATTTCAGTCCCCTGGGAAGAATTAAAAAAACTCAATTTTCAAAAAATCATCAACAAAGGAGAGTATTCTGGGCAGCTTTGGCACGGGTGTGGTTGTGAAAAATGTTTGAATACCGGTTACTCCGGTAGGACAGGAATTTATGAATTGCTGATTCTGAATGATCAATTACGGAAAGTTGTGCAAAAATCAGCTGATTCTACACAAATTAAGCAAGTAACTTTGGAACAGAAAATGAAAACACTCCAATACGATTGTGCGCAAAAAGTGCTTGAAGGAATAACCACAATTGATGAAATGCTACGTGTTGTGTACTCAGACCAAAATTCGCAAGAAGCTGGCAATAATAAAAAATTATAAACGAGAAAAAAATGCCTGAACCATTAACGATTAACCGGCAAAAAAATCAAGGAATCAAATATCATTTATTGGTAAAACTAATACTAATTGTAACAATTGTATTTGTTGGTGGAATTGCAGTACTAGATTTTTTCTTTATTGATCAATTAGCTAAATTTAAATTAGACCAGTTATATGAAACAGGTGAAACAACATCAATTGTCACTTCTGAATTGGCACTTAGTAGTATGTATAGTAGAAAACAACAATATATCAGCCAGCCACTAAGCCAGTTATTTGAAAAATCCAGCATTCAAAATGATTTTCTCTTACAAATATCAGTGATCTTGTTTCCAAGTGGGATTTACTATGCTTCTACCAATGAAAACTTCAAAAACAGAAACATCCACCCCAGTCTTCTTCAGAAATTAAACCAGCATAAAGGTAAGACAACCCATATTGAAAAAATAAATTATAAAATAGAAAATAAAACAATTACTGTATTACAATTCCTAAGAAATATAATCGTTAACAACGATAAAGAAGAAATTCACGTTGCGACGACTCAAGTATTATACAATTACAGTCTGATTATAGATAAAACCCGGCAGACATTATTTATGTTTGGTGGAATAACCTTGGTGGGTGTTGTTTTGATCCTGGCTGCAATATATTTTCCCATTTCCAGAGACCATTTAAAATTAATAGAGGCGTTAAAGCAGGTTAAAAAGAAGAACTTTGATTATAAACTAGCGATTAAAAGTAAGGATGAGATCGGGACTCTATTTACCGAATATAACGATATGGTAGAGTCGGTTAGGTATATGCTACTACAGCGATCTAATGGGAAATTAAATGGTCAAAATGGAGATCATTCCGATTTGCCTTCCGAAATGCCGGATCTGACCCTAAGGAAAACAGAATTAACCTGTTTATGTACACGTATTCCAAAAATACAACAACATATTCAAGTAGATGATTCCGGTTCAATTGCCTCTTTTGTTAAAAAACACCTTGAACCCATCGACAATGCCTCTCAATCCCATGGTGGACAAATCGTTAAAATTATTGGCGATAAGGTATTTGTTTTATTTGAAGGGATAAATAGTATTGATAATGCGATTCGCGCTGCACTAAAATGTAATCAAAAATGGAAAACGATTAATCATGAGAGAAAAGTGCTAGGGAAAGAATTTCTTGAATATGGCATTGGATTACATTCAGAAATTGGTTTGGTTGGTGGATTGGCAACATCACTTGAAAATTTCACCATCATTGGTGAAGCTGCCAGTATAGCTGAATATCTTTGTACATGTTCCAGTCGGGAAGAAGTTTTAATCAGTTCATCCATGATGGAAAAAACGAATGGTTCTTACCAACACCAAGGAATAGAAAACTTAAATAGAGCACTACTACTGGACGAAGAGGTATTTATTCTGACCGGGGGAGTTATTCCTGAATCGGAATTAACAGATCAAAATGGTGAAGGAGTCTCTCTGGCAGGTATGAATGGAGATTTTGAAAATACCCATGAAAGGTCATACGATGCGTCTATTCCCGATATTCTTGAAGAAACCCTTTCTACATCACCTCTTGAACTAGTTGGCATTGAAGAAAAAGAAACGGACATCAAACTATCCCAGAATATCACTGAAAATAGTTTCAAAGATATTGATACTGTAGAATTTAATGATATACCTATTGATGAAGAACTAATTCCGGGTAAAGCTTCATCATCCAGTTCCTTGTGGAAAAAAATCAGTTCAGAAATCAAAACGGAAGAGGAATAAATTTATTTCTACCATGCAGCTTTTCCGGTTAGATAATAAGCGATGATACCGGTTATTTCATGTATAAAAACAGAGAGGTTATTTAAACCGGCGCTGGAAGGGATATAGTTTCTAAAATCTTTAGAAGGGGTATCCCTACTTCGGAAGTCAACAAGCAGTAAATCCGGAAACACATTTTGATTTTTAAAGCATCCGATTGACCGATGCATATGGAAAGCTGAAGTGATTAGCAGCAATTGCTTAAATTGATATTTCTGAATAACCTTGGCAGTCTCCAGTGCGTTTTCAAAGGTATTTTTTGAATCAGGCTCTACAATTATTTTATCCTCAGAAACTCCCCATTTCTTCGCAAAATCAGCTAACAAAGCTGCTTCTGATTTACCACTGGATAGTAATCCACCATCACCACCGGAAATGATCAGATGGTCTGCTTGTTTATTTTTTACGATCTCAATTCCTTTAATGATTCTATCGGCAGCTGTTGAAAACATCAAACTTTGCTGATTGCTATGCTTTAAATTCAGCATTCCTGACAAAACAATAACAGCATCATAATGGTCTTTTAATGAGGAAGATTGTTGGAGGTTTTCTAAGTAACCCATTGCCTTGTTGGTAATGAAACCAGTTGTCACGGCGCAGGAGATTATAAAAAATGACAAAAAGATCCCCTTAATTTTTTTTGAGAAACGGCTGCTTAAAATAGCAATGAACAATACTAAAAAAATATAAAACAGAGGATCCAGTAAAAAGGTAATAAATTTTGATAAACTAAAGAACATTTATTTACTCAGCTAATTCGATTAATCCCGGGTTAAATGACGGTATTTTATTCGTTTGGGGATGATTGAGTTTTCACCCAGCCTGGCTTTTTTATCATTCTCATAATCTGAATAATTACCCTCAAACCATATCACATTGCTATCACCCTCAAAAGCTAAAATATGGGTTGCAATTCTATCTAAAAACCATCGGTCATGGCTGATTACCACAGCACAGCCTGCAAAATTTTCCAGGGCTTCTTCCAGGGCTCTTAAGGTATTCACATCTAAATCATTTGTGGGTTCATCCAATAGCAGTACATTAGCTTCTTCTTTCAGCATTTTAGCTAAATGAACCCGATTTCTTTCCCCACCGGAAAGTATACCGATTTGTTTTTGCTGATCATGGCCGGAAAAATTAAATCTGCCCACATAGGCTCTGGAATTAATATTTCGATTTCCAATCGTCAGCATGTTTTGTCCGTTCGAGATTTCTTCCCAGATTGTTTTATCCGGGTTTAAAACATCCCTGGACTGGTCAACATATGCTAATTGAACAGAATCCCCTTTTGATATAGTGCCTTTGTCGGGTAATTCCTGTTCAGTAATCATTTTAAATAAGGTTGTTTTACCAGCACCATTAGCGCCAATGACACCGACAATACCTCCGGGGGGTAAAGAAAATGTCAAATCATTTATTAGTACTTTTTCTTGAAAGGCTTTACTCAAATTATCAAACTCGACAACTTTTTTACCTAATCGGGGACCGGGTGGGATAAAGATTTGTAAATCAGAGTTTTCTTTTTCTTTTGATTGATTCCGAAGTTTTTCATAGGAACTAATTCTAGCTTTAGATTTGGTTCTTTTTCCTTTAGGTGTCATTCGAATCCATTCCAGCTCTCGTTTGAGTGTTTTTTGTTTTTCGGATTCTATTTTTTCTTCATTTTTTAGTTTTTGTTGTTTTTGTTCCAACCAGGATGAATAGTTTCCTTTCCAGGGAATTCCATGACCACTGTCCAATTCCAGGATCCAACCCGCCACATTGTCTAGAAAGTAGCGATCATGGGTTACGGCTATGATTGTACCTTCATATTTTTGAAGATGCTGTTCCAACCAGGCAACAGTTTCCGCATCCAAATGGTTGGTCGGCTCATCCAGTAATAAAATATCTGGTTTTAAAAGTAGTAAACGACAAAGGGCTACTCTTCTTTTTTCCCCCCCTGATATTACTTCTATTTTTGTATCACCGTCCGGGCATCGTAAGGCATCCATTGCCATATCTAATCTTGAATCCAGATCCCACCCATCTGCTTTGTCCAAAGCATCTTGTACTTCGCCTTGTCTTTCAATCAGGGAATTCATTTCATCATCTGACATTGGCTCTGCGAATTTATCATTGATTTCATTGAATTCTTGCAATAAATCAGCAATTTTTTGAACGCCTTCCCGGACAACTTCACGAACTGTTTTTTGGGAATCCAGGTTAGGTTCCTGTTCCAGATATCCAACTGTATGCCCTTCGCTAATAACTGTTTCTCCAACAATATCTTTATCGACACCGGCCAGGATTTTTAATAATGAACTTTTACCTGAACCGTTTAAACCGATAACTCCAATTTTGGCACCATAGAAATATGACAGATAGATATCTTTCAGTACCTGTTTTTTGTTATGAAATTTACTGACTCCAACCATGGAGTATATTACTTTTTCCGGTTCTGTACTCATTATTTACTCCCGTTATTTTTGTTGAATGATAATAAAGTATGGTATGTAACAGACTGTTAAATTACTGAATAGCCTAAAATAGCCTCAAATTCTTTTATTAAAAGCTAATTGCAATTTAAGATAATAAATATCAGAATTGTAAGATAAATATCAACCATCATCTGAATTTGTTGAACTTTTAAGAATCAACAATAGACTCCAATTTAGAATGAGCTATCGATGAAATGTGAAAAATGTGGATTGTTAACCGAAGATAACATTGCTGATTACGGGTATAAAGCCCTTTGTATTCATTGTGCCGAAAAAATGAGCGAACAAAAGCCTGTATTGTGTCATTATTGTAATAAGCAGATCTGGCCGAATATGTCTCGTTTTGAAGGTCATGAAACAGCAGTTTGTCAGCAATGCTACAAAGATAAAGACCAGATTTGCTTCAATTGCAGATTCCCTATATTGAATAATTCGGAAAAAAAGACTAGAATTTGTGAGTTTTGTAAACCCGATCTTACATTACCTGGATTTACATTGCAGAATTTAGAACCAATTTCGGCTTTTATTTCAAAATACTGGTCCTTACCAAAAGAAACTCCTGATATTCAATGGATTCCCATTCTACAATTATCTGAAATTCAGGGACACAAAACTGTCGACGGTACAGATGAATCATTAGATTTATTCATACAGTCTTTTTTTCCGGTGTTTTTTAGGGATAAGACTATTTTCACTTACCCTGAGATTGTTAATAGTTGGTTCATACCTTATTTTGGAGGGCAGTTAGTTGTGTCTGAAGTTTTTTCAAGGTATGATTTGGAAAACACGAATGGGCATACACCATTTGATGATTTAGCATTTGGTCTGGGGCGCTATTTTACTTACTTAATTGCAAAATTATTAAAAAATAATCAGGCTTTAAGATATGTTAAACAATTTCCTAAAAACAGCGCTGCACCTGAATTCCTTAAATTGAAAGCGATGGGGGAATATCGAAAACATGCAGAAGTGAAATCCTACGCAGAGGAAAACCTATCGAAATATGCCAAAAAATATTATAATCAAAATTAGTATCCATGGTGAAGTAACTTTGTGATGGGATGATATTACGATTCAACAGACTAATTATATTTGATATTTTCCAGTAGTTATTTTTAGCTTTGTGTGTCTGATTGAAAATTAAATAGAACCTTTATCATTGAACAGAATTTTATTAGAAACTAACAATATTAGGCTGATTTAGATTTTGGTGTAGATTTGTTAAGTATTTTTTCCAATTCCTTTGAGATTTTCATTTCATAATTCACAGGCACTAATTTATCGATAACAAAATAGTTTTTAGGGTGAAAGGTTTTACAGAGTTCATCGATATGATCTTCGGATAAAACATGTGTTTCAACGAAAACATTTAACTCATTAAAGTTTTTCTTAATGAATGCATCTATTTCAAACATTTGATTAATCTGATGATCCTTAGCCCCTTCAGGAAAAAATAAAATACACTTTTTTTGATCAAATTTTATGATAAGTTCACAGGCGGTTCTTATTTTTAAGACAACGTTTTCTTTAATGGATCCTTGTAAACTTAAAAATGGTGTAAAAAAGTAAATTTCTTTCTGATTTTCGGGGTTTCTTCTTTTCCATTCGGCATGTAACAATCCGATGATTCCGTCTTTATACTCTTCTTTATCAACCAGTTTTTTTATCTTGTTACTTGAGATAGAAATTAAGTTCAGAAGTTTATTATCAAAAGAGCTGATAGGAACTGAAATCATATTATCAAATTGTTTGATTATTTGATAATATGATTTCCATTTTTCAGTGCTTTTTAGCTTCTCTGAAAACTTGTTTAATAGATCCAACACTTTTTTGAGAACATCTCGTCGAGAATTAAGATCATGTTTTGCCTCTTCAAAATAGTGCATCGATTGTAAAAATTGTCCGAATGAATAATTATCCAAACCGATTTCCTGCTTACTTCCTTTAGTCTTGTATTGAAAGACGTTACTGAGGTTCATGTCCCTGATGTTTCCAATGGCCAGTTTTTCATGGTCGCTGAAATAGTATTTTATATGGCCGGGTGTCAACTTATTTTTTTCTTTTTCCGCAATTAATAAATTTTGGATATGCCGGTCTAATAAGATTATTGAGATATTTCGAATATATTCAATCGAATTTTTTTGATATTCCTGCAATAAGCGCATTGCTTGTATCAACCCTTTCCTTTCAGCTGTATCTTCAGCTTTTAGATGTAAACCAAAGTTGTGCGAGAAATTTCTGGAGATACTATTGAAAGTTTCAGTATCACCAGTAGCACTGAGTAAAAAAAGAGAGACATCTTTTTGATTGATCGATAACTTAAAAACATTACCAATAAATAGTATTGAATCAAATTTAGATGGTATTTGGAGTACAACTTTATTGTTAATCGCCGTTGATGCAATAATTGTTTTTATTTCTGAGCAGGAATTAATGACGATTTCATTTAGCTCTTCATATAAGAATGTGTTTCTGAGGTGTTTTCTGAAATAAGATGAGCGAAAATTATACTTCCCTTTCTGAGCGACTTCTATGAATATTTTTGCAGGGTTATACGCTTCCTCTCTTTTACTTAAATCTTCAATACTTTTAATAAATGAAAAAAACTGTATCCTTGATTTAGCATACTCTTTATTGAAAGCATCATTATCAATATTCGCTTTAAATAATGATTCTTTACTACCCTGGATAATCTTTTCCGTTAATAGTTCATCAGCAATGATGTCTAACTTTGGATTTGTATAGCCAATTTCTTTAGGTTTTCGAATAAAGTTGCTTTTTTGGAGAAATAGCAGGAAAGTCCGTCGGGGTATTGGAAAACCAGGTTCGGTTACTACTCTGCTATAAAAAATATCAAAAAACAGATTTCTATATCGTTTCAAAAGATTACTATATCCTTGTTCAATGACCTGTCGTGTATTATTCAATAGACGATTGTGAATTAAGCTTCCATAGGATCTTGAAACAAAATGGATAGAATTGTACAGCTTTCCTACAGGAGGTAGTTTATCAACAAAAAGGCCTTTTTCTATTTTTTGACTGGTACCCTTGGCAAATCTGAAATGCAATTGAGGTAGGACGGCACTATTAATTAATCCATATTCATATTTGGAGAGATATTTATCCGGTAACCATACTTTTTTTCCAATGCAGTAGTTTTGAATATTATTGATCAGGTATTGTTCAAATAAATTTTTTGACGAAGCAGTATGTGTTTTGACCAGTTTACTTTTACAACTGTTTGTCAACTGTTCAATTGTCTTCTGATTTTGCCCCGAAGACGTTTCCTCATCTTTGACATCCATGAAAAATAAGCATTTATCCCATAAAAAAGGATCTTGTTGACTTCTCGTTAATAAAAAAAGACTTTTAATTTCATTAAAAAGAGAGGTATGACTTAAAATAATGCCATCCCGAGTTATTTTTTTATCTTCTAATCTTTTTAAATTTCTATATAAGAGAGAAAATATATGCTCATTTTTTTTACAACGATCTGCATTTTCTCCTAAATAGGGTGCTAATTTCGAAACCAATATTGAAGTTTTAATACCCTGGGTTAATTCAATAAATTGTTTTGTTAGAGCCGGCACCGGAGACGCCTGAGTAACAACTTCTTGCTGGAAATTTTGGAACATTGTTGAATACCGATTATGTAAATCAGAAAGCAGTAATAGATTAATTGCTTCCGCATCGGTTAATTCAATTTTTTTACCGGTAATAATTCCTAATATTTTGTCTTTTAGATCTTTTGGAAAGCTTGTTATTTCCTGAAGTTCTCGCATAGCCGCCTGCATCCCTTTTAATCGTTTTGACCGTTTGATCAAATCAATTTTGCAAGCTTCATTTTGTAGAATGGCTAAGGGTATTTTTTTTAAGCTTAAATCTGGTTTAGCAGTTAATTGTAATTTGATTCTGTTTGTGATTCCAGTGACTAAAATTTGCTTTTTATCATTTAAAATCTTAGAAAATATTAGAGGAACACATAATGACTCACCCTTGGTACGGCTGATTTGCAGGAGAAGAACATTTTCCGGATCTTTTGATACTCGCCAACTCAGTTGTCGCAGTGTTTTTAGCTGCGTATTAATATTAACTCTTTCCTCAACAATTACTTTTTCAGAAGGACCATTTTTTATTTTGGGATTAATTGGTTTTCTGACTTCAATTTTTGAAGTTAATTTATATTCGAAATTTTCCACCGTAAAATGATACCTTTCTAAAACCTGTCGCAAGATATCGATACCTTCGATTTGCCTGGCATCTACCAAACTTACAAAACAGATTTTCAAATCAAGAGAACTGGTATCGTCACTTTCCAATAATGAAACTTGAGTAGGTTTATCTTTATTAGGTGGTTTTTGACTCATATTGATAAAAACAATTCAAACTATTTATTAAGTTATCTTTGAGTATAATTGGAATAAAAAATATGTTGAAAAAATGGTCTTTTTGCCAAACAGAATTTCAAGTAGTTAATCAAAATTTTAATAGTATCATATAGAATATGTTAGCATATTGATAGAAGTGTGGGAATTCGAAATTAAAAAAATTAGTGTTGATAATTTCTTAGTAGGTATAGCATGTTATTTGCACAAAAAAGATAAAAAATTTCCAGTATTTTAAAAAAGCCTCACAAAACTTATTTTGAATATGATTTTTTTAAGAATAAAATTCACCTCTGATATTAAATACGTTCGTATCAGTGGCTTATTATTGATGGTTATCAGCGTGCTGATTTTAAATGGATGTTCCATTAGTCAAAAAGAAGCACTCCCGGAAATTGGATTTTGGCATACATTTAAACATGAAGATACACTGGAAAAAATTTCTTCCAAATACTCTGTTTCCTTAAATATCATTCAAAAGAAAAACGATATCTACGATTCAGAGGATTTAGTGCCGGGGATGAAAATATTTATACCCGGTGTCAGGCATGTTACAAAAAGCAGTCACAAACCGGTTCCAAGACTTCAATTTATATGGCCTGCTAAAGGTGTTATTTCATCAGGTTATGGTACCAGACACGGGAGAAAGCATGATGGCATTGATATTACGAAAGATAATGGCCGGAAAATTGTTGCGTCAGCTAGTGGTACTATCGAATTTAAAGGATGGAAAAAGGGTTATGGAAAAGTGCTGATTATAAATCACGGTAACGGTTTTAAGACATTATACGCCCATAATCAAACTTTATACGTTGATAAAAATCAATATGTAAATCAGGGACAAAAAATTGCTTACATGGGATCAACCGGTATATCCAGTGGAATACATTTACATTTTGAAATTCAAAAGAATGGTAAACCGATAAATCCTTTAAGATACCTTCAAGCTCGATGAGAATGACGATTATGAATTTTTGTTAATTGGTTTTAAGCCATCTAAATGGAAAAAATTACTCGGAAGAAATACAGTACTTAATGTTTTGATTCGATCCTCACTCAGGCTTTTTATATTAATATAAAAAGCCATTTTATAATTTTTTTCTTTAAAAAAAGTACCAATCTCCATCAGATGTTGCAATTGATGTTCTTTTTGATTGTCAGGTAAGAATATCCAGCAGGATTTGCCGGTAACATCAGACAAGATATCTCTGGTTTTTTCTATCTCCAACAGTAAATTACTTTTTTGATTACTTTCTTTTGAGATGAAATTTTTATAAAAATAGTATTTTTTATCCTCATCAGGGTAATTTATCGCCCAGTCAGACCGTAAAGAAGTTAAAACACCATTATTATATTCACCACGTGTGATTGTTTTTTGAATTCTTCTGGATAATATTGATAGTAAATTAATAATATTTTCACTGAAATCTTCAATAGGTGTCGATATCAATTGTTTGAATTTTTGGATTTGTTTAGTAAAAGTATTGTAATCATCATCATGTTTATTAACTGCGATTGTGTCCAATAATGTTTGTATCTGATTGATAAGATCCTTTAATTCACGAATTCCCTGATTGGCTGACTTGTAATAAATAATCCCCTGAATAATCTGACCTGAAGATAAGTTCTCAAACTCTGTTATTTCTTTTTTAGCGATCTTTGTGTTTTGAATCAAACCACCGATATTAACATCTCTTATATTACCAATGATCAATTTATCTTTGTCTGGGATATGGTTTTTGATATAATTTGGCGTTTGATTAGTATTTTGTGTGATCTTATTGACCGTATATGCTAATTGCCGATCAACAACAATCACTGATAAATAACGAAAAAAATCTACAGATGCTATTTTGTATTCTCTAATAATATTAAAAGCATATAGTAATTTTTGAATTTTTTTGTTCGATTCATGTTTGAAAAGCAAATTGAGGTTTTTTGATACTATTTTAGATAAACCATTTAGTTCTTCATAAGAATTGACTGGTACTGCAATTAAATGAATGGTTAGAATTATATTTTCGTGTTTGATCTCAAAAATGCTGCAAAATGATAGTAAAGGGTCAAAATTAAAGGGAATTTTTATAACAACTTTATTATGGTAAGATTGTTTTTCGAGTTTGAAAGTTAAACCTTTACACGCCTGGTTTATGACTTCGACTAAAATTTTAAATAGTTTTGTTGTTTTTATCTGTTTTCTAAAATAAACGGCGTTGAAAAAATAATGTCCCTTTTCAATCAGGTCTAAAAAAATTTTCAATATAGAATTATCATTTGTTGTTTCATATGAATGGTTCAGTTTTTCTATAAAGCCCAGGAATTTTTTCCGTGATTTAAGGTAATCCTTTTCGAATTCCTGTTTAGAATAAGTTGCCGGAAATGGTGATAATGCTTTTTCTGATAGAATTGGATCCGTAAAGAGTGGATCGAAACTATACTCCAGTGTGTTTTTGATGTAGCCTAAATGTGTGACATCTTTAAAATATTGCTTATATTTTAACCAATCAGCAAATTGATTTCGTGAAACCGGTAATCCTGGTTCTGAAATCACGATTTGATAAAATACATCAAAGAAGTTTTTGTTAAATCTATCCAGGAGGCTTTTTAATCCCGGTTTCAGAAATTTCCGAACATTTTCTCTCAGACGACGTCCAATTAAAAAACCATAAGCTCTGGCTGCAAAATGTGCTGAACCAATTAATTGATGGGACTTATAGTTTATGTCCATAAACAATCTGACGGTATCCCAGCCTTTGGCGTTTTTATCAACTTTATATAAAATTGGTGCAATTTTCGATTTAATGATGCCAAGTTCCACTATTGATAAAGTCATTTGTCCAATTAAGAGCCTCTTACAGTTGGTATTATTGTGAATATTGTGGATTAAATGGACCTCCATGAGGCTTTGAGAAGAAGCTTCGTAATGAATTTCTATTTGTTTTCTGATACCTTCAGCCAGCCGATTGACAGCTATTTCATTTGAATGGGGAGAGGTTTCATCGTCATCAGGCTTATAAAAGTATAAACATTGACGCCATAAGCCAGGGTCAAATTGACTTCGGGCAATAATGATCATACTCTTTAGAATGTTAAATAAACCTGATTTTGTTAAATGAAAATCACCGATTTTAATACGTTTATCATCCAGATGTTGCAATCGTTTGTATATAAAAGAAAATAGCTGAGAGTTGTTTTGGCTTATAGTTCCATTGAATCCTTCTTCTTCGTCAACCAGATAATCACCGAGTCGGTTAATTAAATTTTTAGTGCTGATGTTTTGAGTTAACTCAACAAATTGGGCGGTAAATAAAGAAACTGATCCATTACGAGCAGAAACATCATTTTGAAAGGTTCTGAGTACACCAGAATAACGGGTGACGAGATCAGACAAAAGAATGATGTTGATCGCTTCTGCATCGCTCAGTTGAATATGACTTCCAGCTGCTATATTGATTATTTTGGCTGATATTAATTTTGGTAAACCCAGAAAATCCTGAAGAATTCTTGCGGTAGCCTGCATCCCTTTTTTACGTCGTGATCTTTGCAGGATTTGCCCTTTTGTAATCGGGTTATCAAGTATTTCTTTTGGAATTTTTTGAAAATTCAGATCTAATTTGGATATTAATTGTACCTGCATTGCTTTGGTTATACCACTAACCAGAATATCACGATCATTTTGGTAAATGTTAGAGAATATCAACGGTAAACAGCAGGATTCACCTTTGACTTGATTGAGTTGCACTAACAATACATTTTCAGGATCTTTAAGTATTCGCCAATTGAGCTGCCTAATCGCTTTCAGGTTGGTATTAATGTTAATTTTCTCCTCAACCATAACACGCTCTGCCAGCCCATTTTTGCTATTAGTATTAATCAATCGTCGAATAAAAGTTGTATTTGTGACTTTGTATTCGTAATAATCAGAAGTAAATTTTTTTTTCTTCAACAAAGACCTGATTTCATCCATATCTTTGATCATTCGACTATCCAATAAACTCACAAATCGAATTTTTAATTCAGGAACTTGGTGTGATTGATCTATGTGCTGAGAATTTTGAAGTGCCTCTAACATCTGTAAAATTTTACCATAATTTCTGGTTGAAAATATATGATTGATTGTTAAAGCTTTTGGAAAAAGCAAATTATAATTATCGAAATTAAGTCAATATAGACATACCGTTTTTTGCTTGTACTTTCAATGGTTAGAATAAAAAACCAATAATTGATCTTAAGGTGTTTGTTTATCAATTCTATAATTAAGCTCTTTGAAGACCATGAACGGTTTAGGTATATAAAAACAATAATAGTAATAAGTTTATAATTTCAGACAAGTGACATCTTTACAGGGATTAGTAATCATTGTCTGGAAATTATAGACTTTACCTAAAAAATAGATGGAAAATTATTGATGATCAATGTAAATACGCTTTTGGAGTTAAAAAAACATGTTTAGTGAATGAAGCATGTTGTCTATTTTTATGGGTAAAAATTTTGACCTTGCACTACACGATGTAACCGTAAAATTGTAAGTATTCGGTGATTCCGTGCCTCTATGAAATTGCAAGCAATGGTTTAAATTTTTTTGACAAAGGGTAGAGCCAGATGTCTTTGATGGGGACGCTTATTTTTCCTGCAGGGCCGAGTTTGCCTCTGCCTTTAGTTTGTC
>JABHWU010000096.1 GCA_018657625.1 Deltaproteobacteria bacterium | reverse complement strand
CCCTCATCAATTGTACAGCATCGAATATTTCTTTGACTCAATCTAAGCAAACCAAGGAGATTGAGTCCCGCCTAATATCCGTTCTTGGCACACACATGTCCCCGAATTTCCTACTTTCCGTTCAGACACTAGTTATGTCGCAGATTATTTTTATTTAGAAATATTGCAAGCTAATTTTGTAATTTATCGTTTCTGATTTAAAATATATGACGCACATCAAATAAAATCAGTAGTCTCCATATCACAAATAATAAATCGATGGAATTTGTCAGTTTTGGGTGGGATGAATGATTTGTCATGTTGCATAATGCTGATGTGTTGCAGGCAATAATTCAACAGCAAACTAGCCATATTACCATTAGTTTGATAATTAGTTGATTGATTTATTCTTATAAACTGCCTAGTCCAACCACTGATATAATTTCACCGGGCAGATATCGCTTATTCTGAGTATTTGCTTTACAATAGAGCAATTATCAGTAAAATTATAAAGTCAGAGTTAAATAAACCGATTTGGTCACCATTTAATCTAAAAGAGACACTTATGATTAGAAATGTTGAATATGTAATTGCAGCATACGTGATTGTATCAGCTGTTTTGGCGATATATACCATATTTATTCATACAAAATTACATAGAGTAAATCAAAGATTACAACAAATTTCAGATAAAAACAGGGATGAATAAAAAACTAAAGATGATCATTGGAGGATTGATTATCCTGATAACAATTATTACGCTTTTTGCAACTATCAGTTCACAAAACATTACTTATTACTATCGTCCAGGTGAAGTAATACAATCTCCTGAGAACTTTAATACCCGAAAAATCAGAGTGATGGGCTTGGTACAGTCAGGCTCAGTCGATTGGAAGCCGGAAAAAACAGAATTAAATTTCAGAATTTCAGATGATGGTCGCAGTTATCTAAATATCGTTTATGTCGGTGCTAAACCTGATATGTTTAGAGAAAAGCAAGGAATTATTGTTGAAGGTACGATGGCTTCTGATACGGATTTTGTGGCAACGACGTTACTCATTAAACATAATGAAGAGTATAAAGTAAATAATCATAAAAAAGACAAAGAGGACTATTACGAAACTGTGATTGAATAAAATTGAAGCTAATCTCTCTTTTTTCCTGACTATAATCAAATAAATAAATATGTTTATTAATATTGGATATTTTGCTCTATTAACTTCCCTCGGGCTAATGTTTTACGCTTCACTTGCCTTAACACTGGGTATTAAGTATGACAAGAATGAATTAATACTATCGGCAAAGTTGAGTTTTATAGCTAAATTTATTCTGATTGCTGTCGCTTTTGCTTCTTTAACCTATGCTTTCATCGTTGATGATTTCAGCATTCAGTTTGTATCTCTGCATTCCAGTTCAGATTTACCTCTTTTCTATAAAATTACCGCGGTCTGGGGAGGGATGGAAGGATCATTGCTGCTTTGGGAATTGATTCTTTCTTTTTTTATCGTATGTATCATTATTAACTACCATAAAATTAACCGGGATATATTGCCTTATAGTTTGATTATCCTAAGTTTAATATCACTATTTTTACTTTTTTTATTGGTTGGCTGGAGTAATCCTTTGGAAAGAGTATTTCCGGTACCCCCGGAAGGTCGGGGATTAAACCCCTTATTGCAAAACCCTGGAATGATTTATCATCCACCCTCTTTATATTTAGGTTATGTAGGATTCAGTATCCCATTCGCTTTTGCGATTGGATCTCTATTAAGGGGAAAGTTGGATAATCAGTGGATTTTATCCACCCGGCGCTGGACCTTATTCTCCTGGTTTTTCCTGACTGTAGGAATGATGTTAGGCGGTGAATGGGCCTATCTTGAATTGGGATGGGGGGGGTACTGGGCCTGGGACCCGGTTGAAAATGCTTCATTAATGCCCTGGTTAACAGGGACCGCCTTTTTGCATTCCGTTATTGTTCAAGAGAAAAGAAACACCCTGAAGATATGGAATATGTTGCTGATCATCACGACTTTTTCACTAACCATTTTGGGGACATTTATTACCAGATCCGGTGTATTGAATTCAGTGCACTCATTTGCTAAATCAAATATTGGTCCTGCATTTTTGGTGTTTATTGTCATCACACTGATTTTTACGCTGATCGTACTAAAAACGCGCTTACCTTTATTGCAATCTCAAGCGAAATCATCGGATCTGATGAATAAAGAGAATGCTTTTTTGATCAATAATATTGTTTTTACCGGGATGTGTTTTACAGTCCTTTACGGTACTGTATTTCCTTTACTGGCAGAGGGGTTAGCAGATAAGAAAATATCCATTCAAGCACCGTTTTTTAATACGATCATGTTGCCGATGGGGTTAATCACTGTTTTTTTGATGGGAATCTCACATCTTTTGGGCTGGCGAAAAACCAGTAAAAACATGCTCTTTCATAATTCTAAAATACCTTTAGGCGTTGCTATTGGTTTAACGGTATTAGTTGGAATACTACTAAGTGTTACCTGGGAAGTTGTTTTGTTGAGTTGGGTGATCGTTTTTTCCGGTTGGGTAATTCTTAGTGAACTGCTAAAAAGCTATTTACCTTTGAAAAGAAAACCAGCAGAGCTAAAATTATCAATACCCAAAGAAATTATTAGCGCGTTCTTAAAGAATAATCGGAAAAAAGGTGGACTAATCATTCACCTTGCCATTATTATTTTTGCTATTGGAGTGAGTGGGAATTTTTACAGCCAAGAAACCAGTTTTACGTTGAATCTCGATGAACGAAAACAATTTGGTGACTATGCGATTCAATTTGAGGAAGTTAAAGTTTCCAGGGAACATAACACAGAAAGATATGGCGCTGTTTTAAAAATATTTAAACAAAATCAGCAGATTACCACATTGGTTCCTGTCAAAGCCTATTATCCTACCTCACCGCAGCCCATGACTGAGGTAGCCATTCACAGAACAATTCCCGAAGATTTATACATCAGTCTGTCATCGATTAATAATAACGGATCTGTGACTTTATCTCTCTTTATTAATCCCTTGATAAATTTTATTTGGATCAGTGTTGTCGTTATATTTATCGGTGTTATTTTTAGTTTTATTTATACACCGATTCAGATAAAAAATAAGAAAGAGAAATTCATATGAAAAAGTCCAACATCTACTTTCTATTAGGCATCGGTATTGTTCTGATGATCTTCATTGTATTTATATATGGTATTTATTTCGCGAGTAATCCTCGTGATATTCCATCATCGCAAATTGGTAAAAAAGCCTTCGAAATTCATACCGTTACTTTTGATGGGCAACCAATAACACTGCGACAATATCTTGGAAAACCTATAATACTTAATTTCTGGGCATCCTGGTGTGCAACCTGTTGGAAGGAAGCACATATTCTGGAAGCTGCGCATCAGGAATATACTCCCCAGGGAGCTGTTTTTATTGGTATTGCGATCAATGACGAACGGGAAGCTTCTTTAAGATTTATTAAAAAGTATAATAAAACCTATATTTTAGCACCGGATGATAAAACTGGAAATATCTCTTTGGATTACGGTGTAACCGCTGTCCCTGAGACATTTTTGATCGATAAAAAAGGGGTTATTCAAAACAAAATTTTAGGCGCGATTCATGATGATATTATTGATCAATTTCTTTCAAAGGAGCTAAAACTATGATGACATCTTTTAAAAGTTGCTTAGTGATATTTAGTTCATTATTATTGTTTAGTATTAACTTTCTATATGCACAGTCTGAATCAGAAATTGAAAACCGAGTGCGAACCCTAGCTAATCAATTACGGTGCCCGACCTGCCAATCTCAATCGGTTAAAGATTCAGACGCAGGATTGTCCTTAAACATGAAAATAAAAATCAGAGATTTAATCCAAAAAGGACAGTCTGATGCTGAAGTACTTGATTATTTTGTAAAACGTTATGGAGAATGGATACTGAGGTCTCCACCCAAATCCGGTTTTAATTTGTTACTATGGATTATGCCAGGAATCATCATGTTGATTGCAACACTTGTTTTACTTCGATCTTTAAAACAAAAGAGTAGAACAGTTGATGCCATTGGAAAACCCTCATTAAGTAAAGCAGAAGATCTGGAAATTTCACGCCGTTTTAATAATGTTTTTAAGAATAAATAAGTTATTCTTCCAAAGCATTAATTTTAATGTTGCCTGAACTCAAATCTTTCAGATTTTTAATAAAGAAATCCTGATCTGAAAGATTTATTTTTATTTTCAGGAGAATACCATTTTCATGATAAGTTTCCTTTAGTTTTTCCACTTTGTATTTATCAAACATAGCATAGATCGGTCCAATCCATTCAAAGGCTGTTTCAATTTGAAATTGGGATTCTGGGATTATTTCACATTTTGGTGCTGATTGCAGACATTTGACGGCACTTCCTCCGTAAGCACGAATTAATCCTCCGGCACCCAATTTTGTTCCGCCAAAATACCGAGTAACCACAATTATTAGCTGATCAAAATCATTTCTTTCGATGGCGTTTAAAATTGGTTTCCCCGCAGTTCCTCCTGGTTCCCCATCGTCAGAAAACCGATATTGTAATCCGATCCGATATGCCCAGCAGTTGTGAGAAGCTTGTAAATCCTGAACAGATTTTAAAAACAGAAAAGCCTCGTCGGTACTATGAACAGGTGATGCATTAACAATAAACCGACTTTTTTTTATTTCTTCTTCAAAAACAACGGTTTTTTTAAGAGTAAACATATAGGTATCGACCGTTTAAAAACGATTTATTTTATTACTGATTTAATTGGTTTTACACAAATTACGTTTCAGAAATTATTTTAATATCATAGCAAATATCAATACACTAAATGCATTATTAAAATCTATGTTTAAAGATATTACAGACATTTGTTAAGCTAAAAGATCATAGACAGGTAAATTCTCAATTCAGGATTGGATATGACGAAATATAAAATTCACCCCATAGTCAAGGGAGTTAAAGTGTTTGATAAAAGTATGATGACCTGTCCAAGCAATGGAAATGATACTATCATAAATGTTAATGAAGTCTATCAGGTATTGAAGCAGACTAAAGGCAAGGCAGATATAATATTACCCCCTATACGAATCAGCCCCTGCAAATAGAGAGGTAATAGGGTAGTTGGTATTAAAAGAAAAGCCCAGGCTCTGACCGATAAACCTATCGTCTGGGAATCGCTGGCTTATTTGATCAAATGCATGAATTCCTGCCGGGTATTGGCACTTTTCAGAAAGTCCCCCAGCATATAGGAAGTTTGTGTAGTGGAATTCTGTTTTTCTACTCCTCGTGCCATCATACATAAATGCATGGCTTCTATAACCACAGCTACGCCTGAAGCATCGGTATATTTCATAATGGTGTCGCCGATCTGTTTGGTCAAATTTTCCTGAATTTGAAGTCTTCTGGCAAAAACGTCAACAAATCTGGCTACTTTTGACAATCCAATAACTTTACCGTTTGGAAGATAGGCAATATGACATTTTCCAATAAAGGGTAGTAAATGATGCTCACATAATGAATATAATTCAATATCTTTAACGACAATCATTCCATTAGAATCGGCTTCAAATAGGGCGCCATGGAAGATTTCATCAATATCCTGATGGTAACCTTTTGTTAACTCGGCCATTGCCAGGGCGGCTCGTTTGGGAGTATCTTTCAATCCGTTTCTATTAACATCTTCACCGATACCTTCAATGATTTTTTTATAATATTCTTCCATTTGATTTAACATTTGCATATTCCCGATGCGTACCGATATTTTTTCGGATAGTTATTGTTTGCCAGGTTGTTTAAAGTCGACTTAGAAAAGAAATCATCTACCGGCTTAAATAAAAAAGCAAGGTTAAATTCGATCATTATTGGAAATTCAAAATCTTTACAGTTCAGATAAAGGTTGTAGTCATTATTTTATTTTGATTGATGCTTTCTTTTAATTATGAGAAAAACTAAATACTGAATTCTGATTTCTTTATTTACTTTTTTCGACCTAAAATAAAATGGCTGATTATAATTGGTGGCCATCCCTTAAAGAAAAATCGAACTCATTGTCTGGGATTTCTCTGTATTTGAGTCGATTTGTTGATATTTTAGATAACCTGCTTCCCATAACCAGCCTGATTCAACCACCAAGTGGTGAATTAGAAATTTCTGCTCGTAAAGAGCTGGATGCCGTTATTAAGCAGTTTGAAGCACTACTGAATGATATCAGAACGACGAAGGATGAGGCTGAATCTGATTATCAAAAAAGCTGTTTGAAATCAGTGGAAAGCATGACAGGAAAAATCCTGAATGATATTAGTATCAATCAATCAGATATAGCTTCCGATTTAATAAACTCCAATCAGAAAAGCATTCAAACCATACCAGATAACAGGGGAACTCAAACCAAAGCTGTGACCGAGGACTCATCCCCAGCCTCAGAAGAAATTGGTGATCAGGCCCAAGCAACCAATATTATTGATCCTAATACTTTTGCTGCAGGTCAAAATCAAGTAGAATCTCAATCAAATCCTTTTGCCTTTAAACCAACGAATGAGTTAGCGAAACAATTGTATCAATTAAACCAATCCTATATGAGCGCCATGGAAGCGCGGAAGCAAAATACCCAATCAGATTATGGACTAAAAAATGCGGATGCTGATGAGGCGGATCGTCTGAACAGTTTTTTAAAACAAATTGATTACTGGTTTAAATTCAGATTGGCGCTTGAAAACAGCAAACAAGTGTTGGAAGATAATCTGAATAGTCAGGAAATTTCAGTCGAGAAACAAAAAATTACGCTACAATTTAAACTTGAAAAAAACACTTACGATGGTACCTATCGGTTTATTAAATCGAGTCCTAAAACGGCAACAGAAGAGGATCTGACAATTCTGGACGTTTTGGATAAATGCCGAACCCTTAAATCTTTTAAAAAAAATGATAACATTTTGATTGATGATAAAGATGTTATTCGCTTTTTAAGACTACACTCCGAACCGGACAAAATTCTGATATTTAAGAATGATACGCTCAGTCATCTAAGTGAGCAGATGTATGCAATTTTTACTGAAGGTGTTTCCGGACTTCGAGAATTAATGTCTTCAGTAATTAAACTAATCAATTGCACACCAATGAAAGATTTGGAACCGGCTTTTTATGGCATTAATCCGGAAGATTGTAAATTATTATTAAGAATGAAATTTCAAAGTGTTTTGCCGGGTTTAAATGAGGATAATTATTACATTGCTAAGAATGGAAAACCACAAAAGAGAAAAATCAGAACACAGGAGGCAATGGAAGAATATGAACGAAAATTTCAAAAACTAGAATCAGAAGTTCTTTGTAATATAAAATCTTCCCTGGCGACACTTTATTGGTTGCGAAAAATGATAACTTCGGCGCTTCGCAATAATAAAATGTATACTAGTCTTGCAGCACAGACTAGTAAAACAACAAAGCAGGCTGATAGTCATCTGATGACGATCGGTATTAGTAATACTATTGGTGAAGAGGAAATTTCTAATTTTTACATCAACCCGGATGATATTATTGTGAGTGAAGGAAGTATTCAACGCTCAGACCGAGCTGATAAATGGATGCTGGTTAGTAAGAGCGAAAAACTCCATCGTTTACCGAAAAAAGACTTTTTTTCTATTTTACAGCTATTTTTCCAAAAAAATCTCAACACTGCTTTAAATCAGTTTGGGTTTAAAGAAGTTGACGTCAAAAAGGAGCTGATACCTGAAATTCAGGAACGTTTAGAAGATGTGGAACGTATTGAAGCCATCAGATCTACCATCTTAGGAACAGGAATTATTTCACTGGATGATTTTTCACAAAATGTTCAATTTCATACTATTTTTAAAAGGTACTTTAAAAAACCGGAATATGATAATTTTAATTATCCGGACCGGGAAAAATTATGTGTGATTGCAGAAGGGTTAATGCATAGTAATACCTCAATTCTTCAAATGAAATATCGAAAAGTAGTTTATGTTAAAGATGAAATTGTTTATCGCCTAAAAGGTTTAAAGCAAGTACTTCAAAAGGAAAATGCTAAAAACAGAATACAGGATATCAAACAGCAATATCAATTTTATACCCATTTAATGCAAATTATATTAAAGGTTTTAGCTATCATGGAATTGGCAAAACCTTCCCTGACCCAGATCCAAATTGACCCCATTGATTTTGAGACTGGCAAAGAAAAAGATATCTTTATTGTGAAAGAAAACCAATGAACCGGGAATAAATAACCATGAAAAATGAAATAATTGATTTCAATAAAATTGCTGATGGAATTCCTGTAAAATGGTGCTCTGAAGCGGATATTTTAAAAATATCAAAGACGATCCTGGAAAATTTAAAAAATGCCATGGATTTAAATGTTAATGAGGCGGCAAAACTTGTTGATTGTACTCCGGGGGATATTTTAGAAACACTTCAGGATGCCGCAAATATTTATAGCCGGATGATAATATTTGAAGAAAAATTTGGTCAAATTGTTGAGCAATTTCCACGCGGGGAGGCAGGTGAAATTAATTATCCCGATAAAATTTTAGCTAAAATATTTGGTGTTAATATCGAAGCAGCGGTTGAAATATTTCAGAATCATTTTGGATTAGGCTCCAATGATCATTTAGCTGAAATGATCACCCACCAGAAATAAATCTGCCTAAATCTGAGGTTAAGGCTATTGCATTTAGCATTTGTATTGAACCTGGTTATATGAAGTGACTGTCATCTGAACCCTTCGATCTTGGCCAGTATACCAACAGGGACAAATAAATTGAAAATTGTTAGAGCTAATGAAAGCCTGTAAACCAGGGAACGATCACCAGATCATGCCCTTCACTGTTATTTTTGCAATCAATCACACATCTGTGGAAATATAGTTTGTCTTTTGGATCAAAGATTATTGAAATGCCTCTGGAAACGATTTCTGCATCTTTTTTTTTCAACTCATCCAGAGTTAATCCAAGATCAATTCCAGTTCAACTAAAGGCTTTTATAAATATTCGAAACGACTGGTGAACACTTTCACCTAATTTATGTTTCATCATATTCCAGGCTTTATCGGTCAGTTGAATTTGTATCTTCATTCTTATCTAAGGGATAAATATTTAATTACTGCTGGACTGAATCGTAATTTGTCATTTAAGGTTCCTCTTTACAAATTACAAATGATTTAAAACAATAAGTTCTAAATGACGGGCTGATTGTAATTATTACACAACCATTAAAAAAACAGAAATCTAATCCTTATTTTTTTTGATTTGATAATGGAAATTGATCAATAAGCGGAAAGGTCAGAAAAATAGATTCAGGAGTATGAAATGGAAGAATCCGAATATTTAAGAATTGCTGAGACGATACCCCTGGATTGGTACACGGATGAAGCAGCTAAAGAGATTACCTCAGCACTGTTTTATAATATCATGATCAAAACAGCTGAAGATAATGATTTAATTATTAACGATACTAACGATTTTCAAAAACTTGTTAAAATCCTGGCTGAGAAAAATAAGATGCCTGAAGAGGAGGCGCTTATGGATATTAAAAACGTTGCCACAACTTTAGGAGCTGTAAAACTATTTGAACTCAAGTATCCTCAATTGGTAGAACAATTTCCGACGGATCTGGATAATAGACCTCAATTTCCACCGAAGTTTTTGGCTAAAATAATGGGTGTTGACTTAGAAGTCGCAGAGAATTTATTAATTGGCGTTTTAAAAGAGTACAAAGAATTTATTCGATAAAAAAGCCCCCCTAAAGGGGCCTTTTTAAAAATTAACCTAAAACTGTCTTAATTTTTTCAATTGCCCAATCAATGTCCTCTTTCGTGATCACCAACGGTGGTGCAAAACGAATGATGGTTTCATGGGTTTCTTTAGCTAAAACACCTGATTTCATCAAGGCTTCTGTGTATTTTCTGGCCTTTCCGGCTGCTTCTGTCAAATCAATCGCAATTAATAATCCTCTGCCTCTAACAGCCTTGATTAAAGGAGAGTTCATTGCCTGAAGTTGCTCTTTGAAGTACGCACCCATTTCAGCTGATTTCTGCACTAATCCCTCGTCAATGATTACATCGAGTGCCGCAGATGCAACAGCTGAACCTAGCGGATTTCCTCCAAAGGTAGAACCATGATTACCTGGTTTAAAGGCCGCTTCCATTAATTCATGGCTGGCCAATATACCTGAAACTGGATAATAACCACCACCGAGTGCTTTTCCAATGGTTACGATATCCGGTTTAATACCGTCATGTTCAAAACAGAACATCTTACCGGTTCGTCCTAACCCGGTTTGAATTTCATCTGCAATTAAGAGAACATTGTTTTTTTCAGTGATATCCCGGCACTTTTTTAAATAGCCTGTGGATGGTATTTTAACACCTGCTTCTCCCTGGATGGGTTCCACCAGGAAAGCAACTGTATTTGCTGTTATGGCATCTTCCAGTGCCTGTGCGTCATCGAAAGGAATTATCTTGAATCCGGGAGTAAAGGGACCAAATCCATCCTGGCATAAGGGATCCGTTGAAAATCCAATAATTGTGGTTGTCCTGCCATGAAAGTTTTCCTGACAGACAATAATTTCAGCTTTATTAGCTTCAACACCTTTTACCTCATAACCCCACCTACGTGCTGTCTTTAAGGCAGTTTCCACTGCTTCAGCACCGGTATTCATAGGGAGCGCTTTATCAAACCCCGTGATTTGTGTCAGCTTTTTTAAGAAGGGACCCATTTGATCGTTGTGGAATGCCCGAGAAGTCAGTGTTAGTGTGTCTAACTGTTTTCGGATAGCATCTGCAAGTTTAGGATGATTGTGCCCCTGGTTTAGTGCTGAATAAGCTGAAAGCATATCAATATATTTTTTCCCTTCAACATCAGTCACCCAAACACCTTGACCCTGTTTTATAACAACTGGAATAGGGTGATAATTATGAGCACTAACCTCATTGACTTCAGTGATATAATCCTGGGTTGTTTTGGCCATTTTAACCTCACTTTAATTGTTAATGTTTACAATATGATTTGCCATCCAAATCAATTATTTAGGGACTTCCTCTGATCAATTTTAATGTGGATTTTGAAAATCGCACTTCAAATTATTTTTGTCACCAATTAAAATTAATGTTCTAAATATATTCGGAGTTTAACCAACCATAATTAATATTTATAACCAACCTCTCTGAGGGTGGTCGGAAACCAAATGCTTTGCGAATTGGCAACCTTATAAAAAGCTAGGTGTGCATCGCCTGTCTGCGCTACAGGAGTATTTAACCACGGACCACACTGAATACACGGAAAAAAAAGAGATTGAAACTCAATCACAGAAACACAAAATCCTTCTGTGTTCTCTGTATACCGTGGTTCGATTTATAAAATAATAACCAGATAAAAGTCATCACAGGTTCATAAATGATAAATAAAATAAAGTCGATTTCGTTTGAATCCAAGAATGCGATATGCCCTTCTGGGGCTAAGATTATACCGTCTCCTTTGGGGACAGTTTTTTATTCCCTTTAAAAATGGTTGTTTAAATGACTATTAAATGGTCACTGACATTTAAAAGGATTGCACATTGATAATAAATAAAATTTGGTTGCAACCCCTTATTGAGTCAGTGAGAGGTTTTTAAAAGTGAACAAGCGGGGTTTAAAGCAGAAAAGCAATATCGGCTCTACTTTTTTTAGATACATTTCCTGCTGCATCTTTGAACCAGACAAATAATGTCAGTTGTTTCTGATTCAGTGATTCAGTTTGCCGGAGATAGTATTTTTTATTGACACTCATCGCTGCCGCAGGAGTGATATGAATCCATCCTGAAGATGTTATTTCTGGTGTGGTTGCTTGATCTGATAAATAGTAGCCAACAATTCCAATATTATCCCTGGCGGAAAATCTTACTTTGAGGGTTTTGGAATGGGTGGAGGCCTCACCATTATTAATCACTATGGAAGAATTGAAGGGTTTGGAAAGATCATACCAGTATATTTTGGAAAAACCAGTGGCAATTTTGTCGGATGATTGACAACTAAGGCTAACAATTACAGAAGCAAAAAGAGTGATAAAAATCATTCTTTTCCCTGTCAGAGACAGTTTCATAGGAACTCCGGGACTTTTGGTAGTTTTATTTTGATTTGGAATAATTCAAAAATTTTGCAATAAATGTTCCTCTACGACATGAAATAGGATCATATAAGTCTTGTTTAATAGACATGCATATCGCAAACCATTTTTTAGAGGATGATAAGAAATAAGACTTTCTGTATCGTTGCTTTGATTTTAATTGAACTTGAAGAAAAAAATCATTTCAGGTGTTGGATCTTATTATAAATATTTTGCCGGCACAGCATGAAGAAACTATAGTAGTTTGCAATTGGGAGGAACAATTATAAATACTTATTTAAATATATCAGTATCAACGATTAAGCCGTTATTTCAAATGTAAATTTGAGTATCAAAAACGGCAGAATTGTGATACGTCTGAATTATTGAATAAAAAATTTGAAGTGATCATTTTTCCTCATAAACCTAGCCTTGGGATTCCTAAGAAATGTTTTCAGGAATTGGATGAATGTATAAATAATGTCTGAACGAAAAGTAGGTAATTTGGGGACATGTACAATTTTTAGCAAAGGCTTAAATAGTTAAAAACCCGATAGTTACGAGGATCGTGAGGCTTCGTAGCGATACCCCCAATTACCGGTTTGATATCCAATAATGGTATTTTCGTTCGAACACTAAATAAGGGTTTTTATATTAATATGAAAGAAGTGCCATCTGCCAATGTGCTTTTTGAATTAAAGAGGCCATAGCATACATGATAAAGGACCACTTTAAACAAAAACAGTTAAATCATTATTTAAGAAATAATTTAAAAAGAGTGTTAACATGAAATATGATTTGAACAATGAGAATTATAACATCAATTTTAAAAAACTCGGCTTTATATTTTTATGGATAATTCTCTCATATTTGCTTCTAACCCATTCTGTATTTGCTGGAGAGGACCTTGATGAGGGGATTCAAATACTGGCTAAAAAACTGGAATCTCAAATTGTAGAAAAAGTAGACTACAATCAAATGGATGCACAAGCACGAATCGCTGTCATGGATGTGCTTGAGGACAATACTAATAAAAGATTGGAATTAAGCAATTATATTGAATCCAACCTGACATCCCTGCTGGTTCAATCATCAAAGTTAAAGGTTCTGGATCGGGAGAAAACCCTGCAAGTCAGGGATATTATTGAAAAACCGATTAGGGAAATTGCCGGAACACCATTGGTTCCCAAAGGTGTCAATTTTAAATATGTGATCACCGGTAAAATTTTGGCATTGGGAGAAGAATACCATATCAGCGTTCAAGTCCTGGCATTAAAAAATGCGGAAATTCTGGCCAGTACTCAGGTCAAAATTAATACACAATCCATCCCACACCGATTATTAGGTGAAGCTAAAATATCCCGGGCTGAACTGGAATTGAGTGAGATTAACCGGGCCGATGCTCTGATTGTCAGAGGTGATATCAATCTAGCGATTAAGATTTTAGAAAATTTTCCGCTTAAATTCCCCAACTCGTCCCGCAAAGCAGAAGTTCAAACCAAAGTTGACCAGTTAAAGCTTAATAATACTGAGGCCAGTAAGAATTTACGTGCCGCGGAATTATTAATGGCTCAAAAGGGCATGGAATTACAATCAAGAACATATTTGAATCGGATATTAAAAAACTACCCTAAATTGCCTGAGGCGATCACAGCTACCGGATTATTTATAGTCCTGGATTTACGGGAAGATTTACCAGATTCACTGGCAAAATCGTTTCAATTTGAAGCCGAGCATCTTCAACATCCGGTAACGGCAAAAATTAAATTAGAGCGTTCAAAATACCAGGAAAGGCAGGAAATAAAAAAACAAACCACAAATGCTACGCAACTATTGGCAGAAGGTGAAGCCTATTATAAAAATGACAAAATTATTCAGGCTCGTGAATCATTTCAAAAAGTGGTTTATAACCATGCAGAAACGGATGAAGCTGAAAAAGCAAAAAAGATGCTTGAACAAATGGACCAGGATGAATCTAAAGCGATTGAAATTTTAAAAGTTGTCAACATACTCGTTGATAATCCACAAACTTTTGCATTGGCTAAAATTGAAATTGATAAAATTCGTCAAAACTATCCAAAAACTCTGGCCAATATTGATGCGACTGGTTATTCAATTATTATAAATTTTAAAGAGAAGAAAGATGCTACCAGAGAAGCGGCTTACTTTTTAGTCAATCACCCCAACCACAAACTTGTGCCTGAGGTCAAAAAGCAGCAAATTGCTTTTAACAAAGTATCTGGTCCTACAACACCTGGAGCAGAAGAATTGAAAGTTGCCAAAAAAATGCTCGAAAACAATCTCATCCAACAAGCCTTGCAAACATTAGAAAAACTGAAAAACGATTATCCTGCTTCACCGATTGGTATTGAAGCACATGGTTTAATGATCGTCGTTAATTTAAAAAATTGCAGTTATGATGATTCAGAAATTGTTAATTATGTCACCCGTCATCGTGATTTAAAAATCAGTCTGACTATTTTAGAAGAGCAAAATAAAGCTCTGAAAACATGCAAGTCTGAAGATCTGGCTCCTGAAATTGAAGGCATGGTATTTATCAAAGCAGGTGAACTTGAAGTTGGTACTCCTAAACAGAAAATTAAGTTAGACCCATATTATATTGATAAATATGAAGTAACAAACTTACAATACGAAGAATGTGTTAGTAATGGTCAGTGTAAACGCAGTCTGTATAAAGGTAATCGTAAATTTAATAAACCGAACTACCCTATCGTCGGCGTAGATTGGAATAGCGCTAAAAATTTCTGTCTTAGTCTCCAAAAACGTCTTCCCGGTGAATATGAATGGGAATGGGCAGCTATGGGGGCACAAGCTGAAGTCGATTATCCGGAAATAGGAGCTTTACCAGCTATCGCCAATTATAAAGATAATACCAGCTATCAAAAACCAACCCGAAAAGTGGGAAATAAGTCTGCCAATGATATTGGATTGTATGACATGATTGGTAACGTTAGCGAATGGGTGAATGACTGGTATGATTTGAAATATTATCATAATATCCCATATCAAAACCCCAAAGGGCCAGTTAACGGTACCAAAAAGGTACATCGCGGTGGAAACTGGTCCATGGGTTCCAGTCTTTTGGTACCTATTAATCGATCGATGGATTACGTGACGAAACGAAGAAATACACTAGGATTTAGATGTGCCAGGAATTACCGGGAAGGAAACTAATTTAGAAAAATCAATTTTTTTTTAAATAAATAATTGATCCATCATTAATAATCTTATAAGTAATATATTCCTAAAGACTTTTTTTTATTAACCATTGTGTTTTTTTTAGCTTAGGTAAAAATTATGAAAAAATGGAAATTATATAGCAGTGTTTTAATGTGTGTTGCGTTAACGGGTTGCGCAAGCAAAGGGGATTTGGATGATCTAAAAATGAGAATAGACAAGGATAATGCAGTCATGGAGCAAAGAATTAATGACAAACTTGAGAAAAACCTGGCAGAAATGTCTGAACAACTGTCAGTCTTACATGGAAAGATGGATAAAATTAATGAACAAATGGCATTGTCCAGAAATATTGAATCGGTTCAAATTACATTCAATAACATGAAAAAGAAAATTGAGGATGCAGAATCAAAGATAAAAAGTTATAATGCCAGAATTGAAGACCTAAAATCGGATCTTAGTAAATCCTCTACTTCCAATCGTAGTATTCAACAGGAAATTAGCGAAATAGAAGGGAAAATGGACGAATTGATTCAATTACTGGAATCTCAGGTTCAGTGATGATTAATCTTGAAGCTCATTTGTTAACAATGGGCTTTTTAATTCAATACTTACATTTTTCGTAATAGAAAGTTCTATTTGATTTTGTAATATTAAGCCTAAAAATCTGCATTCAGTATTCATAACTTCAACTGTTTTTTTCTTATAAATACCAACGCATCATCACTAAGATATTGTTGCATGTTTTTGGTAGTCTAGAGGAGATATACCGACTGACTTTTTAATAACATTTGAAAAAATAAACATGCTTTAAATCTGAAATTCCAGCTAATATAAAATTTCTTGAATTAGTCGAAATGAATGATTATGATTATAATGTTCAATAGATGGCTTTTCAATTATTAAAATATCCGGCTACTCGGATTTACGGATAATCATTGTTTTTTTTGGATAAAACATATTATTGAGGATTGCTTTTTTCCTTAAAGAATTCATATTATTTTAACGCTTTAACTGTAAAAGTATTTCTTTTATAACGCCAGATTATCTTTTCCACAATTACAATACGATAAGTTCTCGGTTTTCTGTATTTTAGGTTTTCAACGATTTTGTGAAAAAAATAAATTATGTTTGAACAATTAGAAAAAAAATTTTACGAGACTTACGGAAAATCTAATTTTCCGGTTAAGGCTTTTTTTGTCCCAGGTAGGGTCAATTTGATTGGTGAGCACATTGATTATTGTGGTGGTAAAGTGTTACCGGCGACACTGCAGATGGCTACCTATGCAATTGCCAGAAAAACAGGTGATAGTATTGTTAGAATGAAGTCAACCTTCAGAGATAAACAGGTCGACTTCTCTGTTGAGTCGATAAAATATGCTTCGGAAAATGATTGGGGAAATTATCCCATGGGGGTCTTTAACGAATATGCTTCCAGGTGTTCCACATTGGAAGGTGCTGAAATTTTGTTCTACGGAAATATACCTGGTGGTGGATTATCCAGTTCTGCTTCTTTAGAAATCTGTACGGCATTAATCATTGAATCCTTGAATTCATGTAAATTAGATAAAGATCCTCTGGAAAATAGAAAACAAATGGCATGGTTATGTCAACATGCAGAAAATACCTTTAATGGCGTCAATTGCGGAATTATGGATCAAGCTGCTATTGCTCTTGGGAAAGAGAAAAAAGCTATTCTGATGGATTGTTCAAATTTGGACATCAGCTATGTTGATATGGAATTGGGGGAACATGAGATTATCATTATGGATAGTTGTAAAAAAAGGACATTGGCAGCATCCAAATATAACGAACGTAGACAGGAAACAGAACAAGCCTTGGAAATTCTACAAAATCATTTCGAAATAACAAATTTGTGTGATTTAACGATAGAACAATTGCCTCAAGTGCTTGAACAGCTCGATAGTGATCTCTTAAAGATAAGAACCCGACATGTTATCACAGAAAACAACAGAGTTTTGAAAGCCTATAAAGCGTTGGGAAATAATGACCTGAAAGCTTTTGGAGAACTTATGAATGACAGTCATCTGTCACTTAAAAATGATTTTGAGGTTACAGGTATTGAGTTGGATAGCTTGTTTAATAATAGTATCCGATTACCGGGAGTGTTAGGTGCTAGAATGACGGGAGGCGGATTTGGCGGATGTGCTATTGCACTAGTAAACAAAAAGCAGAGTACTGCTTTTAAAGCACAAATAGAAAAACTTTATACTGAAGAAATTGGTTATCCCCCTAAGTTTTATTCCACAAAAATTGGATATGAAGCTAAGGAATGTGTATTTTGATCCATTGTTGGCAACGCTTTTTTTATCACATTATTAAAATATTCCTATGAAGATATCCAATCTGGATAGTCACCCACATCGACGGTTTAATCCCCTGACAGGCGATTGGGTGTTGGTTTCGCCCCATCGTACCAAAAGACCATGGCAAGGGCAGCAGGAAGAAATAACCAAGACAAAAAGACCTGAATATGATGCAAATTGTTATCTGTGTTCCGGAAATAAGAGAGCGTCAGGGGATATAAACCCTGCTTACGAAAATACTTTTGTCTTTGAAAATGATTTTGCCGCTGTATTACCAAATACACCATCATTTAAAAATGATAGTGATTCTCTGATTATCTCTGAGTCTGTTAGAGGAACCAGTCGAGTGATCTGTTTTTCTCCGCGGCACGATTTGACGTTACCAGAAATGAGTCTGGAAGAAATTGGACATGTCGTTCAGTTATGGAAAGAACAGATGAGAGAATTAAGTCAAAAATATGCCTGGGTGCAGATTTTTGAAAATAAAGGTGCGGTCATGGGCTGTTCAAATCCACATCCTCATGGCCAGATTTGGGCTAGTAATCGTTTGCCTAATGAACCATTCAAAGAAAATGAAAAACAGTTAGAATACTTTAAGAAAAATGATTCTCCACTACTGGTTGATTATATCCAGCTGGAATTGAAGCAGAAACTAAGAATCATTGAAGAAAACGAAAACTGGGTGGTGTTGGTTCCTTATTGGGCTATCTGGCCATTTGAAACAATGCTAGTACCGAAAAGACATGTTTGCAGATTACCTGATTTAACTCAGGAAGAGGATCAATCATTGGCAGCTATTTTAAAAAAGTTTCTAACCCGTTATGATCATCTATTTAATACTTCATTTCCTTATTCTATGGGCTGGCATGGTGCCCCCGGAAATCTTGAAGACTCAAACCATTGGCAGCTACATGCCCATTTTTATCCACCGTTGTTACGTTCCCAAAGTGTTAAGAAATTTATTGTTGGCTATGAGATGTTAGCTGAAGCCCAAAGAGATATAACAGCTGAGCAGGCTGCTCAGAGATTAAGAGAATGTCCAAACGTTTAAAAATACCCTTTAACCTTTGATGACTGCCAGGGGGGTAAGTTTTATCAATGGTTCAATGAGATCCAGTTCAGAGTTGATAACGCTATCAATATTTTTATAGGCCTGGGGTGCTTCTCCCAGGTCATGTTTGCCTTTTTCTTTGCCGCGTTTAAGTTTATGCCAATCATCAAATATAATTCCTTTCATGGCGCGATCACATTCTTTAACTGTTAGGGTTCGGGAAGCATTTCTTCTTCCCAGTAACCTTCCGGCACCATGGGAACAGGAGTTAAATGATTCTTCATTGCCCAAACCTCTTACGATATAAGAAGGTGTTCCCATAGACCCCGGGATAATTCCGATTTCGCCTTTTTTGGCGGATGTTGCTCCCTTGCGATGGATCCATACCTTTTTGCTAAAATGGGATTCCAAGGCTGCGTAGTTATGATGGATGTTAATAGCAGGTTCAATACTGGTATTTGGAAATATAGATCTAAAAGCAGAAACAAATTGATTCATTATTCGTCGACGATTTTCTTTGGCATATTTTAAGGCCAGGTTCATATCCTGAATATAGTTGTCACCTTCAGTGGATGGTAGTGGTAAAAATGCCAAATCATTATTTGGAATTGAAGCATTCATCTTAACATTTATTTGCTTTGCAATGTCATTATAATATTTTGCGATAACATTTCCTAAGTGTCTGGAACCGGTATGGATCATTAACCAGATTAATCCATTTTCGTCAGATTGAATTTCAATAAAATGATTGCCGCCACCAAGCGTTCCCAGATTACGATTTGCTAGTTTTTTTACATGTTCCGTCATCCATTTTCGATCCTGGTAATCTGTTAGGTTTTCAGAAAAACCATCCCAGGTCTGTTTCTGTTGATGGGCTTTTCCTTCACCACATGGGATCATTTTTTTTATCTTAACGACGAGTTTTTGCAACTGACCCTGGTTGATGGTTTGCCTGATCATATTGGTTTGAATAACGCCCATTCCGCAACCGATATCAACGCCTACAGCGTTAGGGATGATAGCATTTTCGCAGGCGATGACACCACCAATCGGCATTCCATAACCTAAATGGCAATCCGGCATTAATGACACATGGTGATAAACGACAGGATGTTTTGCCAAATTAATAGCCTGGCCTAATGCCCCATCCTCTATTGTTTCACACCATGATTTTATTGGAACTTTATAGTCTTTTTCTATTTTCACCCATTTCATATCGCTTCCAGTTTTGGTCTGTTTTAACCATATCTGATATTTTATCGTTGCGTCTATTCATCTCTATTCACCGACATAACCGTCATACTTTTGTTGCAAAAATTTTGTTTCCTGAATCCTTTGTTCTTGGCTCACCGTTCGACTTCACTAAACAGGTTTTCAACTCCATTCAACTATATGAAAGGGAAATTCAATTGAAAATTGCAATAGTAAATTATTGGACTTTATTGCATATAAAAAAATGGTCGTCACCATTATTTTCTGATGAGATGGCTAAAAAAGAATCAGACGACTATGACTTATTGTTAATCAGTTCCTGTTCAATAATATTAAAATCCTGGGGTTGATCCGCAAGTAAAATTAGTTGATCTCCTTTGACAATATGCTGATCTTTCGGTGGATTTAAAATAATTCTACCTTGATTAATTAAGCCAATGGCCTGGAGATTGGAGGGGTGTTTGATAATTTCAATTTGAATGTCTACAAAGCGATAATCCACCAAATTAGTATCAACAATATAAAATTGACTCCCCAGGCTATTACTGATTAATTGCTGAATGACCTTATAAATTCCTGGATTCAGGAATTCCTGTATCAATAATCGACCGGTAATTCCATCATCTGAGATCATCCCATCAACATTGGATTGTTCCATTAATTTAAAGTTTTTTCTACTGACCACTTCTACCACTGATTTAATCGGAGTTTGGTATTTGTTTTCCATTATTTCTACAATTGAACCGATGGTGAAAGATCTTTCATCAGAATTTTGTCTTTCTCCTTTTCCGGCAAGTATAATTACGCCAATTGATCGCAATATATTTGCCTGAAGTAAAACATCTTCATCTGAGGGAGTTCCTTTCACAAATAAAATATGCTTTTTCTGAAGTGAGTCGGGTAATTGTTCCAGTTGGTCATCAACAATGACAAAAATAGTATTTTTATGATCAGAAAATGCCCTTAACTCGTTGATAATTTCGTTAACTTTATTCTCTCCTGGAAAATTGCAAATAATAATATGGTCTTCATCCAGAATTTTCATAAGCCCCCGTTTTGTCTTTGAAATAATTTGTAGAATATGTTCGGCAATAAATCCAACCAGATAACCGATAATGCCAATGCCAAGAATCATACATAAGTAAGAAATAATAAATCTGCCAATAAAGGTGACAGGTGCAAAATCGCCATATCCAACTGTTGTCATGGTAACCATCGCCCACCAGATTGAATCAGTGAGTGTAAGGTCATCCTGGTAATTACTTTCTACCAGATAAAATAAACTTCCAAATAGCAAATTTAAAAGAATAGAAATAAAGATAGCTTTAATGATCTGGAGACCGAAAACACCTTCCTGGATATAATAGAGGTAATACTTTTTTACTGTTTTATATCTTTTAAATGAGAAATTCATAGAAAATGGGTTTGTTGTTTTATTTTTTTTGCCCTTCATCAAAAACCATGGTCACACCATCAATATTTATTAAATCACCGGATTCCAGTATTTTGGTTGCGATGGCCTGATTATTGACGGTTAGTTTTCCATTGCCAATTAATTGATAGTGATCTTCTGCTTTGTCATAAAACAAGGTTGCATGGTTATCTTGTATTGAAGGGATGCCGGCAATAGTGATATTTGCATTTCCGCCACTACCAACATTTATTTTGTCCTGTCCCAATGTCAAAATCTGAGTGGAGACATTTGCATTACCTTTATTGAGAATTTCCAATGATGGTTTTTTACGCTGTTTTTCAAAACGAATCAGGGATAAAAAAACTAATAGTATTATTGCAATAATAAAAGCTGCAAATATTTCTGTTTTTAATTCCTGAACGGGTTGCCCAAATACAGTACCTGTGAAGTAAAATCGTTCATTACTTAATCGTTCTTTTTTACCGGTATATACCACCTTTACATATTTTTTTTCAGATGGCTCCATGGAAGCTTTATAGGTAATTTGGTACTCTTTTTCAATTTGTTTAACAATTGAGAAATAGACCTTTTTTAAATCCTCTGGATTATGTGCATCAAATGTCGTGCCACCTGATTGAGTTGCAATTTTAATTAAGTGTTTGTCTTTTTTATCCCCTTTTTTCCCGAAATTGATAACATATAACGAAATACCTTGTTTTTGCAATTTTTTCAGTGGTTCTTGATATTGAATCACTTTTTTCTTAAAAATCCGGTGGGGCTGACCTGTTTTTTCAAAAAGAGAAATATTTTCACCATCGGATAGAATGATAATGACTTTGCGTCCTCTGATTGCTTTAAAGGCCTCCATTGCCATAGTAAGACTACCATAAATTTCAGAATAAAATTCATTTTTATATTTTGGCATCCTAATGTTATCCAGGTAAGCTTCTATGGCAGCTCTGTCTGTTGTTAATTCTGAGATAGCATCGTAGTTGGTATTATACGCAGCTAATCCGACTTTATCATTTGCGCTGGAGATATTGTTTAAAAACGATTTAACAGCTGATCGGGCAATGGAAATTCGCCGATAAGACTTATTGTGAGCTTTTTTCCCATCTATTGTTTGGTACATGCTACCGGAATTATCGATTAATAATAGAAAGTTGACCCCGTTACTGATATTAGAGTTCGTTTGAAAACTTTCAAATTGTTTAATTTGTCGATAATCCTTTTTATTTGATGATTCATATATTAAAAAATTTAATTGATTTAAGTTTTTAATTGCCCCGCCTTGAGCATCCATTAAACCCAGGTATAACACTATATTTTGATTCAACAGCAAGTCACTGGAATCAATCTGGGTGATCCTCAAGGAGGAACTGAAACCCGTTCCATAATATAAAAACCCTGACAGGACCAGCAATAGTATTTTAATTTTCATATTCTCTCCTATTTATATAAAAACAACAACTTAGCTGTTCCAATATGTACGATATCTTCGTATTTTAATAGATGTTCTTTGATACGATATTCATTAACGATGACCGGATTCTTTGAATCCGAATTAGCAATCAGTATTTTATTTTCCCGAATGTGAATTTCAGCATGAAAATCAGCGATGCCCGTATAATCTTTCAGTTGAATATCCGAGTGGTCTGAAGATCCGATTTTGATTAGTTTGTTAACAATCAGGAACTCCTTATTTTTTAATTTTCCGTTCAATAGTTTTAATACACCAATAGAGTATCGATGTTCGATGAGACTGTAGAACAACCCAATCAGAGAACCCATTATCAGCAATCCAACGAGTCGTGCATACATTATTTCAGGAATAAGCAGCCGCAGAAATTCTAAAGATAATCCACCTAACAAACCTCCAATTAAACCTCCCGTTATTCCAACCTTAATTTTGATCCATGACATGGAACGAATACCTTCCACTGAACCAATAAAAAGCCCTAAACAGGTCCATCCAGTTATTCTGGATATTGGAATGCCATAATTAATAAATATCTGATTGGATAAGGAATACTCCATCACCAGTGTCAGAACCCCCTGCCCCAATAAAAAACCGATTAAACCACCGAAGATTCCAATGACAGCGCCCATAAATACGGAAGGTATAATACTACCCCGTTTTGAAAGTGTAATGGATTCAATACTACCAAAAAAGCCCCCCATTACACCACCAACACAAACACCCTGAATAACACTGAATATCAGATAGGAGGAAAATAGAGTCTGAAAATATAGAATTATTTCTGTTACCGGCCAGGCTGCCAGGCCAGCCAGAAGGCCTATTAAAACAAATATCAGTTTTCGTAAAAACGTAGACACTATGGCTCCTTTTGTTGGATCAGTTCAATACTCATTTGGTTTTGATCCTGATCTTTTGAAATCTGAAGATATATTTTCTCCATAGAATGTAGCTCCACTTTTTTTTCAGTGGGTTTTGCAGTCAAAATCATTCCATTTTCTTTAACAGACAGGTCGATACTACCGGGAAATAAATTAAGCTCCAGATATTTTTCTGTTATTTTAGGTATTTCAATTAAATGTCGTTCTTTGCCACCAGTGGTGTAATTTTCTGATTGATTGATGAGCAATGAAATATCAGGTTCTTTAGTTTTGATAAACAACGAACCTGGTTTTGGGGTCATTTTTACAGTAAGGTTGAACTCAATTTGCTCAGGGCGAATGGTTGCAAAATATTTTTCAGTGAAATATTTTTTTAATTGAAACCGAAACCGATAACGTTTACCGGAAACAAATATTCGGGTTTTACGTGCTTTTGATTGATATTCCGGCCATTTGATCCATTTATTCTTAAATAAAATGGAAACCTGGGTTTGTTTCGATAAATCTGTTCCGGTTTGAATGTCGTATATTTTGAAGTTGAATTTTAATGGTTGAGCCTTAATCGTCATCTTGCTTGAAAATTCGATGCGTTGACCGCTACCATGTTTATTTGAATCAGAACTGTTAATCGAGTTTAAGTAGAAATTTTCTCTAAACTGGTTATTTTCAGCATATAATATTAAAGAATAGTTCCCGATTGGTAAATAGATCCGATCTGATTCAAAATTCTGACGCTTTATACCAAGGTCTATTTTCTTAAGTTTGAAATTGAAATCCGGTGGTTGACATCTTTCTAATCTACCGGCCTGTTCTACAAATAAAGTTGGTCTTATAAAAACTTCATTCGGTTTTTTATAGCTCACCGGCATACTTATGTTTACACTAAAAACACCAATTTTATGATCGAGAAAATATTGATAATAATACTCCTTATAGGCTCCTGAAAAATAAAGAACACTACTAGCAGTTAATAATAAAATAAAAAGTGTGCCGGTTAAGGCGAGAATTTTTTGATATCCTGGTTTTTCTTTTGGATCGGAAATTGCCTGTTCAGAGTGATCAACATAATTTTGAATAAGGCCTTTGATTTCAGTATAGGTGATATTCTTTTTAAGGTGTGGTGTTAGTTTTAATATTATTTGATCAATATTTTGAAAACGTTTTTGAAGTTTAAAGTGCATCGCTTTTTGAATCAGGCGATTGAACTTCCAATTGATTTCCGGATTTACTTTTCGGGCTGGCGTGTATTTCCCTTTCTTAATTCTGTTCACCAGGTCAGGGGAAAAACCACCCGGATATGGTTTTTTACCGGTAGTCATTTCATATAAGAGGACACCCATTGAATAAATATCAGATCGCAGATCTTTATTTTTAGCATTTTCAATTTGTTCCGGAGCCAGGTAGGATGGCGTCCCGATTGTCATTCCGGCCTGGGTTAATCCATCATCTTCATTGTCTTCTAAAGAAGTTGAGACACCAAAATCAACTAATTTTACAACCCCTTCTTTTGAGATTAAAATATTGGCTGGCTTAATATCGCGGTGGAGAATATTGTGATCATGGGCGTGCTTTAAAGCTCGACATACTTCAAAAAATATCATCGACGCAATTAGTTTAGGTAAATATCGTTCACGCTCAATCAAAGCTTCCAGAGTAATGCCGTCCACATACTCCATGACGATATAATAAAAAGTACCTTCTTTAAAATGATCATAAACCTGAACGATATTTTCATTTCTAAAATCCATCATAAAGCGTGCTTCACGTTTAAAACGCTCCGCAAAAGACCGGTTCCCAACCAGAGTCAATTTTTTGATAATCACTTCACGTTGTAATGTCGGATGCTTTGCTTTGTAAACAGCACCCATGCCGCCCTTTGCAATCAGTTTAATGACGGGATATTTACCAATCTTCGCAGGAATAGAAGGCATTTTTTCAATATTCTGATTAGTTTAAACAGGTATAATGGCCTTATTGATATCAATAAAATCATTGGTAATGATGATTGTCGCTTCAGATATAATTTCTTCCTGTTCTGCTATGGCAATCAATTCTTCACAAACAGCAAATTTGTAAATGGGGGAGGTTTTTTTTATAGGACCTTTTAAAAAAACGATGGACTGATCAATTAGTATATCCTGTTCCAGTTGTGAGCTGTCGTTTTTCAATGAATCGGGCACATCTTTTCGAAGACCGATACTATAATAGGCTGCTTTACGATAACCATCTTTTAAGGGACCGACCAGAATTAATGAACCTGAATAGGTTAATGCTATTCCACCCCTTGAATCATCTAAAGGTAACTGAACCTCTTCCCTTAACCCTTTTTGAGTAATGGTCTCTAAAAATGATTTTTCTTTGTCCAGCCATCCTTTAGCGATCTTTTCATATGATGCTTCAGTATCCTCAAGTCCGGAAGTAGACGCAATGTTTTTGATGTGATCTTGAATTCTAGTAGGCAATTGGGTTAGTACCGTATTCATATTAATGCTCCAAGTCAAAAATTTATAAAAAAACCTTTCTCTAATCGCATCTCTACTGCGGAACGATGCCCTAAATAAACCATTCAGTCATACAATATCTGAATGGCTGATTGAATTCAAGTACTTCAGATTAAACTTTTTTATTTTAAAGGAAAATGATTCATTATTTTGTTTTATTACATAAAAAGGCACATTTTTTAATAAGATTTCAAGAAAAATAATGTTGCATACGAAACAAACTGTCTTGAGTTCTGCAACGTTTTGTTGACTCCGAGAAATGATGAAAATTATCATTAGACTTTAATATCAGATAGATGAAATTTAGGCACGGCATATGCTATATTAAGGGTTATCTTCGAACAAACATTATTTAAAATTCAAATCACTTTTTTTTAGAGGAAAAGATGACCGTTCAAATTAATGCTGCAAATTTCGAAAAAGAAGTATTAAATATTGTCGGTATTAACTATGAAACAACTTATATGAAATCCTTAAATTTAAACTAACTATTAATAAACAAATACGGAGTTTTTTATGGAGAAAAAAGCATTCTCACCACTTGTTTTTCTTGCATCATTAGGTGCCGGTGGTATTGCAGTTATTCCTTTTTCTTTTTTACAATATACTTTTCATACAGGAAAAGGGCTAATTACTTTTAGTCATATTAATCATGACTTACTGCCAATGATGCAACAGTTATTATTTTATTCGCTTTATGCGGTAATGATCATTTTTACATTGATTCATTTGGTGATGACGGTTCAAAACTTTAAAGGATTAATACAATGGGTTAAAACGGATGAGTATAATAAATTTATAGAAGATCCCTTAAAAAATGCCGGAATATTGGCTCCTTTTATATCAATAACAATGACAATGAACCTATTTATAGGGCCCATTCGATTTTTTGTCCCTTGGATGGCCAGTAACTTACAGCTGATGATGCTTCCGGCTTTACTGACACTGGCGATTATCTGGGTATTATTATTAAGAACGGAAATTCGATTGTTAAAACTGTCTTTTACAAAAAGTTTTGATGTCAACAAGATTAGTTTTGGGTGGTTACTACACCCATTTGCTTTAGGGATGGTTACCGTTACTTTATCCGGTGTCGCAGCAATGTCTAAAAATGCAGATATTGCGCATACTGCTGCAGCTATGACAATGATTAGTGGTTCTATGGCCTTCTTTCTATTAATTGTAAAAATGGTTTCTGTTTTTCAAAGTCATTTTGCAGCACCTGGATTACCTGAAAAACAGTTCTTACCCAGTTTCCTAATTGCAATTCCCAATATTACATTACTGGCAATTGCAGGTTTCAGATTGAGTCATTATTTACATGTACAATTTAATTTCCATACTGAAATTCTTTCATTTGCCATTATTACTTTTTCTTTTGCATTTCAAACCTGGTACTTAATGTTTGGATTAGCTCTGTTAAAGGATTATTTTAAAAAGCACTTTTTCAAAAAAGAATTTTATGTCAGTCAGTGGGGTTTGATATGCCCATTCGTTGCTTATGCAGTCCTGGGAAGTTTTGTGTATAAAGTATTTGTTCCCTCATCGATTGTTTATAGTATTGTATTATTGAGCACGGTAACAGCCATTACTTTGTTTTTCATTTTATTGAAAAGACATATTCAGTGTAAATTGTCTACGAATGCCTCAACAGCCAGAGTGGCTTGTCAGGGATAAATCAAAAATATACTGGTGCAGCTTCTGCATCAGTTTCAAATAAAAGATTATGATAAAAATAACAGAGAAAGCAAAAAGAGTAATTCCCGAAACTCTGAAAAATCATCCTTCAAAAATGTTACGAATTATTATTTCCGGCTTTGGTTGAGGTGGTCCAAGAATAGGATTGGTTCTGGATGAACCAAATAAAGAGGAAATTCACACCTTTGATAAAGTTAAAATTTTAATTGAATCAAGAATTGAAAATTATTTGGGATCTTTAATTATTGATGTTGTTAAAAATTTTCGTAATGAAGATGAATTAATCGTTAGATCTAATTATGGTGCTTGTTAAGTCTTGACTGAAATGATTGAATTAAAGGTTTTTTTCTAATAAACCTTATCATTGCAGTTCATTTATGAGAGGCGCTAATCAGTTCATTTATAAGAGGCACTAATCTTTAGTTTTTCTGAAGAATCAGTACCCCGATTTATAGTTGGTAATTGATTAAACGCGATATTTTTTTGGGCTGCGAACATATTTAAATGATAATCAGGGTTAAGTATTTCAAACGCTTTCATTAATTCCCGGATTTTTTCCCTGCCACTCTCCTTCAAACTTTCTTCACAAAACCGGCAATTTAAAACTGGAAAATTTAACTCATTTTGTAATAGCAGAAGTGTCGATTTTGGAAGATATGACAAGGGACGAATAATAGTATTTCGGCCATCCAGGCTTTTCCAGTTCGGTGCCATGGATTTCATTTTCCCGGAATAGGTTAAACTTAAAAGTAAAGCTTCATTGTAATCGTCCAATTGATGCCCCAGAGCTATTTTTGAATAGTTGTTTTCAAAAGCGTAGGTATAAAGAATTCCTCTTCGCAGGCGGGAACAAATTCGACAAATTGATTTATTTGGTTTTGTTTTGGCTTCGATAATTGAGAAGCTATCAAACTTTAAAACGATAGGATCAAACCCTTTTTGTCTAATCCAATTTAAAAAAAGCCTTGCGTTAGAATCAGGAAAGTTCTGATCCAAAAAAATAGGAGTAATATTAAATTTGTAAGGGGATTTTTTTTGAATTTCTTTAAGGGTCAGTAACAATACCGTTGAATCAATACCTCCTGAAACTCCAACTAAAACATGATCACCATTCTGGAGCATCCGGTAATCATAAATCGCTTGAACGGTCTTTTTTCTGATTCGGTCAGAGACATTCATTTTTTTATATTTTTGTTATTATTAAAATTAGAGAATCTTTAAAAATAGAGCATCCAGATGCAATCCGTGACGTCCAGAATATAATGTACCAACAAACCGATCCCCAGGATTCTTGTTTTAGGAATAGCAAAAAGGAATATATATCCGCCTAAAGCCCAATATGTATGTAGGGGGTGAAAATTGATACTGCAGCGATCTGGGTTGTAGACCGGATTCGCCAGGAAATGGTCCAGGTCAATAACCATGGTTGATACCATTATTATCCAGGTGGATAAAAATCGATTTCGAAAAACTGAATACGATAAACCAGCCGGGACCAGAAAATGTAGGAGAATATGAAGTATCGCTCTGAAGGCCATAGTGTTCTAATTTACTAAAAAGCACATTTCTGAACCATATTTTTCTGATGGTCTTTTTTCAAATCCCTAACGGGTGTAGAAGTCATCGATTTCAGTTTTAATCTATAGCTAATCCGAACAGTATATTGTCAAAAAATTCTCCATCGATGAAAAATTCCCGGGTTATTTTGCCTTCCTCAATAAATCCAAGTTTCTTATAAACAGCTATGGCGCGATCATTATCTGATCTTACTCTGAGATTGATTTTTCTGATAATTTTCGAGTCTTGCGCCCAATTTAAAAGAGCTTCTGTGATTAAAGTACCGATCCCTAAACCCCAATTTTTCTTAGAAACAGTTACGCCAAATTCACCAGTGTGTTTTACTTTTTGCCATTTACCAGCCCGAAAGGTGACACAACCGACAATTTCATTTTGTACCCAACCAATTAAGATGGCTTGATTGTCAGTTTCAATGGAACCATGGATGAATTTTATCTCCTGTTCCAGGCTAATTTTATATTCACCAGCACCAAATGTCAAAAAATCACTTTCCCCTCCAACACTTGCAACATAGCGGATAAGTTCCTTTGCTTCAGATGGTTCGGCTTCTTTTACAATCAATTTTCGACCATCTTCTAACTGGAGTTCCTTTTTAAATCTTTTTATACTCATTTTTGCATTTTTTTTGGAATGTAATCGCAAAAGGGTTCTTCTTCCATGTAATCTCCTTTCACGGAGTAGGCTCGAGCACGACAACCACCACAGACATTTACATATTCACACTTTCCACATCGTCCCTTGTAAGATTTGAAATCGCGCATGTCATTAAATAATTTTGAATCTTCCCAAATTTCTTTAAAAGGTTTTTCTAACAAGTTACCGGCACTCAATGGTAAATAGCTGCACGGATGTACATTGCCCCGGGCATTGATAAAACAGATATTTTGTGCAGCGATACAACCTTTACCACCTCCTGTGGAAAAGGTTAATGATCTTCGTTTGAGTTTGTCGTCTTTGGCTGCTTTTTTATTAAGTTGAGGTACCACTCGATAATAATGTGGCGCACAGGTGGGTCTCATCAATATCTCATCTTCCAGTTTTTCCTGATGGTAATGCCATTCTAATATTTCATTATAGTCTTCTGCTTCGATGAGCTCTGCCATAACATCTTCACCTCGACCGGTTGGGACAATCATAAACATGTACCAGGCCGTTGCCCCCAGGTTTTTAGCCAATTTGAAAGTAGCCGCTATATCATGTTGATTACGTTTGGTGAATGATGAGTTAATTAAAAATTTTATTCCAAACCTGTTTAGTAATTCAGCCCCACGCATGACACCATCAAAAGCCCCATCGTGCTTTCTAAAATCATCATGAATTGCCTGAGTGGATCCGTCCAAACTTAGTGATACCATTCGAATATTATGGTCTTTCATTTTTTGACAATGATCTTCATTCAACATTGCACCATTTGTCGCAATACAGACCCGAAAATCCTTTTGATTGGCATATTCTGCGATGTCATAAATATCTGGTCGCATTAGCGGTTCACCACCGCTCAATACGAATACAGGTTTACAATAGGAGGCAATATTATCGATTAATTCATAAGCTTTTTGAGTATCTAGTGTGAATAAATCTTTGGTTAACTCTGAAGAGCAACGACAATGAATACAAGATAAATTACAGCGTTCGGTGCTTTCCCAGGCGATCCATTTGGGTGCGAATTCCATTTTTTCCTTGCTAAATCCGTTATATGGTTTGGTTTCCTAAACTTTCAAAAAAAAAGGTCAAATCCTTTGTCAAAATAATACAGAGGATCTGACCTAATGTAAATCTCTATTCGTTAGAGTATTTCGAATAAAACCTGGTCTAGCTGTTGATTATACGATACCTAAATCCAGCATTGTATCAGCTACTTTCAAGAATCCGGCAATATTGGCACCAACGACATAATTACCAGGTTTACCAAATCTTTCAGCAGTTTGAAGACAATTAGAATGAATATTAACCATAAGACCATGCAGATTATTATCAACTTCTTCACGACTCCAGGTAATTCTCATGGAATTTTGGCTCATTTCCAGTCCGGAAACAGCAACTCCACCTGCATTTGCAGCTTTGCCCGGGCCATAAAGGATGTTATTATCCAGATAGACATCAATAGCACCTGGTTCACTAGGCATGTTTGCCCCTTCACTGACACAGTAGCAACCGTTTTTAATCAGTGTTTGTGCTTCGTCGGCGTTGACTTCATTCTGAGTAGCGCAAGGTAAAGCAATGTCACACTTGACACCCCAGGGTCGTTGGCCTTCCATATAAACAGCTGAGGGGTACTTTTCAGTATATTCCTTAATTCTGCCACGATAGTTATTTTTTAGGTCCATGATATAAGTCAGTTTTTCCCTGTCAATTCCTACTTCATCATAAATTGATCCGGCTGAGTCTGAGAAAGATACAGGTATTCCTCCGAGATCTAATACTTTTTCAGCGGCATATTGGGCGACATTACCGGAACCTGAAATTGCAACTTTTTTCCCTTCAAATGTTTCATTTCGGGTCTTCAACATCTCTTCCGCAAAATAAACAGTACCATAACCAGTCGCTTCTGGTCTGATTAAACTTCCACCCCAATTTAAACCTTTACCGGTTAAAACACCTTCAAACGCGTTTTTAATTCTTTTGTATTGCCCAAACATAAAACCGATTTCCCGACCACCAACGCCAATATCACCAGCAGGTACATCTGTATTTGGTCCAATATGTCTGCAAAGTTCGGTCATAAAGGACTGACAGAATTTCATAACTTCATTGTCCGATTTTCCTTTTGGATCAAAATCAGAGCCACCTTTTCCACCACCCATAGGAAGTGTCGTCAGTGAATTTTTAAACACCTGTTCAAAGCCCAGAAACTTTAAAATCCCAAGGTTAACACTTGGATGAAATCTCAAACCACCTTTATAAGGTCCGATTGAGCTATTAAATTCAACCCGGAAACCTCTGTTAACCTGAACAACACCAGCATCATCAATCCAAGGTACCCTAAACATAATGACTCTTTCAGGTTCTACAATTCTTTCCAGCACTTTGGCTTCCCGATAGTGCGGGTATTTGTCCAATACTGGCATTAAAGATTCGACGACTTCTTCTACAGCTTGTAAAAATTCTGATTCTTCTGGATTTTTCATCCTTACATTCGACATGAACGCTTCAACTTGGCTAGACACAAGATCTCCTGTTTTAACACGCTAGTTAAAAAATAGTTAAACGGTTGTCAAAGACATTTAAGATACATAGATGACTCCCATTTAAGCATTTAAACTTAAAGGTTTTACGATGTTGAAAATATCGTAAAATTTGGTACCCTAAACTTTATTGATCTCTTCATATTCTAAATGAAGAGAGGTAATTAGTTGCTAAGTCTTTTAAGCTGGCACCGATAGGACATATTAATTACCCTTTCCTAATCAAAATTCTTTACGCTCTTAATCTTGATTATGCAACTTTTTTGATAAAAAACCGCTAATAAGTTTTTTAATATATTTGAAGATTAAAATCGGATCAAATAATTCCGAAATATCTCAACAAAAATCATTTAATTAGTAAAGTAGAAATAATTGTTTACACTATTTATACAGTTTAATATTTTAAAGTAATAATATCAAAATAAAATAATATTATGATGAAGATGATTACTAATTTTAGTTTTACCGATGCTTTGTTTTTATTTTTGGATTTGGGGTGGTTAAATTAAAAAATTTCGTTTACTCAATTTATTACGGCTATTTTTTTTGGAAGCAAGTTTGAATTTTGAATTTGTTTTGAGTGTTTAAAATTTCTATCAGGTTTATCTAAATCGTTATGGGGAATTTGAAAACAAAGCATCGGACAGTTTCTTTCAGGAATCTGATGCAGCGTCGTGTTCATGAAATATTACTTGTTGCCAGTTTATATGATGCTTTTAAATTAGAAGAGGATGGTCGATTAACAGAATTGATATTTTCTGAATACCAGGACATGAACCTCACCAACGCGCCACATGTTACCCGTGTTTCTACAGCGTCTCATGCCTTAGAAATGATTGAAAAAGGTCGGTTTGATATGGTTATTACCATGAGCCGTATCTCAAATATGACCACCCATGAATTTGGCCTGAATGTTAAGGCTATTGATCCTGAACTACCTGTTATTTTATTAGTAGCTTCTAATAAAGAACATCGGCATTTTTTACAAAATCAAACACCTTTAAATAAGTTTGCCATTGATAGAGTTTTTTTCTGGACAGGTGACTCCGCCGTTTTAATTGCGATTATTAAAAACTGTGAGGATTTGTGGAATGCGGAAAGGGATATCAATCAGGGTCTGGTGATGGTCATCATTGTTGTAGAAGATTCTCCACAGTATTATTCTGCTTTTTTACCAATGATCTATAAGGTCATTACCCGGCATACTTATCGAATGATGAATCTGGAGTATAGCGGAAACTTACGTTTATTGAGAATGCGATCCCGACCTAAAATACTATTGGCCACCACTTATGAAGAAGCCATGGGTTATTTTAATGCGTATCAAAAAAACGTATTGGCTGTTATTAGTGATGTTCAATATCCACTCAATGGGAAAATTCATAAAACTGCCGGAATAAAATTATTAAATGAAATAAAGTCCAAAGAAAAGTATTTGCCACTCGTTCTGCAATCCAAGAATATTGAACAACAGGCCGATGCCAAAGCAAATAAAGTTCGCTTTTTTGATAAAAACTCCCCTCATCTTATCCATGATCTAAGAACCTTTGTTATAAAATATTGTGGATTTAAAGATCTGTTGTTTCACGGTAAAGATAACCAGGATGGGACCAGAGTCAATAACATTCTAAGTCTGGAAAAAGCATTAAGTCATGTGCCGCCTGAAAGTATTGAATATCATGCCAAACGAAACCTTTTTTCAAATTGGTTGTCAGTGCGCGGGTATTCTAGTCTGGCAGCAGAGATTCGACAATTAAGCGATCATAAAAATATTGAGAAATTACGGACAACCATTATCGACCTGATAGAAAAATATCGAAAATTGAAACATAGTGATGGTATTCTCAACTTTAATCCGGATAGTTACGATCCAGATACTAAATATGTTCGATTTGGGGGTGGTTCTTTAGGCGGAAAAGCGCGTGGACTTGCATTTATGGCGGTTTTTCTTAAAAGGTTTGACTGGAAAAACAGGTATCCTGAGGTTGAAATTCAGGTTCCGGAAACAGCTTTTGTGGGGACGGATATCTTTGATGAATTTATCGAAGACAATAAAATTCATGAAAAACTAAGTTCTGAAATGCGAGATGCCGAAATCAACGCATTATTTCAATCTGGTGATTTCAATTCAGAACTAATTATAGATTTGAAAACGTATCTGAAGTATAATATTAAGCCACTGGCTGTCCGGTCTTCGAGTCTACTGGAAGATTCTGTTTTTCAGCCTTTTGCTGGTATATTTGATACCTTTATGATTCCCAACTGTAATGATGACATTGATATTAGATTAAATCATCTGCTCACAGCTATGAAACTGGTATACGCTTCTACTTTTCATAAAAAATCTCAATCCTATATGAAAACTACTGGAAATAGGATTGATGATGAAAAGATGGGTATTATTATTCAAAATGTTGTTGGAAAACAATATGATGATTATTTTTATCCCACTTTTTCTGGAACATTACAGACTTATAATTTTTATCCGGTGGACAAAATTAATCGTGAAAATGGCATCGCGAATGTGGCCCTGGGTTTAGGTAGAACCATTGCGAATGGTGAAAAATCATTAAGATTTTCGCCCTCTTTTCCTAAGGCACTGATACAGTACTACAATGTTGATTCAATATTTCAAAACTCTCAATCTAAGTTTTATGCGATAAACCTGAAAAATGATAAAGGGATTCTTTCCGGTAAAGAAGATGATAATTTAAAACATCTATCGCTTCAGGAAGCTGAAAAACACGGGACTTTGGATACTGTCGCCAGTGTTTATTCATTTGATGATAATCGCTTTAAAGATTCTCTACAGGAAAAAGGTCCCAGAATTATTACTTTTGCTAATATATTAAAATGGAATGTATTTCCATTAGCACCAATTCTGAGTGATTTGGTGAACTATGGTAGAAAAGGACTTGGATGTGAAGTGGAAATGGAATTTGCGGCCAATGTTTCAATGGATCGTTCAATTCCCCCTACTTTTTATATTCTCCAAATCCGTCCTCTGATTACACATAGTGAAGAGCCTTTGATTGATCCTCAACAAATTGCGAAAGAAAATTTGATATGTACCAGTGATATTTGTTTGGGGAATGGAATTTATTCGGATATTTCCGATATAATTTTAGTGAAACTTAATGCATTTAAATCTTCGCTAACTCAAACAATCTCATCTGAAATCAGCCAGTTTAATAAAAACTTTGATAAAGATCACGGTTATATGCTGATAGGTCCTGGTCGCTGGGGTTCAGCAGATCCACTTCTGGGAATTCCAGTTAACTGGAATGATATTTCCAATGTTAAATCCATCATTGAAGTGGGTTTACCCACTTTTCATGTTGATCCATCATTTGGCAGTCATTTTTTTCAAAATTTGACATCCCTGAATATTAGCTATTTTGTAACTTCCCCTAAGGATTATCTAAAGGTCATTAATTGGGACTGGCTGAATACAGTTCCCGTTGAAGAAGAAACTGAATACTTGAAGCATATTAAACTAGACGATACCATTAAGATTCAGATAAACGGGAAAAACGGATTTGGGATCGCATTAAAACCCGGTTATTCATTTGAAATGCAGGATTAAAATCAGTCTATTAAATATAAACAAGGAGTAGATTATGAAAGTTATTCAGTACACAGACGTTGAACCAACACGAATTGATAATGATATTGCCAAGGGGATTAACGGACGTGTTGTTATTGGTAAGGCTGATCAGGCAAACAACTTTTGTATGCGGGTTTTTGAAATTGAGGCAAATGGTTACACGCCAAAACATACACATGGCTGGGAACATGAAATATTTGTACATCAGGGATCGGGGCAGGTGTTCAATCAGGGTAAATGGGATGACATTGTTGCCGGTAGTATTGTTTTCATACCCGGAGAAGAAGAGCATCAATTTAAGAATACAGGGACCTTGCCTTTGGTATTTGCGTGTTTAATTCCTTCCGGAATCCCTGAACTATAATGAATACATATTTAAAATGAAAACGAGCCAACCAGTACATTTAAAACCTGGAGATATAGTAATTTTGGGTGTTCCTTCAGATGAAAACTCTACATTTATGCGAGGTTCTGCTAAAGCACCTCCTTTAATCCGAAAAGCTCTACATTGTGGTTCATCAAATCTGTTTTCTGAATTTGGTTTAGATTTAGGGAAAGCTGATCAGTTTCAGGATATCGGTGATTTGGAATTGAAAAACGGTACTGAAGGTTTCGGACAGATTGTGGCGAGTGTTTCTGATTTGGTATCAAAGGATGTTAAGCCATTAATTTTAGGTGGCGATCATGCGATTACGTATCCAGTTCTGAAAGTGATAGGTGCCAAATATAAAAACCTGAATATTTTACATTTTGATGCCCATCCCGATTTATATGATCATTTTGAAGGCAACAAATTGGCACATGCCTGCCCTTTTGCCAGAATTATGGAAGAAAAATTAGCAGGTCGATTGGTTCAGGTTGGGATCAGGACCTTGAATGATCATCAGAAAAAACAATCTGTCAGGTTTAATACCGAAATTATTGAAGCCCGTGATATTGAGGCCAATATTAATTTTAACTTTGATGGACCGCTGTATATTTCCCTCGATATAGATGTTTTAGATCCGGCATTTGCTCCCGGTATTTCCCATCATGAACCTGGGGGCTTAAGTGTGAGAGAAGTGTTAACCATCATTCAAAATATTGAGGTTCCTATCATTGGTGCTGATATTGTCGAATATAATCCTGACAGAGATATCAATGATATGACGGCCATGGTTGCGGCTAAATTTCTAAAAGAACTGGCCGGAAAAATGCTAACATGAGCATACGTACAGGCTTCGTTACTTAGTTAATTAAGATATTTATAAAAGGAAAAAGATGCTTTGTATCAGCCAGGATAATATCGAGCAGGCAATAACCTGCCAGGAACTCATCAATGCGATGGAATCTGCTTTAAAGATTTATGAAGAGAATCTTTTTACGATGCCGGACCGATCACATTTAGATATACAGGAAAACACATTATTGCTGATGCCTTGTTTTACCGAAGATTTTTTTAGTACAAAACTTGTCAGTATTTTTCCGGGTAATTCAGAAAAAAAACTTCCCGTGGTTGATGGTGTTTTGGTTTTAAATGACGGGCAGACCGGTCAGCCTTTATCTTTAATAAACGGATCAAAATTAACGGCCATGCGGACAGCAGCGGTTGGCAGTGTTGGAATTAGACACTTAACACCTAAGAATGCCAAAACATTGGGCTTAATTGGCGCAGGTGTCCAGGGATTTCATCAAATACAATTTGCCTGTTCAGAAAGAGAGATCGAAACCGTTTATATTTATGATAAGTTTTCAACCCATTTGGAAGAATATTGTCAAAAACTTCAGAAGAAATTACCCCGCGTAACTTTTAAGGTTGTAGAAACAGTTGAGTCATTAATGGAGTATTCAAAAATTATTATAACCACGACTACTTCAAATACCCCTGTTATACCAAACCAAAAAGACCTGTTTGAGGGGAAAAACATCATCGCAGTTGGATCATTTAAACCAGATATGAGAGAGCTGCCTGATGTTTTATCTGAAACCGTGGACCAGATATTTATGGATACAGATTTTGCCGCCAAAGAATCAGGGGACCTGGCTATACCTTTAAAAAATGGAACTTCTAAAGTATCTCAATTGTTGACTTTAGGTAAGTTGATCACAGGGCAAGTACAGTTATCCGATAATCCAACGACATTTTTTAAATCAGTCGGAATGGCTCTATTTGACTTAGTTGCTGCGACACTCATTTATCAAAAAGCAAAGGAACAAAAATTAGGAACAGTTGTAGAAATGTAAAACAAGGTAAAAATGAAAGAATGATGTTCACTTAGAGAAAACATCGGAAGAACTTTCTGATAATAACAGTCGATAATCGGTTATAAAAATAAACAATTCAGCTGGATATCAAACGAAAAAACCTGTCTAGACGGTGAATGTTTGATTGTGAGATACTGCTTATTTCTTTACAGGAATTGCTTTAAAATACGCCAAAACATAGAAGGTAAATTTTGGCCTGCATATAAGATAAATGGAGTTTCTGAATAAAAAGAATCCGTTAAAAATAACGAATACAGAGGGTGGATAGTTGGTGTTTGAGGCAAAAAAAACCTCCTAAAGGGAGGTTTTTTAATTCGTAATGATCATGCGTGCTTATGCGAGTATAACATTTACAGCAGCAGGGCCCTTTTGGCCAACTTCGATTTCAAAAGTAACTTTGTCACCTTCATTTAATGTTTTGAAACCTTCTGATTTAATAGCTGAATAATGTACAAAAACATCATCACCATTTTCCTGCTCAATAAAACCAAAACCTTTATTTTCATTAAACCATTTTACAGTTCCGTTCGTCATTGTGAACCTCATTAAATATTTTGTTAATTAATTATTTTCCAACTTCCAGCATCCACTATGACTAACTTTCTTCGAAACTTATGACAAATGGTACTTTCATTCAGAAATCTAAGGCCTATGCCCGATGTAAACTTAGATTAATACCAGTAATCTGGTTGGTAAATGTTTATATATTTATAAAGAAAATTGCAAGTAATTTTAAAAAAAATAGATGATTAGCTTTTTTGTGATTCATTTTATTTATTTATTACCTCTGATTTTATCCAAATTAGCTGGTATCCCAATTTAGAACTAGTACTGTAAATAAAAGAAAGTGAGACGAATGTCTTAGAAATAAAATAAGCAAAATAGCTTGTTTTTAGAAAAATTACAGATTCAGCTTGATAAGAAAAAAGTAAATCCATATGATCAAGAGGCGATTTTTTGTCGTAAGTAGATCACAAAATCCGTACTTGTCATTTTAATCTTAATTCTCAGTCAGATCATATATAATGAAAACATACACCTCCCATGAAATTCGAAAAAAGTTCCTGGATTATTATAAAAAACAAGAACATGCCATCATCGCTTCTGCATCTGTAGTACCTGAAAACGATCCAACGGCTCTATTTAATTCTGCTGGTATGCAGCCGTTGGTACCCTATCTTTTAGGTGAGAAGCATCCTGAAGGTGTTCGTTTGGCAAACAGTCAAAAATGTATTCGGACGATTGATTTAGAGGAAGTCGGAGATGATACCCATTTAACTTTTTTCGAAATGTTGGGGAATTGGTCATTGGGAGATTATTTTAAAAAGGAAGCCATTGTCTGGTCGTTTGAATTTTTAACTTCGGAAGAATGGATGGGAATACCCATCAATCGTCTCGCAATTACTGTTTTTGAGGGTGATGAAAATGCACCGGCGGATGAATTTTCTGCCAATGAGTGGCATCAGCATGGAATTCCCAAAGATCGAATTTCCTATATGCCAGTTAAAGATAACTGGTGGGGACCGGTAGGTGAAACCGGGCCCTGTGGACCTGATACTGAGATGTTTTATTGGGTGGGTGAAGGTGAACCGCCGATAGGATCTAATGTTAAAAATGATGAATATAATTGGATGGAAATCGGCAATGATGTGTTTATGGAATATATCAAAGATGAGCAGGGCAATTATAATCAGGCAGCACAGCAAAATGTTGATACGGGTGCCGGTTTAGAGCGAATGACAACAGTATTAAATCTTGAAAAATCGGTATATGACACCGATATTTTTGCAGAAGTTCTTGATCATATTCAAAACCTGACGGGCAAGCAGTACCAAAAAGGTGTGGTCATTAATGAAATCAATTTTCATGATAAGGATGAGACCATTCAAACAGTGAAAAATATGCGGATTATTGCTGATCATGCCCGAACAGCTACAATCCTGATTAGTGATGGTATTGTTCCATCCAATGTCGACCAGGGTTACATCCTACGCCGGTTAATCAGAAGGGCGATCCGCTCTTCACATAAGTTAGGAGTGGAACAAAATTTCTTAGCTGAGATTGCTAAAGTAGTTATCAGTAAATTTGAAGATGTTTATTCCAATATAAAAAATAATGCGGATAAGATCCTAGAAGAAATTACTAAAGAAGAAAAACAGTTTCGTAAGACCCTAAAACAAGGATTAAAGGAATTTTCAAAATTAATGCGGGGATTCCAAATTGCTTTTGAACGCTCTGGTAAAAAAATAACCCGAATTTCAGGGGATAAGGCTTTCAAATTATATGATACTTATGGTTTCCCGATTGAAATGACGGAAGAGCTGGCTCGAGAAAATGAACTTGAAGTAGACCGCGAAGGATTTGAAAAAGCTTACACGAAACACCAGGAAAAATCACGGGCGGGATCTGCTCAAAAATTTAAAGGTGGTTTAGCTGATAATTCAGAACAAGTTAAAAAATATCATACCGCCACTCACTTACTACATCAGGCTTTACGGGATGTTTTGGGAGACAGTGTTGCCCAGAAAGGATCTAACTTAACCGCAGACCGTTTACGATTTGATTTTTCACATCATCAAAAAATGACACCCGAAGAAAAACAAAAGGTTGAAGAAATCATAAACCAACAAATTCAAAAAGGTTTAGCAATTTCGTTTACGGAGATGACAGTTGAAAAAGCTCTTGAGCAAGGTGCGATTGGTCTGTTTGGTGATAGATATGAAGAAAAAGTTAAAGTTTATAAAATTGGTGATTATGCCAAAGAAATATGTGGTGGTCCCCATGTCGAAAACACTAATATCATGGGGCATTTTAAGATCAAAAAAGAAGAGGCCAGTTCTGCGGGTGTTAGAAGAATCAGAGGTATTTTGATTAATGAAACGTAAAATCAGAATCCGGGATCGGGATCGATCTCAAGATAAAGTTCTTGATGGCTATTTAACAGATTCCTTTATCGGTGTTTTGATCGCAGAAGAAATCAAAGCACTTTCAGGTGTTTTGAGACTCACGGTTGAAGAAGCTATTGTTCAAGTCCTGCCAAGAGCAGTGGCACGTTCAATAACCTCTGTCAGAGGCAAGCAAGCTGCCAGTGGGTGTCGTTGTTCAAGCGGAAGCATCTATTTTGGGTGTGAAATTGAACTCCAAACGGATACAGAAACTTTTTCGATCTCTGCAGAACAGGTGGCATTGTCACATGCGCTTTCAAACGGTGAAACGGATATTCGGGCCTTTATTAGTTCCCATCCAGTCTCCATGCCGAGTTTAAGGACTATGAACGAATGGCATACTGCAGATCATATCTCGGTTTCATATTCTGGTGTTCCACCTCAATTAATTCGCCAGCTATTGCCTAATGACTATGAATTAAACTATCAGAAACCCATTAAATCCCTGGGTATGGTGCCTGAAAAAACCTTTAATCATTTAGATGATATAAAGGAAGCTGCTTCGCTGGCTTTTTATCGTTCCCATGGCCCCTACACAGATACCAGGGCAGGGATTGCCATTGAGGGACCTTATCAAAAAATGTTCTGTGGGAGTTACATCGAAACCACTGCAGATCATTCAGGCTTAAATCCATTGAGTTTAGCCCTTGGTAATATGATCATCGCGGATCAATGTTTTAAAGATATCAAACAGGTGCAACTCATGGTTCAAAAATCAAATACTGAAGCTATAATTCAGCAAACCGAGGCAATTTTGAAAAGTGTTTCCAATACAGTCTTGAATATTGATTACCTGGAATAAGAAATTGTAATCTTGCTAATGTTTTTGTGAGTTTTCAAATTCCTGTTGTAAGATCAATAAGGCTTCTGAATTAAAACACTGTTCCTTTTTAAAATTTAATTGTGACTTCAAATCACCGGAAATGTTTCCAAGTACCTCCATTTCATATTCCAGCCAGACACCAAATTTTTGATAGACGGCATCTCTCATTTTGAAAGTCGTATCAAGTATCTCTCTGGCTGTGGCAACCCCTTTGTTGAAGACAAAATTGGCATGATAGGGACTGATTTCAACTTTGGGGGTACTGAATTTTCTGACACCAGCTTTTTCCAACAACAAACCACTGGGGACGTTTGCCTGGTAATTATTTTTAAAAACACAACCACAAGAAGGATATAAAAACTGATGTTTTAGGTTTCGATCTTTTTTGCAATATTGCATATGAGCGGAAATTTCCTCTTTATTACCAGGTTTAAGATCAAATTCAACTTCAGCGATAATTTCCCGGTTGTCAATAAAGATAGTGTTTTTATACCCTAGAAAAACTTCCGATGCAGGGTATTCCTTAATTTTTCCTTTAGATGTTATCGATTTTACTGACTTTACAATATTACTAATTTCACCACCATAGCAGCGGGCGTTCATTCTGGTGGTCGCCCCTATTTGTCCCGGAAGAGCGTTCATCCAACTAGCTCCTGCTAAATTTGCATCAAGACAAAGTTCCGCGAATTTTGAATTTTTGACCCCGGCTTCTGTTTTTATAATATTACCATTAATTGAGCATTTTTTCATTTGGCTAAAGCTAATCACAGCACCTGGCCAATGATCATCCATAATTAGCGAATTGCTACCGGAACCGATTAGAAAGTAGTTGATTCTTTTACGAGAGATGTATTGAAAAACTCCGATCAGTTCATTAATGGATTGTGGTTGTAACAACTGATCACAGGTTGTGCCCGTTTGATAGTAACTTATATTTTTTAATAGCATGATCAAAATCAATTATATTTTATTTTTTAAGTCAGAGAAATCATCATACTTGTCCTGAACAAAATTGGCTATCAACTCAATTTTTTTGGCGGAAAAACTTAGTATTTCAAATTCACAATTTGAAAAATTCATTGGTAACACTTCACCGTTCACAACATTTTTTATGGTGGGTGAAGCAATATGATTTTTTAAAAAATTCATTATTTCAGGAAAGAACCCTAATTGAGGTTTATTTTATAAAAACGATTCACTATATTCCTGGTCAATGCGATAAAATAAACCTTGTAGCTGAATATTTATCTAGTATAATAGTTCCAAGGTTTAAAAAAATATTCATCATTGGGGAAAGAAAATGAAAAATATGTCTCAAAGAAGAAACAGAGCTTTTGCTTCCAATTTAATTCATAATACTTTAGAAGAAGCTATTGAACAGTATAAAGAGTGTGAAGCTGTCATTTCGAAATTAACATCTATTAACAAACCTTATTTGCAACATGCCAGTAAAAATGGCAAAATATCAATCGACAAAGTTCCTGTCTGGTTGCTTAAGAACTATTCTTAAAACAGAAGATATTACGGATTGAATTATTTGAAAATGATTTCAATCCTGTTGCTAGTGAAAATTATGGAATATGATTGAAACCAAAGAACAAATACTGGTTTTCAATTTTGTGTTCACTCTTATCAGAGAACACCACTTTTAACCCCCTTGACCCTGTTCTCCTGTCTATCTATAGCCCTTTTCTATTGGGTTGAACATATTATCTGAAGCAACAAATAATTTCTTTGCCCATATCATTTCGACGAGGAACGGAGAGAAATCTTTGCTCAGCTGATAAGATCTCTCATTCTGGCTAGAGTATCGCAATTCAGTTTAATCCTTTAAAAATAATAAACATTCTATTAAAAAAATAAGAAAGTAGTATATATAATTGAATTATTTATGAATATAATAAAAAATATTCTATTTAATTAATTCAAAAAGTATTTTCCAGGATACTATTTTTCGGTAGATTTTTTAATTTAAAAAGAGCAAGCTTATAGCTGTTATACCAACCAATTTTATGTTCTTTATTGACATTCTAATCAAAAAAATAAATGAAAACCTACGATCAGATAAATAAAAAAATTGAATCTAAAAAGGCTGTGGTTTTAACAGCTGATGAAATAATAGATTATGTTGACAAAAAAGGATTGGAAAAGGCGGCCAAAGAAGTTGACGTGGTGACAACGGCAACCTTTGGCCCAATGTGTTCTTCAGGTTGTTTCTTGAATTTTGGTCATAGCAAACCCAAGATTAGAATGACAGAAGCCTGGATTGATGATGTACTTGCCTATTCAGGTATTGCTGCTGTGGATTTATATATTGGGGCAACTCAATTAAAACATAACGATCCTGCTAATATGTATTTCCCCGGTGAATTTAGGTTTGGCGGTGGTCATGTTATTGAAAAACTGGTGGCAGGTGAAAAATGTCAGTTATTCGGCTTATCTTATGGTACTCAGGATTACCCTAACCGTGAAATCAGAACCTGGTTTCGCATGGAAGACTTAAATCAGGCGGTAATGGTAAATCCACGAAATTGTTATCAGAATTATAATGTTGCGATTAACTGCTCAGATAAACCGATATATACTTATCTCGGATATTTGAAACCGAATATGAAAAACCTGACCTATTGTTCCGCCGGGCAATTGTCACCGCTTTTAAATGATCCTCAATATAAAACCATTGGCGTAGGGACCAGTGTTTGGCTTGCCGGAGCGCGTGGACATGTTTATTCAGAAGGTACCCAACATAGCCCGACCTGCAAGCGTAATGTTAAAGAGATTCCGACAGAAGGTGCCGGTACTTTGGCTTTAACAGGTGATATGAAGGATATGGTACCAGAATTTGTGAGAGGGGTTAGTTTTAGAGGCTATGGAACTTCTTTAGCCCTTGGTGTCGGGATCCCAATTCCAATTTTAAATGAATCGGTTTTACAACAAACCTGTGTCAGGGATAAAGACATCAAAGCTCCTGTAATTGATTATAGTTATGATTATCCGCAAAAAACGGGTAAAGTCATCTGTCGATTGAATTATGAGCAGTTAAAATCGGGTGAGGTTAAAATTAAAGATAAAACGGTAGAAACCGCATCCTTATCTTCATATGCCAAAGCACTTAAAATTGCCAATATTTTAAAAGATGAAATCAAAGCAGGGGATTTTTTACTTTCACAACCCGGTCACCTGCTTCCCAGGATTCAAGGGATGAAACCATTAAAAGTAAAGGGGGAACGGGCATGATCACAAAACGAATTTTATTGGTTTTTCCAAAAACAGAAGCAGATAAACCAGTTGTTAATGACCTGATCAGATATTATCATTTAACAGTTAATATTTTAAGAGCCAAAATATCACACGAGGAAGAAGGACATTTACTGATTGACATAACGGGTAAGCCGGAAGATATCCAAAAAGGTTTGAAGTTTGTCAGAACTTTGGATATTACCATCAATGAAACGAATAAAGGTTTACAGTGGGACAGAGATTCCTGTGTGCAATGCAGCAATTGTGTAACGCATTGTCCAACAGACGCACTTTATATTAAAGATCGAAAGACTATGGAAATTAATTTTCAGGAAGATTTATGTATTGAATGTCTAAACTGTATTAAAAACTGCCCTTATGGTTCCTGTTCATCACTGTTTTTGAATGCATAGCGGTATGCGGCATTTTTCAAACTATGCTCTGGAAGGGGCCAATTTTAGAATTTCTTCCACTAAAACTAATATTGTCATCGGTGAATTACAGCAACAGCGTCGGATATTAATTGAATATATTCGGCGTCATCCTGAATTTATGGATGCCCTGAAACCCATTTTAGCGAAAAAGAACCCACCGGAAATAGTAAGCAGAATGATCAGTGCAGCAGATCAAATTGGTGTTGGTCCGATGGCTGCAGTGGCTGGAATAAATGCTGAATTTGCGGTTAGGGTTGCCATCCAGAAAGGGGCAGAAGAAACCATTGTTGAAAATGGTGGAGATATCTATCTTCAGGTAAAAAAACCAATTGTTATTGGAATATATGCTAAAGATTCTCTGCTATCTGGCAAAGTGGCTTTTTATATTCAACCCGAAGAAACCCCTGTGGCAATATGTTCTTCCTCTAGCAAAATGGGACATTCAAAAAGTTTTGGGAACTGTAATCTGGCTACTGTTTTAGCCCGGGATGCTGCTTTAGCTGATGCAGCTGCCACACATGTTTGTAATCAGATTAAATCTGTTAATGATATTCACCCGGTTCTGGAAACAATTGTTGATATGGATGGAATTTTAGGGGGGTTGGTCATTAAAGAAGATCAAATCGGCTTAATTGGTCAACTTCCTGAACTGGTTAAATTCGATGACCCACGATTCAAAGATAAAATAACTGCAGATAAAAATAGTAATTTCAATACTTGCCATTGATTCTGCTACGATTAACGATTATAGGTGCATTATCGCTAAAAAAGAATGGTTTAAATATTTTTTTTGCAACGGAACTCAGGAATTATTTGATAATTTAATCAAAATTAATACTGACTGCTAGCATGTATGAATAAACTTCCCTGTGAGCTGTTTGAATATTATTAGGATTGTCTGGATCAACCTGTGCTTTTCCTTCAGCTAAAGAAAACACCCCCCCTGCTGTAATCATTGACGATCCATTAAAGATGGAAAAACCCAAAGTTACTCCATACATATCGATTTTTTCAGTATTCGTTGTTGTAGAATCAGGCATAACGTCATTATCAAAATTAGTATAGAGTCCACCTCGAACGACATATTCCTCTGTCAAATAGTATTCAACACCTGTTGAAATATTTAAAACATTGACCTTATCTTCATCCTCAATTTTATGGTAATCGACATCACCAGTGATTAAGGTATTCGGAGAAGGGAACCAGGCAATGCCCAATGTTACAGTTAAAGGCATTTTACGATAATTTTTGTCAGTGGCAGTATTATGTTCAACATTTGATACTCCGGCAGCTTTGTATTGGGTTTGAAAATGGTGCTCAGCATGAAAAAAAAATGTCTTTTTTACAACCATCCCAATTGAAAACTCATCTTCCGGTAGCCACATTATCCCGCCAATCAGGTTAAAACCTAATTCTGACCCTTCTTGCTTTTCAAAGGACCATGTTTCATTGATATCATCGGAATCAAACAATCTGCTTTTTTGCAGGTAATATTCCCTATGATACATATATACAGTTGTTCCGAATGAAAAATATTCTTCTAATTGCTGTGCCCAGGAAAGTCCATATTTATAAGTTCTGTCATCACCAACTTTATTGATAACAGTACCGTCTTCGAATTTCTGATCTTGTTGAACCCCAGTTGAGTCATCAATAGCGTAAGAAATACCATATACTGAATCATCCAACCGTTTCATATATCCGGCAAAATTAATTAAATATCGCCAATCTTCTTCTTCCTCGGCTTCATTACCAACTGAGTTGTCATATTTGTTGCCCACAAAGTTAGTTGTATTCGATAAGCTGGTCATAGAATCATTCGCACCAAATACTAAACCGGCAGGGTTATAATAAGCACCAGACGCATCATCTGAAACAGCAGCATATGCGCCGCCCATATTAGTCGCTCGATCAGAAACTAATACCTCTTTATAGTGAGAAATATCGGCCAGAACAATATTGCAAATAAAATAAGGGCAGAAGGCAGATAAAACCAAACATCGTCTAATTACGGATATTGTCATTGAATCTCTTTTTATTTAGTTTCCCGATATAATCTAACATTCCTTCTGCTTCTGCTATTGCATACAAGCGTTTTATACGTTCCTGAATGGGAGGATGTGTTTTTGAAATAATTTTTCTTCGATTTTGATATAATTGATTATCGATTTTAACTAAAAAATCGTTGTAGCTCTTCCAATTATAACCTAATGCCATGATCATTTGTATTCCTTCCTGGTCTGCGTCAATTTCCAGTTGTTTATCCAAACCCGTTCCAAACAGTGCATCAATAGCCTGGGCCAGTTTTCGGTCAAGCGCTGTTACTCCGGAAACAGCCCCTCCTCCGGCTGCTGCTGAAATACTGGCTAAAAAAGCATTATCTGCTCCACGGATATTCATTTTCTTCACAATATGTCTTTGATTAATATGAGCAATTTCGTGAGCGATTGCGCCTACTAATTGCGCTTCGTTTTCCATCAATTCTATTGCACCTCGAGTGATAAAAACATATCCACCTGGGATGGCATAGGCATTAATCTCATCAGTGTCTAAAATAGTGAAATAAAATTCCAAATCAGTTCTTCCCATCTGAGCAACCACTCCGCTACCGATTAAATTGAGGTAACGGAGTGCTTTTTTATTCTTCCAGGGACTATATTTACCCAGGATACGTGCCGCCAGATTTCGCCCAAATCTGATTTCCGCGATGGTGTCATCATCATTAAATTGTTGATCGGTTTTATGTGCCCGTGTACGAAAGGTCTTTTTTGAGCCACTACAGGCATTCAGAGCAAAGACTGACACAATGAAAAGGATTAAAATTCTATTCATTTTCCGCCTCATTTAAGAAAAGGATTGCTTCTTCCGGATCAACGATTTGATTCTCGACTTCGGCTAAAGTGACATAATCAGGTTTTCCCAGATTTGAAAGTGCATCTGTTTTAGAATCGAGTGAAGCATATGAAACTGCGACACTGGCTAAAAGCAAACTAATTGCGATTAATATTTGTTGACGAGATTTATTCATCCAGGCTCACATATAGGGTTGCTGCTTCTATTTGAACGGCTAGTGCCATCATTTCGAATAGAGCCATAAAATTAGGTGCTCCTAAGATGGCCAGATTACTTTTCTCAGAATCCATCAGACCTCTGGCAGCAGCGGCGCTGGTAAAAGAAGAAGCACGTTTGCGGGCTTTTAATGAAATATTTACTTTCTTTGTCAGCAACGAAATTCTCTGACGAGGCACTTTCTTGGAAAGCGCTAATTTATGCACCCATCCGGTTTTTCCGTTGAATTCAATTTTTTTCCAGTTCTTAACTGTATCAAGGACTTCAACCTGGAAGCCTCTTTTAAGAAGTTCCATTTTTTCATTTCCACCAGCTGTTTTTGTAGGTTTAATCCGAAAGCTTTTAATATACCGGGTATCGGCTAAAAGATTAATATTGAAACAAAAGATGAGTATCACCAGTGTCATTAGATATTTTTTCATTTTGCCCTCCACTATTTTTGTCAAAAGTAAAACACCCATCCCAGTTTTCTGATAGCTTACTTTTAGTATACTTATGACAACGATCTATGAAAAGTTTTGAAATGAAATCTTTTGGATTATCTTCCAGCCAAGATTGGTAAATTTTTTCTGATTGTTCAAATTTTTTGAATTGGTACAACTCAAATGCAGTGTTGGTCTTATTGACATCTTTTAATGGCGCACCCCAAAAAGCCATCACAGCATCACCAATAAACTTGTCCAGAGTTCTATTGTATTGAATAATACATATAATTTAGTAAAAATTTGAAAATATTTATGTTTTACTAAATAGTTATAAGTTGCTAATGCTGTCTCATTGTTTTAAAGGAAGGGTATATTTATCATGCTTAAAAATCTATAATGATCTTGTATAATGATTAATTTGGAGTGTATTTGTTTTGACAATTGATTAATTGATAAGTAGTCCCATTTTTAAAATTTAAAATATTTTAATCTGCTAATAATAAAGGCTATTGAATAGATTTAATAAATTTTTTAGTGTTTATAAAAAAATAACTGGACATAAATAGTCCTTTATAAAATAATAAATACTAACACAGAATTACTGTTTACCTTACTCGATAAAACTAAAAGTATTGTATCTGTTGATCTGGGGGAATATTTTTTGAAATTTATTTTGATTACATAAATTATATAAGGAGAAAAAATGTCCGTGTTAGATACTCTAAAAAATGAACATCGTCTCGTAAGAAGATATTTGGACAATATTGAAGTTGTTTTGGATTTAATGCAAAAAGGTGGGGAAGTTCCTGAGAAATTCTTCACATTAACCGTGGATTTTTCTAAAACTTTTATGGATAAATATCACCATTTTAAGGAAGAATATGTCATTTTTATGAAATTGGCCCAAAAGAAGGCAGGGGCTTTGGATCCTCAAATAATGTCGCTGAGGGAACAACATGAAAGAGGACGTTCATTAGTAAAAAGCATTAAAAGATCTATTGCCGGATACATTAATAAAGAAGAGATCGCTACCGCAAATCTTGAAGAAAATCTTGGCTATTTTCATTATTTACAAATACAACATCTGAATCGGGAAAACCATGTCTTTTACCCGATGGTCCGAAAAACTTTTAGTGATGAAGAAATGGCTGAGTTTGAAGCAGAATTTGAAAAAGACGCCGAGCGATTTCCTAAAGATATGTTCAAGAAGAGTGAACAAACAGTTAATGACATGGCGGAAGTTCTTAAAGAAAAATTTGGAGCTCAATACCGTGATAAACTGGAAGAAGTTTTTAAAGCCAGAAAACATAACGACTAAAACTTATCTTCTCGACAAATAAGATTTTATCTCTCAAAATGCTCCTGCCACCTTTGATCAACGTGGGGCAGGGGTACTATATCTTAGAAATCCCATTCCACAGTAAATGTTAACTTGCGCAATAAGCTGTTAAATACCACAAATAACAAAATTCTTTCTGGTTAAATAGTATCTGTTAAACTCTTTTTATCAGCAAATTTATTTTCTGCTTGTCAATAATCGGTTTTTTTATGGAATCAAATCTTCAATTAAATTCAAACATCCAAATTTTTCCTGATAATGGTTGGTGTTGTCAGAACTATACTTAGAAATATCAGGTTTTCTATGATACTGAGATAATCTTCTCAAGGATCACCATTTGAGTGTGACAGACTTTTTTTGTACTCACAGCGAAAAGTATTAATTTGAAGGCGATATCAACAATATTTACCATAAAAAGACTATAAATACAAATAATTAGGACACAGATATGATTAAGCACATCGTTTGCTGGAAATTAAAAAACAAAACGGAACCCCTAAAAGAGTGTTCTGATGCTTTAGCCATAAAGAGGGTCCTTGAAGGTTTAGTGGGAAAAGTACCAGGATTAATCCAAGCTGAAGTCGGATTTGATTATAGCAATACTAAAACAGCGAGTGATATTGTACTTTATTCAAAATTTGAATCTAAAGTAGCGCTTAAAAACTATAAAAATCACCCCGCCCATGTAAAAGCCGGTAAAACTGTACGTCCCAGAACTTATGACAGACGTATGATTGATTATGAGATTGAATAGTGATATTGCTAAATTAATTTTCCTAAAAATAGTCAGGAAATTAAAAATTAAATGAAAAAGGCGCTGAACTCCTTTTTCATTTAAATCAGTTTGTTGGTCTCAGTAGCTATCATTAATTCTTCATTGGTTGGAATGATAAATAGTTTAACTTCAGAATCATGCTGATGAATAGCGGTAATTTTAGAAAATCGACCTTCATTTTTTTCTACATCAATTTTAATTCCAAAATTATCCAATCCTAAACACACTTCTCGTCTAACATCATCATCATTTTCACCAATACCAGCTGTAAAAATAATTGCATCTACCTGTCCTAAAGCAAAACTGTATGCACCGATATATTTTTTTATCCGGTAAACATACATTTCAAATGCCAGTTGAGCTTTTTGATCTCCCTTTTCTCTGGCAGCATGAATATCCCGGAAGTCATTCATACCACAAATCCCTTTCACACCACTTTTTTTATTTAACAGATCATTAATATCGTCAATATCCATATCTGTTTGGGCTGTGAGGAAATGAGGGATGGCGGGGTCAATATCTCCACAACGAGTGCCCATAATGACACCTTCCAACGGCGTTAATCCCATTGAAGTATCAATGCTTTGGCCATTTTTAATGGCTGTGATACTAGCTCCGTTACCGATATGGACAGTAATTAGATTTGTTTCTGTTAAAGGTTTTCCAAGTGTTTCAGCTGCCTGTAATGCAACATAATGATGGGAAGTACCATGAAAACCATATCGGCGAACTTTATGTTTATGGTAGAGTTCCAATGGTACGGCATAATGAAACGCCCGGGGGGGGATTGTATGATGAAAAGCCGTATCAAAAACGCCGACTTGTATAGCAGCCGGGAATATTTTCTGAGCAACTTCGATTCCGGTTATATTTGCAGGATTATGAAGTGGCGCCAATGGAACATTTTCAATGACAGCTTTTAATACTTCATTGTCAATAATGCAAGGTTTCTTGAAGACTTCTCCTCCATGAACAACACGGTGGCCGATTGCTTTAATTTCTGATTTTTCTTTAATGACACCAACAACTTTATCAGTAATTAAATTGACAACCTGTTTTAAACCATCCTCATGACTGGGAACAGGATTATTGAATTCCTGTTTACCTGCCTGGGTTTTATATATATGTTTACTGGTAGTTTCTCCGATTTTCTCGATTAATCCGCTGGCAAGTACACTTTTATCATCCATTTGGAACAATTGATATTTAATAGATGAACTGCCTGTATTTATAACGAGGATTTTCACAATAGTCCTTTTTCTGCTTGTGCTTGAATGGCTGTAATAGCGATTGTATTAATAATATCTGGAACCAGACATCCTCGACTGAGATCATTAACTGGTTTGTTCATTCCCTGCATAATAGGACCGATAGCCACAGCCTTTGCAGATCGTTGCACCGCCTTGTAAGTATTATTTCCGGTATTTAAGTCCGGAAAAATAAAAACAGTTGCTTTTCCAGCAACTTCACTGTCAGGCATTTTTGATTTTGCGACATCAGGATCAACGGCAGCATCATATTGAATGGGGCCTTCTAAAAGTATGTGTGGTGCTTTCTGTTTTGCTAATTTTACCGCTTCACGAACTTTTTCCACATCGACTCCCTTTCCTGAAGCTCCGGTGGAGTATGATAACATAGCGACTTTTGGGTCGACTCCAAATATCTGAGCGGTTTCTGCTGAACTAATGGCAATTTCGGCTAATTCTTGTGCATTGGGATTCGGGTTAACAGCACAATCACCATACGCTATAACCCGGTCTTTTAAACACATCAAAAAAACGCTGGAAACCAGTGAACAATCCGGTTTGGTTTTGATGATTTCAAAAGAGGGTAATATGGTATGCAAGGTTGAATGTGTCGCCCCTGAAACCATACCATCAGCATGCCCCATGTGCACCATCATGGTGCCGAAATAGCTGACACCGGACACGGTATCCCGCGCATGGTCCATGGTAATTCCCTTGTGTTTTCTTAACTCATAATAAGTTTTTACATATTCATCAAAATGGCTGGACATGACTGGATCAATGATATTGATATTATCCAGTTTAATACCCAAGTTGGATATCTGTTTGGCAACCTCATCCTCATCACCTAATAGTGTAATATCAACGACATTCCGATTGATCAGCACTTCTGCAGCTTGTAAAATTCTTTTTTCACTACCTTCAGGTAATACAATATGCTGTTTATGTTTTCTGGCCCAACTAATCAGACCAAATTCAAACATTTTTGGTGTCATCTTAGATGAACTGTATAACAACATTCGCTCTCTAAGCTTTTCAGTATCAACACTTGCTTCAAAACGACCCAAAGCAACTGAAATTTTTCGAGTATTTTCAGGAGTGATGCGTGAATGAGCATGGGATACAGATGTTGCTGTTTCAAAAGTATCGGTTCTTACTTTTAATATGGAAAAAACATCAGAAACCCCTTCAGCCAATTTATAGAAATTTTTATCAGATTCCATATTTCCGGTTAGGATCATGCCTGCAATATTTGGCATACTTTGAGATTTTAAGGCTGCCAAATTTCCGAAGATAATATCAAGGCGATCACTAGGGGTAATGATCAGTGATCCTTCTGAGACACGTTCTAAGTAATGATCCAAATGCATTGCCGACACGAGAATTTTTGAAATGTGGCGGTGTAATTGTTTATGTCCGTATAAAATATTGGCATTTAAATGCGTAGCCACCTCGCCCATTGTTAGGCTACCTAATAGTTCATCTTCAGGAAGAGTGTAAATCAAATCAACCTTGCCTTTCAATTCAGTACGACTTTGTTCAACGATTGATTGCGCCAATTCCGGATCACTTCTGTTGATAATAAGAGCTAGTAATTCACAATCTCTCTCTTCAAAAGACTTCACTGCGAATTTGCAGGTTTTAATAATATTTTGTTCACTTTTATGACTGGCATTTGCCACAATCAGGACCGGACTTCCAAGATTGTTTGCGATTTCCGCATTAATATCAAACTCAAATGATGAGGAAACCCCTTCATAGTCAGTTCCCAGACAAAGAACAAAATCAGATTTGGATTCCAATGCATCATACTTGGCTAATACTTTCTCAAGCAGCGCCTCATTTTGCCCTGACGAGATTAACGCCCGGGCTTCCTGGAAAGTGACACCATACATCTCTTCATAATTAAAATCCAAATGATAATATTTAGAAATCAGAGTAATTTCATTATCGACTTCTTTTGATCCGACATCTATATTAATAATGGGCTTAAAAAAGCTGACTTTACGGACGTTTCGCTTAATTAGCTCCATAATTCCTAAGGCAACTAAAGATTTTCCGGATCGGGCCTCGATAGCTGAAATATATAAATTTTTAGACATAATTTTTATAGTGAAAATGTATTAATATTTGAGAATGAAAAACTCAAAATTCTGGTTTGCCTGAACCAATAAGTATCTCAATAACATTTATGTTTTTGATTATATAACAATAGTAAAATTTTTGGTAATATAAATTTAGAATTTAATAGTTTGTTAAAAAGATATTATTCATTTCTCGCAAAGGAATTAAAATATATCATGTTCAGTGCTAACGATGTTAAGAAGAATTATGGTTTTTAATTTAGGCTTCTTAAAGAGTATAAATACTAAATGTTAAAACTAAAAAAAGTATCATTAATGAAAGAGAGAGAATTGAGCAAGGATTTTGTTTTTGTGTTAACTGTCTTTATCAGTGTTTATAAATTTTCAAATCCCTGCGATATAAATTGAAGTAATTGATATAATCGGGCCGCTTTATTTTTATTATAGTTTTTTAAAAATTCGGGCGTTATCTGTTTTTTTATCGTCTGATTTAAGTGGATTATCTTCAGCCAGAATTTTTGTACAATAATCAACAAATAGCCTTAAAGAAAGCGTAATGCAGTCTTTTTGGTTAAGTCCGGTTCTATGAACCATATCATTGAATTTTTCCCAGGTATCCTGTGTTGTTATTGTTTCAATACTTATCTCTTTGTTATTTCCAGGCGGCACTTTAGGGATTTTACCCTTAACTTTATCATGCAGTACCTGTATTGATTTCTGGTCAACATCTAATTCTTCAACAACTTTTTTTTCTTTATAAACACTGATAATTTCAAAAAGGATACTCTGGTCACTACCAAGTTCATCAAAAAACTGTTTATATTCACTAATCAGTCGCTGGTGCTTTTCCATGGTGATATCTTTGGTGAGTGAGAATAAATGGTCCTGAAGGTTTTCGATACTGATGGTAACCTCATCTGTATCCAAAGCCCAACCCTTATCGGTCTCCAGTTCTCTTCTTCTGGCATATTCCTTACTTACTTCATGCCTTCGATGTTTCAATATTGAACGCTTTTTTTCTTCAGTTTCCATAAATTGTCCTTATACACCAAATCTTTATATCTCAACTTCAATCTCAGAAAGATCGATTTATTATTAATCAATATTAAATTTTTTAATTACAGAAATTTTTCTGAATCAAAGCAGGTTTCAATGAAAAAATCACCGTTTTTAGTTTGAAAAGGAATGATGATGATTCGATCGGTGACAGTGTGATTTAACAAGTGGCCTTTACCATGATCCATGGTTGGAATACCAGCCTGGAAATTAAAGCCCAATTTTTCAAGTTCTTTTCTGGCATCACCACTGACCATGTTTACAATTTCGCCTACCATATCAACAATTTCATCATTGATGGCGTCATATTCTTCACCAAACATTTGATAAGCAACCTGTAAAATACAACTTTCAGTAAAACTAATGCCGATGCTTCCATTGCACTCACCCGAGACAGGGATAACAGCGGAGATATCACCCAAAGCTTTCAGGTCTCCGGATGCTTTCAATGAAGGCTTTCTAGGTTTGGACTCCATGAAGGCCATCATGCTAAGTACTTTACGTGTTGCGAATATAAAAGGATTTAGGTACTCGACTTTCATATATCCTCAGTTAGGATGTTCTAACGCTTATTATGTTTTCAGATATTTTCAATCGAAATGTTATGTTTATTGTTGTTTTTTGCAGCTTAGTGTCTACTATTCAATGTTTAGAGTCAATTGAATTATCTGGTAAAAGCGGCAATTCAATTTTAAGAGAAACCTAAAATACTTAAATAATATATAAAATGTCCCAACTGATAATAAGTGACTGGAACTACTTTTATGGAGAAGGTATTTTCGTTGCTTCTCTAAAGTCTTTTATTTTTTTTTCAGCCAGTTTTAAAGCTTTGATTACCTCACTATTTGTGACCGAAATCATTTTTTTATAATAGTTTGATTCCAATTCATTATCAGATCTGAAATAGCGCCAACAAAGTTTAAAAATATACTGCAATCTTTTCTGTACAATGCCGGAAGATAAATTTGGGTTAGTAATATCTTTTTGTAGTAACAACACCTCACTCAACAAATAGAAAGAGATGGCTGAACGGAAAAACTGATCAAATTCTTTTAATCCTTCTTCTAATAAATAAAATTCTGCAATATTTAAGAATTGAAAAGCTTCTGATATTTTAATCTTAGGATTTGAATTGCCATCATCGAGTATTGTACTAACTTTTTCCTGAATAGGGGTTAAAATATTCATGAATGGAATAGTGATTATTTTTTTCAGGCTAAAACCCTTAGGCCTATCCAATTGTCTTGTAAAGAAATCATTTGCTGTTTTAGGAGAGAAGAATAGCCAGTATTTTGACTTAATTACCCCCAGGCCTGCTGTTTGTTCTTCAATAAAACAATATATCTTTGATTCATTTTTTAGGTATAAAATGAACTGGTTCCAGATTTTCTCAATAACATAGTGTTTAGGAAACTTTCCGGATTCATTTTCATCAATGATAAAAAGCCATTCATGCTCAGAACTGGCTTGTTTATTTTTTTTACTAAATGCGAATTCCAGCTGTTTAGTGTAATTTTCAACCAAAGGCAGGAAAAAAAGAATTTGTGTTTCAGGAGCAGGTAAATGGTCCGTCATGGGAATTATTTTTATATATGAAGTAATTATTTTTAGTTTAAAGACATTATTCAGAAAATTTACAATTTAGGCTACTATACATTATAAATATTTAAGCTGTCTATTTTATATTGAAATTGGTCTTAAGGTGGTTGATTCACAATTTCTGCCTACTTATATAAAATGATAATATTCTTACTATGCGATAGGAAAACGCTATAATTAATTGGAACATTTTTTAAATATTTCTTTGGCTGATCTTAAACTGATCAACTACAAAATTGACGGCAAATTTTGAATGGAGTAATATGATAAAAAATCAGTTATCTAATTTATACTCCTCGCATATTTAATGATAAAACTACTCCTTTTATTAATACTAATTTCGTTGCAACTAGCTTCTGCTTATACTGTTGCTTCTGAAATGAAACCTGAAGAAGTATATTATAAAGTGAAAGAAGCCTATTTTTTTTTAAGTGAACTGAAACAATCAGGAATTACGGTTTTTAATGATAAAAATGGGCAATTTAGTTGGAAGAATAGCTATGTATTCATATTAAATTGTGAGACACAAACATTTGTTGCCCATCCAAAAACCAGTGCCTTTAGAGGAATCAGTTTTGAACACTTTCAGGATAAAAAGGGGCTCTATTTTTTAAAAAAAGCTTGTCAGAATACTAATTCAACAACAGGAACCTGGATTGAATATTGGTGGCAAAAAAGTGGGGAAAAGAGATTAAAGCGCCGTATTCTTTATATGATTACAGTTCCGGCGATACATTTACAGGTGGCAGCCAGCATTTACAATGTTACCCATTCAATAGATGAGTTAAATAAAACAGACTATCCTCAGTAAATTACCTTTGCCCATCCAAGTTTATTCCTGACACGCTTCAGGAGTTGTATCAGTTTTCACTAACGTATCGACATAATCCTCACCTTTGATGAAAAGATAGTCTGATGATAACATCATTGGAACCGGTTGATCATCACCCCAAATAAAGCTGTCATTTTTTGCTACTCCTGATAATTGATCAACAACTTTACCCGTTTTCAATTCACAAATTTCTGCTTCTCCGTCTTGATTAAAAACAATATAAAGTGCTGCATCTTCATCTTCGAACTCTACATACCAGGTACCTTCCAATAAATCATAATCAATAGCAGCAGAAGATTTCTGCGTTAAGAAAAATTGACAAATTTCAGGCACGGATTCTTTAAATTCAAAATCCAAATCATCCTCACCCTTTAGCAGCAAAATATCATTTTCATATTCTATTTGGTATTCTTCCTGATCCCATTCGACCTTTTGATTTTTGATCGCTAAGGTTTCAAAATAGTATTCACCTTTCTCATTAATACAAACATCAATTGTATTGTTTTCTGTAAATTTTAGATAAATAGTGGTATCGTCCTCTTCATATTCTGCAAACCAGAACTCCGGTGTTGAGCTTGATTGTGTCGGTTCGTCTGAAACTGCAATCATTGATTCTTCACACTCTTTATCTAATAGTGATTGATAAGCAACACACATTTCACTTTGAATTTCAGCATCAGCTCCCCACAGGGCTCTTAAAATAGATTGTTGAAGGCCACTGATACCTATTTGATCAGCTTGTCCTAAACCAGCCACATATCGTCCTGAAATGGCAATAGATAATGAATTTGAATCCTCTAATACAGATAATTTATATAAACAATCCTGCTTGTTCACTCCTCCGGCGGGGAATTCTTCAACAGGTTCTACAAACTGAGCCAGTAAGGTGCTTGTTATTTCAAATATAGTTGTTCGCTCAAATTTACCGGTTTTTTCAATTAATAAATAACAAGATTCAGCCATTGCTAACTGTGTAAGGAAAAGCGAAATTAGACAAAACAAAATAGACTTTATTTTCATTGATTCACTCAAACTGGAGGTTTAGGTTAAAATCGTTATAGCCAATTGCTAACTTATAATAATCCTAAGGTTTTGACAAATTTATAAAGATTATTTTTTAAGTCTTCAACGATAAAATATTTTTCTGATTTAATCGCTGACTATTATTCCTAGAATTTATAATACTTTTTTCCCGTTTGGTAATCAGTCTTTTGTAAAATTTTAGAAAATCTTAATTTACTTATAAAAAAATTTATTTTCTCTAAGCTCTGATTTAGACAGGCTTGAAAATCATTTAATTACCAGGTTGAAAAATTAACAAATTGAAATTCAAAGCCTTTTTTAAATTAATTTCAATTTGCATGAAATCTAAGAATACGTTATTGGTGGAAGCAGTCACCTTAAAAAAAGTAAGGTAGTGTTTTGGAGTACTTTATTGTTCCAGTCAAACAGGTTAATTATCTATTTTTAATTAACCTGTTGTTTTTAGAAAATCGATGTTAACAGGTAGTTGCAATGCCAAGTAAGAAAAAAGGACTTAAATTTGACCCATCTTTTTTTAAAAAATCCAAATCGACTCCGACAGTTTGGGATACCGTAAAATGGGAAAAAAGGAATTCCGTGATTTCCGGAGCTAACGGAAAAATTATATTTGAAATGAAAAATGTTGAGGTACCTGCTAAATGGAGCCAACTAGCCACAGATATTGTCGCCTCAAAATATTTCAGAAAGGCTGGTATTCCTAATAAAATAGGACATGAATCCAGTGTTAAAGAATTAATCAATAGAGTGGCGGACACTATCTCAGATCAGGGGGTTGAAAATGGTTACTTTGAATCTAAAAAAGATGCCACAAACTACAAAAACGATTTGAAGTGGTTATTGCTTAATCAATATGGCGCCTTTAACAGTCCGGTATCTTTTAATGTCGGGATTTATCATCAATACAAAATCAGTGGTAATGGTGAAAATTATGCCTATGATGGAAACGGTGATTTTAAGAAAATAGAAAATCAATATGAACGTCCACAAGGTAGTGCTTGCTTCATTCAAAGTGTCAATGATGATCTGGCCGATATCTTTGAATTAATGAAAAATGAAGCCAAATTATTTAAGTATGGCAGTGGCACCGGCTCTAATATGAGTAATTTAAGGGGTGCTGATGAAAGGCTGAGTGGTGGCGGCAAAAGTTCTGGATTGTTAAGCTTTTTAAAAGTTTTGGATAGCGCGGCCGGTGCCATAAAAAGCGGGGGTACAACCCGGCGAGCTGCTGTCATGAGATGTCTTGATGTTGACCACCCTGAAATAGTTGATTTTATTAATTGGAAAGTAAAAGAGGAAGCCAAAGCCAGAGCTTTGATAGAAAAAGGCTATAGCTCTGATTTTAATGGTGAAGCTTATGGAACTGTCAGTGGACAAAACAGTAATAATTCTGTCCGACTGAGCGATGAATATATGCAAGCAGTGAAAAATGATAAGGACTGGAGTACAATTAATCGAACAAACGGGGCAACGAATGAAACCTTTAAAGCGCGTTGGCTATTCGATAAAATTAGTAAAGCTGCCTGGGAATGTGCAGACCCTGGCGTTCAGTTTGATACTACCATTAATAGCTGGCATACCTGTTTAAATTCTTCTCCGATTCGCGCATCTAATCCTTGTTCTGAGTTTATGTTTGTTGATGATTCAGCCTGTAATCTTTCCAGTTTAAATCTGGTTAAGTTTTATGAAGGGGATCAATTTAATACTGAAAAATTTAAAACGGCTTGCCGTATATTCTTAACCGCACAAGAGATATTAGTCGATTTTGGAAGCTATCCAACTTATGAAATTGCTAAAAATAGTCATGAATTCAGACCACTCGGATTAGGGTTTGCCAATTTAGGGACGTTATTGATGCTAATTGGACATCCTTATGACAGTGATGAAGGAAGAGCTATTGCCGGATTAATATCCGCGATTATGAGTGGTCAGGCCTATGATGTTAGTACAGAATTTGCGAAAGCTAAAACGCCATTTAAGCAATATGCCAAAAATAAAAACGTGATGTTAGATGTCATGGCCAAACATCGTGAGGCTATAAAGCAACCCCAGTATCAATTTGAAGATCACGCTTTAATTCAACAATTGAATGATGATGCCAACGCTGTTTGGAAGCAGGTGATGACGAATGGCAAGAAGTTCGGTTATCGTAATGCACAAGTGACTGTCCTGGCGCCAACCGGAACCATTGGCTTGTTGATGGACTGTGCAACGACGGGGGTTGAACCTGCATATTCACTGGTCATGTGGAAAAAGCTGGCCGGTGGTGGTGTTATTCCTATAATTAATCAGAGTGTGCCCGCTGTTTTGAATCGATTTGGGTATTCTGAAAGTCAAATTGAAAAAATCACTAAATATGTTGAAAAGAATACGACCATTGAAGGTGCACCTGAGCTTGAAGAAGAACATTTACCGATATTTGATTGCGCGATTGCCAGTGGTATTGGAAGACGTGAAATTGCACCAATGGGACATGTAAAAATGATGGCATCCATTCAACCTTTTATTAGTGGTGCCATTAGCAAAACTATTAATGTTCCTAATAACAGTAGTGTTGAAGACATCCGTAACATCTATCTGGATTCATGGAAATTAGGTGTCAAAGCGATTGCAATCTATCGGGATGGCTCCAAAGGGTCCCAACCGTTAAATACGGCACCTGATCAGGAAGATTCCAATTTAGAAACCATTAATTATCTCAAAGGTGAAATTGAAAAACTGCATCATTTATATTTAAAACAACAGGAAAGAAAGGCTCTGGATTGGGGAATTTCAAAGCGACTACCTGATGAAAGATATGGAAGAACCTGGGAATTCAAAGTATCGGGAACCAAGGTGTTCTTGAGAAGTGGAGAAAACACTGACGGTAGTCTGGGTGAGATATTTGTGGATTTGGGATATAAAGAAGGTTCCACCGTCAGGGCATTAATGAATCAATTTGCTATCAGTATTTCATTTAGTTTGCAGCATGGCGTGCCATTAGAAAAGTTGGTTGAACGATTTTCGTTTACAAAATTCGAACCCCATGGCCGTGTTGAAGGTCATCCATATTTAAAGAATGCTACCTCCCTGATTGATGCAATTTTCAGAGTCCTCGGTTATTCCTATCTAGGCAGAACAGACTTTTTGCAGATCAAACCAGAAATTGAGAAACTGAAGGAAGTTGGGAATTCAAATAAATCAGATTATGATCCTTTGCAAGACGCCTTAAAAGCAGTCACAACCGACGATCACGCACCCTGTCCTGATTGTGGCGGAATTGAGTTTTTAAGGACAGGAACCTGTTATGTTTGTATAACCTGTGGTGCCAGCCAGGGCTGTAGTTAATGATGATTTTTGAAAATCATCTCCCATTGACGGGGTATGATTTTCAACCTATTTTAGTTGAACATTTACAAGATAACAACCCTATGGTTTTATCTGATGTTCATTGGCAACAACAATGAATTTATTATTAAGGAAGATTAATATAGAACGAAATAGGTCAGGACTAATGATCATTATCGTTTGCTAAATTATCATCAGAGGATTACATGGCTTCTTGGTTTGAACGTATTACACCTAAATTTATCTCCAACTCAAAAAGGACGAACGTTCCTGCCGGTGTGTGGATAAAATGTCCGTCATGTGGGGAAACACTATACCATAAAGATCTGGAAAAAAATCTAAAAGTCTGTTTAAATTGCGAATATCATTTTCGAATATCGTCCAAAGAGCGCTTTGAGCAATTATTTGATAATCGGAATTGGGAAGAGAAATATAACGGTATTTTAACCAAAGATCCTCTGAAATTTGTTGATTCTAAAAAATATAAAGATCGCATTAAAGCCTCCCGATCAAAATCAAACCTTGAGGAAGCTGTGGCTGTTGCTATTGGTAAAATAAATGGACAGTCGGTTTGTATGGCAGTTTTTGACTTTGCCTTTATGGGGGGATCTATGGGGGCTGTTGTCGGTGAGAAAATAACGCGCGGGATTGAATACTCAATCGAGCATAAAATACCGATGCTGATTATTTCTTCCTCCGGAGGTGCCAGAATGCAGGAAGGTGCCATTAGTTTAATGCAAATGGCAAAAACATCGGCAGCTTTACAAAAACTTGCCTGCCGGGGCATCCCCTATCTTTCTATTCTAACTGATCCGACAACCGGTGGTGTATCTGCTAGTTTTGCAATGCTGGGGGATATAAATATCGCTGAAAAAAATGCTTTAATCGGCTTCGCCGGTGCTCGTGTGATTCAGGAAACAATCAATGAAGATCTGCCGAAAGGTTTTCAAAGAGCTGAATTCCTGCAAAAACATGGTACTGTTGATATGATTGTGAATCGAACAGATCTTAAAAAAACCATCGGTGATTTGCTAAAAATGCTTTACCCGCAATAAATTATATACTCCTGTTCGGAATAAAATCACCACTCAAGTGACCAGCAATTGTGAATTTTTTTATTCCGACTAAAATCCAAAGGTATTGTTTTTTCTGTAATATTAGTTAATTGATACCGCACCATTATTTTGTCACTCATCTTAAATTTTTTAAAATTGTTGGAAAATATCATTTTGCCATCTTTGGCCAGTAAGTCCATGGTATCAATGATGAGTTGTTCATGATCTCTTTGGATTTGGAATGACTCCTTGAAACTTTTAGAGTTGGAAAAAGTTGGCGGATCTAAAAATATGATGTCATATTTTCGTTTTTCCTTCTTGATCCAATCCAGACAATCCACCTGAATAAATTTATTTTTTTCAAAACTGAATCCATTCAGTTGTAAATTTTGTTTGGCCCAGGTGAGATATTTTTTTGATGAATCAACAGTTGTTGTGGACCTTGCTCCCGCTTTGATTGCATATATTGTGGCTGTTCCCGTATAGGCAAATAAATTCAAAAAGTGTCTGTTTTTAGCCAAATCACCGACTATTTTTCTGGTAATTCTGTGATCTAAAAATAGTCCTGTATCCAGGTAATCTGTCAAATTAACTAGAAAGCGGCTGCCATATTCATCAACTTCTATAAATTGATTTTTTAGTTCAAAGCGATTGTATTGTGCTTTACCTTTTTGCTTTTTTCGTTGTTTGATGGCAATATTATTAATTGGAACGGACAGTAACTCTGAGGTAATAACAATGATATCATTCAGTCGAGTTTTGGCTATATCCGGATTTACTGTTTCCGGAGGCGCATATTCCTGAATATGGACGGCTTCACCATAAACATCAATAGCAGCAGCGTATTCAGGAATATCCTGATCATAAATCCGATAACATTGGATTTTTTCTTTTGCAATCCATGACTTGAGTTTTTTTAGGTTCTTTTTGAGTCGGTTTTTAAAAGACTGTGCTGCAATCTTAGTTTGATGGTTAAGGATAAGTCCGGATTGATTGATTGATAATTTTGTCTGGTGTTTATAAATATCAGCTTCAGTGACGTGGAAATTCAATAACCGACATTCAATCGGCCCGTTATACAATTGATATTTTTTATGGGCATGAATACCAATATTTTTACCCAATTCAATATTACCGGTCAGTATGGATAGTTTCCATTCCTGAAAATACTTTTTTACTAAATTGCCGATGCTGACATAGAGCTGACTGACTTCAGCCAATTCTCCAATTCTCTGTCCATAGGGGGGATTAATGACCATTAATCCTCCGATAGTATTTTGGTAAATCGGTCTGACATCGGATAAATCCTTTTTTTCAAAATGAACCAGACCTCTTAAATCTGCTCTTTCTAAGTTATTTATGGCATAACTGATCGATTTGGCACTGGCATCATATCCGATAATGCTGATCTTTTTCTCCAAACCATTTTGTTTTCTAAATTTAGCATTCAGGTAAAGTTTTTGCCATAATTTATCATCGTGATGGAGCCATCCTAAAAAACCATAATATTTTCGGTAAATTCCGGGAGCAATATCCGCAGAGATCAGAGCTGCTTCAATGGGTAGTGTTCCGGATCCACACATGGGATCTACAAACATACTCTGCTGATCTTTACTCAGGTCCTGCCAACCGGCTCTGTACAAAACAGCAGCTGCCAGGTTTTCTTTAAGGGGTGCCTGACTGCCTTCCAATCGATATCCCCGTCTATGAAGGCTCTCCCCCGATAAATCCAGATAGAGGGTGAAATTGTTATATTTATTGTATACATTGAGCCTGATATCCGGTTGAATCACTTGAACAGACGGTCGCTGCTGTAGCTTTTCATTAAAGAAATCAACAATGGCATCTTTGACACGTAACGCACCAAATTTTGTGTGCTTAATAACACCTTTGGTAGAAACAAAATCGACAGCGAGCGTTTTTTCAGGGGTTAGATGATTATCCCATTCAAAGGAATGCACATTTTCATATAATTCCTGTTCGTTTTCAGCGGTAAAAGTTTTAAGTTCCAACAACACTTTATTTGCTAATCGTGACCAAAGACAAATATGATAGGCCTGGGCCAGATTGCCTTCGAAGTAAACACCTCCCGGATTTTCTTTCAGATCAGAAATACCAAAAGATTCCAGCTCTTCTTTTAAAATAGAGACAATGCCCTTTGGTGCTGTGACAAATAAATTATACATATTTGAGGTAGAATATAAGGATTACTTGTTGGAAAACTATTGTTAATAATAAGATATTATGTTTAAGTTGCATCAAATTATCCTGTCAAACAATAAAAATCTAATCGTCCTTCTCCTTTTTTTTCTGGATGGAATTAATTTTTTTTCTTAAGGTATAAAAAAGTCGATATAGTAGCAATTCACTATAAATTTGGAATGGATAATGCCTTTAAAAAATATTTTTAAGAAAAAAAAGGTTCAAAAAAAGATTGACAGTAAAAAAATAGAAAAGAAAACCGAGCTATGTGACCTATTTCGTGAAGGTATCAATTTAAAAGAGAATTTTACGAAACGTTTAGTTTCAGAAGCACAAGAGGGTGCAAAGTTTTTTAATAAATATAATGAAACCCGGATTCAATTAGCTTTTCATTCGTTTGATCTGAGAATGAAAGAAGCACTTTATGAAATAATATTTCTGCTGCATGAAAATTATCCAGACTTAGCTACTCATCAATATCAATCACCGACTTATAAAGGGCAGGTGAAAGTCAGTGAATCAGTAAAAATAATTAATTTATATGACGATAAGGCTCCATATGGCGTAAAAGGCATTGAAAGTTTATCCTTGTTATTTAAAGAAGACTTCGATGGATATATCGAAAAAACCTTTGGCAGGAAAATAAACTTAAATATGGATCAAAGTGAAAGACCCATTGATGGAATATATAGTATTGGGTCTATCGGAACCATAGGACATAAAAACATTGCTTCTGATTTGGATTTGGAAGTTCAATATGATCTGGAACCCTTTCTTTTTAACATAAAAGCCTGGGATGATGCTTTAATAACCGCTGCCATTCAAAAAGAGTGTTCAGATTTAATCAGCCGATATTGCTTTAAAAAATATAAGGGAGAAAATAAAACCCTTTCAGGAGACAAAAAAAAAAAATTAATACCTTCTTCCAAAAACGAATGGCTGACAACTACCCACTATTGTTCAAACACTTGATATCTAAAACGACAAATATTATAAAATTAATTGAAACTTCTCCTGAAAAGGCTAAGTTAAGATCACGTTTGATTAGAGAAATAATCAACTTAATGAAGCGAAATGCTCGTTTAGGGAAATCAGATGAAATAAAGACAAGAGAAAAGGTACTAAAGCAAAGAATTGAAAAAATCCAATCATATATTCAGGATAAGTTTCCTGATGCAGAAGTATATCTATTTCCATTTTCACTGCATGAATTCCGAAAAGGTCAGTTTGGCTCGACAACAGAATCTAAAGAATCTTCAGGTGGGGCCTATGAACTTATTTTGAATTATGAAACATTAATGCCCGGAATTTATTTTACACCAATTATTCCCAGCCATTTTCTCTTTCCTGATGATATTAATAATTCTGAAGAGCATTTTGATAAGCTAATTGAATACCTCCGCTTTGGTATGATTAGTATATATGATGATATGTCAGGTCGAGTTACTAATCAGGGGCCAACACCTGATTTGCAGCTTTCTTATGTTGCCCACCACTACTCAGCAGTTTATTGGGAAGCCTTTAAAGCCTCTTATGGTAATCTTCCGAAGGCAACGCTAAATTTATTACGGTTTGAAATTTTATTAGAGAAAAAAGCTGGAAAAACGATAATCCAATTAATTAAAAATCCTGGTTTGCTGGACAAATTGGCTTACTCAACGAAAAATATGGAAAAAGAATTTAAAACGGAAAAAATATTTTCACCCCAGGATGTGGTAAAATTAGAAAAAGAATTTCCTGATTTAGGATTTGATCCATGGTGGTTAAGATATAAAGTCTTAAAAATTGCTTATGGGGTTCCGCATATTATAGCAGGATTAGAGGTTTCTGATATGATTCAAATATCTAAAAATATCGATACTGCTTTTGCCCTTCATGTCCGCTTATCAGATGTATTTAAAAAACCGGGTCAGAAACCCTTACTAAATTCTTTTCGTGATCAGGTCTTAACCAGGTTTTTAGATCAGGCCTTCCCTGAAAATTCAGATCGACGTAACAATATCGTCGCAACATTTATCGGTGATGTGGAAACAGTGAGCGAGTTTGAAAAGGATCTTAGGTGGATTTTTCAAACTTGTATTGATCGTGTTCACAAAAAAGTTGAAAAGGCTCAAGTTAAAACGAATAAAAAGACTTCGGACGAATACAATATCTGGTATCATTTTTATCAACAAAATTTTAAACCAAAGAACAATGTCATTCAAAGATCTATTTTAAATCATCTGCAGGTTCCCCGTGGAAGACTTCAGATTGGATATGAGCCCCAAAAAGGTTGGTTTTTCCGGTCATTACAAAAAGAAGCAATGGTTGGAAAAAGGTTTGAATCTTCAATTCTGAATATCTTGCCTGAACAAGTGACCCTACTTAAAAAAGCAAAATTTTTACAAGGTTTGGCATATTGCGTCATCAATGGATATTATGGCGTTTTTCTGAGCGGGACCTTAAAGGAAACAATGACGGATGTAGAATATGATTTACAACATACCAATCTTGGATCAAAGAATGACAATCATTTAGCGTTTATCAGACCGGATCAGATAGAAAGGATAATGAAAAAAATTATTGCACTGTTTTCTCCTCTAAAAGTAAGTTATATGGACTGTATTCAAACAAAACGAAAAATTATTTCAGCGATGATCTTTCTAAATTTACAAAAGTATGGTCGTTTGTCTATTTTATATCGCGATAATTTGGATACGGTTTATGTTGATACCTTTGACTTAAAAGATTTTGATAAAAATATTGATAAATATATTTCATCCTATAAAACAATGTTGGAATCTGTCATCTTGCACAAAACTCTGAGGCGGTTTTTTGAAACCCGACAAATTGAACCCGATAAAATTCTTCTAAAAACCTGGGTAAATACGAATAGTGTGGAAACCTCTCATGCCGCAACCAATGAGATCGCGAAAGAATCAGATCTGGCTGAAACATTTATAAAACAGATTATTTTAAAACATGCCTCTTAAAAAATTGAAATTTAAGCGTAATGAGAATACTTGACGCACTGCAAATGCAGAAAATGGATCAGTATACCATCGAAGAGATTGGTGTTCCTGGAAAAGTATTAATGGAGAATGCTGCAAAAAGCTGGATTGAAGCAGCTAAACCCGATCTGGATAATTGTAATAAAATCTTTTTATTTTGTGGTGCCGGAAATAATGGTGGGGATGGGTATGCAATTGCCCGGAATTTATCAAATCAGGGGTATCAATGTATTGTAGTCGCTGTAAAACCACCTAAATCCAGAGACTGTCTGTTGAATGCAAGGGTCTGGACTCATTTTGGAAAAACACTGAGCTGGGATGAATTTATTAATTTGTTACCGATGACTTCAAAAACGGATGTTTTAATTGATGCCATTATGGGGACGGGGGTAGAATCTGAAATCAGAGGAACAATGGTTGATGTGGTTAAATGTGTCGATCAACTTTCCGGACAGAAAATTGCAGTTGATATTCCTACCGGAATTAGCGCTTCCACCGGTGATAAACTCGGTGTCGCTATTCGGGTCAATAAATGTATTACTTTTCACAAAGAGAAAGTAGGCCACTATCTCCAACCCGGGAAAACATATTCAGGTGAATTAATCTGTCAAAAAATTTCCATTTATGAAAAGTATTTTGATGAAGATCGACATTATTATCTGACGACAAAACAGGTTGCCCGGGAACTGTTATTACAGCGTGAACCAAATAGTTATAAAAATGTGTTTGGACATTTACTGGTATGGTGTGGCGCAACCGGTACTCAGGGTGCGGCTATTTTAGCCGCCAGTGCAGCCATTAGGATGGGAACCGGTTTGGTAACAGCCGCTTTACCCCAAACTGATGATGCATTTTTGATAACCAGATCACCTGAATTAATGACATGTGCGCAACAATCACTGACAGATTCTATGTTAAATAACTATCAAAGTATTGTCTTAGGATGTGGATTGGGGAGAAATAAAAATCGTTGGAAATCCATTGTCAACAAAATTAAAAAATTTGAAAAACCCATCGTTTTGGATGCGGATGCCTTTTTTGGAATTGAACATTTTTATGATTTAGACCCCCACAAGCTTGTATTGACACCCCATCCCGGTGAATTTGCTCAGCTAACGGGCAACCCCAAGCCAACCAATAACCTGGAAAGGATTGAACAGGGATTGAATTTTATCAGCAAATATCCTACCACACTTGTGTTAAAGGGAGCCCCCAGTATTATTTTTACTTCGGATCATAAAGTTCATATTAATGAAACCGGTAACGCCGGAATGGCAACAGCCGGTAGTGGTGATGTTTTAGCGGGTATGATCGGTGGTCTACTGGCGCAGGGGTTAAATACAGTCGATGCAGCTAAACTCGGAGTTTGGCTGCATGGTCGGAGTGGTGATATTTTTGATAATCAATACTGTCAGGAATCATTGATCGCCACTGACCTGATTTCAAATATAAAAAATGCTTTTAAAGAACTTTATTAAACCGTTTCTGCTTCTGAAAATTCATCATCATCATCTTCTTCGTCTTCAGAAGATGATGCCATTTGCTTTTTTATAATCATTTCCTCCAGTTTTTCTTTTTGTGACAACAATTGTTCCAAAGAATCAGTTGGAGTGAGTTTCAATGGTCTGGGCAGGTTTTTAACAAGTTCAAGCATTTGTTCATGATTTTTGGCAATCATCATTTGTGCGACGACTCCTGCAGCTAATCCAGCGGTTAATCCGTAAAAAAAACCTTTCATATGGCTCCTGTTATTTAATTGATGAGTTCTTAACTTTAATGTATTTTCTATTCATTTACCAAGTACACTGACAAGGTAACAGACCATTTTGTATTTTTTATCAGTGTATTAATCTGTGATATTAATGGAACGTCTGTAAAGATTCAATGAGAATTATTCATTTTTGTTGACGGTACAGGAATACTGAAATAAAACTAGAGCTATTAACAATCTAAAATCAACGGATTTCAATATCGATCATTTATTTCACTATTAATTTAAAGGACCAATTAATCAATTATAAGAGTTAAAAATGGAAGCCACATTGCAGGAAATTGAAAAAAAGATGAGTCGTGCTTTGGAAATATTAGAACAGGATTTTCAAAAAGTAAGGACCGGTCGGGCAAATCCCGCTATATTAGATGGTATTAATGTAGATTATTATGGAACCCCGACACCTTTATCTCAGGTAGGAAATATTACGGTTCCTGACCCCCAGATGATTGTCATTACCCCCTGGGAAAAGAAGATGTTAGCGGATATCGAAAAAGAAATATTAAAATCTGATCTGGGAATGACACCTCAGAACGATGGAAATATTATTCGACTTCCGATTCCTGCTTTGACCGAGGAAAGACGGAAAGAAATGGTTAAACAGATTAAAAAAATGGGAGAAGATGCAAAAATTTCCATTAGAAACGTTCGTAGAGATGGGAACGACAAATTGAAAAAAATGGAGAAAGCCAAAGAGATATCCCAGGATGATTTAAAGCTTTATACCACTAAAATTCAGGAAGTAACTGATAAATTTGTAGGTGAATCAGATAAAGTGATGGCTGCTAAGGAAACAGAATTAATGTCGGTTTAATTGACGGGCCTTTCGTATTTGAAGGGAAGCTGTCATCAGGCTTCCCGGATTTTTAAAAAATAAAAATGACTCACTCGGGATTACAAATCAGGTTTATAAATAACTGCTTTGCTTTTTTTACCATCTATTTTAACACTTACAGGCTTTTCGAAGTGTACATGTCTAAAATACTGATCTTCATAGACGGCTTCGAATTGGTCAAGATATTCAACATCGAAAAATCCATCATTTTTAAAAGGGTAGATTGTAAAATAAGCAATTCTGAAAGAAGTCAGGTTTTGGAAAAAATGAGACCCCTGGCTTGGTTCGATGAAAAAATTCTCTAATCCGGATTCAATAATGACTCTTGCCGCTGAAATTTGTCCCCATTGAACAGGTACTCCTAAAAACTGATCTTTTGATCCCCATCTACCTGGACCACATAATATATAATTTTCCCCTCTTTCCAGAAATTGTTTGTTCAGATTATTGATCAAGGGAACCATCTCCAAGGTTTTAGTTTTATCAAAACTGCCTGGTTTGATGTAAATAAAATCGTTGATGTTATCAATAATACCATTACCTAAAGAGGAATTTGACAGGACAATCGCATTTTCCTTATCGGCATCATCCAGATCAATATCATCACTTTCCATGCCACTGACGATAGGGCGAACCTGTAGCATATGAAACATTTTTGATATATCCCTGGTATCCAAATTAACTGCAAACTCTATTTCAACCGGCTTATTTAGGGACGTTTCAATGATTTTTAACAGATCTTTGATGATTGCTAGTAGTGGGAAAGTAATACCTTTTAATATATGGGAGAAAGTGATCACTTTACTACCCGGTAAATAAAAATTATCACGCATCACTTCATTTTGGTGATCATAGGTTGACGCGATCATACTAAAGGATTCGTTCTTGTTGGCTTCCTGGATACTTCGTTTTAACAGGTTTTTTCCTTCATCTGTTGATGGGATAAAACTATTGGGAGCCATATTCAGGGAGTAGAATTTTGTTTGGGTCCCTTTTAAAGCCAGTTCTACTGTTGAAAGTTGAAGTACATTATTGGGATGATTGGGTGATACCATCAGAGAAGTTTCGCCTTCCACAATTGTTTTCCCTAATCCCGCTGCCAAATTAACAACGCCTTCCTCAGTTTTCTCTTTCCCTACCGGATAAAAATTTATGGATCTGGCAACACCAGAAAAAGTTGGGTGAAAGGTATCATCATATTGAGTTCCGGAAACTTCCTGAAGAATGACTGCCATTTTTTCTTCATCAATCAGGTTACTGGTAACCTGCATATAAGATTTACTGGCCTGGAAGAAAGTAGATGCATATACACATTTAATCGCCTGGCACAATTCTTTTAACCGTACCTCTTTATCTTCATGATTGTTGGAAATCATAAAGGTGGAATAAACACCAGCAAATGGCTGATAATGTGAATCTTCCAACAAACTTGATGAGCGAATAGCAATTGGTTTTTTAAACACATTCACTAATGCGTCTAAATTATTAGTTAACTTGGGTGGCAATTCGGCATTAATAAAATGATATAGAATTAGTTCATCTTCTGCGTCTGAAAGTGCAATATCATATAGTTGATTAATCTCCATAAACTCAGAAAATACATCCGTTGTCAGTACGACTGTTTGTGGAATTGCAACGACAATACCATCATATTGGTAATTAATACGGTTCTGCTTTAAAATATAGTTGATAAAAGCTAATCCTCTGGCTTTTCCTCCTAAAGAACCATCCCCGATTCTTGAAAAACTGGTGAGCTCATCATGTTTGTCTTTATTGAAAATAGCGATAATTCCCCGGCTTTTAGTTCTTCGATAATGTTTAATATTCTGAATAAGGAATAATCGCACTTCTTCAATACGGTCTTCAGTGACTTGAACAGGTTTGAATAAGTTAGCCAAAGAGAAAAAAGCGCGATTACGGAGCCAGGTAGAAATATGGTTTTTTGAACCGTGGTAGGTTAAAGCTTCTTTAGGAACAACTTGTAGTACTTTCTGCAATTCTTTTAAATCTTTGGCTCGGCCTACTTCCTCATTGGTGTCGGGTGCTTTAAATACAAAATCCCCAAAACCAAAATTATCAACAATATAATCTTTGAGTTCATTTAAAATATTTTTGGAATGTTTATAGATAAATCCCGCTTTTTTAGCTTCAACCTCTTCTTTTTGTTCAATATTTGATGATTGCAACAGTATCGGAATATCCTGGCTGTAATTTCTAATATATTCACAAAGTTTTAAACCGGCACGGGTATCTATTTTTCCTTCCCGTTGATAGGTGATATCTGAGATGATTCCCTGAATATTATCTTTATACTGATCAAATAGGCTAATCGCCTCTTCATAATTACTAGCAAGTAAAATTTTAGGACGACCTCTCATTCTTGTTGTTTTTTGGTGTTCATTAAGACCTTCATCCATTAGTCCTCTGGCCCCACGAATCAAAATGGTATACAAGGCCGGCAGGTAGCTGGAATAATAGCGAATAGAGTCTTCAACCAGAATGATGGTTTGAACACCGACCTTTTTGACGTCGTGTTCAATATTCTGTTTATCCTCAATAAGTTTAATAATTGCCAACAATATATTTGCGTTACCCAACCATGAAAAAACATAATCAATTGATTTCAGGTTCTCTGATTGCAGTTTTAATTCAACTTCCCGGGAAAAATGGGTTAAGACAACGATCGGTTTATTTGGGTACTTTTCTTTAATTTTTTGAGCAAGCTGAAAGGCATCAGTATCTCCGACATTCAGCATTGTAATAATTAAATCGAAATAGCGTTTCTCTAATAATTCAAATGCCATTTTTGAAGAGGAAGCCTTGATAATCAAAGGCGGATAGCGTAAACTTAATTGAGAATATTCATTAAATAACTGCTCATCGATTCGACCATCCTCTTCAAGCATGAATGAATCGTACAAACTGCAAACCAACAGTACGTTCATCAATCTATTTTTCATCAACAGGTGAAAAGGTGTATCGCTAAAATAAAATTTTGAGGAGAATTTCAGATCGCTATTTGACATTAACTTCCTTATTAATATTGATTGGAATGCACATCTATAACACAGTAAACACCACAAATATTATATTTATTTATGAACACATCTGACATGTGTTGAATAATTTCTTTTATAAGGACTTACTGCACCATTTTTAAAATTGACAGCCCATATTCGTTGATCATAGAAAGCCGTTACTTCTGAAGACCAGTAATAGGAGGGATAGATTGTTTCAAATTCTAAGCTGGTAGCTGGATCAACCTTTTTGTAATCGATTAACGTTAATAACTCCTTTACTGTTGGCAATCGCCATCCGTTTTTTCCTGCAATTTGAATACTTTCACAATATGATTTTGCCCAGTCATATTTCATTTTACTGGTATCATTTTCTCCGCTTTGCCAGGTAAGACCAGTGGCCTGATCTTTTAATGTCATATTCTCCCCATTTTCTTGCGCAAATATATTTGTTATGATCATGGTGATAAGTACCATAAAGAAAATCTTTTTCATAACCAACCTTGTATAATAAAATTTGTTGAACAACAAATAATTAGTGTCTGAACGAAAAGTAGGTAATTTGGGGACATGTACAATTTTTAGCAAAGGCTTAAACAATTAAATACCCGATAGTTACGTGTCCCCCAATTACCGGTTTGTTATCCAATAATGGCATTTTCGTTCGAACACTAATTAAGTAAAATCTTTTAAAGTTTTACCTAAATTTAGCTAATAATGCAAAAGATTATTAGTAAATGAAAATATAACACGGGTATCAAAACGTTAATACTTCTGCAGCAATCAAATATCATTGGTTTTTTAAAGTTATCAAATCAATATTTAAACATCCTTAATTGCCTATTAACGGGAAACGATTATCTATGCAAAGCTTTGTATCTACCCTGTTAATCTATCAAACTAATAACACAACTGTTTTGTGCAATATTAATAAATTGATTCTATTTTATTTTTTCCAGATTTTAAAGATTTTGGATGTTATCAACATTAATTAAATAGACAGTGTTTCACTGCAAATAATCCGTTCTTTTGCCAGATAGCACCCCGATTTTACATTTATATCCTATTTTCAGTTGTGGTTGATTGATATCAATATTAAAATCTTCAAATTTGTTTATGACCTCATCTTCAATGGTAATATTCACTTGTAAAACAAATATCTAACTTTCGTATACTATAGCAATTTGCATTTGCATTGAACATATTCGGACACTGAGCGAAGTCGAAGGGTGAGCATACCTCTACTCCGCTTGGTAACCGTAGTAGTCTAAGACTATGCTTCGACTCCGTTCAGCATACAGATAAAGGTACGAAATTGAAAATTGCTATTGCGGAAAACGAATCGTCTAAATTCTTAAAAAATGGAGAACAATTGCTTAGTTCTTAAAAAGAGTTTATACTGCTGTACTGTAAAAAATAATACGATGTAAGAACTTAATAGACCAGAATATACTTAAAACCCATTTTTATGATTGGTCCTGTCAATGAAGATACGAACGAAGATCCTGTCTGGATATTTAGTCATCGCCATGGCAACTTTTATCATTTCAGCCATTAACTATAGTCATTTTTACCTTTTAAATCAAAAATATAATTTATCAGAGCAGCTGGCGACAAATGTAAAAATTATGGATCAAATTGTTGAGAAAGTGTGGGAAACAAGGTTTTTTATTAATCAATTTATATTTAAGCATGAACATGATGATAACCAACAATCCTTGAAAAGCCTTTCCAAGCTGCAAAAGTTGATTGTTGATATCGGTATTCAAGAAATGGATGAAGAGCGGTTAAATTTATTTAATCAAATCCATGAACTAATTATCCCATATCAAAAGAATTATATTAAGTTGGCAAAATTAATAAACCGTTTTGATCTGGAAAAACAGAAATTCTCAGGTTTGATACAAAACATACAAAAAACAGCGGATTCGATGGTATTATTGCCGATGCCATCTGATAATTCCAGAAATAATTTGATTAAGGCACATCAAAAGTTACTTGTTTATACTCAAAAAAATTCTTTCCCTAACTCACAAAATGATAACATCATTGCTGATAAAATGTATAAGATTATTGAATCAGTTGAAAAAATAATGATTAACTATCAAAAACAAAATATAGGGACGAATCAGATTTTTCAAAGTGAATGGAGGCAGATTTTTAATAATGTATCACGGTTAAAGGTAATTTCTTTAAAGATCAAAAAAGATACAAACAATATTGATCATATTATAAAAAAAGATATTCTGCCCATTGCACCAGAGATTGGAAAAATCGCACGATTAATTAATAAAAGTTACTGGCATGAAGAAGAAAATATTCGATTGAAAATCAATGAAAATTTTAAATTTGATTTAACGCAGGTCTTCATAATCTCAGCCATTAGTTTGATTCTAAGCATTTTGTTTGGCTTATTGTTCTCCCGTCGAATTACGAATCCAATTATCTCTCTCAGTCAGAGTGCAGTAAAACTGGCAAAAGGAAATCTCGACGGAGATCTGGTTTACGATAGCAATGATGAAATGGGTAATCTTACCAAAAGTTTTAATCAAATGAAAGAAGCTATCCAACTGAAAATAGAGGATCTTAAAACTTTAAATATTGCTGGGCAAAAACTGGTTACCGCAAAAAAGGGCGAAGAGATATTGGAAACGGTAGTGGATTTAATGAAAAAAAAGACTCAGGTCCTGGGAGGAATCATACATTTTTGTGGAGACGACAGTTGTTTAGAATCAGAGTATATCACTCAACAGGATTTTGATGCTCAACAGGATCTTACTTTATTGATGGAAGAAATTATTCAGCAATCGATTAGTCTAAATAAAATTATTTTTATTGAAAATGCTGCCAATGAAGACACTTTAATAAAAGAATTACCATTTAGTTTTCTTGTTGCTCCTTTGCAATATCAAGGAAAAACAGCAGGCACACTGTTATTATATGGAGATCCGGCAATTATTGACTACAATGAATCGGATAACGAATTTATTCTGGCTGTATCCAGATTAACGATTTCAGCAGTTAAAAATGTTAATATGTTGGAATTAATAGAAGAAAAAAACATTTCCTTGATCAAAGCAAATTATACTAAAGATAAATTGCTTTCTAAAATGAAACGGATGAATGTTAACTTAGAAAGTGTCGTCAAAGAGCGTACCATTAAACTGTCGGCTGCTCTAGATAATGTTCAAACGTCCAATCAAAAACTTCTGTCCAGTATTGAATATGCGAAACGGATACAAAGCTCCCTTTTACCTGAAATTAAACATATTCAGGAACAGATTCCTGAAAGTTTTTTTATCTGGCAGCCCAGGGACATTGTCGGTGGCGATATGTATTTCACCACTTTTTTTGAAAATGGTTACATTTTGTCTATCATAGATTGTACCGGTCATGGTGTACCGGGGGCTTTTATGACCATGCTGGCTTCGTCAGGTTTAAAGGGAATTATAAAAGATGATGATATTAAAGACCCGTCGGAAATTTTAAGAAGATTGAATGTATTTATAAAAACAGCACTCCATCAGCATACTGGAAATGCATTATCAGATGACGGACTTGAAGCTGCAATTTGCTATGTTAATCAACCGGATAATACGCTCACTTTTGCCAGTGCAGGAATTCCTTTGATACAGGTAGAAAATAATCAAATTGATGTCATTAAGGGTAACCGAAAAAATATTGGCTACAAGAGATCTACCATGGATAGTCACTTTGATAATACCGTAATTTCACTAAGCAGTGATATGAGCTTTTATTTGTATACAGATGGAGTTACAGATCAATTAGGCGGGCCCAAACGGATTCATTTTGGTAAAAAAAGATTGCATAATTTGCTGCTTCAGGTGTCCAACCGACCGTTTGAAGTTCAACAGGGTATGATTTTAAACGCATTTCAAACCTTTCAGGCTAAAAATGACCGATTAGATGATGTGACTATTATTGGTTTTAAACCCTTGTCGAAAACCGACTAGACCATCAGAAATTATATTGCAGATCAGATAAAATGATTATCCTCTGAAAAGCAGCGCTTTTAAAATATAACTAGCCATTTTGGGATTTTCTTTAATTCTGCGTACAGAATATCCCATCCATTGTTTTCCATAGGGAATATAAACCCGTACCCGGTTTCCTTTGTCAAGAATGGACTGCCTTAATTCCGGCCTGACACCGTAAAGCATCTGGAATTCATATTTTTCTTTAGGAATCGCATACTTCTCGATTAATTGGTAGGCACCTTCTACCACAGGAATATCATGAGTGGCAATTCCCGGATATAAGTTATTTTTAAACATGTATTCCAGATCCTCCAGGTAGTGCTCATTGATTTCCTGATAATTCTTGTAGGCTATTTCAGGAGATTCAACGTAGATGCCTTTACATAAGCGAAAATTAACAGGATTGTTATCGCTTTGCATGTCTGTCATATCCTGCAAATCAGATAATGTTCTTTTTAGGTATGCCTGAACAACCAAGCCAACATTCTTAGGGAATTCGGCCTTGATTTTTCTGAAAATTTCTATTTCCAAATCAACACACTGGGAATCCTCCATATCAATTCGAATAAAATTGTCATATTCAGCAGCTTTTTTAACAATAGAACGGATATGCTCAAAACAAATATTTTGATCAATCAATAATCCAAACATCGTTGGTTTTAAGGAGTAATTACCATCGATATTCTCCTTTTCCATGGTTTCAATCATGTCTAAATATTCATCCCTGTTTTTTGCAGCTTCATCAAGTGTGGTGATAAACTCCCCTAAAATATCAATAGTTACCAGAACCCCTTTCTGATTTAGCTTTTTCGCGGCTTCAATAGCCGTTGTCAGTGATTCCCCAGCAATATATCTTTTAGAAAATAACCAGATTAATTTTTGCGGCATAACAGGTAGTATGGCAGCGATTAATTTATTTAACATAGTGAGGTTCTCTTTTAGATGGATAATGTGTTAAAAAAACAACAGTTGATTTCTGCAACAATCCAAGAATACTTTTGACATTAATATATGATAATATCAACTAAAATTGATGTAAAACAATTTTTTTTTGATTTTTTAAGGAAACAATCATCAAAAAACGTTTTCAATGGATTTTTAGCACTCTACGTGATAGAGTGCTAACAAAACTTAAAATCAAATCTACGATAAACAATATTTTATTTACAAAAGCAGGAGGATATATGAATAATTTTGATCCAATTGTTACCGGTTCAATTGAATTAGCGCAGACAGAAGCAATTAAAAGAAAACACAATGAATTAACTGAATATCACTTACTATGGGGATTAATAAAGAACCCAAATACAATTGCATCTAAACAATTAAAATCGGAAAAAAAAATACTCATCGGATTGTTGGATCAATTACCAACAGTCGGGAAAATAAGTTTATCTGAAATCAAACCCTCTCCCAATTTATCTGAGTGGTTCACTTTAGCTTCATCGGAAGCGATACAAGCTGGTCGGGATACTATTAACGAAGCGGATTTACTAAGGAATTTTACAAAATATTTTCCACAATTGAAGGTTGAGATACCCGAAGATCAGGAAACGGAGCAACCGGATTTTTTAATCAATTTAAATGAATTAGCAGAAAAAGGTAAGTTGGATCCGGTTATTGGCAGAGCGACAGAGATCCGAAGAGTACAGGAAATTTTGTGTCGACGAACTAAAAACAACCCGGTGTTGGTTGGAGCACCTGGAGTGGGAAAAACAGCTATCATTGAAGGATTAGCGGGTTTAATCCAAAATAATCAGGTGCCGGATATTATTTTAGGTAAGCAAATTTACACACTCAATATGGGGATGTTAATGGCTGGGACCAAATACCGGGGTGAATTTGAGGAAAAGATGAATGCCTTAATTAGGTTCATTAAGGGGAAAGGTAGAGAAGCCATTATTTTTATTGATGAAATCCATCTAATCATCGGTGCCGGAAAAACTGATGGTGCCATGGATGCAGCCAACTTATTAAAACCCGCTTTGGCCCGGGGGGAACTGAATTGCATTGGTGCGACAACTTTAGAAGAATATAAAAAATATATTGAAACTGATTCAGCCCTTGAGCGACGATTTCACCAGGTTTTAGTTAGTGAGCCGACCAAGGAAGACACGATTCAAATTTTGGTTGGTTTAAAAGAAAAATTGGAAATCCATCATGGTATAGAAATCACAGAAGAAGCGATTGTCAGTGCTGTTTATTTATCAGATCAATACATATCAGATCGATATTTACCGGATAAAGCCATTGATATTATTGACGAAGCAGCAGCAGGGTTGAAATTAAGTGCTGATTCGATGCCACCTGATTTAGCTGTATTAGATTCTTTAATACGAAGTAAAAAAATTCTGATAAATGCCAATCCACAAAATAAAGTGCTTAAAACTGAAATTTCTGAATTAGAAAATCAATTCAATCATGATAAAAAAGAGTGGGAAGGTAAAGTTCTGGAATTAAAAAAAGTTGCCCAAATAAAGCAACAGCTGGATAAAGCTAACTTTCTCCTACAAAAAGCAGAAACAGAAGGTGACTTTGAAACCGCATCGCGATTGAAATACGGTGATATTCCAAAGATGGTAGAAACATTGGAAACATTTGATATCTCCTGGAAACTTGTCCGTAAGAATATCGGTGAAGTGATCGCCAGAGCTACAGGTGTCCCTGTAGAACGTGTCCTACGAACACAACAGCAAAATCTTTTAGAATTAGAAGCCTATTTAAATCGTCATGTACTGGGTCAAACGGAAGCGATTGCTGAAATTTCGGATACTCTGATTGCGGCTCATGCCGGATTAACAGATCAGAGTCGTCCTTTGGGAAGTTTTCTGATCATGGGACCTTCTGGCGTTGGAAAAACAGAAACTGCCAAAGTTTTATCCAGGTTTCTATTTGGTGATGAGAAACATCTTTTTAGAATTGATTTGAGTGAATACAGCGAACGGCATGCTGTTGCAAAATTGATCGGGGCACCTCCGGGATATGTTGGGTATGAAAAAGGCGGTATTTTAACAGAGGCGATTCGTCGAAACCCATATAGTATCATTTTATTTGATGAAATTGAAAAAGCCCATCCGGACTTTAGTGATATCCTATTACAAATTATTGATGATGGTCGTTTAACTGATGCCCAGGGCCGGGTGGTTAATTTTAAAAACTGTGTCATAATGGCGACATCCAATTTAAAGGATCATGAGATATTTTTTAAAAATGAGATGATTGGTCGCTTAGATGCGGTGCTATATTTTAATCACTTAAACAATGAAATTATTCACCAACTCATTGAAAGAGAGTTGGAATTATTAAATGAGAAATTACAGGATCGGGAGTTGCAGATTCAGCTTAATAAACAGTTCTATGAACGGATTTTACAATCCGGATTTGATTTAAAATATGGTGCTCGTCCTTTGAAGAATGCCTTTAATCGAATGTTGATTAAGCCCTTATCAAAGTTAATATTAAAAGAGCCTGATTTAAAAGGAGCGTTGATGTTGAATCTAAACCAGGACAATTTACTTGATGTTAAAAGGATTGACAGCTAAATTAAAGAATATGAATGAAGCCTTGAAGCAGTCTGAAATATAATCTATGATATGCAACAAATTGTGTTTATTTTTTATTATTTGTGTGTTACGGCTTTAAGGTATACTACAACTTTTTTCGAAAATCAAAACCGTTAGGAGGTGAGATGCAAATCATTTTTAAATTATTTATAAGTGTAGCGTTATTGATATTGCCCTTCACTGCTTTTTCGCAAAGCAGCGGGGTTAAACGACCCGGCCCGGTATATGTCAGTCCGGATGGAAAAACCTACGTCCGTAGTAATCAACCCATTTATATTAAACTGACGGTTTCTCCTGATGAAAATGCCAAGTCATACTATTTAAGGAATGATGCTAGTAAGGATCCTTCAAAACCAATCGTACCTTTTCATTTTGAAGGTCATGGTGAACACACTTTAATTCATCCGGAAGATCATGCGAACATTCAAAAACGTAAGGGGCCACATCTATTTCATATATTTGACGATGGACGTTCTCCAAAGTCCACTGTTTCTGTCTCGAAGGCACCTAAAGCTATCAGTGGAAAAAGAGTTGTTTATGGAAAGCCTGTAACAGTTACTTTGAATTTTAAAGATGAAGATTCCGGACTTCATTCAGCTTATTATACAATTGATGCCTCAGCAAATACAAAGTATTTAAGCCCGATTCGTTTCCTGATCGAAAAAGATTATGATCTTAAATATTACGCACTCGATAATGTTGGAAATCAGTCAAAACTGAAGAAGCAATATTATGCTTTAGATTTCACTGCTCCTAAAACAAGCCATATACTAGGTGGACCACATTATCAGGATATTTTATCTCCCAGAGCAATCATTAAATTAGAGAGTCACGATGAAAAAGCAGGGGTGGATAAAATTAACTTTAGATTTAAAGGTAAAAAACAGGTTTATAAAAACGTGCCTTTGAATATGAATGGTCTTGAAGATGGTCAACATAGTATCGTTTATGGCGCTGTAGATAGAGTTCTAAATTTAGAAGACAATGTCACTTATAATTTTTATCTGGATAAAATTCCACCCAAAACCCGTTACTTCGTTGTTGGGGATAAATTTAGAAAAGATAAAGATTTGTTCGTTTCAGGCAGGACAACCATCGATTTATCGGCCACGGATAACAAAGCTGGTGTTCGAAGAATTAGATATTATCTGGGTAAGAAAGATAAAGCCGGTAGTATTTTTGAAATTCCTTTTGGGTTCCCCAAACGAAATGGTAAAACTATATTCCGTTATGCTGCCAGTGATCGCGTGATTAATATCAGTAAAATAACCACTAAGGAAGTTATTGTTGATATTAGTTCGCCAACAATGAAACCGGTCTTTAAAGGGGAACATTATTTCAGTAGAAGAATCCACTATATTCGGATGATGACTGAAATAATGTTTAATCTTAAAGATAACCTATCAGACGTGAAAAGTATGTCTTATACCCTCGATGCCCAAATGCCGGTTATGGAAAATAAATCATTTAATATTCTGGCAGAAGGACTTCATGAAGTTAGTTACGAAGCAATGGATAATGTGAATAACAAAACGGCTGCTAAGAAAATGAGTTTGTTTGTTGATGAGCAACCACCTCGGATCTTTCATCATTTCAGCGTGGCTCAAAACGAACCGGGCCTGGAAATTTATCCTCCGAAAGTTTTATTATATCTGGCTTCAACAGATAAACAGTCCGGAATTCGAAAGATAACCTATCGCATTAATGATGGTAAAGCTGTTACTTATAAATCAGCCGCTGTCCTGTTTAAAAAGCCAGGTCAATATAGAGTTGAAATTGAAAGTATCGATAACGTGGCCAATACTTCCCGAAAAATCGTGAATTTTGAAGTCAGAAAATTCTAATTCTCCAAAAAGCCCGTTATTTATATCGGGGGACATGTACTTTTTGTGTTACGTGTCCCCAGATTTTAATACTACTGCTTGATTAATTAAGCCTCCCGTAATAAAATTCAGCCCAGTAATACAAAAATAAGGTGTGTAATACTTAATCATTTTCTAATGAGCTATGACCGAATCGATTCATTTTGCGGATTTAAGTAATATAAATATCCTGGTTTTTGATCAGGATTTGTCAGTTTTAAGAAGCATCAAAAGATCGCTTCAAAAACTACAGGCGAATGTATTTGTTGTTAATTCTATTGCGGATGCTTACCAACTGATCAACCAGGAATATCTTCATGCAATTTTATCAGAAACTGAATTGAAACAAGGGAATGTTTATGACTTATTAAAAAGGTTTAGGAGCAAACATCCAAATGGTTTATTTTTTTTAATGGCAGAAAATGTCTCAGAAAATATAAAATCTGAGGCAAAAGAACAGGCAGTTAATCAGGTTTTTAAGAAGCCGGTAAATATCTCCACATTTTCAACGGCTTTAAAACCACCTGTTAATACTGATGATAAATCAGTTAGCACATTGGATCCGCTAACAACGCTGTTGCGTCCATATTTAATATTCAGATCCCCGGTGATGCGTCAAAGACTGATGATGTTACCCCGAATGGCCTCAACGGCTCATAGTATTTTAATAACAGGGGAGACAGGTACCGGTAAAGAAATGGTTGCCAGAGCAATTCATGGATTAAGTGGATATAATCAGGGGCCTTTTATCGCTTTAAACTGTGGAGCCATACCTGAGAATTTAATTGAAGGTGAATTGTTTGGACATGAAAAGGGTGCTTTTACGGGCGCATTGGCGACTAAAAAAGGGAAGTTTGAGTTGGCTCAGGATGGGACATTATTGTTGGATGAGATGGGAGAAATGCCCTTATTGCTTCAAGCACGCCTGCTAAGAGTACTGGAGGAAAAACAGTTTTATCGGGTCGGTGGTGAAAAACCGATAGATGTTAATGTTCGAATCGTTGCCGCAACACAGGTTGAACTTGAAAAAGCAGTTGAAAACGGGTTGTTTCGGGAAGATTTATATTATCGACTAAATATATTAAGGGTTCATATACCTGCGCTTCGGGAAAGAACGGATGACATTCCTTTACTTGCCTGGCACTTTTTGGAACGAGCCTTTGCTGAAATTAATAGAAGAAAACCGTATCCAAGTTTATCCAGAGAGACGATTCATATCTTAAAACAGCTGGAGTGGAAAGGAAATGTCAGGGAATTACGAAATATGATCACCCGACTAGCAGTATTATTGCCACTGAATACCTCTCAAATTACACCAGATTATTTAGCCGCGTATTTCCCTGAGAAAGTCATTCAACCCAGTGGTCATTTTCAAACAAGTTTTAAGAATATTAAAACGGCTGATTACCAGGAAATTGTGAATACAGATCAGGACCCTAATATTATTGAAGTCAAAAGTTATCATCATGATGAAAATGAAAGTATTAATATTCCATTAGGGACATCCATGCGTGATGCAGAGGATTTGCTGATAAAAGCAACTTTACACTTTACCAAAGGCAACCGAACAAAAGCAGCTAAATTATTGGGAATTGGATTACGCACGATCAGAAGAAAAATTAATGAACCTAAATAGCCTTTTTGAAAATCTGAAAAGATTTGCCGGATCTATTCTTGCTGCGAGTTTCGCAATTCAGTGCTTGATCCGACCTACGAATTTTTGTAACTCATTGTAACCATATGCTAATAATTCAAGTTCATTTCCACTGGTGCAATTTGAGACTGTTTTCGCTGATTCTTACAAGTAAAAATGTTTAGTTTGATAATAACTTTTCAGCATGATGATTCCAGTACTGAATGCATGATACTTTAAATGCAATTATAACCATAAAATTTTTACATCGTATTTAGGAATAATTTTGTCTTTTGTGACCAGTGTAAGTTTATTTTGATTAGACTGAGAGATGAGCAATCGATCAAATGGATCTTTGTGAATATCAGGTAAAATAGTAGAATCAATCATCTCAGATGTTGTTGGATTAATTTCCTGTAAATTCGAGTTTTGCAGAATTTCGTTTTTCCACAGGTGGACATCAGGGATTTCAATTCGACCTTTTTTCACAAGCAATGCTATTTCCCAAAATGATATTGATGAAACGTAAATTGTTCCCTTTTCTGCTTCCTGATCAAAAAACTTAACAAAGTCTTCAGATACATTTTTTTTATTATGCCAAAAAATTAGTGCATGCGTATCAAATAAATATAAATTCTTTGTCATAGGTAATTCTCCCATATATCTGCAATAGGTTCGATTAACTCTTCCGTAGAAACGAGTACTTTGGGTTCAATACTCATTTTCTCCCGCCAATTCATTTTATTAGTCGGAATAATATGAGCAACATCTTGATTATTGCGTTGTATGATTATGGTTTCACCATCTGAAGCTTTATCGAGATATTCGAATAAATGATTTCTTAATTTAGTTGCAGACACTTTTATCATATTGACCTCCTGATATGAACATGTACGTCTTGTTATATATACGCGTACATAATATTAAATCCTATCTAATCTGAAGTCAATAAAAAATAGGTAATAGTCCAAATTCAACCTGTTTAAATCTATACAAACAGAACTATTTATAGACAGATTTTCATTTTACTTATCTTAGAAAGGAAAAAAAGGTTAAGATCAAGTAGTTAAAATTCCAAAAAATTTAGGTTTAATATTGATTATGATCTTATATATAAAAGGGGTGATGAGATTATTTATAAGTAGATTGTAATTTATATCGAGGCATAAACAATTAAGTGCGTTAAGGGCTTGGCAAAAGAAACCGGGGTTTCATATCAAAACTTTTTAAAAATTCTTATCTAACACAATGGGCAAGTAATCAAATTAAACCCGGGTTGAAATGGACATAAGGGTTACGCTTATTAAATCCAGTGAAAAAAGTGTGCTAAGTAAGCGTATTTAACCGAGTAATTCCAGTTCTATTTTCTTTAAAATCTCCGAAACCTGATTCATTTGCTGAGGCAGAATTGTTCTGCAATCCAAAACAACCTTATTATTTTGAATTCTTCCAATAACTGGGGGAGACTGCGATCTCAGTAAATCCATGATTTTACCTTCTGAATGATGATTCGAATGCAGTTCTATTCCCCAGCTTTTAATTTTTTTCCCAGGTAAAGATCCCCCACCAGGTGTTGAGTTACAGGGGACTAAGCGGTAACAATCCTGTTGCGGTAATTTATCAAGAATTTCTTTTGCTCGAACTTTTACCTGATAATCTGATTCATTAAGCATCCGCTGGGTTGGAATTTGTGATCGATGCTGTCCTCTGCTATAGGCGATCAATGTTTTTTCGAGTAAGAGCATGGTTATTTTATCACATCTTAATGCCCGGTAAAGGGGATGTTCTTTTATTTGATCCAGCAAATGTTTCTTGCCTAAAATAATTCCGCATTGTGGGCCACCGATAAGCTTATCTCCACTAATCGTAACAATATCGGCACCATCTTTCAGCACCAGTGGCACCAGTGGATCTGAATTTAGCTGACTATGTTCAAAAAGCTCAAGCGCCCCGCTACCGATGTCTTCAACTAAAATGGTGTTGGTTTTTGCCTTTAACCCTGCTAATTGACTGGTTTTAACTGATTCGGTAAATCCGGTAATCTCGTAATTGGAGGTATGTGCTTTAAGTAATACCGCTGTATTATCAGTAATCGCTTTATGGTAATCATCCAGGCGGGTGCGATTGGTAGACCCAACTTCCTTTAATACTGCACCTGAAACTGCAATGACTTCCGGTATTCGAAAAGAGCCCCCGATTTCAACGAGTTCGCCCCTTGATATTATCACCTCTTTTGATTGAGCTAATGCCGTCAGGGTTAATAAAACTGCGGCAGCGTTATTATTGACAACGACGGCTTCTTCAGCAACTGTTAATGTTTTTAACAAATCACCAACACTATTTAGTCGGGTCCCTCTTTTTCCGGTTTCCAAAGAAAATTCCAGGTTAGTATAAGTCGAAGCCAGCGTTTTAATTTCTTCAAAAATTGCTTCCGATAAAACCGATCGTCCCAAATTGGTATGGATAATTGCTCCGGTGCCATTAATGACAGATATCATCAAATTTGATCGGGTTTTTAATTCTGATTCAATCCTGTATAATATATCCGGTCGTGTCAGGTTCTCAGACTCCAAATATTCTTTATCCTGGCGGATATTTTTAAGAACTTGATTGACCTGGTTCCGAATCTCCTTACCGAAAGGCAAAGATTTTTGTGCCATATATTCATCAATTTGTTTGATTGATGGCAATTTAGAATACAGGTTATGTGTTGGATTCATATGATTTTTCAATAGATCTGCTTTTATATTGCATCCAATAAGTTGAGAATATTAACATTAGAAACAACATGCGAACACTGTTTAAGAAAAAATAAGGATAGGCTGAAAAGAAACTTCCTCCGGCATTTGAGTCAAAGTGGAATGAGATAACCTTGCTGACTTGACGGAATGGCTTTAATTTAGCTTCATATCTACCATTTGGACTGATAATGCCGGAAGAACCATTATTAATAACATGAATTAATGGGACACGATTTTCAACTGCCCTTAAGGCAGATGAAGCCAGGTGCTGCTCTGCAGCGCTGCTTTCCCCGTACCAGCCATCCTGAGATTGCACCAGTAATACTTTTCCTTGACCGTCCTGATTGATTGATTCAGCGACAAATGAAGGAAACAAAGATTCGTAACATATTTTTGGGACAAAACGAATATTTATCACATCAAATATTTTATGTGACTCACCTTTATTGAGGTTCGTAATAAAACTTCCCAATAGTTTTTTTAAAAGCCAAAAGTCATCAATAAAAGGGACATATTCACCAAACGGAACACGTATCATTTTATGATAGAAATGTATTCCTTCACCATTACCTGGGAAAAAAACAGAACTATTATAAGTCTTTCTCTGACCATTTGGTTGAGAAATGGTGATATCGTGTAGTATCAAAGGAATCTTTAATTTGGAAACATGTTTAAGAAAGGCTGTTTTTATGCTTGACCAGAACGTGATTCCGAAAAAATTTCCTTCCGGCCAGATGATAGCAACCGGATTTTGACTGGCGAGTTCTTCACTAAGTGCCATTTCCAGTGGATAAGATCGTGAATAGGGTGGAGAAGGCTTAGACTTCGACATCGAAGCTGCTGAATTGGTTTGAATTATACCAACTTTAACCAGATCCCAATTTTTTATTTTTTGGTCCCAGGTATTTAATTTCATCCAACCACCAAAAAACCAAATGAAAATAATTAAAATAGCTGTAACAATTTGAATCTTTTTCAAAAGACTTTTCATACCGTTAAAGTAGGAATACAATACAATATTTACCAAAATGATAATAAAGTCTAATCCATATACACCTGTAAATTCAATAAGTTGAATAGCCGGTAAAAAGTATGACTGAGCATCTCCCAGAGAAAACTTAAAGATAGTTGGGAATGATGTAAATATGGCTACAAAAATTAAGGGGAGTGTCAAAATATTATAGTCAGGAAAATGCTTCCTAACCCACTGAAATAAACTAAATATAATCCCAAATATCTGAGCAACTGCTAATGAGTGTGCGATTGTAATCCCATAATTGAGAGGGAAAGCAATTTCCATCACAACCGTTGACCAATTGGCTATCCAGTAAAAACCAATACAGATCCCCCAGAATCCAGTGATAACACCTTGAATATAAGCTGATTTTATGGATTGATCTTTTAGAGAAAACAGTAATGGGATAAAAGCAACCCACTGCAAGTAATAAAGATTATATGAAGGATAGCTTAAAGCTAATAATACCCCTGAAAAACTTGCTAAACCGAATCTTTTGATATCCATTAATTTTATATATTTATTGTCAGACGAAAGCCAGGATATTTGAAATGTTGAAAATGGATGATTATTAAATTCAAATTCTTTTTTTAATCCAATCAGAAGCAATTTTAATAATTTGGCTGTGCTCTTCTTCCTGAAGTAGTTCGTGCATTGCTTCCCCATAGGTTATTAGCTTTTTGTCCTTGCTGGAAACGGTTTGATAATATCGTATAATAGCATCAAAAGAAACGACCTTATCTTTTGAACTGGCGAAAATTAATATGGGTATTTTTAGTTTACTGGCGGATATCTTCGTTTTAGTGATGTTTTTTTCCAATTCAAGAAACAATGCTGGAGAGATACAGTGAAGTCTCAATGGGTCGGTCTTATAATATTTTTCTTTGGATACTGTTCGGTTGAGGTGTTTAAAAATGAATGGCTTTGGGAAAAGCAGTGTTTTACTTTTACGGGATAAGCGCCTAAACACTAGTGAAAATATTTTATTATTTAACAGAAGTCCACATAGGGGAGAAGTTAAAATAATACCATTAATATTAACTTTGGTATTCAGGCTAAAACGGTTGACAATAGCACCACCGAGTGAATGTCCCATTAAAAAAACAGGGAGATCTGATTGATGATACGGGTTTGATTTAAAAAAAAGATCAAGATTTTCAATATAGTCCTGAAAATCATCGATATGTCCCCGAATGCCTTCAGATAAACCATGCCCGGGTAAGTCCATAATATGGCAGGAAAATCCGTTTTTATTCAATAAAGGAATAATGTCCTGATAATTATCGATATGTTCTGAAAATCCGTGAACAATATATATCTGGGCCAGGGCCTTTTTTACCAGCCAGGATTTAAATACAATTTTCCGATATTTATGATCAATAAACTGTCCGGATTTGATAGTTGCTTTTGCAGGCATTTTCTTTACTTTGAAGTTTTTAATTTATTTTCACTACCTTGTAGCAAACGTTTAATATTTTCATGATGTAGGAGAATGATATAACTCGATAAAATCAGACTAAGATAAAATTTTCCACTGAAGTGGTAAAAATAAAAGGTGGCTATGGGTAAAATTAATAAAGCGATCAAAGCTGATAAACTAGAGATTCTTTTAACAATAAACACCAGTAACCAGGTTAAACCAAATGCTAAAAACATTTTGATATTAAATATTAATAATACACCGACCGTTGTTGCGACACCTTTTCCTCCTTTAAATTTAAGGAAAATAGAGCATGTATGTCCAAAAACAGCTAAGAAAGCAGCCAGGATTGTCACTATTTCCGGTAGTTGCTCTAATTTCACAAAATAAATTGCTATAAAAACAGCTAAACTTCCTTTGCCAACATCAAACACAAACGTTGCAATACCAGGAATTTTTCCGCCAGTTCTAACCATGTTAGTCATTCCAATATTTCCACTACCAACAGTTCTGATATCATAGCCTAAAAATATTTTTGCGATTAGAAATCCAAAAGGAATAGATCCTAACAAATAGGCAGATATAAAAATAACGATTCCTAGCGGAGATTCAAACAATATATTTAATGTTTCCATTGGTATTATTTTGTTAATGTATGGTTCCACCACCCAGCAGTTGATTTCCAGTGTAAAAAACAACAGATTGACCGGGGGTAATGTCTTTGATTGCAGAATGAAAATGAACATGGTACTTATCGTCACCAATTTTTGTTAAATCAGCTAAAGTTGCTTTAGCAGAGTATCTGACTTTTGTTTCAATATCAACCAGCTTTTCGGGAAAGACACCATCAATAAAATTAACCTGTTCCGCAATTAACTCACTCCGGTTTCTTTCTAATTGCGTCCCAACAACCAATTCGTTGCGTCCCAGGTTAATATCTATCACATAAAGTGGTTCACTATAAGATACCCCTAACCCTCTTCGTTGACCAATAGTATAGTTAAATAAGCCATTATGTTTCCCCAAAACATCTCTCTTTAAATTCACAATGTTTCCGGGAGGAATAACATGTTTCGAGTATTGTTTTAAAAACCCGCGATAATTGTTGTCATCAATAAAACAAATATCCTGACTCTCAGCTTTTTCAGCAACATGGAGGCCAATTGATTTAGCAATTTTCCTGATTTGATCTTTGGAATAGGTCCCAAGAGGGAAAAAGATTTTTGATAACTGGGTTTGATTTAATTGGCTTAAAAAATAACTTTGATCTTTTAGAGGATCGTTTCCTTTATGTAGAGAGAAAATATTTTCAGTTTTGTTAATAATAGTATAGTGTCCGGTTGCTAAGTAATCAGCCCCTTTTGCAAGTGCATAGTCTAAAAGTAGCCCGAATTTTATCTTCTTATTGCAAATAACACAAGGGTTCGGGGTTTGACCGGATTGGTAGGTTGAAATAAAATTTTCAACAACTTTTTCTTTGAAGACATCCTTAAAATCTAAAATTTCCAACGGAATACCGATCTCGTCGGCAACTTTTTGTGCATCAATCTTTGCGGTTTGAAATTTACTAAATTGATTATTCTGGCCAGAAGGTCTCCATAAATCCATAAGGACACCGAAAATATCAAAACCCTGTTCTTTTAATAGATGGGCGGTTACGGAACTGTCAACTCCACCGCTCATAGCAACGGCAACTTTTTTAGATCCCATAACAAAAATATAAATTCAGAGGCAAGATAAAACTAAAACGGGTCAAGGTTTCAGACAAACAGTGTCATGATTGTCATTAATCATTTTTTGCATTTAAACCTGTTTCTGTAAATTGATTATTAGCTGGGATGAGAAAGTAAATTTAAAAATGAGAATTAACCTAGCGAGATACCAGCGTTTAAATAGCTTAAATTAATTGATCCCTTGAAAAAGTTTTAAAATATACTGGTATCATTATAAAATATTGATGCGTATTCTGCGAGCTTTTTTTTTGATCAATGGAGGGCTTTTTTTAAGTAGACGTAAAAATATCTATCCAATATGCTAATCGAAGAGTGCTGGAAATTAAATAAATAAAATCCAGACATAATTATTTCAATACTTTAAGTCGTTTTTATCATTAATAATTTAAAAAAGGAAGTGACGTGGCAAGTGATAACATCTTAATTGTTACAGACAATGATTTTGAAGAAAAAGTTTTAAAAAGCGAAATCCCTGTTTTGGTTGATTTTTGGGCTGAATGGTGTGGACCCTGTAAAATGATTGGACCGTTTCTTGACCAATTAGCTGATGAGATGAAGGGAAAAGTATCTATTGCTAAAGTAAATGTTGATCAAGATTCTAAATACGCAACTGATTTTAGTGTCCGGAGTATCCCCTGCCTGATATTATTTAAAAACGGTGAACAAGCTGATATGGTTGTTGGTGCAGATCCCGTTAAAATTAAAAAAATGGTGGAAAGTGCCTAAATAAGGTCACGCTTTAGTGAGTCTGCACATTAAAGCGTTCTACTGAGTCTACATTCCTGATACCTACCTTATCTTTTCATTTGTTTTTTTCTATTGGCCATGTCATTTTATCGCAATCTACTTGCAAAAATTGAATATAAGGGAACAAATTACCATGGATGGCAACTACAACCAAATGCAGTTACCATTGAAGGCACCATAAAAAAAGTATTAGCCATCATTTTTCAAAAACCGGTAAAAATAAGGGCTAGTAGCAGAACCGATGCTGGTGTCCATGCCAAGCATCAGTTAGCAAATATTTATATCCCCGCAGAAATAAAAATATATCAACTCAGAAATAGCCTGAATGCATTGCTTCCTGATGATATCGCAGTTGTTGATTTGGTTGAGGTAGCAGACAACCACCGGGTTCAGAACGAGAACCGTGGTAAACAGTATATTTATCGGATTAATAACTCAAAAATACCAAATGCACTCAACAATGATTTTTCCTGGTGGGTAAAATCTGAACTAAAATTATCTGATATGCAGTTAGCTGGCTCCGATTTCATCGGTGTCCATAATTTTTCGGCTTATCAAGGAAAAGGATGTGTTCAAAAAGTTACCGAAAAGGAAATATTTGATCTCCAAATTGAATCAAAAAAATCCTGCCATCAAACTGAGATTCAATTTACTATTTCAGGATCAAGTTTTTTAAGGAACATGATAAGAATAATGGTAGGAACACTGGTTCAGGTTGGTCGAGGAAGGCTGGATATAGATGTTGTTAAAAGAACCTTAATTAGTGGCAATCGTGAAGAAGCAGGTATAACTGCCCCTCCACAAGGTTTGATGCTAAATGAGACCTACCTCAAGAATGATCCTTTTATTTATTAGGTAGAATCAAACGCTGCAGTTTGAACGAATAATATCCAAAATTGCTTCTGTTTTAGCTGGGGTTGTTAAGCACCTAGCCTCTTTGTCAAAGAGAGAAGATAAAGCATCAGGTAACTCTATGGCTGAATTAAGGATTTCCTCGACAGTATCTTTAAATTTTCCCGGGTGAGCAGTGGCCAGACAAATTACTCTGTCTTCACTGTTATCCTCAGCTGCGGCAACACCAATGGCTGTATGTGGATCAAGTATATAACCATTCTTCGCAAACTTCAAAATACATTCTTCAATCCTGGCAGTCTCAATTCTGGCTGGTATAAAAAGTTCCGAGGCCTTTGCCATTTCCTGTTCGTCTATTGTAAAACCACCGGTATGATTTAAAAGTTCCATTTTTTGAACAAGTTTTTCTGCATTCTGATCTAATAAATCATATAAATAACGCTCAAAATTACTGGCAATTTGAATATCCATTGACGGACTGATACTTTGGTGAACTGCTTTAACTTCATATTTTCCGGTGGTTAATACCCGGTACAGGATATCATTCTCATTAGTCGCTAGTATCAATTTTTTTATAGGTAGTCCCATTTTTTTTGCTAAATATCCGGCATAGATATCTCCAAAATTACCGGTTGGAACTGAAAAAACTAAGGGTGCGTCCGGATATTTTTCATTAAACCGAAAGGCACTATAAAAATAATAAACTGTTTGAGCCATTACCCTGGCAAAATTGATAGAATTGATAGCTCCTAAATTGTACTGATCTTTAAACCCGAGATCGTTAAATGCTTCCTTAATAATTCGTTGACCATCATCAAAAGTTCCTTCAATAGCGACGTTAAATACATTTTCGTCCAGAACAGTTGTCATTTGTTTTTCCTGAATCTGGCTGATTTTACCTTTAGGGTGTAGAATAAAAATATTAATATTCTTTTTCCCCTTAACTCCCATGATCGCAGCGCTACCAGTGTCTCCTGAAGTAGCCCCCAAAATATTGAGTTGTCTGTTTTTCTGGGTGAGTATCCATTCAAACAAATTACCTAAAAATTGCAAAGCCACATCTTTAAACGCAAAAGTAGGTCCATGAAATAACTCTAAAATTGTTGTTTCATTTAAGTGCTTTAACGGTGTAACCTGTTCACTTTGAAAAGTTGAATAACTGTTTTTGATTATATTTTTTAATTCACTTTCAAGAATAGATTCCCCGGTGAAATGTCGGAAAATTTCAAAAGCTAATTCACAATAGGGTAACTGTTTTAATGTTTTTAGTTGACCTGATAAATCTGGGTAGCTGGCAGGAATAAACAAACCGCCATCCCTGGATAATCCCTCTAAAACAACCTGTTGAAAATCAATATTTTTGTATTGTCCGCGAGTACTAATAAAATCCATGCTAACTCCTGCTTTTTTTTACTTTTTTAAAAAAAATTAAGAAATCTGAAAGTGAATTAAGATCGTAGTTGACTTTAAAGTAACTAAAACCACCAAATAATAGTGCTAATAATAGCGGTGTATATAAAAAAATGGGAGGAATTTTCCCTTCACTAAGAAGAACTTTTAATTGGGAAAATATTACAAAATAAATAATCACCATACTGATCATATAAATAAACCGACCGGTTTTAGGGTTTCTGGGATTAAATAACCCAATAGGCAAGGCAAATAAACCAAAAGCGAGACAAGATAAAAAATTCACAATTCTACTGTGAAACTCCTCAGTGAATTCATAATAGGAATCTTTATTTTTTAATTGTTTAGCAATCTTAATTTGGCTGAGTAACTGATGAATAGTAAGGACCACATGTGTCTGTCCAAGTTTACCCGATAAGTTGCGAAATCGTTGAGGAAAGGAACTCATATCTTTTTGCGGTGGAATCAGATCATAAAGAAAGTTTTTAAAATCAATAATTTGATATTCGTCTGATTGGTTTGATGAGTGAATACGACCATTTTTTAATAAGATGTTTATGCTTCTGGTTTTCTCATTAATTTCGATGGTTCCTGTTCTGGCTTCAATGTAAAAATCTGAACCAGAAAGATCCCAATTTGATATAAAAACATGTTTGAAGAGTTTACCTTTTTTCTCTTTAACATAAATTAAATTTTGGCCTAAAAAATTGTTGATTTTCCCGCTTTCCAGATTTATCTGGGTCTGTTTTTTCAATATATTGAACTTTAACTGATCTAGGTTACGGACGCCAATTGGGCTGAGATAAAATGTTTGAACCATAACAAATACTGCTACGACTATTGATAGGCTGATAACCGGTTTTAGTAAAAAAGATAGTGAAATACCTGCCGCTCGCATGGAAATGATTTCATAGTCTGATGATATTCTATAGACTCCGGCATATACTGCTATCATAACGCCGATGGGTGTTGCAACCATTAAAATCATAGGTAGGGAATATAGGATCATTTGGAAAATGGCTTTTATTTCCAATCCTGATGTTTGTAAAAATGGAATAAATTTATAAATTTGATCCATTAATAAAATTGAAGATATTACGCCGACAGATAATATCAATGGAAAAATAAACTCTTTAATAAAGTACTTGAAAAGTAACATGTTGTTGGTTTTTCAGATAATAAATTTGAATTTCGTTTTTTTTATCATTCTTGAGACGACTTATTTTGTCATTAGCTTTTATTGAAAATAGAAAAAAATATTTTTTCCCAGTCTAATATTAATAAGTAAAATGTAACTATTTGATAATTAATTATGTTTAAGCTTGGTATAAAACCTGCTTTTTAAAACTTAAGAATTGATAGTTATTAATTGTTTTTTTTATTTGATCGCGCGTATTGGAGTTCATTAATGCTGATTTCATTTGCAAAAATATTAGAGAGTAAATCAAAGCATTCTGTTAGTGATAATATTGCCACGGGTGTTAAATTATTGAGAAATAATGATCGAAACGGGGCATATGATCAATTTGAAGAAGCAATTAAGAAAAATCATGAACAAAGTACCCTTCGTTTAAAGCAACTATACAAACAATATCATTCTGAGAGCCTTTTTCTATCAACATTGACGATAGGTTCCTTATTGCTGAAGTATTCCAATGTAACCTGGCAGTTTTTGGTGGATTTAGGTAATTGTGCCCGCAAAGCAAAAGATCATAAATATGCAGAATACCTGTATCAGAAAGCTTTGAGATTGGAACCGGATAATGAAATGATTTTAACGAGTATTGCTGCTAATACTGCAAAGTTACATCGTTTTGATAGGGATATTATTAACTTATTGAGCATTACCGGTCAAATAGAGAGTTTTTTATTACCTGAATTTTTACCTACTTCAGAAAATATTCAGCCTGGTCAGTTTTGTCAAAAACTCTCTTTTACCAGAAATACGAATCGATATTCTTTAGATGAACTGTCTATTCGTTTTTTTGAGCTGAAAGCATTATTGATCAAGGCTAAAGATATGGATGTAGAGCCTATTTTATCTGAAATTTACAATATAGGCTTGGCTGCATTGAAACTCAAATCAATCTCTTTAAGTGGAAAATGTTTTTCGTTAATTAACACTTTTCCATTTCAATTTTATTATTTGGATATGTTATTAGCCTTAATCAATTTTTATAATTCTAAGCCTAATAAAGCCATTCATTCATTTAAAAAAATCTATAAATCTAATCCACAAAATATTCTTTTTTCTTTTAATATCAGCCTGATTCTTAAAAGTATCAATAAACGTGATGAAGCGCTGCCATTTGAATTAGTAAGTGCCTATCTGCTTGAAAAAACAGGTGGGATGTATCAATATTCAGAAATTTTGAACAAAGCAGATTCGGAGTTTGAGTCTGGTAATTTGAAAAAAGCACTTTTTCTTTTCAAATTAATTTCAGCTGAAAGAAATTCAGGATATGTCATATCGAGCATTGGTGATATTTACCGGATTCTACATTATGATGATTTAGCTATTCAATCATACAAGAAACTATTAAAATGCGATAATTATGTTAAAATAGCTAAAGAACGCTTAATTGAAATTCATGATTACTTGTTTACGAGCGGTGAACAAAAAGAAAATGGTCAAAATTTCCTGGCAGCATCGATTTTTTTTGAAAATGCACTTTCTGCATTTAGATTTCCTAAAACGATCGAAAAAACGGCCAGTATTTATTTGAAGTTAAAAAAAGAAAAAGAAGCACGAAGGCTGTTGGATGAATATCGTGAGATAATAAAGGTTAAAACAGAAGAACAGTCTAAAATTCGCCATCAATTGTTGGTTGCCCAAGCCAAACTAAAATTGAAGAAAAATCAGGTCAAACCTGCCACAGAATTATTGTCTCAAGCCTTGAATAAAAAATGGAATAAAGATACTTTTATGTTTTTACTTGATATTTATCGAAAAAATAATAACTTAAAAATGATGACACATCTGCTAAATCATTATAAAAATGTGGAATCTGCCTAATGGAGTTGATCAACTGAGTAAATTTATTTATCTTTTTGTACCACTCTTCAGCCAAAACTTCCCTTTTTAAATATATTGTATTAGACTTGTCTTACCCTTTTGATTAATTATAGTTACAAAATCAAATAAAATCCAAAACCATACTATTAATGAAATTTGCCAAGGAAGAATACAAAGAGATTGACAAGCTAGCAAAACAGGATCCTTGGATTATTTTAATTGCTGATGACGAAGCGGAAGTTCATGAAACCACTGTTCGGATTTTAAATGATTCTTCTTTTGATGGACGTCCACTACAATTTATTCACGCATATTCCGGATTTGAGACAAAAAACTTACTGGAGCAAAATAAGGAAATAGCGGTTATTATATTAGATGTTGTAATGGAGAGTGATGATTCCGGTTTACAACTGATAAGCTTCATTCGTGAAGAGCTTCAAAATAGTCTGACTCAGATTATTATCAGGACCGGGCAGCCTGGGCACGCACCGGAAAAAGGGGTTATCACTAAATACAATATTAACAATTATTTGGATAAACTGGAATTAACCGCTCAAAAACTTTTCAGTGCTGTTATAACGGCAGTTCGTTCCTTTAATCTTGCTTCTTCTTTGAAATCTGAAATCGATCAACGAATTGCAGCAGAAAAAGAACTCAAAAAATACCAACAGGGTCTGGAGAAACTGGTAGAAAAAAGAACAGAAGAGTTACATGAAGCTGTCAAATCTGCAGAAAAAGCAAATCGGGCCAAGTCTGAATTTTTATCGAATATGAGTCACGAATTCAGGACACCCATGACCGGTATACTGAGCTTTGCGACGTTTGGTATTGAGAAATATTTAGATACAGATCGGGAAAAGCTGCTAAGATACTTTACAAAAATTAGAGATAGTGGACAAAGACTATTAGCAATGGTTAATGACTTATTGGATTTGGCAAAACTAGAAGCTGGCAAAGTTGTATACGAATTTTATGATACGAAAGTCAGTAGCATTGTGAACATGATTATTAGTGAATTAAGTGCCTTTGCTAAAGAAAAAGGAGTGAATATTATATTTGATTCACTACCTGATGAAGCAAAGATATCAATTGACTCCAGTAAGATAGCTCAGGTAGTTATCAATCTGATGTCAAATGCGATTAAGTTTTCCGAATCAGGTCAGGATATATTGGTCAAGTTAGAAGATGATGAAAAATATATGATCCTTACTGTAAAAGATCGAGGTTGTGGCGTTCCAGAGGATGAATTAGATGGAATATTTGATAAATATATCCAAAGTAGCAAAACAAAATCGACCACAATAGGTACCGGTCTTGGATTACCCATTACTAAAAATATTATCAATGATCATAAAGGTAAAATCTGGGCAGAGAATAACTCAGATGGTCCGGGTTCCTTATTTGTGGTAAAACTTCCAAAAAAGATGACTGCTTTCTTTTAAAAATAGCTAATCATACAAAAAAACTTTTCAATAATTCAGAATCATATTCATGCATTACGAAGGTCATATCATACGCCCTCCTAGCGAGGCGAATAGTATTTTATTGCAGGTAACAGTTGGATGTTCCCATAATAAATGCACTTTTTGTGGCGCTTACAAAGGGGAGCGATTTAAAATAAAAGACAATCCTATCATTGAAACGGATATTGAATATGCTTCTAATTATTACAAAGAGCAAAAAAGACTGTTTCTTTGTGATGGTGATGCCTTAATTATTAAGCAGGAAAAATTACTTTGGATTCTAAAACAGATCAAAGAGAAGCTTCCCTGGATCAATCGGGTTGGTATTTATGCCAATGCGAAAAGTTTGAAACGAAAATCATTAGAGGAACTTATAGCCCTAAAGGAAAATGGAATAGGAATTATTTATATGGGGGTTGAGTCTGGTGATGATGAGATATTACTACAGGTAAATAAAAAAGCAACTTCCAGCGATTTGATTGAGCAGGGACTTAAAGTTAAGACAGCCGGTATAAAACTCTCTGTTACTGTTTTATTGGGATTGGGAGGGGTTGAAAAATCATTAATTCATGCCCGAAAAACCGGTGAAGTACTTAGTCGAATGAACCCAAATTACATTGGCGCTTTGACTTTGATGTTGGTACCTGGAACACCGCTTTACAATGAACATAAAAATGGTGATTTCAATTTACCAGATCAAAAACAAATGTTATTGGAATTATATGAAATGATTCGTTGTACAGAATTACACCAGGGGCTGTTTTTAGCAAACCATGCCTCTAATTACCTACCCATCAGAGCCAGACTACCCCGAGATAAAAATCAGGTTTTAGGTGTTTTGAAGCAAGCGATAGATGGGAATATTAAACTAAAGCCGGAATGGTTACGGGCTTTATAATAATTTAGAAGAAAAAGGAGATTATGCCAGATATCACTATTACGGATTCTGCTCAAAAAAAAATTGCGACATTGTTAAATGACAATGAAAATAAATATCTCAGGATTTCAATCCAAGGAATTGGTTGAGGGGGACCAAGATTTGGATTAACTCTGGACGAGTTAAATGAAAATGATGAACAAGTTGAAATTTCCGGAATAAAGCTATTGTTTAAAACAGGAGATGCGCCTTATCTGGAACGTTGTAGTATCGATTATCTTGAAGATGCGTTTAGAGGTGGATTTTCGGTATCTGCAAATCCACAATATCCTTCAAATTGCTGCTGACTAGTCAACGGAGAATTCTGATAAAGATTCTCCGTTCTCCCACCATGATTAACCATTTCTGGTTAGCCTCCGATCAAATTTCATTGTCGCTTCTATAATTTTGATTAACATTAAAACGCTTTTCCTAGTGTTATGTCAACGATGGACGGTTGCAATTAATCTAGCTGAAATTGGGGGATATGGTGTTCCCAGAACAGATCTTAACATGACTATCGCTATATAACACAGGAAAATCATATTTTATGAAATTGAAATCATTATCAAAACAGAAAATAGTACTTGCTTCAGAAGCAAAATGGAGAAGTGATATTTTAAATCAACTGCATATACCTCACAAATGCTTTAATCATAGATATGACGAACCTAGGTTCTCAGGAGGAAATTTAGTTGAATTTGTATCAAATATCGCTGTTGAAAAAGCACTTTCTATTCAAAAACTGTTTCCTGATCACATCATTATCGCTGCAGATCAACTAATTGAACTGGAAGATGAAGTTTTAGGGAAACCTGGTAATTTCGAACGCGCATACGCTCAATTATCAAAAATGAATGGTAAGGTACATCAATTGATTTGTGCAGTGTGCGTGATCCATCAAAATCAAGTTTTTAAGGATGTTGAAATCGCCAAGATAAAAATGCGATATTTAGAAAACCAGGAAATTATCAATTATCTTAACATTGACCAACCTTTCAATTGTGCAGGATCATATAAAATAGAATCATTAGGTGCGGCATTATTTGAATCTGTTAATATTAATGATTTACATACCATTATTGGCATTCCTGGAAATTTGCTGACTTCAATATTACGTAAACTTGGGTTTTCGAATTTATTATAAAACCAATGATTACTCACTATAAAAACTTTATATTGGCGGCTTAACTGAAACCTTTTTCTCTGGCACTTTTTCTTATCTGGTAGCTTATATCAGGTTTGTCCGCCTGGAATATTTCTTCTTTATCTTTGATATAATACAATTAATTCTATTTATTTCCTTTTTATGTTTAGCTATGTAAAGGGAGTTTTACTTCCGGTATTGGTACTAATTGTTTATTTTTATTGATGCAAACTAAGTGAATAATAGCATCGACGGCCGGTTTTTTGGAGTTAGGTCGCCAGGCGGTTTGATTCCAGATGAGCCTGTATTTGCCGTCAAACTCATACTGACTGATAATTTTGAGCTTATCACCAAACTCGGCACCTTCATGATAGACAATATCTACTTTATAAACAGCAAAACCCAGATTATTCTTTTTCCAGAGCTCAACTAGATTTTCAATTCCGATAACATCTTCCCTGGCTCTTTCAAAATATTTTAAATAATTAGAGTGATAAACAACACCTGAATGATCAGTATCTTCATAATATATTTGTACTGAGAACTCGAAAATTTCTGATTTCATAAAGCTTAGTAGCTAGAGGTTACAAATTATTGATTGGATATAGAATAAGAATGATTATAAACTATAATGGAACAATTTGTAAAATGGTCTGATAAATTAATATCATTTTGATTCAGAGTAAAAAAATATTGATTAATTTTTAGCCCTCAACTATTTTATTGCGAATGATTAAGTAAAGTTGAAATATAAGTAACATGTAAATTATACCTCTTTAGAACCACCCGGGTAGTTTCACACAGGAAAAGTTTTAATAAAAATTGTTTTCCAGCTTAACAATGATGTTCAATAATTTAGTAAATCAAGGAGAAGAGAAATGAAGAAATTGATTTTTTTAATGGTAATAGTTTTAATAGCTTGCATTGCTGCTATTAAGCTAGTCCCTGAAGTAAATGACATGGCCAAAGAAAATTTACCCAGTGAAATTCTGACTATTATTGGTGAAGAACCAATGAATATATTTGAGAAAGGGCTTGATAAAGCGAAAGATGTTATGAATAGTGCTTTTGATTAATTTTGGGGGTTATCAATTGACAAGGGGTAGGCCTACCCCTTGTCAATTTATTACAAACCAAATTCCTGTTTCAATTTTTCAACATAATCCAGTTTTTCCCAACTGAAAAATTCTACTTCTTTGAATTCCGATTGTCCATTACCATTGCCTTTTGGATAAACTTCCACCTTTTTTTTGTATGGTGTCCGTCCCATATGGCCATAAGCAGCAGTTTCTTCGAAGATCGGATTCGTTAAGCCAAAACGCTTCACAATTGCACTGGGGCGCATATCAAAAATAGTGCTAATTCTTTGAGCAATTTCACCATCAGAAATCTGAACATTAGATGAATTATAGGTGTTTACATATAAACCAACTGGTTTTGCAACACCAATGGCATACGCTACCTGAACCAAAACTTCTTCAGCAACGCCGGCTGCAACGAGATTTTTAGCAATATGTCGTGTTGCATAAGCAGCGGAGCGATCAACTTTTGATGAGTCTTTTCCTGAAAAAGCACCACCACCATGTGCGCCTTTTCCACCATAGGTGTCTACGATGATTTTTCGACCGGTTAGACCGGTATCTCCATGGGGACCACCGATAACAAATTTCCCGGTTGGATTAACATGTAAAATGATTTCATCACTAAATAATTTTTGAACTCTTTCAGGTAAACGAGCAATGACCCTGGGTAAAAGTATTTGCTTGACGTCATCTTTGATTTTCTGAAGCATTTTTACTTCTTCATCAAAATCATCATGCTGTGTTGATAAAACAATGGTATGAATTTTTTGGGGTTGATCATCGTCATTATACTCGATGGTCACCTGAGACTTAGAATCAGGTCTAAGATAAACCATTTCTTTGTTCTCTCTTCGAATAGCTGTCAATTCCTGTAAAATAATATGTGACAGGTCAATCGCCAGCGGCATATAGTCATCTGTTTCTTTACAGGCATATCCAAACATCATTCCCTGATCTCCGGCTCCCTGGTCTTCATCAGAAGTTCTTACTACACCCTGGTTAATATCTGGTGACTGCTCATGGATAGAGGAAATAACGCCACAGGAGTTCCCGTCAAACATGTATTCAGCCTTGGTATATCCGATTCGATTAATCACCCGACGTGCAATTTTTTGGACATCCACATAACCGGTAGTTTTAACTTCTCCACCCAATACGACTAAACCCGTGGTAACAAAGGTTTCGCAGGCAACTTTAGATTTTGCATCATAACGCAAAAATTCATCTAATAAAGCATCAGATATTTGATCGGCAATTTTATCCGGATGTCCTTCAGACACGGATTCAGAGGTAAAATAGTATCCCATTTAAATACTCTTTCAAAAAGATTTTGAAATAATAGGAAAGTTGATTGAGTGGATTGCAGAAAAGGAATTTGTTTTAGCATTGTTTTTCTGTGGTTGCAATCAATCAAATCTGTCCACATTTAGAAAATATCTCTTAGTATTATCCTAAAAAAAAACTTTGGCTAGTATTATATTTAAAAAAGAACAGGTTTTATCAGCTCGATACAGGTTTTTGATTAATTTACTATGCAGATTCTCAAAGAATAGCTTATAAAGATTCAATCTCAGAGGTTTTTTTCTAAATTTTCCTATCCATTTACTTGAAAATTATTATGCTACACCCGTCATTATATATCACTATATTTGCAATAATTATTTCAGTTTTTGTAAGCTCTTGCGGTGGATCTAATGAAGAATTAACAGCGGTAAAAGGAAATTTGGATCTGTCTACCTGGGACTTTGAAGATCAGGGTATTGTTGAATTGAATGGCAGGTGGGCTTTTTACTGGAACCAATTACTGACTTTAAAAACCCTGCAAGAGAACACCGGGGATCGGACTTTTGAATATATCAAAATTCCTGGTGTTTGGAATGGTTACCCCCATGCAAAAATAAAACTGGACGGACAAGGATATGCAACCTTTCATCTCAAAGTGAAGATAAATCCTGACTATTTATATCAAACCCTGGCAATACAACTTAGAGAGACCTCATCTGCTTATCGTCTTTGGGTTAATGGAAAATTATTGGCTACCAATGGTACCGTTGGGAATAATGGCCATTTATCCAAACCTGGATTTGTTACCCAAGTAAAATCTTTTGTAATTGATAAGAACCAGCTAGATTTTGTTTTACAGGTGTCCAACTATAGCCATAGAAAAGGAGGGGCCTGGAATCCAATTTTACTGGGAACAGAATCACAAATTGCCTTATCTCAAAATAAAAAATGGGGAATTGATCTGTTCTTATTCGGTAGTCTTATAATCATGGTACTTTACCATTTGATTTATTACTTTATCTTAAGAAGAAATATTGCAACGCTCTATTTTAGTTTATTATGCTTTCTGATTTCAATTCGAATTTTATTTGCTGGAATTGGTGGAAGATTTTTTACTTACCTATTCCCTGACTTCCCAGGACAAACTACCTATAAAATTGAAGTACTGGTACTTTTTTTGGCGCTACCCTTGTTTATCCGATTTATGCACCATATTCTTAGCTTGAATAAAACTCCAATTTTTCAAAAATATGCATACGGGGTATCAATTATCCTATCTATTGCAGTTTTAATTTTACCAATGAGTTATTCCAGTCATTTAGTGATCCCTTTTCAAATATTGCTTTTTTTCATATTGATAGTTATGACTAAAGATTTATTAAAAGCTATGATAAAAGGGAATCCCCAGGTTTGGTTCATATTGGTTGGATTTCTGTTTCTATCACTTACTATTGCTAATGATATTCTGTTCTCCAATCGATTGATTTACTCTGTTTATTTAACACCCTTAGGATTGTTTTTATTTGCACTCAGTTTATCTTTTTTTATGTCTTTTAATTTTTCCAATGTTTATAAAAGAATTGAATCCTTATCGGCAGAATTAAAGGAAAAAAATCAAAAAATACAAGAAATTGATAAATTAAAAGATGATTTTTTGATTAACACTTCCCATGAATTACAATCCCCGTTAAATGGTATTATTGGGATAGCAGAATCACTGATGAATGGAACTTTTGGAAAACTATCGGATAAAATGATTAAAAACATCGATCTCATAAGATCCAGTAGCTTACGACTAACCACTTTAGTAGGTGATATTCTCGATCTGGCAAAGTTGAAACAAAATGAGCTGAAAGTCGATTTAAAACCAGTTGCTATTAATTCAGTTGTTGATATTGTTTGCTTGTTTTTTAGAGACCCCATTAAATTAAAAAAATTGATTTTAACGCATGATCTTTCAGATCAAACACCACTAGTACTTGCTGATGAAAATCGATTGCAGCAGATTTTTTACAACCTGATTGATAACGCCATTAAATTTACCGAAGCAGGTAGTATTTCCATACATGCCGAAGAAGATGGTAATTTTTTGCAAGTCCAGATTAAAGATACAGGTATTGGGATTCCAGAAGATAAATGGAATTCAGTTTTTCACTCATATGAACAGATTCATCCGGAATCATCATTTAATTTCGGGGGAACCGGACTGGGTTTGAGCATTACCAGTCAATTAGTATCGCTACACAATGGGACAATTAGCGTTCAATCGGTATTAGGTAAGGGGACAACGTTTATAATAAAAATCCCTCTCCTTCAGGAGTCTGATTTGGAGAATCAAGTCGAAATTCCTGACATAGAAATAAATACAGCCTTAAAAAGTCAACCGCTTGTTTCAAATGTTACTCAATTAAAAACGATTGAAACCAACCCGCCCTGCGTCACCAGTAATATATTAGTTGTTGATGATGAGATGATTAATCTACAGGTAGCAGTGAATCACCTCTCTGTTGAGAATTATAATGTAACCACAGCCTTATGTGGCAGTGACGCATTAAATATGCTTTCAATAGGCAAAATTCCAGACTTGATACTTTTAGACATCATGATGCCGGGGTTAAGCGGTTTTGAGTTGTGTGAAAAAATTAGGGTGGATTTTTCACCATCTGAATTACCGATTATAATTTTATCTGCTAAAAACAATATCTCTGATATGGTTCAGGCGTTTAAATTAGGTGCCAATGATTATCTTACTAAACCATTTACAAGAGAAGAACTAATAGTTCGTGTCAAAAATCAATTATTGCTGAAAGAAGCTTATGAAACGCTTTTAGAGAATACGAATTTAAAAAACGAGTTGGAAAGCAGAAGAAAAACAGAATTGGAACTTCGCAGAATTCAATATAAGCTTTCTAAAATACTGGACCATATAGAAGAAGCTTTGATTGGAATTAATGAGAATTTAGAAATCAGCTTTTGTAATAAAAGCTTTAGTGATTTAATCGGACAAGCGTCCCAATTGATGTTGGGTCATTCTTTTGAAGTCTTATTTCATAAAAGCGGATTGTCATTTGTAGATGAATTGCTTGAACGAATTATGGTAAAAGGGGAGGCCTTAAATGAATATGAATGTAATCATCTTGATTTTATTGATGCCGACGGAACCACATTTACCCAACATGTTGCCTGGACTTTGATTGATTTTGAAGATGAAAAAATGATTATGCTAATCGTTTCGGATTATTCAGCTTTCAATAAGTTAGAAGATGCCAGTTTAAGTGAATTATATGAACAAAATGAATTATTGAAAAAACTGGATGCGGAACTAATTAAAGCGCAATTAAAAGAATCTTCTCAGTGGGATTTATCCTCAATTGTATTAGATGATCATATGGAAGTATCAGAACGACAAAAAGTGGCAGATATCTTAATTAGTGATTCTCAAGAAATACGGGAGGAAAAGGAAAAACTAAAAACGATCCGCATCTTACTGGTAGAAATTATGAATCTAACAATCGATTATTGGGTAGAAGAAACAAAGACCAGTAAAATCGAATTAGCTCAAAGTTCCGGTATTTGGAAAGTTTATACCAATCGTGATGGATGGGAAAGAGCTCAAACGATGGATAAATATCTGGAAACAGAGACATTACCTAAAAATCCAAGGAGAAAATTAGTCATTCAAACTGCTGAGTTTGTTCTAGCCAATTGTGAGGAGGCTACCGCTTATCGTGAAAACTTAGAATTGTCGCTAATGCGATTAAAATCGATATTGTGATACAATGCCAGCAGGTTTTTAGAATTAACTCTATAAAATATAAATATCTATGAATTTCAACCGGATTGATTTAAATTTACTGGTGGTATTTGATATTATCTATAAAAAAAAGAATCTGACCAAAGCCGGTGAAAAATTGAACATCAGCCAGCCAGCCGTCAGTAATGCGTTAAATCGGCTTAGAGAACTGTTTAATGATCCTCTGTTTGTCCGCACATCCCAAGGTATGCTGCCAACATTAAAGGCTGAGGAGTTGGCAGAACCGATCAAAAGAGTCCTCTTGGATCTCAATAACATCATTAATATTGAAAAAGAGTTTATTCCTGCAAATTGTGATCGGACTTTTTGGCTATCCATGACCGATTTTTCAGAAACTTTATTGTTATCCAGAATCATTGAGCGATTAAGACAGGAGGCCCCAAAGGTAAATATTGCTGTATTTCACTCTAATCGCGAAGAACGTCATAAACTTCTGGAATCCGGGAAAATGGATTTAGCAATTTATAGTCATTATCCAAAACATAAGGAAGGTAACGATAAATTTAATATTCAATTTACCAGTAAAACCGATTTGTACCAGCAAAAGCTTTTTGATGAACAAGAAGTATGTGTCGTTAGAAAAGATCACCCTAAAATCTCCAATGCCTTAACGACCAAACAATTTTTACAATGTGACCACATCCATTTCGCGCCTCATCAAAGTATGAATGAGGTTGGTGTTGTTGAAAAAGTGCTGATGGAACAAAAACTAAAAAGAAAAATTAAGCTAAGGGTTTCTAATACGATGGCAATGCTGGATATTATTTCCAGAACTGATCTCATCGGTGTGGTGGTCAAACGCTTGGCGATAAATTTTGCTGAAAACCGGAATATCAAAATACTACCCGTTCCCTTTGAAATGCCTAAACTGGAGATGACTCAATACTGGCATGAACGACATCACAACGATCCCCCCCATAAATGGTTTCGAAATATCATTCACCAGATATCTAAAAGATTTTGATTACCAAAAATAAAACACGAGACTCGTAGTGAGAGTCCGAATTACCGGATTGACAGCAAATAATGGTATTCTCGTCCAGATACTAACTAACAACAATACATAGGAATAGATTAACGCTTTGATATCTTAAGAAATGGATATCCTTTTAAAAAATAACAAATCGAATGATAATTTGAATTTTAATCGTTTATAGTGTCCTAAAAATTCCTTGACAAAGGTTTATAGCAAGCCTACCTATGAATCAGAAAATGATTTTGTTTTCGGGAGCTCAAAAAAGGGCTGAGAGGGATTTAGATCCGACCGTTGAACCTGATCCGGATAATGCCGGTGGAGGAAAAGTGATAAACGAGAAGCCGTCTTAATTCCAAGGGACGGCTTTTTTTTTGTCAAAAATTCATTGAGGTATTGCTTATGAAATTAAAAATACTATCGACTTTTTTAATAATGGCGCTATTTAGCGGTGTTTGTTTCGGTTCTGAAGACAAAGTGGAATTGCTGGTTATGACACATGATAGTTTTAGTGTCAGTAAAAAAATTATCCAAGATTTTGAAAACAATTCGAGTATCAAACTTAAGTTTTTAAAAGCCGGTGATGCCGGTGCAGCTTTGAATCAGGCTATTTTGAGTAAAGCTAACCCGCTGGCAGATGTATTTTATGGGATTGATAATACTTATCTGACAAGAGCTTTAAAAGCAGATATGTTTTTGAGCTACGCTTCTCCTGAACTGAAAAACATTGATAAACAATATCAGTTAGACCCAAATAATACCCTACTTCCAGTGGATTTTGGCGATGTTTGTCTGAATTATGATAAAAATTGGTTTAAGGAAAAAGGCCTGGCACCCCCCGAAAACCTGGATGATCTAATTCTTCCTGAATATAAAGACTTAACAGTGGTTGAGAATCCTGCTACTTCATCACCGGGACTAGCTTTTTTATTGGCAACCATCAGTAAGTATGGAGAAAAGGGATTTCTAAAATACTGGAAAGCCCTGAGAGAAAATAATGTATTGGTCACAAATGGTTGGAATAGTGCTTATTGGGGTGAGTTCACAGCTGCCTCTAAAGGAAAACGACCCATTGTTGTCAGCTATGCCAGTAGCCCTCCGGCTACTGTTTACTACTCTGAAACGCCAATTAAGGAGTCACCAACAGCTGCAGTAGTTAGCGAAGGATCTGCCTTTAGACAAGTTGAGTTTGTCGGGATTTTTAAGAAATCTCAAAACATCAAAGAAGCAAAACTATTTGTTGATTTTATGCTGGGTCAGGAGTTTCAGGAAGACCTGCCGCTGCAAATGTTTGTGTTTCCGGTCAATAATAAAGTAAAATATCCTCAGGTATTTAAAGATCATGCTGTTATAGCCGACAAACCGGCTATTGTCAGTTCAACAGCAATAGCAGAAAATCGGGAAAAATGGATTGAGCAATGGACCGAAGTCGTTATTCGATAAATATTGGAAAACTGCTAATTATATTGCCATTAATCTTTATGGCAATATTTTATTTTTTCCCATTATTTAGAATTATCCAGCTGAGTTTTTCAGAAATATCAGACTGGAGTATACCGGGCTTAAAAGCAGTTTTT
>JABHWU010000095.1 GCA_018657625.1 Deltaproteobacteria bacterium | reverse complement strand
TTTTAAATCAGGGTACACGTAACAGCAAAAGTACATGTCCCCTCATTTTAAATCAGGGTACACGTAACAACTCTAATGTCTCGAAATCAGGGTACACGTAACAGAAAAAGTACATGTCCCCTCATTTTACTAAAATGTCTCAATATGCATTAGGGTTAACGAACCCTTTAAAAATAGTCAAAATAAAAATCTTAATATCAAACCAGATTGACCAATGGGTTAAATAATAGATATCACATTCGATTCTTTTTTCCAAAGAGGTGTTTCCTCTCCAACCGTTTACCTGCGCCCATCCCGTGATGCCTGCTTTCATTTTATGTCTGAGCATATAGTTTGGAATTTGCGTTTTGAATTCTGATATAAATACAGGTCTCTCGGGTCTTGGTCCAACAATACTCATGGTTCCCTGAATCACATTAAATAGTTGCGGAATTTCATCCAGGCTGGTTTTTCTTAAAAAGGCACCTATTTTGGTTGTTCGGGCATCCCCTTTTATGGCCCAGACGGCTCCGGTTTCGGACTCAGCATTTACTTGCATGGATCTGAATTTTAGCATGTGAAATGATTTGCCATCCAGGCCCATTCGTTCCTGTTTGAAAAAAACCGGACCCCTTGAAGTTAATTTGATCACGAGCGGAATGATTATCCAAAGTGGAAATACAACAATAATACTGCATAATGCCACTACCAGGTCAAAAATTCTTTTGAATACCCGATCCCAACCACCAACATTGCTTTGCCGGAGTACAATAATTGGTAAACCGTCCAGTTCTGCTATTTCCGGGTTAATGTTCAAGGTATGATAAACATCCGGAACGATATGCAAATCCACCATTTGTTCAGCCAGATTCTTGTTGATAACAGCCAAATCTGATTGCTGATTAGAATCCAGCGCAATAAATACCTGGTCAACATTATATTTTGCAATGATCTCCGGAATATCCGGGTAATTGCCAATGACATTCAGGTTGATATCTTTATTTTTTTCGTGTTCTGATACCAGCCCAATCTGGTAAAGTCCTAATCCATGGTTATTGTTTAGTTTAATAACCAGGTTTTTGGCTGTGTAACCTGAACCAATGATTAAAATTCTTCTGAGGTTTTTTCCTTTACTTCTTAAATACAGTAAAGTTCTTCTGACAGTGAATCTGAAAATGATCAGAGTACTGATGCTTAGGGCGATGAAATATAATGAATGCACTCTTGAAAAAGAGTATTTTCTAAAATAGAAAGTCAGTGCCGTTAATATAATCCAGAGGATCAAATTGGAGTTAAAGATAGATCGAAGTTCAGCTCTGAAATTGGAGATGCGCTTTGGGGTATACATCTTAGAATAGATTAAACAGAACGCTCCAAAGATAGTTACCACCGCGCATGCTCTTAAGTATATATAAAAAAGAGGGGTGGTCACAGCTGCCGGATAATTGATTCCGTAAAACCTCAGATAGTACGCCAGTAACCATGATCCGCTGATGAGACAAAGATCGCAAAAAAACAGTATCGACAAAAATACCTGGGATTGCTTTTTTAGCATAATTTCAGTTTTAATGTTGATTCAGAAACGTTACGGTTTTTTCAGAGAATTTTTTTATAAATTCATCTTCACCAAACTTTCGAGCGTGATTCATGATCCATTCCGGATCAAATTGTTTTTCGATATCTTCAAATTTAAGAATCGCTTTTTCAATGGCATTGACCGATTGCCTATTAAAAAAAAGACCGGAAGATTGCGCGCGGTGGCATTGATTTTCAACAACCGTTTCCAAGACCCCCCCCTGATTAAACGCGATGACGGGGATTCCCTGGGACATTGCTTCCAGTGGAATAATCCCAAAATCCTCTTCGCCAGGAAACAACAAAGCTTTCGATTCCTGTATATAAGTTAATATCTGATCCCAGGGTAAACGGCCAGTAAATTTGATATTATTGTCGGCCATGGATTGTAATTTTTTCCGTTCACTACCTTCACCAATAATTATCAAAGGTTTTTTATTAAGATTGAATGTTTTGACCAGGAGATCAATGCGTTTATAGGGTGTTATGGCACCAAAACTTAAATAGTAATTCTTATGTTTTATCACCGGCTTTTGATCGAAACAATCCAGTGCCACTGGTGGATGAATAACATCCGCTGGTTTATGATAATATTCCTGAACCCTATGGGCTACATTATGTGAATTGGCAATATAACGATCTACATTATCGACCGTGGTTAAATCCCATTTTTTTAATTTTTCAAACAGATATCTTGCTAAATTACGACTCCACCAGGGCAGAGTACTGACGTATTCATCTGTATATCCCCAGCAATACCGCATGGGGGTATGGATATAACACAAATGCGGGGTTTGGTCAGGTAAAGCAATACCTTTGGCAGGACCTGATTCTGATGAAATCACTAAATCGTACTGATCTTTGAGTTTTAAAGATTTTATGGCTTTGGGATAGATTGGAAATAGTTTCTGATAGTGTTTTCGAAAAATAGGCGTATCATATTTAGAGCTGTGAACGGTATGTCCTTTCAAATGAGGGCCGATTTTTGCTTCATCATAAAATAGAGTATAAATATCGGCTTTAGGGAAGATTTTCAATAATGCCTGGATGACTTTTTCACCGCCGCGCCAGGTTACCAGCCAATAATGAACAATTGCTACTTTCAACTCAGCCAGATCTTCCACTTGAATATTTTTATCAGGTACCACTGCTGCCAAATCCGCCCTCTCCGCGTTGGGTTTTAGATAAATCATCACATATTTCAATTTGAAACGGAACCAGTTGTTTTAGAATCAATTGCCCTACTCGTTCACCGATTAGGTTTTCCGCTTCAGATAAGCCGTTCCCTTTCCCGACATAGCGCATGGGCATCATGATCAAACCACGGTAGCCCTGGTCGATAATCCCAACACTATTGGCCATGATAAAATCCTGCTTATAGATGCTGGAGCGTGGAACCAGCTCGGTATAATATCCTGTAGGGGGTTCCACTGAAATGCCGGTATCAAAAAAAAAAATATTATCTCTTTTTTGAATGACCTTTATCAGACTTAAGTCGAGGCCACTATCATCCAGATGTGCCTTTTTAGGTATCGGCATGTTGGGATAGTGACATTTTATCTTTAGATTTAAGGGTTTCATCTTACTTAAATTGAACCAGATAATAGTTCTTTTTACCGGTTCTTAAAATCAGATATGATTCTGAAGCCATCGATTCATGTGTTAGCTGTAATTCGGTATCTTTTTGCTGGTTATTATTGACATATACGCCACCGGATTGAACTAATTTTCTGGCCTGCCCTTTACTTTTACATGCTTTTGTTTCTACTAAAGCGTCTATCAAATTCCAACCGGATTCCAGCACTTTTTTATCTTGAAGTGTTGAAGGAACATCCTTAAAAATATTCGCGATAGTTGAATCATCCAAATCTTCGATAGCCGCACCAAACAAGACCTGAGATGCTTTCAGCACTTTATCCAGTGTATCCTGACCGTGAACCGTTCGGGTAACCTCTTCCGCCAGTTTTTTCTGTGCTGCTCGTTTATAAGGTTCGTTTTTAACCTGCGCTTCCAGTTCTGCAATCTCTTCCATAGTTAACTGTGTAAATACTTTCAGATATCTGATAATATCTTCATCGGCTTGTCTGACAAAGTATTGGTAGAATTCATAAGGTGATGTCTTCTCCGCATCCAGCCAGATAGCACCCCCTTCACTTTTACCGAACTTTGTTCCATCTGATTTTGTAATTAACGGGAAAGTCATTCCGTAGACCTGTTTACCGGATAATCTCCGGGTTAGATCGATACCGGATACGATATTTCCCCATTGATCGGATCCTCCCAGTTGTAACTGACAATCATGCAACTTAGACAATTCATAAAAATCATAGGATTGTAATATCATATAACTAAACTCAGTATAGGAGATTCCTTCACCCTCTCGGGTTAACCTCGATTTTACAGAATCACGGGTCATCATCATATTCACTGAAAAGTTTTTACCGATATCCCTTAAAAAATCAATATATGACCACTTTCTGAGCCAATCCAGGTTGTTAACCATAATTGCTTTATTTTCTGTCTCAAAATTTAGAAATTGAGACATTTGTTTCTTCACACCATTAATATTGGATTGAATTTGTTCTTTAGACAGTAGGTTTCTTTCGGCATTTTTCCCTCCGGGATCACCAATCATACCAGTTCCTCCACCCATCAAGGCAATTGGGTGGTGTCCGTGATTTTGAAAAATCTTCATCAAATTAAAAGAAGCTAAATGACCGATATGTAAACTATCAGCAGTTGGATCATAACCGATATAAAATTTCAGTCCACCAGCATTTAATTTCTCTATTAACTCTTCTGATGTGACTTTATCTACAAACCCTCTGGCTTCTAATTCGTCGTATAATTTCATTTCTGTTTATTTTTTAAAATTGTTAATTAATCTGCAGTGGAATACTGCAATGGTCTGTATCAATATAATTACAATTGGCGAATCATTTCATTAATAACAAAATGTAGTTTTAATTCTTCCGTGGTGATTGTAATATCAGCTTGTTGATATAGATGTTTTCGTTTTTCAAATAATTCGGACATAGTTTGAAATGGATTCTCAGTTCTTAATAATGGTCGTTTATCGGTTCGGGTAGCTCTTTCAAATAACATTTCAACACTGGCATTTAGATAGACACTGGTTCCGATTTGGTTTATCAGAGCCAGATTACCCTCGGTGGTTAAAACGCCACCTCCGGTAGCTACAACAGTGTTTTCCACTTTTGTTAATTGTTTAAGCAGTTTAGTTTCCAAAGCTCTGAAATATTGTTGCCCGTGTTTTTCAAAAATTTCTGTAACTCTGGCATTTTGAGATCGTTCAATTTGATAATCCATATCCACGAACCAATATCCCAGTCTGGCTGCTGTTTTTCTACCAATAGTCGTTTTCCCCGCACCCATAAAGCCGATTAACACAATATTCAAACTCAACCTCTACTTTTTAAAAATCCTGGTGATGTATTCGAATTAATAACCTTGTTCAGCATTTAACATTTCCTCATCTACTTCTATTTTTGCATTTTGTTTTAATTTGTTGATCCAAAGACGGAAAGCTTCATCGTGTTTCAGGCGAATCAATTTATCTTTGACCATTCCGGTCGCCTTGCTTTGACTTAAAACCTTCCTACTACGGTAATCTAATAATTTAAATACATGATAGCCATCCTGGGACTCGACTACTTTACTAATTTGCTTTCGATATTTTTTAAATCCGAGTTTGTGAATTTCTTTTTCCAATTCCGGAGGCAGATCGTTTTTTTCGATATATCCTAAATCACCATCAACTTCTTTATCCGGCGAAATTGAATATTCCCTCACCAGGCTTACAAAATTATGACCTTTTTTTATTTTGGTCAATATTGCCTCTGCTTCTTTTTGCGTCGATAGAGTGATGTTTCGGACTCGATAGGCACTGTGTATATTGAACTCAGATTTATGATTTTTATAATATGATCGAATTTCCCGTTTAGTAACTACAATTTTTTCAAGGACTTCCTGATGAATTAATTTATCAATTAACAACTTTTTTGCTAGTTTATCTCTCCACTCATTTTCTGAAAAATTACCACCTTTAAGTACTCTGGATAAGTTGGTCGTTTGATAGGGTGCCAATGATTCAGCGGTAATATTAATCAGTTCTTCCGGTGTTACTTTAATTCCTTTTCGACTGGCTTCCTGGATAATCAATTCATTTTGTATCAATTGGTTGATCACCAGTTTCTTGATTGTTGATAATTGCTTTTCATCAGAATAAATCATTTTTCTGTATTTTTGAAGAAAAGCGTTTAACTCTGATTGGAAAAGCGATAGTGGAATTTTTTTATTATTGACAACGGCAATGAAATCTTCTTCGGTGATGATAGAATTGTTTCTGGTACCATTATTATCGCACCCGGAAACAGCTACTATAAATACCAATAACAATAGACAAAATAGCTGGTACAATTGTTTAAATTTCATTGATTCCTGATGGTCTAGCCTGAAATTATTAAGGTGTTAACACACTTTTTTTCTAAAAGTATGTAGAAACCGAAGGATGTTCTCCGGTTTATTGTTTTGTAGTGATATTTGAATCCGGTTATCTGGTAACAGTTTTGGTTTAAAGGCCTTATCTGCCAGAAAACCGGTAATTTTAATTGGATCCGGTTGAAACAGATCGGTGAATTTTATATCTAACTGATCTGTACGCTGTTCTATCTGTACAATATCCATTTCAGCCGCCATTAGTTTGATCTGAATAGAGTCAAAAAGATTGACGACTGTTGTTGGTAATACCCCGAATCTGTCTTCCAGCGAACTTCGGACATCCCATAATTCATCTTCAGATTTGCAGGCTGAAATTGACTTATAGGTGTCTAGTCTTTGATTCATACTGGTTATATAATTATCTGGCAAGTTTACTTCTGCTTCCAGTTTTAATTTTATTTCATCAACTTTATTTTTATCAGTTTTATCTGCGTTGGTTATGGCTGACACAGCTTCTTCGATCATGGCCGTGTACATTTCAAATCCAACAGCAATAATATGTCCGGATTGTTGCGCGCCCAGTACATTTCCGGCACCCCGAAGTTCTAAATCATAACTGGCGATTTTGAAACCAGCCCCTAGATGATTTAATTCCTGTAAAATCGTTAAGCGTTTTCTGGCTATTTCAGATAATACTTTTTCTCTGGGTGTCAGTAAATAAGCGTAGGCTTGAACACTGCTGCGTCCAACCCGTCCTCTTAACTGGTACAATTGTGATAAACCAAATCGATCTGAATTATTAACAATGATAGTATTGACATTAGGAATATCCAGACCTGATTCTACGATAGTGGTGGCCAGTAAAATGTCATATTCACCATTAATAAAATCCAACATTATGGTTTCCAGTTCGCGTTCTGCCATTTGGCCATGTGCGATTCCTACCCGAACCCGGGGAAGTATTTGATTCAGGTATTGCCCTGTCTGATGAATGGATTCCACTCTATTGTGGATAAAAAAGATTTGTCCTTTTCTTCTGATTTCCCGGTTGACGGCTTCCTGAATGACATAATCGCTGAATTTCGTCAGTCTGGTTCTTATCGCTCTTCTGTCCATGGGAGGTGTATTAATAACGGAGATGTCACGAATCCCCACCAATGACATATGAAGTGTTCTGGGAATAGGTGTAGCACTGAGAATCAGGGTGTCTACCGTGGATTTTATCTGTTTGATGGATTCTTTATGCTTAACACCAAACCGCTGTTCTTCATCGATAACCAACAAACCCAAATTACTAAATTTGACATCCTTTGATAGTAACCGGTGGGTACCGATAACAATATCGATTTGCTTTTCAGCCAAGTCTTTCAGGGTTTTTTTGATGTTTTTAGGAGTTTGGAAACGACTTAACAGGCCTATATTAACGGCATAGTTTTCGAGTCTTTTTTTGAAAGAATCATAATGTTGCTGAGCTAAGATTGTTGTCGGGACTAAAATACCAACCTGGTAACCATCCAAAGCAGCGCGGTAAGCTGCTCGCATGGCGACTTCAGTTTTTCCAAAACCAACGTCTCCACAAACCAGACGATCCATAGGAGGGGTATTCCCCATATCTTTCATGACATCAGCGATGGCTTGTTCCTGATCTTCAGTTTCCTGAAAGGGGAAACTCATCGCGAATTCGTTTAAGGAGGTTGATTCCGGTGAGTAGGCAATGCCTTTTTTAGCTTTGCGTTCCGCCGCAATTCTCACCAGTTCTTCCGCCATATCATCAATTTCAGCCCGAACTTTGGATTTGGTTTTACTCCAGGTTTTATTGCCAAGTTTACTAACTTTAGGGGCTCCGGCATCGACTCCGGCATATTTCTGAACCAGATGAAATTTATCAACCGGGACATAAACTTTATCACCTCCCTGATAGGTGATCACTAAAAAATCAGATTCACTGCTACCGGCACTAATTTTTTTTAATCCTTCATACTGTCCAATTCCGTACTCAACATGCACCACATAATCACCGGTTTTCAAATCGCCTAAGGAAGAGAAAAAATGCTTAATGTTGGATTTTTTAATTCTTCTTTTTTTCTGTCGGGGACCAAAGATTTCTTCACCTGTAATCAATGTGAATTTGGTTTCTCCAACTGCGTTTACCCATCGAAAGCCGCTGCTGATCTGATGTGGAATGATTAGGAAGGTTCCTTTATTCAGCGAAGATATCTGTGTAAAAAAATCTATCCGGTCTGTATAATTAACCTCAGATTCTATCGGTACATCTATTTCCAACTCAATCAACATTTGCCGGAGCCGATCTGCTTTTGAACGGGAACTGACAGCGATGACTATTTTAGATTCGGCGCTGTTCCAGGTTTTGAGTTGCGTTAAAACATTATAAATAGCACTTTGCCCGATTTTATCAGGGGCCATCGATATGGATCTGATAGCGGCATTATCCACTGTGGTAATCTGAGTTGGTGTTCCACTGTCCAGATTGCTCTTCAGCAGATTCAACTGCTGATATTGTTTTAGATTACCAAATAATATCTCAGGTGGCAAAAATAATTGATCCGGGCTTAACGTCGGATTTCCTTCATGTAGAGAGTATTGATATTCGTTTCCAATTTCATCAAAATAAAGTTTGGATCGCTCTTCAATTTTATCCTGATCCATAAAAACAATTTGGGGTTGTTCATGAAAATAGTCTAAAACAGTGCAGGTGGATTGATAGAAAAGGGGTAACAAGCTTTCTATTCCTGGAAATACCATCTTATTTTCAATAGCTTCCTTAATACTGTGATAGGTAACTGGCAAGGTATTGGTTTTAAGTTCGATAAGTTGACTCAGCGCCAGTTGAATATCCTGATCTGAGTACAATACCTCCTTAGCCGGTGATAACAATACTTTTTTCAACGAGTCACCGGACCGCTGGGATTCAATATCAAAATATTTCAGGCTTTCCAAATCATCATCGAAAAAGTCCAATCTTACGGGATCATTCGTACTAATCGGGAAAATGTCCATAATTTCTCCCCGAACTGCAAATTCACCTTTTTCCTCCACCATATCAACCCGAACAAAGCCCATTTGTACAAGTTTTTGGACCATATCTTGACGATTATAAACCTCAGATACATTTATGGTCAGACAATTATCGCTAAACACAGAAACCGGTAAAATTTTCTGCATTAAGGCATTAGGTGTCGTAACAACCGTATGACAGCGGTTTTCGATCAGTCGGGATAAAGTATGAAAACGCGTAGCGACTGCTTCTTTATCCGGAGACTGATTGTCATATGGAAGCGTATCCCAATGCGGGAAAAAACAAATTCCTTCAGGATCAGAAAAAAGTGTTAAATCCTGAATGATCTGCTCTGCCGTTTCAAAAGTGTCTGTGATAACCAATCTTAATCGGGAATCCTGCTTCGATAACAGGTTCAAATATAAGGCTGAAGCTGCGCCCGAAAGCGTTGAAACCTGCTGATATGCTGAACTACTTTTATTGACTTGAGGTAGCGTTCGTTGAAGTGCCTGTCCAAATTCTGATAGATTTGATTGTGTCCGCATATTAAACAATTTGATTGATTACAAAATACAAGCAGTACTGATATAAAAAATGCTCTCTAAGTTCTGGAATTCGTGTGATAGTATTTGGGAACTTTTTCGAGGAACTCAGCAAATCAGACTTCTGAATTAATTGATTTATGTTGTTGTCATTAATATTATTAGCTGTAAAAATAGGTGGTTGTAAAGCGGCTTTTGGATTTAATACATTGATTCATATCTATTAAATTACAATGTCTAAGCTGATAAAAGGAATTATTGGTTGACGCCCTTTATTATCTAATTTATAAGTGACTACTTGAAAAAGAAAGTTGGTTGACAAATAAAAAAATGTACATATTATCAATGGAGTAAATGGATTTTGATGCTCTTTAAATTGTGTATGTATACAATTTTAAAAATGAAGATAGCGTTTTTAAATAAAGCGATATCTCGGAATCATTATTGAAGGAGTTAAAAAGTGGCAGCAAAACTAATCAAAGGAACGGTCATCCGTGAAGAAATCCTCGCTGAAATTATTGCAGAAGTAAAAGAAATCAAAGAAAAACATGGTCAGGTACCAGGTCTGGTGACCATTTTAGTCGGTGAAAGTCCAGCCTCTCAATCTTATGTTTCACTTAAGATTCAGACAGCTTTAAGATGTGGTTTTAAAGAAGTTCAGGTGTCAAAACCAGATACTATCAGTGAAGAGGAATTACTGGCTTTAATAGATCAATATAATAATGATGATTCTATTAATGGGATTTTGGTTCAATTACCACTTCCAAAACACATTGATGACAACAAAATTATTAATGCGATTGACCCCGATAAAGACGTTGATGGATTTCATCCAGTAAACGTAGGTCGTGTCTCAATCGGACCAGAAGTTTGTAAGTTCCCTCCTTGTACACCATATGGTATTCAGGAAATGATCGTTCGGGCTGGTGTTGAAACAAAAGGTGCTGAAGTTGTTGTCGTTGGCCGTTCTAATATTGTAGGAAAGCCGATCGCCAGTATGATGATTCAAAAAGGCGCAGGAGCCAACTCGACTGTTACCGTTGTTCATACGGGAACTAAAGACCTTGCTTCTCATTGTAAGCGAGCTGACATTTTGATTGTAGCTGCTGGTGTTCCAGGCCTGGTTAAACCTGACTGGATTAAGCCTGGTGCTTGTGTGATTGATGTCGGTGTGAATCGCGTTGGTGAAAAGATTAGTGCCAAGACTGGCAAAACGATTGCTATTTTACAAGGCGATGTCGATTTTGATGCGGCTAAAGAAATCGCAGGAAGCATTACACCTGTTCCAGGTGGTGTTGGACCAATGACGATTACGATGTTAATGCTCAACACACTTAAGTCCTTAAAATTTAAATTGAATATTGATTAAGGATTAGCCCCTCTTATAATCCCCTTCTGGTTGATCGTATATTGAAGGGGATTTTCTTCAGGTATGTACAGTTCCCATCATAAAATAATCCACTACTAAAATTCAGCCCTCATTGATGTCCTCTTTGAGATTTTTAAAGATGTTAGGGTCTATGATTATTTGGATATTGTCTAAGTTGTTGTAAACAGGTATAATTTATCGCATTAAGTAATGGGTAATATCTCGATCAGCGCTTAATTTGGGATAGATTTTGATAATTTTGAGATTTACTTTTTTGGGTTTATCAACCTTAACCTATAAAATACCATATCTAATGGGCATGTCTTCCGGTTCAAATTCAGGTATATCAATCCAGCCGCAGAAACTGAAATTTGAGAGTAAAACCCCTGATAAGGGAGGTACCAAACTTTCATTTCGTGATACTGAATCGGCTTTGGAAAGTTTAAAAAAAATCAATCGATTGTATCCCGGTCGTAAAATCCTTCCTAAGAAGATTACTTATAAAAAAGGCTTTTTTGAATTCAAACGGTTGGCAAAAGACATTTCCGAACTGGTCAATGACATAGAAAGACTATTTTATCGGGAACAGGCTGTATCTATGAAGCCGAAAGAGATTGATGGGATCATTAAAAAAGCCAACACCTACCACAAAAAATATAAATATGACCCTAATGTCAGGGTTTTATATGCGATTTCAAAATATTATCTGATATTAGCAGAAAAACCAGCCAATCCATTGGAACAAATGCATAATGTAGTTAAAGAAATTGGACAGGCAATATTGAATGATGGGCTGACTGCTTATAATATGCGACAGTTTGTTGTGGTTTATAATCAATATATAGAAATGTGGAAAAAACAGGTGGTTCGCACTATTCACCGAACTCCCGGGCAGGAAGGTAGTGTTGGAAAATTGAAAATAGAATTAGAAAACCGCTTGATTAAAGTAGATCGATTGAAATTTAATGAAGATTTACTAAGGAAAGATTTAACGGTTTATCGGGAGATTTTAAATCCGGATAAAATTAAAGATGCGCTGGACACCATTCAAGGGGAAGCATCGGCGAGAGCGATGCATTTAGCTAATATTCGACTTTTTTTAATCACACAGATTTTATTAACGATTGTTCGATCACCGGAATTGAATATCATTATACCCGGGTTTATGAAGGTGCTACCGGATTTTGCAGAATCGATGAATACCGGTTTACTACAATTTGTCTTAAGAAGACGGGTGATTAATTCAGAACTGGTAAAGTTTGAATTAGAACAGATCGAAGCTGCCGGTTTAAAAGGTGAAAAGGCTCGTGGTGAATTGTCTTCAATTGTATTTCAACTTTATGCTGATTATAAAGAAACCATTGAAAAATTTTTAATACAATCGAAGTTTCGGTTCAAGGAAAATTCAATGATCAGCCCTTTTTTAGGTATTGCTAAGTTATTAATCAAATATAAAAAATTATTCCAGGCATATTCTGAAGAAGGGTACAAAAAATCACTCCAGGAAACCAATAAATATATGGCTTTTTTCATGCAACGATGTCCACGAAAAAAGCCAGTAGAACTTGCTCATAAATACCGAATTACCCTGCAAAAAATACTGGCTGAGAAGGGTTGGCTATCGGAGTAATGATCAACGAAGTTTACTCAGATATTATTTTTTCTAAAACCAGTTTAGTGATCATATAAGTAGGTTTGATTCCCTCTTTTCCCATACTTCCAGATGCCAAAGTCTGGCCACTTTTAAGCGGATTATCTGAAGCATAGTAAGCATACCTGATTTTGATATCTTTCGAGATATGGTTTTTAATCATCGCAGCACTAATCGCCCTTTGATAGTGTCCTCCTTCCATTTCCAATCCTACAGCTTTCCAACTGGTGGTTTGAAATTTTTCAAGTACATCTTTATTTTGAAGTGAGGTCCCTAATACTGTTACGATTGGACCTTCATAGACATCAATCGAACCATCAAAATCATCTTTACCTAAATTATTATTAACAATGTAGTTGTTGGCTGTCCCTTCGATCACATGGGCGGTAGCCAGTATAATATCCCCTTTCTCTCCGGGTAAAATACCGGCTTTTCCTACGATCGATATTGAGACAATGTTTTGCGGAAAGAGTTTTTCCTGATTTAATTCAGGTTTTAATAATTCATCCATTAGTTCAAAAGCCTGAGCACCAAAAGCATAATCCATCACTAAAATGACAGGATTGTCCTTATTCTCAGGATTGAAATCAAGGTTTAAACTTGGATGAAAAGTAACTTTTGATAGGGCGTGTGAATCAATAATCTGATAATTAATATTCGCCCCTGTTTCGTCTTTAATTTCTGTAAATCCATTTTGGTTGGCTATCTTGGTGATTTGATCGGTACTATCTTTGGTTTCACTGATAAACTGGTATAAATTACTGGTTTCTGATTTACTTTTTAATTTATTACCCTGAGCGGCATAAGCATAAAGGGTGTTTTTAACACTATGCATATTTGCGCTGATGATATGGATCGGTCTTTTGTGATAATTCAGATCATACAATTTTTGTTTGACCTGATTCGCCCAATTTCGACTAACAACATGATGCCCGACCATGTCGGTAAAAGTTGGTGTAAATATGATCGTCAGAGCATCTTCATCATATTGTTTGGATTGTTTGACTCTTTTTCCCAACCCGGCAATGAGTTTAAAAAATCCATTGTTGCTATTGAATTCCCGTTTATTTTTTTCAATATTTTCATATATTTTTCGGGTTTCCTGATAAGTAGTACCCAGTAAAATACTGGTACTCCAGAGGAGATGATCCAGTTCCTTCTCTGCTGGTTCCGTGTCTAACTCCACAGCCTCACACAATTTTTTCCAAACAGAACTTAATTCATTACCTTCTTCATGACTTCGATTATATATTTTTTCTGATTCAATATTTAAAAAGGTCAAATGGGTTAAGAGGTCGTATACCTCACTAACACCACGGGTGATCACAAAACATATTTCATGCTGATTCATTTTGTAAGATATTCGTCGACGTTTCAGCGGTTCGATTTTTTCAAAGGTGGTATGATCCAAATCTTCCTGTGCTGTCAGGATAATTCGATTGCAGTTTTCGATACCTTTAGGTAAACGATCCAGTACATATTCCAATCCGGATAATTCTACGCTTCTGGGATCGTTCATACTGCCATATATTTCAGGACTGATTTCCCTAAGTGCTCTTTCCAATGTTTGTCCGGTTCTGCCCGAAGGCTTATAGTTTCCTCTTAAAATTAAAGAATCTGCAATTGTTTTAAAAGTGCGAATTGCAACACGTCCTTTCTGTGCACCTGTTAATTCATTCATTTTTTTGCTTCCTATTATAGTTTAGTGAATTTGGGTGGTTCTGGTTAATTCTTCATTAGGGACCATTTATTCCCATGTGCTATTGGCCGTTAATCATTGATTTTTGCTGTTACTGAACTTGAATTTATAAATAATAATTACAATAAGATACAAAATATTGTAGGTCGGATCAAGCGAAGCGGATCCGACGTTTCTTCAGCGTGGGCAAAAAAGACTGCCCACCCTACGGATTCAGACAAGTTCATTGCATTCATCTTGCCGGGCACCGGCTTGGGAAACTGTTAACGAACTTGAATTTTGTGCCTTTAAAATCAAAGTGTTACCAATTGTCATCTCGACGAAGTATGAGGAGAGATCTTTTGTATCTCAATTTACCGGTTTGATATCCAATAATGGCATTTTTGTTCGAACACTATTTAGTGTCTGAATGAAAAATAGGTAATTTGGGGACATGTACAATTTTTAGCAAAGGCTTAAACAGTTAAATACCAGATTGATGCATTTTCGTTCAAAGACTATTTAGTAAAAAAATGTTTTTCAAAGAATAAGGGAGTTTAATTAGCAATTTATACACCTTTTTATTTGATTGAACTATTTATTTGAGTATTTTGCTTAAAAAGATTCCACAAAATAGAGCTCAGCGAACTTTCTCTGATTGGCACCATATCAAAAAACACTATTTCTTTAGTCACGATTCCATCAATCCCCATCGAATCGTTCCAGCCGGACCGGAGTTTGACTATTTTATACCTCATCATCGTGAAACCAAATTCAACCATTAAGGAGACTCATGAAACCAGATTTACAAAAAGATCATATTGATAAGCGAAATAGAATATTGGTTAAAACTGTGACAGCTGTATCAGTTTCTGATGGCGCTGGTGTTAAATTAAATCGAAGTTTGGGGTCTCATCTATTGCCAGACTTTGACCCGTTTTTAATGTTAGATGAGTTTAGATCCGATGACCCTTCTGATTACACCGCGGGTTTTCCAAGTCACCCCCATCGTGGTTTTGAAACGATTACCTATATGCTGGCAGGCGCTTTTGAACATCAGGATAGTCAAGGCAATTGTGACGTATTATCAGACGGGGAAGTTCAATGGATGACTGCCGGAAAAGGAATTGTGCATTCAGAAATTCCGATGCAAAAAGATGGTTTGGTATGGGGGTTTTAGGTGCAGGTTCCAGGATACAACTTTTTACCCAACACCAATCGGCGCGTTTATTATTATTGGCTGGTATTCCTCTGCATGAACCTATTGTTAAGCACGGACCTTTTGTTATGAATACAGCAGATCAAATTCAACAGGCAATCAATGATTATATGTCTGGGAATTTTTCCTAAAGGTTTTTACTTTTTCCCATTCACCGGTTTCCTGCAATTTAAGTTTTCGATGGTGCTAAATAGTGTCTGAACGAAAAATAGGTAATTCAACTGGTTGCTAATTAGCCGGAAATCCAGGGGACACGTAACAACCTGATATCAAGCGATAACCGTTTATCTGAAAATGTACATGTCCCCCGAATTTCCATTCAGTTTCAAATAAAATTATATCAATGATGTTTGCCATAATTTCCAGGAAGGTTTATTGATACATTAATTATTCAAAACTTATAAAAAAGAGCTTAAGTGTCACAATATATGACACGTATGTCATTTATATGGTTATTATTAGTCATATCAGGTTATTGGCAGCCAAAATATAACAATATATGACATACATGTCATGTATTGTTATATTTTCCTTGCTTTTCGTTTCATTGCCTTGCTGACCTAAAAACCCCCCGATACTCCTTAGTGAATACTGTTACCCCGTAAGACTATTACTTTATAAAATTCATGGCACCGCCTATGCAGTAAGCCGGGCAGGTTTATCATTTGTAAACCGTTTTTATTTTCAATTAGAATTTACTTTAACACAGTTTTAAAGGAGAAAGATGGGAGAAGAACAACTAGATCCTGAACTTGTAAAACGTATTAAACTTGTTGAAAATCCTGATTATGAAGGGGATCCTTTAACTGGTATGGACTATGTGTTATTATTCTTAGTTGGTCTTATCATACCTGCAATTCTTATGATATGGGGGTGGTCATGAGCAACAATGGAATTGAGATCAGCTCTCTCAAAGAAGCGATCCAGGGTACCTGGCCAATATTGCCAAAAGAACGAACTTGGGGAGCTCTGGGTTTGACTGCAGTTGCTATCAGTGCTGGTGTTGCAGCCTGGAGTTATATTATTGGTGGTTTTGTCGCATACTATTTAGATGCCAAAATGGGCACCATTGCCATGATTGCCGGAAGTTTAGTGGGGATGTTTTTTGTGGTCATGGCAACCATTCCCGGCAGTGTAAAATACGGAATTGAAACGATTACTTCTACCCGACCCCAATTTGGAACCAAAGGTGCCTATTTTTCAATTTTCATTCAATATGCCTCTATCATCGGTTGGAACTGCCTATTACTGATCTTACTGGGTAAAGCAGCCGGAAATATTGCTAAAGAAGCTGGTTGGGCTGTTGATCCTTCCTCGATAGCACTGATTTCAGTTTTAGGATCCTTAACAGCTATAACTTTATCCTGGTTACTGCTCAGGAAAGGGGCCGAATCCATTCGAAATTACTCATATTGGATCGCTATTGCTGTAACAATCCTAGGCTTATGGATATTATATAAATTGGTTGTGGGTGTTGGTTTAACAACCATATTTGCTGCTAAACCTGCTTATGCATCCGGTGATTTACTCTGGGACTATACAGCCGGTTTTGAAGTGTTGGTCGCTTCTGTTTTATCCTGGTGGCCGTACATGGGTGGCATTGTGCGGATGGTTCCCAGTTCCAGACAAGCTGTTTGGCCAGCCATGCTTTGCATGGGATTACCAACGGGTGTCATTAGCTTAATCGGACTTTATTCCGCATTGGCTACTGGTAGTCAGGATCCAACTGCCTGGTTGATTAAATTTGGTGGAATCGAGATGGGAATTGTAGCCCTGATATTCCTGGCTGTCGCTAATATTGGTACTGCTGTAGTAGGTGCTTATGTTGCTGCCATTGGACTTAAGCAAATTCCAGTCTTCCAGAAAGGGATTTCCTGGAATTGGATTACTTTGATTGTTTTGGCACCTGTGGCTATCATCGCTACATTTGTTCCTAATTTATTTTTTGATAACTCCGGAACTTTCTTCGCCTTTTTAGGTGTTGTATTTGCGCCGGTTTGTGGAATTCAAATTGCGGATTATTTCTTTTTAAGAAAACAGCAATTGAACACCAGAGGGCTTTATGAAAAAGAATCAGGTTCAGCCTACTATTTTATTGGTGGTGTGAATCCAGCGGCTGTTATTGCGCTTGTGGCCGGGTTTTTCACTTACACTTATCTGCTGAATCCGGTGTCATATGAATCAGCTGCTATCTTTAAGTATGTAAGTGCTTCTATACCCGCTGTTATTGTTAGTATGATTGTCTATTATGTCATCACTAAACTGTTTATTGAAAAATCCAGTATTGGTGATTATTAATTAGTGCCTGAACGAAAAGTAGGTAATTTGGGGACATGTACAATTTTTAGCAAAGGCTTAAACAGTTAAATACCCGATAGTTACGTGTACCCTAATTACCGGTATTGAGTATTTGCCGCAAATAGAAAAAATTAAATTTTTAAGGATTAAAATCATTGTTATGCAAGCTGGAAAAGTAAAAAAATATGTTATTTTAGGGCATAGTGCAGCTGCTATATCAGCAGTTGAAGCTATTAGAAGCCATGACCCCAATGGTGAGATCACCATTGTAGCTGCGGAAAAGGGCTTGGCATACTCACCGGTGCTGCTAACCTATTATATCTCAAATAGACTCGATCGCAAGGGACTCTTTTTTACCTATAAAGGGTTTTATCAAAGAAACAGGATAAATCTGTTGGAAGGTATTTCTGCGATAGGGATTGATCCTGAAAAACAGTTGGTGGAACTTAGTGATAAAAACAAGATTTCCTATGACCGTCTATTAATTGCCACTGGTTCCTCAGCCAGGAAGTTGAGGTTTTGTGACCCTGATTTACCTGGATTATTTACCCTGAAAACCATTGCTGATGCTGATGGAATTTTGGCGCATTCCAGTTCAAAAAAGGATATATTAATACTGGGTGGAGGTTTAATCGGATTACAATCAGCTAATGCCCTGGCAGGCGCAAATCATAAAGTTACTATTGTGATCGGTTCTTCTCAGGTGATGTCTCAAAATATAGATTATCAATGTAGTTCAATTTTATCAAAGGCATTGCCAGAGAGGAAATTTAAGGTATTGTATAATACGAGTGTGACTCAACTTGAATCTTTTTCAGATAAGCTACAGGCTACTTTGAATGATGGCAGCACTTTATCGGTTGACATGGTCATTGCCGGAAAAGGTGTTATTCCCAATACGCAGATGACAAAAGGAAGCGGTATTAAGACTGATTGGGGTATCATTGTTAATCAGGCCATGCAATCCAACTACCCTAATGTTTATGCTGCTGGTGATGTGGCTGAAGGGGAGGATTTCATCAGTAAAGAACAGGCAGTGGTTGCCACTTGGCCTAATGCTTGTCTCCAGGGGAAAACTGCAGGGTTGAATATGAGTGGCAAGGATATTCACTTTTCAAGTTTGAATGGAAACGTCACAGGTATTTTTGGAAAAGCCATTGCTTCAGTTGGATTCAGTGGGAAACTTCAGGAAGGCTATTCAGAAACAAAATTTTTAAATCCATTGACCTCGGTTTACCGGAAGTTGGTATTCAATGAAGTCGATGAAATTGTCGGGGCTGTTTTTTTAGATGCTATCAGTGACATCGGTGTTGTTCGAAATATGATCAATAATCGTATCCAGGTACCGGAGCACCGAAGAGAACGATTGGTGCGAGGGCCCATTCGATTTTACATTCCTTAACAGAAATTTATGAGAGCATCAGGTGATGATTGAAGTGACTATTAAAATCCATCAAGGATTTCAAAAGTATCTTCCTGCAGGATATACGGCGAAAGATTTTAAACGCTCGATACCTGAAGGCAGTACTGTGGAATACCTATTAATTGATCAGATTGGTTTACCTAAAGATGTTCCAAAATTAATGATTGTTAATGGAATACATGCTAAACCCAGCCATGTGCTTTCTCATGAAGATAGAGTGGCTGTTTTTTTACCAATGGCTGGTGGATAATCAAAAAGGAGATTTTTATGCCTAAAGCTTTGAGTTTTAATCAGGAAAAATGTACCGGATGTCGGGCGTGTGAAGCCGCATGCTCTTTTAAGCATCATCAGGAATTTAATCCGGTCAAATCGAACATCCATGTCAGTATATATACAGAAGAGGCTTCTTTTGTTCCTCTAACCTGCATTCAATGTACTGTCCCTTTATGTAAAGAGGTTTGCCCAACGGGTGCATTACAAAAATCGATGATAAATGGTGCCCCAGTGATCAATGTCATCGAACATAAATGTGTCGGTTGTAAGATGTGTATGTTGGCCTGCCCTTTTGGCTGTATCACTGTTTTAGAGACCGGACGAGCCCATAAGTGTGATCTTTGTGGCGGAGAGCCGGAGTGTGTCATTGCTTGTAACACCGGTGCTTTATCTTTTAAATCAACTGAAGAGGGTGCCTTACAGAAAAAAAGATCAGTGGTTGATAAATTTCACGGTCACCAGGAGGAAGCGATATGAACGGGTGGATAGGTAAAATTCTAAGAGTAAATCTGACGCATCAAAAATTAACTGTGGAATCCTTAGATGCAAAGGTCGCGGAAGACTACATTGGTGGTCGCGGTTTAGGGCTTAAGTACTTATATGATGAAATAGATCCGAGTATTGAGCCTCTGAGTGAGGAGAATAAAATTATGTTTGCCACCGGTCCCTTAACGGGTACCGGAGCCCTGGCAGCCAGTAGATATACGGTGGTTACAAAATCACCTCTAACCGGTGCTATTGCCAATTCAAATTCCGGTGGTTATTTTCCGGCTGAAATGAAGTTTGCCGGTTATGACATGATTATTTTGGAAGGAAAAGCCAAGGAGCCTACTTATCTTTGGATTGATAATGATCAGTTTGAATTACGCAGTGCTGAAGAACTATGGGGAAAAGATGTTAATGAAACCACAGAATGGGTGGTTGAACAAACCCATCCGGAAGCTAAAGTCGTTTGCATTGGTCCGGCGGGTGAAAACCTGGTTAAGTTTGCAGCTATAATGAATGATAAAGGACGTGCAGCCGGGCGATCCGGCGTGGGTGCGGTCATGGGATCTAAGAATTTTAAAGCCATCGCTATTCGTGGTACCAATGGCGTATCAGTTGCTGATCCACAGGGATTTATGGATAATGTAGCTTTTGCCCACGAAGAACTAAAAGACCCCTATATGTCGGAAACCATTGCTAAGTACGGTACCGCTGACGTGGTTGAATTTTCAAATGAAGTTGGACTATTACCCACCAGAAATCATCAGCAGGGAACATTTGAGTCGGCTGCAAAAATAGGTGGAATAGCCCTGGCCAAGGATTATAATTTAAAAGGTGCCAACCGAACCAAGGCTTGTTTTTCCTGCCCTACGGCCTGTGGACGGGTGACGAAAGTTACAGAGGGTAAATTTAAAAGTTCCGGTGAAGGACCGGAATATGAATCCATGGGTGCTCTTGGGTCTGCCTGTGGGATTTCTAATCTTGAAGCCGTCATCAAAGGTAACCATGTTTGTAATGAAATGGGAATGGATACCATCAGTGCCGGATCAACCATCGCCTGTGCGATGGAGTTATTTGAAAAAGGGCTGATTCCTAAAGAAGATATTGGATTTGATTTGAATTTTGGAAATGGTGAAGGCATGGTCGATTTGCTTTATATGGCTGCCAGGCGTGAAGGATTTGGTGATAAAGTGGCCGAGGGGTCTTATCGCTTAGCCAGCCACTATGATGCTTCGGAATATTCTATGACATCCAAAAAACAGGAATTCCCCAGCTATGACCCCAGAGGGGGACAGGGATTTGCTTTAGGTTATGCAACTTCTAATCGGGGAGGATGTCATATCAGGCAGGAAGTTCATTGTGTCGAGTTTTTTGGTATTAGCTTACTTGATATTGTGGAAACCGGTGGGAATTTGGATCGTTTTGCTACAGAAGGGAAACCGGATGTGGTTAAAAAAATTCAGGACTATTATTGCATGATCGACTCATCAGGCATTTGTAATTTTATTGTCATCGCCACACCTAAAGCCGAGGTTCTGGTCAAAATGATTGAAACCTGTACCGGTATTGACTTTGGTGGTTTAGATGGTTTTCTGAAAACCGGTGAAAGGATCTTTAATTTAGAAAAAATGTTCAATATTAAAGCTGGTTTTAGTAATGAAGATGATACCTTACCTAAAAGAATGCTGGAAGAACCTTTCACTGAAGGTCCGGGTAAAGGGCATGTTGTTCAATTGGCCAAAATGCTGCCTGAATATTATAGTGTTCGGGGATGGAATGACTTAGGAGTTCCTGACCAAAGTAAATTAGAAGAATTGGGAATCGCGAGTATTTGATGATTTTATAAAGGATAAAAAATGGGAAAAATATTTACCCGATATGGAGACGGTACGCCGGTAGAACTTTCAGAAAAAGAGTTTATGGAAGATCTGGTTGCTCGTGCGCAAATGACCAAAGGCATGCGAATACAGGAAGCCAAAGACTATGTGGCTGTTGCTCCTGTAACCCCCCGTTGGGCTGCCAGAATCGGTGCAGATGGATACGCTGAAGATGCTCAGGATGGCATCGTTAAAATTAAAGAGATGTTGAACTAGAGACAGTCATCATTCAATAAAGTGAGGTCAATGATTCTGTGTAGTTCATAATTGTGTTAGATTTGTAAATAGTGTAAAAAGCTTGAGTTATTACCTAAAACCGTTTCCGGACCTAAACGCCAAAACACAAATATGAACTCCAGTTCTAAAAATAAAACTCCAGATCTTATTGGAAAACGAAAGGATCTTAAAACGTTTTTTGACAGTTTTGTTGATTTCGTCGTTATTGCTGATCAATATCAGAATATTATCTATGCCAACCCCACCACGAAAGATCGTCTTGGTTATACAAACAATGAGCTCTACAAAATGAAAGTTGTTGAGCTCTATCCTTCTTTGCTTCGGTCGGAAGCAATCACAGTACATGACAATATTTCGATCCGGAAAAAAGGAATACTGGGTGTTCCTTTTGTTGCAAAGTCCGGTAAGTTATTTCCGGTCGAAACCAAACTAACTCAGGAATACTGGGATGAAGAAGCTGTTTGCATCTGTATATCAAGAGATATTTCTGTCAGAGTTAGTGTAGAAAGAGCCTTGATAGAAAGCGAACGAATGCGGTCCACTTTAATGAGCAACCTGCCGGGTATTGCCTATCGCTGTAAGAATGATCGAAATTGGACTATGGAATTTGTTAGTGAAGGTTGTTTGGAGTTAACCGGTTATCAGCCTGATGATATGGTTGATAATAGTGTTGTTGCTTATAACGATTTGGTCCACCCTGAAGATCGGGAAAAACTATGGGTAGACGTTCAGGAATGTTTAACTAATAAAAAACCATTTAGACTGGCCTTTCGGATTATAAGTAAATCGGGAGAAGAGAAATGGGTATGGGAACAAGGTGTTGGTGTTTATTCCAGTGAATCCAAATTGCTGGCAATTGAAGGTTTTATTTCAGATATTACAGAACAAAAAAGATTGGAGCATCAATGCCGTGTCGAGAATAAATTACTAAAGCAAAATATTACGCAATCCTATAAGTTTTGTGACATCATTGGAAAAAGCGAAGTAATGCAGGAAATATTTGACTTTATATTACAGGCATCGGGAACACACTCAAATGTCGTCATTTTTGGAGAATCCGGCACTGGTAAGGAACTGGTAGCCAATGCCATCCATAAGATGAGTGAACGTCGGAATAAACTTTTTATGCCAGTGAATTGTGGAGCAATTCCAGAAAATCTGGTTGAAAGTGAATTTTTTGGCCATAAGAAAGGCGCTTTTAGTGGCGCAAATAGTGATCAACCTGGATTTCTAGATCTGGCAGATGGAGGAACACTTTTTCTGGATGAAGTGGGAGAATTGAATTTGAATATTCAGGTTAAATTATTGAGAGCAATAGAAGGAAGTGGGTATACACCTGTCGGGGGAAATGTTGTTAAAAAACCGAATCTACGAATTATTGCGGCCACAAATAAAAATTTAAAAGAGTATGTTGCAAAAGGTTTAATTCGTGAAGACTTCTTTTATCGTATCCATGTTTTACCGGTCACCTTGCCTTCCTTACGCGAGCGAAGAGAAGACATCCCATTGCTTGTCGATCATTTCGCCAAAATTTTTGGTGGACCAAAGAAGGATATTTCCATTTCCCCTGATTTTTTGACAGCGATCAAGGATTATCCATGGCCGGGCAATATCAGAGAACTACAGAATGTGATCCAAAGATATCTCACCTTAAATAAAATTGAATTTTCAGAATTAAAACAAGACCCCAATGAAGAACCTCAGCCAAAAATAACCACAAACGATAATAAGCGGGAAGAAAGACCCCTCCAGGGAGTTATTAATCAAACAGAAAAACAGGTAATTCTTTCAATGCTTGAGAAGTATCAATGGCGCAGAAGTGAAGTGGCCAAACTTCTTGATATCAACTACCGAACGCTTTTGAGAAAAATAAAAAAGTATGATCTCAAACTTAATAAGGGTAAGTAGTTAGACCTATTCATCCTATTGTGGTGTCAGTTAACGATAAACAATTTTTAAAATATTGGAGAATCGGATGTTTAACTCAAAAATAATGCTGATATTTGTGGCACTGTGTACTTTAATTGTAGCTGCAGGTTATGGTATTGGATACCAGGCTTCCCGTAAAATTGAACAAGCCCTGTTAAATGATATTAATATTCAAAAAGCGGTGATTTCACCCGGGCCAGTTGAAACCTCATTTGGTTTTTTTAAAGCTACAGCTGTAGTAAAGGATTCACGCGTAACCTTTCGGCAACAGGAATTTAAAATACCTGTTATTCAGGCTGAAAACAGGTGGCACCGGATTGTTACCAAGATTCCGGATATTTTTTTGAAATCAGATGATGGAAATATCTCATTAAAAATTCAGGGTATTCAAACAAATAGTAGTATTTTTGATGGACTCGGTGCTTACCAAATTTCCAAAACAGAGATTGAAATAGGTAAAATAGATATTGATAGTCCAATGATGGCGGTTATGGTTGAGAAAACCGTGATTCAATTGGATAATGACCCAAAAAAACAAACAGGAACAAGTGCTCTTAAAATAGCCAGCGTTTTAGTTACAGATAAATCAAAATCTATTGATCCCATATTCTCAATCAATAATCTTGATCTGGGAAGTGATTATCAAATTGGTGAACAATTGATTTGCAATGTTAATTTTGGTATCTCAGAATTTAAGGCCGATATTAAAGAAGCGGACGCTTCCGGTGAATTTAAAAACCTGAGTTTTTCTCTCGAATTAAGTTCTGAAAAACAAATCATCAATGATTTTAATGAAATAATTGGTAACAGATTTGGTCCGGAGAATTTGCTTTCTACCCTGTCAAAATATAATGTCAAGACCCCAAAGATCAATTTTAAACTGGAATCTATTGCTACTAAATCACCCTTGTTTAGTTTTAAAATCGGTCAGATTAGATATGATGCTGTCTTTAAACTGACGCAAGCGAACCGTGAGGAAGCTAGTGCAGAGGGTGTTATCAAAGATTTAGATATTGACACACAGGACTTTAAAATTAAATTGGAGCAATCAACTTTAAAGAGTACCGGTGTATCAAATCCCCTGAAAATGAAGGCATTCAATCAAAAATGGTCAGCTTTTATCGCAAATAATGATACCCCTGGGTTAATTAAGGTGATGAATGAATTGCTATATAATATTAAGGGTGATGTAAATTTAGACTATAAAAACCTAGCCTTATCCACCCTGCGGCAGGTTGGATTAAACAGTCCTAACGGGAAATTTGATTTTGGGTTTGAAATTAAAGATGGTGTGATGGATTTAAATATAAATCCTGCCATCCATTTGAATCAACTTGATAAAAACCCAATGATGGCTATGTTTTTACCAATTAAATTTTTGGAAAACGATTTGAAAATAAATGTCAGGCAGTTGGATATCGGTACCCTTGTAACTGCAGCGAATGAGAATTTTGTGGTCAAACAATCAAATTTAAATTCAAGCAGTTTAAATCTGATTAAAATTTCTCAAAAAACGCCTGGCATCAGTTGTGACATCTTGTTGAAGACTGATCAAAACGTTGCTTTGAAGGTTGAAGCTAATTTTGATTTAAAAGCACTCCCTAATGACTTTGACCTTAATCTGCTAATAAATAATCAACCGCAACAGTTGATGCCGACTCAGTTAATATCCAAAATACTTGAATCAAGTAAGATTAAACTGGGATTTAAGGTTGTGGAATATAAAAATTTGCTGAAACTTACCGATCAATCCCTGGTTGGATTTTATTTAAAGAATATTAGAGAACAATATACTAATTTTATACTGGACAAAGGAGAGGACCTGGAGAGTGAATTGAGTATTGAAAATGGTAAAGCGATATTAAATGGCGCAGACGTTAGCTATATGCTGAAAGCTTTTGGCTTGTAAATACGGGATTAAAACAGGTATACAGCCAATGCATATACCTGTTTTTCCAAATTAAGCGATGATAACTTCAGAATTACCATCGAACACTTCTCCAATATAAGTCGCTTGAATATCACATTGACTGTTAATCGCAGAAAGCACTGATTCTAAATGACTTTTAGAAATAGATAATAACAAGCCACCTGAGGTTTGAGGATCGTATAGCAATGATTCCTGTTGATTATCGATGGTTTTTTGAATATCCAAATATTTTTCAACTAAAGCTTTATTATCTTTATTACTGCCTGTTGAAACGCCTTTTTGATACATTTCATAGGCATCTGGATAAAAAGGGACTTTGTCATAGTAAATGACAATTTGTTTTTGGCTGCCTCTTGCCATTTCAAGTGCATGTCCCACTAACCCAAACCCGGTAACATCAGTACAGGCCTGAATATCAAATGGCAGGGCACACTCAATCGCCTTTTTATTTAAGGTTGCCATTTTTGGCAGGACCTGTTTCTCCAATTCATTGAAAGGATACTTACCATCACGGACTGCATTTAACAACACTCCTGATCCAATCGGTTTCGTCAGAATTAAAGCATCACCAGCTTTCGCTCGACTATTGGTCAGTATTTTATCGGGATGAACAATGCCGCTTACTGATAAGCCATACTTCGGTTCATTATCATCAACTGAATGCCCACCGACAATACAAGCACCAGATTCCCTTACCTTATCAGCACCACCCCTCAGGATTTCCCGTAAAATACCGCTGTCCAGCTTTTTGCCTGGGAACATAACTACATTTAAAGCTGTCAGTGGTTTACCACCCATTGCATAAATATCAGAAAGCGAATTAGCTGCCGCTATTAATCCAAACCAATAAGGATCATCTACCGGCGGTGTAATAAAATCTATGGTGTTCACCATAGCAATTTCATCGCTTAAACGATAAACTGAGGCATCATCTGAATTTTCAAAACCAACCAGCAAATTTTCATCGTGAGAAGGTTTAATATCTTTTAGAGCGTCCGATAAATCCATCGGACCAATTTTCGCCGCTCAACCACAGGTTCGTGCTAAACTGGTCAAAGTATCTTTTTTTTGATTAGCCATTTTTTTATTATTATTGAAGAGTAGCAGGATCGGTGTAAATACCAATAATTAGCGTTTTTTTATAGTTGTAAACAATTAATGATAATAAGGCTTTGAAGGTTTGCATTTAAAACTTATACTGTCTTAGTCTATCATCATCCACCGCAATGTTTCTTTTATTGGGATTGGATCTATTTTTCCTATTAAACTCATTAGTTTATGGTTAACGCCGATTAGTGTTTTAATTTCATTTTTCCTAAGGAATTCTGGATTCACCTCAACCTTGATATGATAGCCTGCGATGTTGCATGCATAAGAAATAATATCTGTAAGAGCAATACCATAACCACTACAAATATTAACTGTTTCAGAGGTGGCTGATGATTCCAGTAATCGACGATAAGCATTTGTTACAAATCTAACATCTGAAAAATCTCTAACGATTCCCAAATTTCCTAATTCAATCGTCTCTTTTTTATCTCTAAAATGAGAAATTATTTTGGGAATCAGGAATTTTACATGTTGATTTTTCCCGGTATAATTAAATGGTCGTGTGATAATCAGTGGTAGAATATCGCAATAGGTATTTACCATATGCTCCATTGCAAGTTTACTATTTGCATAGTGGCTCACTGGTTTGGGCCTAATGTTCTCATCTATGTACTCAATAGCTGGTTCCCCATAGACATTTCCACTACTAACAATAAGTATTTTCTGGATTGAGCAGTTTGTCTCTAAAACGGCATCCAATAAATTTAAAGTTCCAAAAAGATTAATATTATATATTTCTGAAATTTCTGCATGAGGAACAAAACTTATGGCGACTAAATGAACGATGTAATTAGGTTTTACAGAGTTAATGATTTCTATGAGCTCATTTTTTTTTGTAATATCACATTTATAGTAGTGAGAATCGTTACCTTGTATGATATCACATCCATAGACATCGTATCCATGAGCATGTAGTTCATCTTCAAGGTATTTTCCTGTAAAGCTTTTTATCCCAACAATTAAGACTTTTTTAGAAACAGAAACCACTTTCATTTCTCCTTAGATCTGCTTTTACCATCATGTTACATATTTCTTCCAGCCTAGTTTTCGCTTCCCAACCAAGTTTTTGCTTTGCTTTTTCGGGATTACCAATTAAAAAATCAACTTCAGTGGGGCGATAAAACTTAGGATTTACTTTTACCAGGTTTTTACCTGTTGATGTATCGACCCCGATCTCATCTTCGCCTTTTCCACGCCAATCGATTTCTTTACCGATTGTTTTAAATGCCATGGTTACAAAATCTCTAACACTTTCAGTTCTACCGGTTGCTAATAAAAATGTGCCAGGCGTATCCATTTGTAACATGCTATACATTCCTTCGACATATTCCTTGGCATAACCCCAATCACGTTTGGCATCTAAATTTCCTAATTCCAGTAAATCTAGTTTTCCCAAGTGAAATTTTGCAACAGCATCAGTGATTTTTCTTGTCACAAATTCAAGGCCTCTTAAAGGAGATTCATGGTTAAATAGAATTCCACTCGTTCCAAAAATACCATAGGATTCACGATAATTGATTGTCATCCAATGTGCATAAAGTTTAGCCACGCCATAGGGGCTTCTTGGGTAGAAAGGCGTTTTTTCTGTTTGTGGCGTTTCCTGAACTTTTCCAAACATTTCCGAAGTAGATGCTTGATAATAGCGTATTTTGGGGTTAATAACCCGAATCGCCTCGAGTAGACTTACTGCTCCAAGCCCAGTAATATTTGCAGTTAGAATTGGTTGGTCGAAAGATACGGCGACAAAGCTTTGAGCCGCCAGGTTATAAATTTCATCTGGTAGACAACGCTCCACCAGTCGAAATGATGAACTCTTATCAGTCAAATCATATTCAACTAAATGAAAATTTTCATGATTTTTTATTCCTAGTTCTTCAATTCTCCAGAAATTTACAGAACTGGTACGACGATATGTGCCATACACTATATATCCCTTCTCAAGTAAGAGTTCGGATAAGTATGCGCCATCCTGGCCTGTTATTCCAGTAACAATCGCTTTCTTCATTTTTTACCTTAAATATAACCTAAAAAAATATTATGAATTGTTATAATCAATCTTTATTTCAAATCGTCTAACAATGCAGTTTAAATTGTTTTAGGTATGAATTACTTAGTCTTAATATTATTAAAAAATTGGTAGTGTTAAGTCACTTTTTTAACAGTTATTCCTAATTCCCTTTTGGACCAAAGTCTACTAAAAATTTATATAATACCCATAAAATTTCTGCAATTATTGTGAAAAGACGTCTTGCTAGTGCAGTGATTTTTCGTCTAATTAGGAGGACTCTTATCCACTAAGGGCGATATGCCATCTGCTCAAGTGACAAGTAGATAAACCAATATAAATCTATTTTTTCTTACAGACCAGGATAATGGCATAACTAAAATGAGAATCAAGAAAACTTCCTCGTTGTTTTTTAGTACAGTAATAATTGTATTTGATCTTCAATACTTTTTTTAAAATTTGAATTGGATTGATAAAATTAAGTGACCAATAAAAGGAATCTCCAATAAATAAATAGTCTTTTATCTTTAGTGACTTACAAATCTCCTTAAATTCACCTCTTGAATAAGGATACTCTTCACCAACACTCCAGAATCTTGCCTTTTGAGCCAGATATTTGTATATTCGATATGGAGGATTGTACTTATTTGGAACAGAAATAAAAGTTACTCCACCTTGCTTTAGGGCTTTGATATGAGTTTCAATAATTCTCTGCCTTTCTTCCCCTATGAAATGCTCCGCTAAACCAAACGACATTGTAATGTCAAATTTACTTTTGTATTTAGAAGATAACGATAGAGCATCGTCTTGAATCAGATTTACTTTGAGTCCCAATTCATTAAATAATTTTTCTGACCTTTTTAGTGCTTTCTTAGAATAATCTAGTATTGAAACATTTGCCCCCATTTTTGCCATTAATGCTGCATTTGTTCCAATTCCGCCACCAATCTCCAAAATGTTTAATCCTTCAAATTGACCAAAATGGTCAATCGTAATATTTTCAATTCTCTGCCATCTGATAGTTAATAATTCGTATTTGACAGCATCTAAATCATCTTGACGTAATTCGTTTTTTTCCCAGAAATTATCCCACAATTCAGGTGTGTTTTTGTCCATAGTGTTTTACTTGTGATTATTGTTATTAGATTTTAAGCGAGTGAGATTGTTACTTAACGCCAGCGTCACCGGATTTTGGAGCGGCTTACTGCGGAAAAATTCCGGTGAACACCCGCCTGGTCGTAATCTTATTGGGTGAAAGTCCCGTGCTGGTAAAGTCACTGTTATAGTTCGTATGGATTATGACATTAACGACTAGCTGATGGCAAGGGCATTTCCATGAGGATTTGTCTGGAGGAAGCCTAAAGCATAGCTACGAGCTGACGGATAAAAACTTTGTATAAGGATCCGCCACTTGCATCATAACCCTGTTGGGTTAGTTTTTCTTCCTTTTTCCAGATTGTGGAAAAGTCGGGAGCTGACTGATTTTTTGTATCAATATCGAATAAACCTAATTGCATAATATCAACGCTAAAAGATTGATATTATTGCTGTAAATTAGTTTTAACTATATAATGGCAACATTGAAAATGCAAGCATAATATTAATAAAATCAGTATATTAAATTAATCAAAGTGTCCTAAATTTGTACTAAAATTCGAATATCATTGAAATAATCAATCTAAAAGTCTAAAAGGGAACGTTCTTGATTCAAAGTTTTAGATGATTTGTATTCTTCAAGTTATTATTAAATTTAGAAACACCCTTCCCAACAAACCATGTTTCCCTGAATATATCACAATGACTGATAAACATAGAATACTTTATATAGTATCGACTTTTTGCAGGTATGAAGGGGAAATGCAAAATCCCTGGATGCTGGATAATCTTAGGCGATTAAGAGATAGAGGGTATAAGGTTGATATACTGGCACCCTCATATCAGGGATTAAAAACCCATGATATTGAAGGGTTTAAAGTATATCGGTTTCGGTATTTTTTTAAGAAATGGGAGTCGTTAACACACGATCAAGGTGCTCCGAATAAAATCAGAAACTCCAAACTTTATAAATTCATGTTTTTTCCATATGTTCTATTGGGGATGATAGCTGCATTTAGATTAGGGTTGAAAAATAAATACGATTTCGTACAATGTCACTGGCCTTTTCCTCAGGGAATTATGGGTTTGGCTTGCATTATGGCTAAAAGGAAAGCCAAACCAACATTTGTACTTCATTTTTATGGTGCCAGTTTGCTGCTTGCTCAAACATATAGTTATGTAAAAACAGTTTTACATTATTTAATTCGAAAGGCTGACTTAATCGTCTGCATTTCCGAATTTACCAGCAGGAAAGTAAAGGACATTAAAGATACCACAACTCATATTATACCATATGGATCTCCTTTAGAATATAAACCTTTGGCATTACCGAACAATTCCACCAAACAAATACTTAGTGTTGGACGAATCATTGAAAGAAAGGGATTAAAATATTTAATTCAGGCCATGCCTAAAATATTGGAAAAATGTGATGCTATTTTAAATATTGTTGGATCCGGAGACCCTCCTGTTATATCAGATTTAAAGTTAGAAATTCAGAAATTGAATCTAGATAAGCGAGTTATTTTAACAGGAAAGTTGAGCAATGAAGCCTTAATTCAAAAATATAAGCGTTGTGATGTTTTTTGTTTACCGGCGATCATTGATTCAAAAGGAGATACTGAGGGACTGGGAGTCGTAATATTAGAAGCGTTAAACTATGGAAGACCCGTCGTTTCTTCTAATGTTGGAGGAATTACTGATATAATAAAACATGAACATACTGGTTTATTGACAGAACAGAAGAACCCTATCGATCTATCTGAGAAATTGTTGACGATTCTTTTAGATAGCGATAAAGCCTCAAAACTTGCGAAACAAGGTTGTGAGTACGCCAAATCCCAATTTAGCTGGGAAAAGATAATGGATCAATGGGACGATTTTTACACGCAAAATAATGAAGGTTAATATCAAGATCAAATAGCACAGGCAAAATTAGTGAATAAGATAATTAAAATTTTTGTATTATGTTTTGTTATATTAGGGATCTCATATTATATTTCAAAAGATTGGGACTATAATCTTATAAGATCATTGAAATTAGATTTCAGATATCTTTCCATTAGTGTTATTTTGTTGCTTTTACATTTCATTTTGGTTTGTAAATTAAGCCACCAAATATTGATTTTCAAAAAAACAATTAGTTTTGCTAGCTATCAACAAATTTATTTTATTTCTCAATTGGGAAGATATATTCCCGGTAAAGTCTGGATGGTGATTGGGAAGTTTGAAGCGCTTAGGAGAAAAGGGTTTGATCTTTATTGGGTGACTGCTGCGTCATTTATTGAAATGCTATTAATGGCATTAGGTGCAGGAATTATTTTAACAAGTTGTTTAATAATTACACCAATGTCTCAATTTAATACAATTTCCAATCTGGCTCCGTTTTTTTTGGTATCAGGAATAATTGCTTTATTTAAGGTCAAATTTTTAATTTCATTATTTTTTAGAATTTTCCAACCACTATTTAAGAATATTGAACTCCAGATTTCGAATCAGATAAAAGTTTTAAAAAACATATCACTTTTTTCAATTTCTATTGGTTATTGTGTTAGTTGGCTGATTCAAGGAATTGCATTTTACTTCTTAATTATTTCGTTGAAACCGGATATCCAGTTTTCAAGTACATTTATTCTTATTTATGTTGCCGCCTGGTTTACCGGATTTGTCTCAATATTTGCCCCAAGTGGTATCGGAGTGCGGGAATCAATAATGATTTTACTGTTATCATTAAGCATCAGCACCACAGAGGCAGCTGCAATAGCAGTTTTTGCAAGAGTTTGGACGACTAGTGTAGAGTTATTAATGACTTTGATGAGTGTATTTGTAAACGACACTTCATCAACAACTGAACCAGTGGATTCAAATGAATAAACATAAAAAATATTCACTGTTAATAATAGTGATTTTTGCAATTCTCCTAAAACTGCCTTATATTACAAACCCTATTAGTGATTGGCATAGCTGGAATCAAATAACGACGATGGCATCTGCCAGATATATTGCTAAAGATGGCGTTTCGTCTTTTTTTAATGCAAAAGTTGATTTATTTGAAAATATTAAAAGTGATTCGAACAGTACCTATGCTGAACTTCCGATATTGTCTGGTTTAATAGCTGTTGGATTTAACTTGTTCGGGGCAGAATCGGAGTGGATTGCCAGATTGATCGTAATTCTTTTTTCGGTGTTAGGATCCATTTATTTTTACCGATTGGTCTTAGAAGAAACGAATGAAAAAGTCGCCAATATAGCCATTGCTTTTTACTTGATATCACCCATGGTTTGGTATTTTCATCGAACCGTGATGACTGATGTCATTATGGTGAATTTCATCATTGCGGGTTTGTATCATTTTCGATTCTGGGTGCGTCAACAGAATTACAGATCCTTGTTTTTTACGATACTTTACACAGCCATCGCTGCCTTATCAAAAGCTTATGCGCTATATATCGGGATTGCATATTTGATGTTATTAATTGAATATCAAGGATGGAAAAAACTCATCAGAGTGTCGAATATTTTACTTTTATTAGGAACCGTCGGTCCTGTTTTGTCATGGATTTATTATTGTCAAATACAGATGAATTCAGGAACTGGAGGAAACAATCTGATGGCTTCCGCCGGTTTGCTAGGCCCTTTTTCTATTTGGGTAAATAAAGTGTATTGGTTGTCTTTACTTGCTTCAGTAGGTGATTTTACACTTTTAGTATTAGGCTTTTTGATAGTGATTTATACGTTCATACGTCATTTTAAAAAATTGATTAAAGTTAAAATCGTATTGTATTGGTTGGTTTCAGTTATGTTTTACTTCTTGTTTGTCAGAGGTGGTAACATGGAACATGATTACTACCAAATGCCATTTGCGGCACCTGTGATTTTTATTGCAGCGATTGGTTTCAAACAGTGGTTTTACTGGCTCGGAAAGAAACTAACCAAACCCTATTATCGACTTTGTATTAGTACCATCTGGATATTGCTATTTATTGTGGCCAGTAAATACACCTATACTAAAGCTTCCCTCGATATGTCTCCTGTGCTATTGGGATCGAAAATAAAAGAGTTTAATCAAAACCATAAATATGTATTGATTGTTGATCCTGATTCTTTGCAGAGGAATCAAGCTGTATATTATTCAGGCGCCAAAGGTTGGCATATTCGCAATCTCCCTGGTTTGAAAGCACTTGAAAAATATAAAAATCATGGTGCTGAATATATTGGTATCAATTATCGAACGAGCAGTGTTCAATCCCAAGAAAAGTTATTTTTAAAATATAACACTAATCTTAAAAAAATATGGGAAGGGAAATCGAAAGATCGTTATCGCCAAGCAAAAACATTACTGATTTATAAAATGTAGTTTTTTCAATCAATACAAACCAATTATTATGCCTCAGAAGATCTTTAATTTAAAATTTCACCTGCTTATAAATTTAATCGTACTAGTAATAGTAACGTTGGTGTTCAGGTTCACGGATTTGGATTTGATCATCAGCGATTTCTGGTATCAAAGAATAGAAAATTGGGACTGGGCCAGTACCAGTAATACTTTATGGGGATGGATTTATATATATGGTACCGGACCTGCTTCTTTCGTATTATTGGCAGCTTTTGTTGCTATTGTTTATACCCTGGTGATTTCCCATAACAAACTAACCCGAATGAAAGCGATCTGCATTATTCTGGCTATATTATTAGGTCCGGGTGCAATTATCAATGGGATATTAAAACCGAATTTTGGTCGACCCAGACCCTATGCTATTGAACGCTATGGCGAATCTGAACAGTTCTTAAAAATATTAGAATTTGGTAAAGAGGGTAATAGTTTTCCTTCCGGGCATGCCAGTGCCGGGTTTGTTTTGACAATTCTTTTCTATGTCTTTTATTGTCATAGAAAAAAACTGGCCTGGTTAAGTCTGGCTGGTAGCTTGTTATTGGGGTTAATATTGAGTGTGGCGCGGATAGCTCAGGGAGGGCACTTTGCATCCGATGTTTTTTGGTCGTTTAGTATTACTCAAATAGTGAATTGTATTTTATATTTCAAATTGGTTTTTCCTTTGGAGTATATCAATCAGAAACCTGATACCCCTATTGAAAATGGCTCAATAAAAAAGAAGATACTGTTTTATGGTTTATCCTTGGTTTTATGTTTGCTTTTTATCGTGGCTTTTTTATTGAACGCTTCTATTACCAAGCATACACGATTAAACGAAGCTATTTTACCCCAAACCAAGTTACTAAAAGTGAATTGTGTTTTACCAGATGAAAAAATTGTTTTGAATTATGGCCGTCGTAACCATGTTGATTTTGATTTTCTGGTCTTGGCAAATGGTTTTTCCTGGTCTGAGTTTAAGCTGGTGGTTGATAAAGAAGAAAGTGACAATCATCAGACCACAATTAACATCAGAATTGATAAAAGCGGGATGACCCGGGACTACAACGGTCGAATTAAAGTTATGGTACCAAAAGGTATTAAGTTAGATCTTCAAAATGTCAGCGGTAAATTGATCGAAAATTACTTAGATTAAAATTCTTCAAAATTATAGTCTTTATCTTTGGAACTGCGTTGGATGATAATTTCACTGATAAATCCCAAACTAAAAAACTGTAAAGATACTACTACTAAAATAATCCCCAAAAGCATGATTGGGCGTATATGTAGAGATTGGGTCATTATCCATTCTATCAGGAAGTAAACATTGATACCCATACCAGCTAATAAAGTAAGGGTCCCAAATCCGCCAAAGACATGCATGGGTCTGCTTTTATAGCGACTTAACAAACTTAGGGTCAGTAAATCAATAAATCCATGGAAATAACGGCCTAAACCATATTTGCTGATACCATGTTTCCTGGCGTGATGCCTCACTACCATTTCCCCAACCTTAAATCCGCTCCAATGTGCCAATAAAGGAATAAAGCGATGCATATCACCATAAATCAAATGAAAAATACTTTTGACAACTTTGCGTTTATAGAATTTTAAGCCACAATTAAAATCATGGAGAGTGATCCCGCCAACTTTTGAAGTGATATAATTGAAGAATTTAGAGGGTAATCTTTTTTCCAGAGAATCATGACGAATTTTTTTCCACCCCGATATCATATCCAGCTTTTTCTCTTCGGATAGCGCAATAAATTTTTGAATTTCCTTGGGGTCATCCTGTAAATCTGCGTCCATGGTAATAATGTTTTCCCCCCGACACAACCTGAATCCAACAGTTAAAGCCGCAGCTTTTCCATAATTTCGGTAGAAATTAATAATACGGATATTTTCATCTTTTGATTTCAACTCACTCAGAATTTCAAGTGAATTATCAATTGAACCATCATTGATAAATAGAAGCTCATATGGCGCTAAGTCATGGGTTTGCACCTCAGTCAAAATTTGATTATATAACTCTGTTAAACTTTCTTCTTCATTATAAAGTGGAATAATGACAGATAGTAAAATATTTCTATCCAATTCAGAGGTTTCTGTTGTGACTGAATTCATTGGGTTATTCATTTTTATTATAATGCTTGAAATTATAGTTTAACTGAAAACTATTATAAAATTATGACAATTTAAGGAGTAGCATTACTTTTTTTACTGTTATTATCAAGTCTCAAATCATAGTAGCACTTTGAATAATGCCAAAATCACGATTTTAGCATCGTTTTTTATATAGCAAATTTCAACATTATGACCATAATCCTATATCAATTTGCATTAAACACATTCGGGCACTGAGTGAGGTCGAAGTGTCTTCGAAAAGTATCCCTTCATTTAAGGAGGCAAACTTTGATACCGTTGTTTTTTGCAATTCGCTTCAATACATTTGAAAAGCGCTATAGATTGATATATTTAATTTTCAATTTTTGGAAAATATATTGTTTTGTCTTTATTGAATTTTATAAATTTGTTATTTATTAATGCTATGCCATATCAAAAAAAAACGGTTTAGATCCGCAGAAATCAGGGTACACGTAACAGCTTGATACAGTTATTTTAAGTAAGGTACCATAATTTGTACATGTCCCCCAATTTCAGCTTATTTGACGACAACCTTTCAAAATTGACACAACACCAGTTTTTTTTGTTTTTCAATTTTAACCATAATAATTCATACCCTAGCCCTATGGAACAACTTAAAATCCCGGATAAACTACTGCTTCTTAGAAAGATATATTCCATTTACGAACAGTACACCAACTCACTGGATTTAGCCTGCAAAAAAGGTTGTGCTCATTGTTGTACACGCAATGTTGTGATAACCTCACTGGAAGGTATCCTGATATATAACCACTTTAAAGCAAATGCAGACGACCATTCTATAAATAAAATCAGAAAGTTTTCACATTTACCCCGATTTCACACGCAATTGACCACTAACGATTTTGCAGAAATGTGTATGAAGGGTGAAGAAACTCCGGATGAGCAAGGTAATCAGGTGACAGGTCGTTGCCCTTTATTGAAGAATGAAACCTGCACCATTTATGACGTTCGTCCTTTTGAATGTAGAAGTTTGATATCTAATGTAAATTGCAGAGATGAAGGTTGTGCCGAACAAGATCCTTTTTCAATATCAGTTAATACTGTTTTTAAACAATTTATAGAGCATGTTGACTCAAGTGGTATTTCCGGTAATTTAACAGATATTTTAGTCCATTTAGATATTGAAATGGGGAAGGGTGACGATTTGAAGGGCGGACCTGTTGCAGATAATTTAATACAGAATAAGGCGTTACAAATCTTGCTGGTTCAACCGGAACATCAGGAAAAAATGCAGCCGATTATAGATTCGATTCAACAGATTCGAATTTAAGGTCAACCAGTAGGTCTCCGCATATATCACATCCGTTCTCTGACTTTATCGATGATCTCACTTTCTTCGGGGAAAACACCCGTTTTACGTTTTGAATAGATTAATTCTCCATTCATGGTAATTTCATAAACACCGCCATCAGATTTAATCAACTCTGCCGACAAATTTAAATCCTCCTTCATTTTTTCCACCAAACTGGTAGCTCTGGGAAGATAGTTTCAGGCGGCACAATATTCTATTGTTATTTTCATATTCTCCTTCTATTTAATGTCCATTTTTCTGTCGGGAAATTTCACGCATTAAAATACCTTTGTTATAAGCATCAATCACATCTTTCCGTTTTAAAATCCCCAATACTTTTTGGTCATCATTAGGGTCAACCACGGGAATTGTTTCAATGTCTTTAATACCAAAACGCTTAGTAGCAACAGTCAGACTATCATGGGGGAAAATTTTAATCAAATCCGTTTCAGCAATGTCTTTCATGACTATTAGATCTTCCAGCCCCTGTTCCAGCATTATTTCACGGATATCCTGAAAAGAGACAAGACCCGTCATTTTAGCCTCATTATTTAAAACGGGGTAGTACTGAAATTTACTTTTAGAAAGGAATTTCATGAATTGTGCGAAAGTCATATTTTCCGGAATAGTATCAAAATCGCGAATCATCACTTCTTTAACCATGATTGAACTTAATATACTTTCTTCTTTACCGTCATGAAGGTAGATCCCTTGCCGTGATAATTCCATAGAGTCCAGCGAGTCAGGGCAAAGCCTTCTGGCAACCATCACACCCAATACAGATGCAAACATAATAGGAATAATGACCTGATAATTATTGGTAATTTCGAATAATAAAAAAATGGCAGTCATCGGGGCATGGGTTGCTGCTGCCAGAAAGGCTCCCATGCCAACCAGCGCATATGAACCCGGTTGTACGATCATACCCGGGAATAAGAATTTAACTCCCCATCCGAACACTGCCCCAATCATAGCGCCGATGAATAGTGCCGGGGCAAATACACCACCAACATTGCCGGACCCCAAGGTTATGGAGGTTGCTATCATTTTAAGGACTATCAGCAGCGCAATACTGGCAATTGGGATTGTAGCCGGTGATTGTAGGGCTTTGATAATATATTCATACCCATCCCCTAAAACACCAAAATGGATGATCCCCATACAACCAACCATAAAGGCACCAATGATTGGTTTAACCTGTTCGTGAATGTTTAATTTTGCAAAGTAATCACTGGTCTTAAAAAACATTTTAATAAATAAATAAGCCAATACGCCAATTAATAATCCTAAAAGGATATAAAAACCGAACTCATAGTAGCTGTGGAATTCATATTTTAAAATATTAAAAGTAGGTGCGGAACTATAATATGCCCGAGAAACTGCTGTTGCCAAACCAGAAGAAATAACGATGACACCAAAAGTCTGTAGATGAAATTCCCCCACCATGATAATTTCCTGGGCAAATAATACTCCTGCCAGGGGGGCATTGAATTGGGCAGCAATTGCTCCTGCAGAACCACAGGCAATCAGAACTTTTAACCGGTGGCTTCCCATTTCAAAGAAACGCCCGATTGAGGATCCTATGGCACCACCTATTTGAGCAATGGGTCCCTCCACACCAGCTGAACCACCTGTTCCGATTGTAATAGCTGCTGTAAGGATCTTAATAAAAATCGCCCGGGTTCTGATTAAACCACCCTTGAGGTGGACACTGATCAGAAACCGTGGCATCCCATATCCGTTGATTTCTCCGGGGTATTTTAGTGAAAAAGGTATTAATATTAAGGCTCCGATTACCGGAATCAGGGGTGTTAGAAAAATGGAAATTTCTTTAAGCTGAGGGTATAAAAATCCCAGAAAAAAATGATGAAAATTATGCAAAACAAATCGAAATATAACAGCGGCATATCCTGCTCCTAAACCGACCAGACAGGCTAAAAAAAACTCAATATGAGTTTCAGTTAATTTGGGTTTCCAGGGTAAAAACTTATAAAAAGGTAAGTGATGGATCCGTGTTTTTTTGATTAGATCTTTGACATTTTGCATGTTGTTTTATTTTGAATGGTGTTACAGCTCCCAATAACCCGTATATACTTCAACCGCAGGGCCTTCTTTAATAACGGAAGTCCCTGGACCATCCCAATTTAAATTTAAGTCTCCTCCCGTGAGATGAATTAAAACAGAGGCTTTATTTTTTTGATTTAAAACACCGGCAACGCAGACGGCCGATGCACCGGTTCCACAGGCCCAGGTCTCCCCGGCACCCCGCTCCCAGGTTCTTTGGATAACTTCTTTTTTTGAAACAACTTGCACAAATTCTATATTAACCCGATTGGGGAAAAAATCGGAGTTTTCAATGATAGGTCCCCAGGATTCCACAGGTGTATTTTTGACATCGTCGACATAAGTCACGAAATGTGGGTTTCCCATTGAAACCAGAGTCCCCTTTAATTTAAAATCAGCAAAATCAAATTGATAATTAATGACTGAATCCTGATCGATTGTACTGGGTATATTTAATCCCTTTAACTCTGGAATTCCCATGGATACGCGAACAGACTCAACTTTGTTGTTTGAATTGGTTATTAAGTCTAATGACAGAACTCCGGCTCCTGTTTCTACGGTAAGCGTTTTTTTATCTACCAGTTGATGATCCCAGACATATTTTCCCACACACCGAATCCCATTGCCACACATTTCAGATTGGGATCCGTCATAATTGTACATGATCATTTGGACATCAGCAATTTGGCTGGGAGCTATTAAAATCAATCCATCTGAACCCACTCCATATCGTCGGTGGCTGATTTTTTGGGCTAAAGTTACCGGATCCGGTATTTCCGTTTCAAATAAATTGATGTAGACATAATCATTGCCAGCACCCTGCATTTTGGTAAATTTTATTTCGCTCATAATCGTTTTTATTTGGATTATTCTGTTACATTATAATATATCAATATTCGCTTGATTCAATTTATAAAACTGCCAATCATTTTATTCAACCTAAAAACCCCAATATCAGAATATTATGCGAATCTCTAACAGAAAAAACAACCTAATCTTTTTCCAAAGCTTATTGTGGTTGATATTTTTTTTAGTTTTTACCAGTAACGTTTTAGCTTTAGGGTTTAAAAATCAATTATCACCCGGATTGGAATTAAGATATAAACATTGGAATGAAAAAAAACAAAAAATCACCGGATATACAAATATTAAGCATAAAATAGTCGATCAGGAAATAATCATTAGCAGTGAGAATATTAATCAAAAAGGGGAAGTGTACAGTAAAAAAGAACTTTGGTTTAAAGCAAGTAAAGGGCAATTAAAACGATCAGAGGAGTCCGATTATAGAAATGGATTATTAGTGATCGATATTTTTTCAGAAAAAAATATTAAAACCTATATGAAACAAAAATCAGAAGAAAAAACTTTTGATATTGAATTAACAGAGCAGCTAGTTCCCTTTGAGGTTATTGATATGGCACTGCAAAAAAGAATTCCTGAAATTATTAAAAACAAAAAAATTGAATTGGTGCTTTATTTACCGCTAATCGCTTTTGAACTGGATGCTAATCATTTACCAATATCGCTGAGTGAATTGGAAATTGTAGCTAAGCTTGAAAAAATTAAAACCTGTAATTCAATTTTGGGTGAGAAAAAATGTGTCTGGATCAGCGTCAAACCGACATCATTTTTGGTGAAAACATTGTTACCATCAGAAAAAACGACATTTTCATTTATTTTTTTAGCTGAATCTCCAGGTTACTTAGTGGAGTTTTATCAGGGCAATGTCAAACTACAACTGGAAAGTGTTAATTGGGACTAAAAAACGATATTGTCTATTTCAATTTTTGCTTTTTCTCTCCAGTTACCCTGTCGGGTTGGATTTTGGGTAATCTGGCTAAGCATGTTTAAAAATGCCGTCCGGTCTATTTTTACAGCACCCAGGGTTTTGAGGTGATCGGTGGGTAATTGACAGTCAATAATATCAAAACCCCAATTGTTTAGTACTCCGGCCAGGTATGCAAAGCCGATTTTCGAAACATCTTTTTCCAGGCTGAACATAGATTCTCCAAAAAATCCCTTGCCAATAGATATTCCATACAATCCACCCACCAATTTACCTGCGATTGACACGGAAACACAATGCGCAAAACCTAACAGATGCAATTTATGATAAGCCTCAATCATTTCATCAGTAATCCAGGTCCCTTGCTCTCCATGACGGGGCGTTATCGCACAATATTGAATGATTTCAGAGAAATTTCGATCAAATTCTACAGTAAATTTTTTTGATCTCAGACGTCGTCTTAAAGTCTTTGAAATATGAAATTGTTCTGGAAATAGTACCATCCTGGGGTCCGGTGACCACCATAAGATGGGCTGGTTATCTGAGAACCAGGGGAAAATACCCATTTTGTAAGCCATCAAAATCCTTTCAGGCTCCAAATCTCCACCAAAGGCCAGCAATCCTTCAGGTTCTGCTAACCTGGGGTCAGGAAAAACAAGGTTTTCACCCAATTGGAATATACTCATGATCGATATATTATGATCTCCCTTAAATCGGGAGTAAATATTTCAAGTAATTAATGTAAAGCATGTGAAGCGCTGTGAATTCTTGTAAAAAGGCTATAAACAGTGATCGGGTCAATCCTGAATCTCAAAATGTCAAAATTGTTTTCAAATGTTTTTTTTCTTGCAAGCCGTTTTTAATAAATTTAAGTTGAGCCTTGAATAATATCATTAAGAAATAAGTGTAAAATGTCCACCCATCAGATTCAAATTCCTCAATAAGGCGTTTATTGTACGGCAGAAAAATTATAATTGACCCTGTCATAAGAATTGAGGGACATCTTAAAATTGAAACCAAAATTAAAACCATGTAGTCACCAGCGCCAGAACATCAGCTGAGATGTTTAGGGGATTTGAATCAGCTTTTGGTGGAAAATCCCCTTCCAAAGGTCAGAAACAATCATTCCAGGCTGTAATTGATGATTTAGCAAAAATTGATGATATTACAGAAACCGCAGTTTTTGCCCGTGGAAAATATATGAACTATAAGTCAGGCGAGGTAACTGTTGGAAAACCTTTTATAATTGATGATTCCGGAAATCTGGTCAATTATAATGAAAGTATTTACGAAAACAGCCGGGGTCGTTTTATTCGAAGTGACTGGAACTTACTTGATCTTCATGAAACGAAAAAAGGTGTTGAATACTTGCGTCAATACGAGGATATCAATTGTGAAAATTGTCATTTCATGATCAGTGAGAACCTGGTTTTTGATGGTGATTACAGAGCCCATGATGTCGCTGGTAATAAACGGGATTTTTACTATGAAATCCCCATGCGGAAAGATTGTATTAATTGTCATACCAACTGGAAAGAATACGAGTCTACAGGGTATCTTAAAGTCTCACTGGATCCGAATATTGGTAAAAACCAGAAAGAAAATCTGATTTTTGGTATTTTTATTGTTTTGGCAATTGTAAATTTTCCTACCGTACGCAACAATTGAATCGGCCAAAGCTAGAGAGCAGGGTAAAGGTTTTGCGGTGGTAGCTAATGAAGTCAGACGTTTAGCTGAACAGACAACCTCTTTGCAGGAAATCAGTGTGACATTGAATAAATTAGCTGAAAGTAGTGCTGAAGTGGCCGATGGTGCTGAAAATATTGATAAAACAACTAATCAGCAGGCTCAGCTAGCTCAAAATACCGCTTTGCATACCAAGGAATTATCAGATCAGATTAAAGGTTTTAAGTATTCTGATTGGTTTGATCGGGATTCATGATATTTACATTTGTTGATTTGGATTTACGATAATAGTATTCATTGACAATAGTTGGAACCACTACCTGGATTCATATTTGTCTACTTTACCCGGTTTCGCAACTTCCAAATGTTCAATTCACGTTTTTTAAAAATTTGTATGATGTAAGATCAATCGTTGATCACGGCTGAGGTATTTTCAGAATGGACGACACCTTTTTATAAGTTAGTCGATCAAATTATCCACAAAAAAAAATGTTGTAAAAAGAAGAATCTTTATAAAAGAATTCAAATCAATTATTTTAGGAAAATTACTTGTTCAAAATTATGTTTTAGCTATAATATCTTTGATTATTTGTTGGTGGGCGGCAAATTTGTAAACAACCCAATAACCAAAAGCTATAAAATATTGTAATCATCTGAAAGCGGGGAAGTTATGCAAAGAAAAAAAATAGCTCTGATCGGAGCTGGAAATATCGGTGGTACTTTGGCACATTTATGCCTTTTAAAAGGACTTGGAGATGTTGTTCTATTTGATATTGCTGATGGCCTTCCTCAAGGAAAGGCTCTGGATTTATCTCAATGTGGTCCGATTTCAGCTTTTGATTTTAATGTTACCGGGACGAACGATTATAAAGATATTGAGGGTGCTGACGTTGTTATTGTTACAGCAGGTGTCGCCAGAAAGCCAGGAATGAGTCGCGATGACTTGTTGGGAATCAATAACAAAGTTATGACATCGGTTGGAGAAGGCATTAAACAAAATTGCCCGAATGCATTTGTAATTTGTATCACAAATCCGATTGATGTTATGGTAGGACAACTTCAAAAAGCATCCGGTATCGCAGATAACATGATTATCGGCATGGCCGGTGTACTTGATTCAGCTCGGTTTAGAACATTTTTAGCTCAGGAATTAAATGTATCTGTTGACCAGGTTCAGGCTTTTGTAGTGGGTGGACATGGTGATAGTATGGTGCCACTGACAGGAATGAGCAATGTGGCCGGCATTACCCTGGAAGCATTGGTGGAACAAGGAAAAATATCACGCGAACGATTGGACCAAATCGTTGAAAGAACCCAAAAAGGCGGGGGTGAAATTGTGGCACATTTAAAAACAGGTTCTGCTTATTATACACCAGCGACAGCCGCTGTGGCAATGGCCGAAGCTTATTTATATGACAAACTAAATATTTATCCTTGTGCTGTAAAAGTTTCTGATGGAAAATATGGAATCAATGAACCTTTATTTGTTGGATTACCAACCAAAATAGGTGGTAAGGGGGTTGCAGAAATTATTGAAGTACCATTGACAGAAAATGAAAGAAAAAAGCTACAAATTTCAATAGATCTTGTCAGAGAGCTAAATTCGACAGTAGAAAAATTGTAGTAATAAAAGTAAATGAGTTTGATAATTGCTTTTTAGAGTCCTTTTTGGGTTTAATACCCCGTTCGCTTGCGGTGGGGTAGTTCATTTGAAATAGCCGGTATAACCGGCTATTTTTTTTAAATAATAGGGTTTCAAAAAACAAATTATGAAAATACACGAATTTCAAGCCAAAAACATCGTTTCCCGTTATGGTGTTGCTGTACCAAAAGGATTGATTGCTAAAACGGTTGCTGAAGCATTGGATGCAGCCAAAAAACTTGAAAAAGAAGTCTGTGTTGTCAAAGCCCAGATTCATGCCGGCGGTCGGGGAAAAGGGGGTGGCGTAAAAGTTTCAAAAGGTTTGGAAGCAGTAAAAACAAATGCCTCTGATATTTTGGGAATGCAGTTAATCACCAAACAAACAGGACCGGCAGGACAAAAAGTAAAAACGCTCTTGATTGAAGAAGGAATGGATATTAAATCAGAACTCTATTTTTCTGTTCTGATTGACCGTGCCACTCAACAGGTTGTTTTGCTGGCGTCAACAGAAGGTGGGATGGACATAGAAGAGGTTGCGGAAAAAACTCCTGAGAAAATTCTAAAAGAAACCATTAATCCCACGATTGGTTTAAGACCTTATCAAGCTCAAAGATTGGCTTTTGGACTTAAGCTGGAACAATACGGTCCAAAAATGATTCGACAAGCTGCCTCATTTTTTATGGGACTTTATACAGCTTTTATACAGGAAGACTGTTCTTTACTGGAAATTAATCCCGTGGTTATCACCGGAGATGACAGAATTTTAGCCTTGGATTGCAAAATGGGTTTCGATTCCAATGCACTTTTCAGGCATGCAGATACTTTAAAACTTCGGGATTTAGATGAAGAAGATCCTGCTGAGGTAGAAGCCAGTAAACACGATCTGAATTTTATAAAACTGGATGGTTCCATTGGTTGTATGGTAAATGGTGCGGGGCTGGCAATGGCGACAATGGATATTATCCAGCATTATGGCTCTTTTCCGGCGAACTTTCTCGATGTTGGAGGGACAGCTGATACAAAAAGAGTTGAAGAGGCATTTAAATTAATTACAAAAGATGAAAATGTAAAATGTATCTTTGTTAATATCTTTGGTGGAATTGTCCAATGTGATATTATTGCGCAAGGTGTTGTAACTGCCTATAAACAGGTAGATGTGCAGGTACCTGTTGTCATTAGATTGCAGGGCACTAATGCTGACAAAGCTGAAGATATTATTGCGAATTCCGGTTTAGGAGAGCGTGTGATTATGGTAAAAGCTTTTGCCGATGCTGCTCAGAAAGCGGTTGAAATTTCAAAAAGTTAATTAATTATCATCCATCAAAAAATAAAGTAGGACTATCTTATGAGTGTACTCGTAAATAAAGATACAAAAATTTTGGTACAGGGAATTACTGGTTCTCAGGGGTCATTACATACCAAAGCCTGTAAGGAATATTGTGATACACAAATTGTAGCAGGGGTAACCCCTGGAAAAGGTGGCATGGAACATGATGGTACCCCCGTTTTTAATACTGTTAAAGATGCGGTTACTGCTACAAGTGCTAATTGTTCGATGATTTTCGTACCACCTCCGTTTTGTGCAGATGCCATTTTGGAAGCCATAGATGCAGAAATCGAATTAGTTGTCGCCATCACAGAAGGGGTACCTGTTGTTGATATGGTAACGGTAGCCAGTGCTTTAAAAGGTTCTAAAACCCGATTAATCGGGCCTAATTGTCCTGGTATTATAACCCCGGGTGAATGTAAAATTGGTATTATGCCGGGTTTTATTCATAAACAAGGAGCTGTCGGTGTTGTTTCAAGATCCGGAACCTTAACTTACGAGGCTGTTGATCAATTGACAAAAGTTGGATTGGGGCAAACAACCTGTATCGGAATCGGAGGAGACCCGATCAACGGCACAAATTTTATTGATACACTTCAGCTTTTTCAGGATGATGCTGCTACTAAAGCAATTGTCATGATTGGAGAAATAGGTGGAACAGCAGAAGAAGAAGCAGCTGAATTTGCTCAGCAATATGTTACCAAGCCAATTGTCTCGTTCATTTCAGGTCGAACAGCTCCCCCGGGAAGACGGATGGGTCATGCCGGGGCGATTGTTTCCGGTGGACAAGGTACCGCTGCAGGGAAAATAAAAGCTTTGCAAAAAGCAGGTATTTATGTGTCACCGACACCGGCAGCTATCGGTGATACGATGATAGAAGCTCTAAAATAAATTATCATCCCATGAACTACCCCGGCGTCAGCGGACGTGGTATTCACGCAATGATAGAATGCCCTAAGGGGCGGGGTCTTAAACTCAAAGCTGCGCAATTAACCACGGACCACACGGACCACACTGAAAAAAGATTGTTACGGAGATAAATATCGCCGTGCTGTTTATGCGGTATGCTGAAAATTTCCGTAAGGTCTGTGTGTTCCGTGGTATCCACATTAACTGTAGAATGGCTGCATGTCACTTAGCAATATCCATAAAACCAGCGGTATCACCAAAAAGAAATTTTAGATATGGGTTTGATTTGATTTTTAAGAGAATTCAGTGTAAAACTGCATTAATTAAAATAAATCTACTAATAAATTAAAATATTCAAATATTGTGGGTGTGTGAAAATCCAAACAAAAGACTGATTTCCATTTGACTTCTTTCGGGTTTTCAACGAAATATACATAATAGTTTTTTTCAATGACCAATATCGTATACATTACTGAGTATATATCCCACTCTATTAACGAATGTGAGTTAATCGACAGTAAACACTCGGAGGTACAAGCGTGATAAAAGAAAATATTGCCAGAGGTCCTAATTATATTCATCCCGAAAAACCAAGTGCTGTAGGGAGTCGAAATAGTCTTAATCGAGATAATAGAAATGAGTATTTAGAATCCAGTCTGATTGTTGACGAAGAGGTCGATAAAATATTGAATCACGTCAAATCTAAATTACCCCCTGAAGTTCTCGATAAGATGGACATCATGGGTGGTGTCAAAGATAAACTCCATAATTATTATAACCAAAACTTACAGAATATGCAGAGCCGTTACCTGGTTACTGCAGAAGATGAATTACTAAAGAAATATCGTGATTTAATTGACCGGGAAGAGTTCAACCAACTGAATCGTTACACCCCTCGTGCAATCACTGAAATTATGAGCAAAATCGGTGGTGAAGAGAAATTCAATACCTCTGAAATTGAGAAATCTATTGCAAATATCTACGGGCATTTGCAAGGCCATATTCAACATGGTGTTAACGAACTCGAAAATAAAACAAATACGATTCTTCGACAAAAAGATGATGTTGGTTCATTTATTCGAAAAGAAAATGCCTATGCCATTGTTAAATGTGCCTTTAAAAATAATGTCATAAAACCGGAAACCGTCGTCGATGTTAAATTGGCTATCAATGTATTGGATTCAGAACTTTTAATTCCGATCTATCATTACCAACGACCCATTCAGGATCTTTTAACGGAAACGATTTCCCTGCATATCCATGATCAAATCGATAAAAAAATTGAGGAACTTAATTTCAGCCGTGTCGATGAAGGACAGGAAGAATTGAATCAAGGTGAGGTTTTATCTGAAAAACTGAATGAATTGGATAATTTTCTATCCATAAAAGAAGATAAAGAAGATGAAAATAGTAAGCGATACGATTTTGTAGCTAAGAAGTTTTTCGATAGTTTAGAGGTAATTGATACTGAAGATGAAAATTTTTCAGTGAAGGATCACGTAGAACAAATTATTGACAACGAAAATATCAGAAACAAAGGTTTCAACAAAGTGGTAAACTCGATGACCACAATTTTAGATTCATCCAAGCTGGGTTATCAATTTATTGATAACTATAAAAATGCCCGGGTTTGCGTTGTTCGGGAGTATGCTTCTATCATAAAGCAGGAATTGCCAGATGAAACATTCGGTTTACGCCTGAGTTATTTTAGTTCAGAACAACTGGAAGGGTTGCGACGGTCATACGATCTCCAGGCTGAAGAACTGAAGGATGAAGTTGATAAAGTCGGTAAAGTCATTGAAAAAGTTCAGGCTGAATATAACATTCAAAATGGTATTCGAACCTACCGTGACGTATCTAAAGAAGTCCTGGGTCAGGGTCAGCCTAAAGGCTTTTTTAGTAAGAGTGAGGCTACTAACGGGAATGATGATCATTTATGGTATGAAATATCCTTTCTGAAACAGACTGAAAATGGAAAACGTGAAACAACATATATTGACTATAATAAAGATCTGAAAAAGAAAATTCAATTGATGGTTAAAAAATTAGTCAAAATCTTTACCAATCAATATCCTCCACAAAGGAGAATATTAGACAAAAGAATTAAATTTTTGGAAGACGCTTTCCAAAAATTTTCAACTCAAATTAACCCACACCATGTCCAGCAGGGGTTAGTACTTGAGGTGGATATTACTTCTGTAAAAAGAAAACGAACGACAATGAATTCTATGTCTAATGTACTGAATGAATTTCTGATTAGAGTTTCTTCAGGGTTTGTGGAGCAAGCCAGTGATGGCCCAAACAGTTTACGATCAATCGTCGATGAAGATGATATGAATAAAAAGTTTACCTCAGTACTTCAAAAAATGGATGAGAGTCTCGAAGAGGTTGAAGCTTAGTTAAACCCAGCTGGTTTAGTGAATAAATGCAGTGAGAAAGGTGGTTGAGGGTTATCTTCAACCACCTTTTTTTATTTGGTGTTTTTAGAAAAATTTTCGATTTTAGCTTCCAGTTTGTGGAACTTTCCTGGTATCTGCAGAAAAACCACTTGAAATGGAATCACCTGATTGACGCCTAAGTCCAGATTGACATTATTCTGCCCGAACTGAAAATCATAAAATGAATTCATCTTGGCTTCACTGTAAGTCTGGAGCTGTTTTTCACTTAAAAAATTACCGGCAAAGACTGTAGATTCTGCAATAACAACCTCCAGATTGTTATAAAGGGTTCCTTTGACCTTAACGCTACTGATTTTGATGCCTGAAGGATAGAAATTTTTAATAGAGCCCTGCAGCACAAAAATCTTTTTTTTCATGGTCCTGTTGACAACATAACGCCCATTTAGAGGTTCCTGTATATGAATTTTCAGTTTTTCTGATTGAATATCAAAGGGTTGCAATAAAACATTTGGTCCACCTTTTTTTTCCAGTAACATCCAGGCTAAAAAGCCTGCAACAGCTACCAGTAGTATAATAAAAATGATAGCGGCAACTTTTTTTCCTTTTGCGGATTTTTTTCCAGGTTTCTGTTTTTTGGATAAAGCAGAGTCATAACTTGAATCTGGCATATCCAGCTCGATTTCTGTTTCAATATCGTCTGTTTCATCTTGAATTTCAGGCCAGTGTTCAGCCAGATCTTCTTCAATGGTTTTACTGTCCTGTTTTTCTCCGTTTGGTTTCAGGAAAAACTTGTACTTTTGATCAGAAGCCACTGAACTGATATTTAAATCACTATCTAATTCAGAATCATCATCTGATTCATCTTCATAATTAACAGACTTCAAATATTCCGCTGTAGCATCAACAGGCGGCTTGCTGGAAAATTCCGAAATATCCAGATCAATGTCACCATCTTCATTGTTATCTTCAATGGATGGAAAACCGGAATCATTTTCTGAATCGTTTAAATCATCATCTCCGAATATATCACTGGAGTTTAAGGCGTCCTGTTCTGCTGGATCCAAATCGTTGAAATCTGCATCAAATGATAGATCCTGATCTATCGATGTCGTTTTAGCAGATGAGTCTGATTCAAGATCAGACCCGTCGATTGTTTTATCTTCAGGCATACCCTGGTCTAAAGCAGGTACTGTAAATAAATTGCTACATTTTCCGCAACGAACCTTTAATGCCTTATGCGCTATCGTTTCTAATGGTATCAAATATCTTGAAGAACAATTATCACATTCAACAACATGCCCTTTGGGTTCCACTGTTTCGTTTTCTTCAACATTTGGATTTAAAGGTATTGGTTTAGAGCAGTTTGAACATTTAACGTAGGACTTTTCTGAAGGTATTTTATTGACATCAATTTTATAAGTGGCTTTACAATGCTGACATTTAATAAACATTGGATTCCTGAATATTAATTTCTTAAAATAGACGTTGATTAATTTTTTCCTTAAATGTTAATTTTATTCCATGTTATTACGCTAAAAATACTGATTTATCAATTAACTTTCGTCATTTTAATGGAATTTCAAATGAATTTCATTGAAAAAATTAAATTAATTAAAGATTTTGTTTTTTAATTCATCTTTTTTTTATATAATTTGTGATATCGGAGTTACAGATGGGGGAACGATCATTGAATGATAGATAAAATCCATCGGTTTTATCTATGTTCGTCATCAAATAGAGTATTTTTAAATTCTGGTCCTTTTTGTGCATTGAGGTGCTGCGACATCTTTAAATTAGTAAGAATGGTGAATTAACTCTCCAATGGAGTACAAGCATGATTAAACATCAATCACAAGCCTTTAAACTGTTTGTCTTTTTGATAATCAGTTTGTTTTTTGCGACTGTTGCCAGTGGTCAGACTGGCACTATACAAGGCAATATTATTAAAAATATTTCACTGCTTAGTGAAAACAACAAGAATTATTTGGTTATACAGGGAATATTACAACCTGATTCATTAGGAGATGCAACGCTTCAGGCTGTTGATAAAAAATTTATGCTGGGTATTCCCCATGCTATCATTGATGACGAAAGTATTCCGAATACTTTTATTCCCTTTGAGGCGGACAAACCATTGGAAAACATACAAATCGATCAAAAACAAGAGGTTGTTGATGGTGAATTAGTCTACAAGGTTATTTTAATTGTTCAGAGCCGGGTGAATCTAAAACCATATTTAAAAAGCCCCATTTCAAATAGCGAGATGAAATTTGAATTGGTGGCTGAACAGCCAATAAAAGTAGAGGAGGAGGAGGAAATGGAAGAAGCGGTTGCCTCAATAGAAGCAGCTGCCCCGATAGAAGCAGCTGCCCCGATAGAAGCCTCTGAACCAGAAATCAGTCCCTCACCTTCTGAAACGACAAATAATACTAATGCTAGTATGGAGACCCAGGAAATAATCCAGCGGTTTAAAAAACCCAGTGTCATGCAGGTTTCCATATTAAATGCCAGCGGCTTTTCCAGAAGAGCTTATAAACTTTCTGTCTATCTGGGAAAAATAAAGAAACAAAAAATAGAAGAATCTCTGGGACTTAAGTTGGATATCGTTAATATTGCCAATGCCCGGTCTGATAAATATCCACAATCAACCATTTACTTTCGGGAAAATTTCTTGAAATCAGCGCTATTTTTGGCAGAACTGATTCCAGGGGAACAAAAAGTAGTGCCATTAAAAAATCAGAATGAGAAAATTGGTATTGATATCGAAATTTTCCTGGGTAAAGACTATAAATAATTTAAATATAATTGTTTCTGAATGAATTTAACCCTTTAACACCTTTCAAGGATAATCAATGAAGCCGCATAAGATATTTTATTTACTGATTTGTTCAGTATTGACCTTGTTCTGGACGTTTCCGGTTCTAGGTGTACCTAAATATACTGATAAGGAAACCGCCTTAGAATTAGCCCGAGTTCTGGACAAAGGGAATTTTGACAATCGCTATACGATTTCATCAACCTATGTTCAAAATGACAATATTCAGGACTATTATATTTCGGTGATTCTAAGTGATGGTAGTTCTCAAAAATGGTATATTAATCAGATTTATAAATGGGCCCGTGACGATAAGTTGAAGTTGGCCAATAATCAAAGCATTTTATTTCCTGATAATAATGATTCCAGATTTGTTATTCTGGATAAAAACAAATTTCATCGACTGGCACTTAAAGCGAACATTTATATTAAAGAATATGACGCGGGTGATCCTTTGGAAGGCAATCAATTCAGATTTAGGATTAAGTCATTTAATTTGATCAACCCCGGTGAGATTGCATTTGGACGAAATACGACCGGTAGCAAATACCGGTATATTATTGATCTGTTTAATGGTATCAGTGAATTGCTGACTTATGAAGATGCCTATCGATTAATGAAAAACAAATTGCTTTTTTATGAACAACAATCAACGGCACCAACCTTTGATAGAGCTTATCATGTCACTAAAATTGTGGCTCATGAAAAAAAGGTTCCTGAAGATGGTGTATCACAATTTGGGATTGAAATACTTTTCGATCAACCGATTCAAATCAATGGTGATCACTTCCCTTATGAGATCTATGAACGCGTCCAGTATAATAAAAGAACCAAAGCTAAAAAACAGGAGTTCATACTGGATATTACACTTCCTAATAGTGAAAAAAAGTTTGAGATAGCACCCATTGCCAATTTGGAATATCTCTATAATATTTCAGTAGTGAAGAACCCCAAATATAGCAAACGTGTTCTATTGAGAGCATCATTTAATCCGACAGTAATGGATTTACCACCAGTGATTTATAAAAACAGTGATAATTCCGTTTTTGTCTCCTTTTTCAACTTAATGGATCAAACTGTTCTAAGCCGGGGAATGCTCCTTGAGGCGAAGAAAAGAGAGGAAGCCGAACAGTCTTCTGCCAAAGATATTCGTATCACAAAGGCTATTAAGAAAGACTCAGATTTTGGTAGAGCTTTTATCAATGCCGCAAATGCAGCTAAAGAATCAGACGGGATCACTGACTTGAAATTAAAACAGGAAAAACTCATCGCAGGTATTAAACTGTTTGAGGAAGCAGCTCTATACGCTGAGACCGATGATCAATTATTCAGTGCCTTGACCAGTAGAAATCAACTGCGAGAGACTTATATTGCGGCAGCCATTAAAGTCGTAACTAACAAACTGGGTATGGATACTTTAAATAATTCAGAAGTGTCTGACGTCATGTTAACATTAGATCAGGCTGAAGCCTTTACTGGTAACCAGCAACTATTGAAGAAGATTGACAAATTACGTGAAAAGGTTATTGCGAAACAATAAGCTCAATAAACAATAAAAAAGGGGGATTGATCGTTCCCCTTTTTTATTTAAAAATAAGTTTTCCACCCCAATTTCAGGATAACCTTACCCTGCCCCTCCTCAAATATTGACTAATTCAAAATATATGCAATCAATGACACCTTTAAACGATATTACCCGCTTATTGTCAGCTGTAGCCATGGGCAGAAAAAAGGCCGATATGGTAATTAAGAATGGAAACTTAATCAATGTTAATACTCTGGAAATAATATCGGGTGTCGATGTGGCTATCAAAGCTGATCGTATTGCTCTGGTTGGTTCAGCCGATCACTGTCTTGGAGGGGAAACGGAAGTCATTGATGCGACGGCCAAGTATATCACACCAGGTTTTATGGATGGTCACATTCATGTAGAAAGTAGTTTTTTGACGGTATCTCAGTATAGCCATTCAGTTGTTCCCCATGGAACATCAGCGATTTTTATGGATCCCCATGAAATTGCTAATGTTCTGGGAATGAGGGGTGTTGATTTAATGGTTGATGAATCTAAGGCACTGCCCCTTCGGGTTTATACAACACTGCCCTCTTGTGTGCCTGCTGCTCCGGGTCTGGAAGACACAGGCGCGGAAATAACAGCTAAGGAAATAGCCAAACAGATTAAACAGGAGGCCTTTATCGGTTTAGGGGAGATGATGAACTTTCCAGGGGTTATTCAGAGTGATGAACAGGTCCACCAGGCAATAACTTCCACCTTAAAGGCTGGTAAATGTGTCACAGGACATTTTTCAATTCCTGAAACCGGTAAAATGTTAAATGCCTATATTGGCGCAGGTTTAAGATCTTGTCATGAAACGGTTCGATATGAAGACGCAATCGCAAAAATGCGTTTAGGGATGTATGTAAAAATCCGGGAAGGCTCTGCCTGGCACGATTTAAAGGAGGTTATTAAATCCATCACCCAGCACAAAATATCCAGTCGATTTGCGATTTTAGTGAGTGATGACAGTCATCCCGAAACGCTGATCAAGAATGGGCACATGGATTATATTGTTCGAAGAGCGATCGAAGAAGGTGTTTCACCAGTGGAAGCGATATCTATGGTGACTTTGAATGTTGCCGAATGCTTTTATTTAACCCCTGATTTTGGAAGTGTCTCACCTGGAAAAATTGCTGACATCAATATTTTGGATGATCTGGAAACCGTCAAAGTAGATAAAGTACTGATTTCAGGTAAATTAGTGGCCGAAAAAGGGGTACTGAAAGAAAAACCACCTTTAGTCAGTTATCCGGCTTGGGCCAAAAACACCGTTAAGCTAAAACAACCCATTATTGAATCTGATTTCGATATTAAAAGCGACCTTGCCAGGGTCAGGGTTAATGCCATTCAAATTGAAGAGGCAAAAGTCGGGACGAAATGTAAAATTGTAGAGCTGGAAACTCAAAATGGGTGTGTCATGGCAAATATTGAAAAAAATATTGCCAAAGTAGCCGTCTTTGAACGGCATCATTTGACAGGTTCCAGGGCCGTTGGTTTTGTTAAGGGATTTCGGTTTAAAAGAGGAGCTGTTGCGTCTACCTATGCCCATGATGCCCATAATTTATTGATCGTTGGTACGAATGATACTGATATGGCTATGGCTGGGAATTCACTGGCTAAAATTGGTGGGGGGATGATGGCTGTCAATGAAGGTGAGGTTGTTGCCCAGGTTGAATTACCGATCGCCGGCTTGATGTCTGACCAATCCGCAGAAATAGTTCAAGCAGCAATACAGCAGTTAGAAAAGGCCTGGGAAATACTGGGATGTGATCTTGTATCTCCTTTTATGACAATGGCATTAATGGCTTTACCGGTCATTCCTGACATCAGAATCACAAACAGAGGTTTGTTCGATGTGAATACTTTTCAGTTTATAGATACCATTTTGGGGAATAGTAAGAACGATCTTTGAATATCGCTATAAAATTTCTTATTTTTTTGATATTGGAAGTTTTAAAATTTTACCGGGAGATTTTAGTTTATCTGAAGATTTTAATAGTTTTATCGCTTCTATCTCCTTTTGATATTGCACAAATTCATTTACTTGCGATTTAGAAGCTTGTTTCTTCTGTTTAGGGGTTATTTTACCCTTTGTTCCCTGATAGTATTTTCCTGCTTTGGCTTTACCTTCCCTGGAAATATTAAGTTTACTTAAATCATCTTTTTTATCTGAACTGCCGATGATTTTCCCTAAAATTCGTTGAATGAGATAAGAATTTTTCACCGAGTTACCCACTGATATTAATATTTAAGCCGGGATTGTTCTTCGCTGCCTGGTGTGATAATTTTATAAATTCTGTTTCTGGGATTGTTTTAATAACTTCATTGGATTCCCGATCAATAATATCAATATAAATTCTATTGTTCTCTTCATGCCTTCGGAATTTCATTCTTTTCCATTGAATGTTTTCCTGAATATGTTTTTTAACAGACTCTAATTGTGTAATTTTTTGAATATTTTCTTTGGCTTCTTTTTTATCATATTCTGATTTTTCTACGATGTAGGACTGGTCGTTTTTACCTTTGATCATTTCTTTGTTTGCCTGTTCCTGCTCGTGTTTTTCCTTTATCAGGTGTTGATAATTCTGAGCCGGGTTGACTTTATCAGTTTTCATATATCCTCCTGCTTTTATTGCGCCGCTTTAGGTTTAATACGTTCTGTCATTGTGCCGCTTTGGGGTTAATACCCGCCCCTTGGGACGTTTTATCATTGCGTGGATACCCCGCCCGTTGACAGCGGGGTAGTTCATTTTTTTTTACCACGGAACACACAGACCACACGGAAGTTATCTGCATGCCGCATAAACAGTACGGCGATATTTATCTCCGTAACGAACTTTTTTCAGTGTGTTCAGTGTGGTCCGTGGTTAATTGCGCAGCTTTGGGTTTAATACCCCGTCCGCTTGCGGCGGGGTAGTTCATTTCTTATTTAAGATAGATTTAAAAGTAACCTTTGCTTTTTGTTGGTAAATATAACCGGATAATTTATTTCCTTCATTTAGCTTTAATTTTTCCAATTTTAACTGTATTTTTTCTTTTTCATAATTTTGAATAGACTGTTGGTTGTTTTCAGTAATGATTGTTAATAATCTTTTGAAATTACTAACAATTTCCGGGTAGAGAGCTTTTCCTGAAACTTTTAGTTGATCACAGCGTTTATCAATACACCGGTCATTAATCTGTAATTGCATAAAAATTTCCTGGCGGCGTTTAAGCAATGCCTCCAGTTCTGTTTCTACCGTCACAAAATTAAATTTCTGTGAGCAGACTAACAGTGATTCCAACAAGTCTTGCTTCTTATTTAGCAATAATTCCAGGATTTTATCCACCTTTTTATTTGGTATTATTACAGCTATTTGATTCATGTTGTTAAATATTTTAGAATAGTTTTTCCGATTTTGGGTACTTTTGGTCAGTCATTATCTGTTAATGAACTTGAATTTATAAATAATAATTACAATAAGTTACGAAAATCTGTAGTTTCCGTGTGGTCCGTGGTCGCCTTTCTTTTCTGCTTTGAGAAAAAACTTCTTACCACGGACCACACGGACCACACTGAAAAGGCGTAATTCATGATTTTCTGTGAACGTTGAGTTCTCTGCGACTTGTTTTAATGCAGATAAACCGTTGGTCGGGGCAAGCGTCAGCGGACCCAACGTTTGAAGCTTTTCTGCGTGGATCCGCTTGACGCTTGATCCACAGACTCAGACAAGTTTATTGCAAACATCTTACCGGGCACCGGTTTGGGTAACTGTTAATGAACTTAAATTTTATGCCTTTAAAATCAAACTATTACCAGGTGTCATCTCGACGAAGTATGAGGAGAGATCTTTTTTATCTCAATTTATAAGATTTCTCCTCGCGGGCTCGTCGAAATGACAGGACCAAGTTCGTTGTAATCATTTTGCCGAGTACAGGCATCAGGATCTATTAAAGGTAAATGCACTAGATATACCCCGCTAATAAAAATATTCATTACATGAGTTTTAGAGAAGTTCCACTTCACTTGATCCAGTCGGATCAAACGATAGTAAATCCATAAACCATTGACCTTTCTAAACAACTGATTATCGGTGTCCAAAATTACCACTCCAAAAAGAAAGATAAAACTGCCGAGTTGATCGAAATCAAACTCTATTTTACTTTGGAGAAAGTCTTACCGGACGTCAAAATGCTGATAGAATCACAGGCGGTCGCCAGAGTTTCTGCTTCCAATGCGATTTTTATCCATAGCACCTATGAGCAAAAAGGTAAGACAAGCACACTGCGCCTGCAAGCGTTAAAGGGGATGTTGTCAGGGGAAGTATTGGCCCAGACCAGTGTCGCTTATATCTCTAAAAAATCGGTCAACAAAGCTCTGGTGGCTGTATTAGACCTGGAAGCTGATAATTTGACCAACGCTCAAAGAAAAGGCTTCAGCGAAATCTTTCGGGCTGCCCTGGCTGGAAGCCGTCAGTTCAATATGGCCAGCAGTGCTGAAATTGATAAAATGGATGCGGATCAGATCCAAACTTCCACTGGCTGCACACGGGATGAATGTGTCACTGTTATCGGGGAACAACTGGGGGTGGATCGTGTGATCTCCAGTTCCTTTTCTAAATTGATGGAGGGTATGTATGTGTTATCAGCCAAAATGATGAATATCAAAAATGGTTCCATCATCGCTTTTGAAACGGTTAAACATACCGGTAGTCTGGAGACGCTGGATCAAGCTTTGGAAACATTATCAGAGAAACTATCAGGTGGCAGCGGTTCAGTACAATTTTTGAACCATACCGGTTCCGCTTCATTTCAAGGCGGTGTGGAACGCGTCACTCTCAAATTTAGTGGTGATCAAACCTCAAACATTGCCGCCTTGATTTTAGACACCATTCCCACTAAAGCGGAAGTCTACTTCGGTAATATCAAAGCCGGTGTAACACCCTATCAGAATATGCGCTTAAAACCGGGCCAGCAACTAAAGGTCACTCTGAAGCATCCTGATGTTTCAGATAAAAATCTGGTCATGACCTTAAAAGGGGGAATCAATGAAGTCGGTCCCATTAAACTGAAGTCTAAATATGGCAGCCTGATCGTAAACAGCGATCCACCCGGCGCCAACGTCTATCTGGCCGGAGCAAAAGTTGGGACAACCCCCTACCAAAACCGGCGTATTTTATCCGGCAATTACTTGATCAGCCTCGATTATCCACTCTATCTGTCAAAAGAAAACCGACAAATAGGTATTCAAGCCGAAAAGCAAACCACGAAACTATTCGTGTTAAAACCTAATTTCGGAATCCTGAAGATCAAAACCAATCCGCCGGATACGATGATTAATATCTACAATCAGGAAAACAAACTGGTTTCTCAATTTATGGCTCCTAAAGAACAAAAGTTAGCTGCTGGTAAATACCAATTAAAAATTAAAAAACAGGGTTATGATCCGTTGGATTATAAGATTACCATCGCTAACGGAAAAAGCGAAACCATCAACGAAAATGAGGCCACCCTGCGCAGGCTACAAGGAAACCTGATGATCAGCAGTATGCCCTACCAAAAAGGGGCGGATGTATTTATTGATGGGGAGAAAATGGGTGAGGTGCCTGCTAATTTATCATTGCCGGCCGGGCATCATCAAGTGAAAATCATTTCTGATAATAAAACCGGTTCCAAACAAATAACCATCCGGGATGGTTTAACTGAATCCCTCACTATTGATATCTATGATCGCTATTCCCGCCAGGAACTGGTTAACCAGCACGGTAACTGGTACTGGAAATGGGGGCTTTCCCTGGTCGGTGCTTTGGCCAGCGGTTATTATGCATTATCGGAGAATCAGCAGGCTCAGGCAGCCAGTGAAAATCAAAAAACTGAAGAAGACGCGATTTTATCGGCCCCCAGTCTTGCGCAGGCGGCCACCCATCGGGATCAAGCCAAGACGTATAATGAAGATGTTAAATCCCATAATGAAAATGCGCAATTAGGGGGAATTCTCTCGGTCAGTTTTTTAGCCTTAGCCACCTGGATCTATCTGGATGAACCCAAGGACCCGGAAACTACATCCTGGCAACCGGAGTTGTTACCCAATGGAAACATCCAATTGGCTTTTGAAATAAAATTTTAAAAACCTCCGTATGGTCTGTGTATATGGTGAAAAAGAAATTAACCACGGACCACACTGACCACACGGAAAAAAGATTATTAGGTAGTGCCTGAATGAAAAGCAGGAAATTTGGGGACATGTACAATACTTAGCAAAGACTTAACTACGAAATACTAGATCGTTACGTGTACCCAAATTTCCGGATTATGAGCAACCAACCTGAATATTTGATATTTCCGTTCAGACACTAAGTAGTAAAATTCTGTATGGTCTGTGTATATGGTGATAAAAAAAATAACCACGGACCACACTGACCACACGGAAAAAAGACCGTTACAGAGATAAATATCGCCGTACTGTTTATGCGGCATGCTGAAAATTTCTGTATGGTCTGTGTGGTCCGTGGTAAAAAAAATACTGCCTACAAGGGAAATATAGAAAAAAGTACTTTGGAGATAATTATCGTAATACTGTTTATACGGCAGGCTGAAAATTTCCGTGTGGTCTGTGTGGTCCGTGGTAAAAAAAGTACTGCCTACATGGAAGATATAGAAAAAAGTACTTTGGAGATAATTATCGTAATACTGTTTATGCGGCAGGCTGATAATTTCCGTGTGGTCCGTGGTAAAAAAAATACTGTCTACAAGGGAAACATAGAAAAAAGATTGTTAAGGAAATAATTATCGTAATGCTGTTTATGCGGCAAGCTGAAAATTTCCGTGTGGTCTGTGTGGTCCGTGGTTGAAAAAGTGTATTTGAAACCATAAAAATAGATTTAATAAAAAATTTAAAGAAATCAAAACATGAAACCAAAAAACCTAAAACAAATCATCTTGGTTATTGCCATCACCTTCCTCGGACTCATCATCTCCTTCAGTTGCAAAGAAGTGGATGAAACCTCAAACGCCGATGATAATTATAATAAATATTCAGCTACCTCTACCGGCCTGGTCCTGATCTCCGGTGGTACTTTTCAGATGGGGGACAGCGCTGGAGGAGGGGATAGTGATGAATTGCCAGTGCATTCGGTCTCAGTTAGTAGCTTTTATATCTCCGATCATGAAGTCACCGCCGCCGAATATAAAGAATGTGTGGATGATGGAGGATGTACTTACAGTGGTGGCACCGGTTCTTACTATACTTACGGCGCCAGTGGCAAAGAAAACCATCCCTTAAATTATGTTTCCTGGACAGAAACGCAAAGCTATATCAGCTGGCTTAACGGACAAACCAGTGGCAATTACCGCTTGTGCACTGAGGCGGAATGGGAATTCGCTGCCAGAGCGGGTACCACGACCAAATACTCCTGCGGGGACAGTGATAGCTGTCTGAATAGTGTGGCCTGGTGGAGTGGCAACAATTCCCCTGCCGGTACAAAAGCGGTTAAAACTAAAACGGCTAACCCTTGGGGACTATACGATATGCACGGGAATGTTTGGGAATGGACCCAGGATTGGTATCATAGCAGTTACAGCGGAGCCCCCACAGATGGTAGTGCCTGGGAAAGCCCGACGGGCTCGGATCGTGTGATTCTTGGCGGCAGCTTCATTGATTCCGCCAGCTATTTGCGATCGGCGGATCGGGCTTACGGTTCGCCGGGTGCTCGTCACAGCAGGATTGGCTTCCGTCTTTGCACAGTTCCGTAATCTTTAAGCATCAGTGACAGGATACTTAACTATTGTGGTAAACCCCTCCCTTATAGACAAGTTATCACCAATTTCCAATAAAAAAGTTTGACATATGCCCTATTTTCATACATTAATTGTTTATATATTACACATATAAAATTATTACCGATGAAAAGATCAGCAGAAAAGGCATTAACAGACTGGATAAACAATGAATCCCGTAAACCATTAATCATTAGAGGTGCAAGGCAAGTTGGAAAATCCACACTTGTCAGAAAGTTTGCAGAATCATCAAAGCTCCGGCTATATGAAATCAACTTGGAAAAGAACCTGGAACTGGATGATATTTTTAAAACACTAGATGTAAAAAGAATCTGTCAAGAGTTAGAAGGTTTATTGGAACAAAAAATAAATCCTCAACACGCGCTTTTGTTTTTGGATGAAATACAAGCAACCCCTCATGCGCTCCAGGCACTTCGATATTTTTATGAAGACTATCCTCAATTAGCTGTAGTATCTGCTGGTTCTCTGCTTGAATTCGCGCTGGCGGATCTTCACTTTTCCATGCCTGTCGGGCGTGTAGAATATCTATATTTAGGACCTTTGACATTTGAAGAATATCTTTTTGAGGCCAAACCGAATTTGTTGTCTTATATCCGGGATTTTGATTTTAACAACCCTATTCCATCAACGGTGCACCAAAAACTCTTAAACCTTCAAAGAGAATATATGCTAATTGGGGGTATGCCGGAAGCCGTTGACTTTTATATTAACAAGCAGGATATAAATCTGAGTAAAGGTGTATTACAGTCAATCATTTCCACTTATCAGGACGATTTTTCAAAATATGCAACCCGAAAATCGTTATTGAGACTTCAGAAAGTATTCAGGAGTATTCCTAAAATGATCGGGCAAAAAGTAATTTATAGTAGGGTTTTAAAGGATGAAACAGCCAGGGAAGTAAGAACTACTATTGATTTGTTGATTAAAGCCAAAATAATTTCTCCTGTTTTTCATAGCGATTGCGGTGGCATTCCCCTAGCTGCGGATGTGGATGATCACGTTTATAAACCGATCTATTTAGATATTGGATTACTGAACCGAATGTTTGGGATTGATCTAACATCGATAAGGAATATGGATGAAAGAGAGTTGGTAAATGAAGGACCATTAGCAGAGCAATTTATAGGGCAACATCTTTTCTATAAGATTGATTTAAAAGAACCACCGGGTCTTTTTTACTGGCTTCGAGAGAAAAAGCAGACAAATGCCGAGGTGGATTATGTCATCTCCCAAGGAAACTTGGTCGTACCGATTGAGGTTAAATCAGGTAAAAGTGGAACCATGAAATCTCTGCTGCAATTTGTTTATTTAAAAAAGATTCAAATGGGTGTTCGGTTTGACCTTAACCTCGCATCTATCCAAACCGTTTCACACAAACTTAAACTATCTGACAATTCGGTAACGGATGTAACCTATTCGTTAATATCACTGCCTTTATATCTGGTAGGTCAGCTGGACAGGATAATCATGGAGTACAGGCAACGAGATAGTTAATATAGCTCAACATGAAGCCATTTATAATTGCGTGGTGATAATCCGGTTTGTCTTGTAGGGTGAATAACTCGTTGCCCATACTGAGTAAAACGTTGGACAAGCTCCGCAGGTCCAACCTACGGTACAAGATAAAATGTTTATGCTTGTAAGGTGGGTAACTCGTTGCCCACCCTGTTTAGGCGGCATGTTAATAATACCTGTATGTTTCAAGGTAAAAAAACCACTGAATAAAGATTGTTCCAGAGCTGAATATATTGAACCAGTAGTCCTACACAAATAGAAGTTTATTTTACTTGCATGACACATCATTTATTTTTAACATTCATCTGGACAAAAAAAGGGTCACTGATCCAATTTAACTGCCTTCAAAAAAAGGTTTTTCGTATGTCAGAAAAACGCAACCTTTTTAATCATATCGTATAACCAGGTTAACAAAATGAAAATTTCCGGAATTTTAACTCTGATTTTAATGGTCCTTTCTATTTTTGATCCTTTCTTATTGGCCGGAGAGTTAAGAATAGGGGATAGCGCACCGATGCTAACCGGAAAAAATATAAAAAGTGATGGTCTGTAAAGAGGAAGGGGTCAAACGGAAAATTCACCAATCTGTTCTAACAGGATACCGGGTAATATGCTGATCGGGTGTGAGTATTATTAAATCCAAAGTGATCGCTTGGCAAATAAGAATTCGATCAAATGGATCTTTATGAAAATCGGGCAGCTTAGTTAAAAAAAACGTGGATTCTTCTTTTAACGAAAGACTTTCTATTTGATGTAATTTTCTTTGTTCAGGAATGTATTGCTTTGGCTCAAAAGGTAAAGCCAGTTTTCCAAGATTATATTTTACTGTAATTTCCCAGGCTGAAGCCGCGCTAAGAAAAACGTCATTATTTTTTTCTGAAAATAAGAGACGGGCTTTTTCGCTTAAATTCGGATCATCGGTGATAATCCACAAAAAAGTGCATGTATCCAACAAAATCCTCATTCTCTACCTTCCCGAAAAAGCGTCGACAATATCATCAGGGAGAGGATCAAAAAAGGTGTTAGTAACTTTGAAGTCGCCCTTGGCTAATCCAATCGGACGTTCTTTCATAAGCTTTTTTTTTATCGGACGAATTTCCGCGATCGGGACATTTCTTTTGCAAAGTATTATGTTATCACCTTGATATAAATATTTGATATATTTTGAAAGATGAGTTTTCGCCTCGTGAATATTCAATCGAATCATCTTCATAGCCCATACTCCTATTTTATAGTTCACATATTAGTTTTAAAGTAAACTAACTTTATGATTATGTCTATCAGTTTTCAGGATTAATCATGTATACAATTAATGCCCCGGTGACAGGAGACTTAACTATTGCGGTAAATCTCTCCCTATATAGACAAGTTATCACTAATTTCCAATAGAAATGTTTGATATACACCCTTTTTTCATACATCAATTGTTTATAAATTATAAATATAAAATAATTACCGATGAAAAGATCAGCAGAAAAAACATTAACGGATTGGATTAGCAATAAATCCAGTAAAACGTTGATCATTAAAGGCGCAAGGTAAGTTGGGAAATCCACGCTTGTCAGAAAATTTGCAGAATCATCAAAGCTCCGGCTATATAAAATCAACTACTGCCAATTTGAAACCAGCGATATTTATTATCTGTTGCGAAGCAAATGATGAGTGATTCCTTCTTCTTCTTTATTTGTAGTTGCATATCACCTTATTTAGTGATATGGTTAGCCATATGAAAACAACCATAAATATATCTGATGCTTTATTTGAAGAAGCAAAAGAATTGACAAAAAAAGAAAAATCAACATTGCGCGCTTTAATTGAAGAAGGGTTGCATCGTGTATTATCCGAAAGGAAAATACGTAAAAAGTTCGTTCTGCGTAAATCTTGCTTTCATGGACAGGGTCTCCAATCTGAATTTGAGGGAGAAGACTGGCAAAAAATACGATCAGCTGCTTATGAGGGACATGGAGGATGATTGCAGTAGATACAAATATTTTGGTGTACGCTCATCGTTCGGATTCACCTTTCTATTCTCCAGCTTGTAGTATTATAACGGAATTGGCTGAGGGAATAAAACCTTGGTTGATCCCATGGCCATGCATTCATGAATTCTTTTCCATTGTCACCCATCCCAGGATATATAAACCTCCCAGCCCATATCTAACTGCACTTGATCAAGTTTCAGCCTGGTTTGAGTCTCCCAGTTTAATAATGATTTCCGAAGTTGGTGAGTATTGGAAGATATTGCAAGAATTAATTCGATCATCTCAAATTAAAGGCCCAATGGTGCATGATGCCAGAATAGCCGCCATCTGTTTACAACAAGGTGTAACAGAACTTTATTCTGCTGATCGTGATTTTGGAAGATTCCATAAATTAAAAGTTATCAATCCATTAGTATAAACAGCAGTAGAGGGGATACCCTTGAGAAACGATTTGCGAAAATTTCCGTGTGTTTTGAGAGAAATCCGAGAAATCCGGGGACATAGTACTGGTTTTTCGATACTTCTTAACAAAAATTAGTATTCCCCGGATTTACAAAAAAAAATGAAGTTTGCACGAACTGTTCTTTTGGCAGAAGTTTTGGGTATGGGAATCTTATCTCTAAGGGATTCCCATTGCCAAACAATCCTTCCATCATTGATATCCCGCTACGGATATAGAGAATATCTCCTAATGAACTACCCAACCGCCAGCGGACGGGGTATCAACGCAATGATAGAATATCTTAAGGGGTGGGGTATTATACCTAAAGCTGTGAAATAATTACCGATGAAAAGGTCAGTAGAAAAAACATTATCAGACTGAATAAGCAATGAATCCAGTAAACCATTGATCATTAGAGGCGCAAGGCAAGTTGGAAAATCCACGCTTGTCAGAAAGTTTGCAGAATCATCAAAGCTCCGACTATATGAAATCAACCTGGAAAAAAACCTGGAGTTGAAAAAACCCTAAAAAGTACTTTACTTTCCAATACAAAAATTTTCAAAAATCTGGTTCAGCATATCATCAGGTGTTGTTTCTCCAACGATATCACCTAAAAGGCTTAATATTTCAGTCAGGTCGATAGCTAGTAACTCCTCTTCAAGTGTATCTTTGATGGAGTGATGTAGTCTTTCAATTTGCTCCAGAGATTTTTCAGCGGCTATTTTTTGCCTTAAATTGGTTATTGCTGTTTCCTCTGTGAGCTTACCTGTTTTTCCTGAAATAAATTCAAAAATAGTTTTCCTCAGTTCCTGGATTTGGCTTTTATCTTTGGCAGAAATTGTGATCTGTTTAAAGGATGGCAGATCCTGCGGGGGGTCTTTTTTAAATTGGGATTGTAGATCAATTTTATTAAATACCACTAAAACGGGTTTATCCTTTAAAATCGAATGATCAGGTAAATCCAGTTGATATGAAGGATTGACCATATCAATGACCCAAAGTATTAAATCAGCTTTGGTAATCGCTTCAAAAGAGCGGTTAATCCCTTCCTGTTCAACGGCATCAGATGTTCTATGAATGCCGGCTGTATCGGTTAAAGAGACAGGTATACCGTTGATGTTACAATATTCTTCGATGGTATCTCGGGTGGTTCCAGGAATTTGGGTAACAATTGAGCGATTCACATTGAGTAGCGCGTTCAGAATACTGGATTTACCGACATTGGGTTCTCCGACTAAAACGACCTTATAGCCTTCCCTGACCATGATACCCAGATTGGATGATTCAATGAGAGATTCCAGCTCTTTTTTAACATATGCAATTTTGTCGGAGATCTGATCGTAATTGCTGAAAACAATATCTTCTTCCGGAAAATCAATGCCAGCATTAACTAGGGATGAAATCCATATTACCTCATTTTTTAAATCGAGAATTTTTTGGTGTAAATTACCTTTTAATTGATTAACAATTAAATTCAATCCAAGTTCTGATTTTGCCTGGATTAAATCATTTGTGGCTTCAGCCTGGGTTAAATCGATCCGACCATTTAAAAAAGCTCTTTGGGTGAATTCTCCGGGATTTGCTAGTCTGGCTCCGGCATTTATTGCCAGATTTAATATGGTCTGGGTGATATAACTACCACCATGACATTGGATTTCGACAACATCTTCTGCAGTAAAACTGTGTGGTCTCCGCATCACTGCTGCTAAAACTTCATCAATGGTCTTTCCATTATCTATTATCCAACCATAGGCGAGATGACGATTTTTCAGGTTGAAGATATTTGTTGAAAATTTTGGCTTAAAAAAGTGATCAGCATATTTTAGGGCCTGTTCTCCACTGATGCGAATAATGCTGACACCACACTCACCTGGAGCGGTCGCTATGCCAACGATGGTATCATCAAATTGAAGTGACATGATCGCTAATGGTTATTGAATATCGCGGACAAATAAATTATGATAATCTTCCAAATACAGTTCTGAAAGTTGAGATTGTGAGTATTGTCTCATATTCTGCACAATCAATCTCTCTAAAACTCTATTTTTCTGAAATACATTTTTTGCAGCTAAAAAATGCTTATTACGCTTGTCCCAGCAGGCACGAACAGATTTTGCCATATGAACGGAATCCTCCATGGCGTACCATGAGAAAAAAAGTTCACTCTCTTTTCTGGTTTTATAATAGGAGGATAAAAAATCTTTGGCGTTTTTATGAAATTCAAAACTAGCCATCAATCTTGGTTCTGCACAAGCTAGAATTGCTATTTGTTGAGCCTCCAGGCGTTGTTGCTCGGCCTGGCCAGATTGTGTAAAATTACAGGAACCGATCAATAATACTGAAAACACCAAAAAGAGTACATATCGCATAATCAATTAAGGTTTAAAAATTAATAGGAAATATAGGTTGATAAAAATGGTTTCAGCACTGTCATAGTGGCTTTGTAATAGATAAAACCTATTTTGTTATAAATTAAATGCAAACACTACACCTATTCTTGGAATATTCGACCAATTAAGCCGCTTAGCCTAAATCTTGCTTTACATGTTTTCCTTTATAGTGGTATAAGTTTGAAATTCAATAATATGAGTCTTTAAACATATGTTAGCAATTTTAAAACCTAATCAAAAAAAATAAAACTTTTTCTGCTAATTTAATATGGATCTAGCTGCGGTTCTTGGTACAGTAACTATTGTAGTTGTGATTGTATTTGGGGTGCTTACCCCAGATCTTGTTTTTAAAAACCTCCAGTACATGTATAATGCACCAAGTATTATTATTGTACTTTTTGGTACACTGGCAGCTACTTTAGCATCTTTCCCCCTGGATGTCTTTCTAGGATTAGGAAAATCACTTAAAAAGATATATGGCGCGAAATCGATACCACTAATTGAAACATTAGTGATTATTGTTGATGTGGCTAAAGTAGCCAGGAAAAACGTACTGGCCATTGAAGACTCTTTACCTAGTATAGAAAATGAGTTTTTAAGAAATGGATTGCGTTTGGTGGTTGACCGGGTTGATCGTGAATTGATCACGGATATTATGCAATCTGAACTGAAATATTCAGATAAAAAGAAAACCTTGGATCAATCATTGGTGAAATTAATGAGTAGTTTATCCCCTGCCTATGGGATGATTGGAACGCTAATTGGCTTGATTTTAATGCTTCAGGATTTAAGTGATCCCAGTAAAATTGGGCCGAACATGGCCGTGGCGTTGATTACGACACTATATGGGTCTTTGTTATCAAGTGGTGTCTTTGTTCCCTGGTCAAATGTACTGGAAACAGCGCGAGTTAGTGAATTGGTGATGGCTGAGATGGTGCGCGATGGCGTCTTGTTTATTGAAAAAAATGAACGTGCTGAGTTTATTGAACAGGATCTGATGAATTATTTAACACCTGAATTAAAATCCAAATACGAAGAACTGAAATTTAGCGGCGACAAGGGTAAATAATGGCTATTGAAGAAGAATGCGAATGTAATTGTGGTGAAGAACGTGTCGAGTGGATTTATACCTATGGCGACATGGTAACATTGTTACTCTGCTTTTTTGTGCTCTTGTTTGCCATGTCGAAAACCAACGAAGAAAAATTCAAAGCTGTAGCTGCATCATTTAAGGGTGGACCCCCTGCCTCTCCTTTTGTCTTTACCGGAATGCCAACCTTCATGGAAAGCATGGAAAGCTCTTTGAAAAAGAGCGATATCGCAGAAGTTATGGACATCACTGTTGATGATCAGGGGATTACAGTTTCATTTAGTGATACTGCAATGTTTGATCCTGGTTCAGCTAACCCCACAGAGGAAGGAAAAGATATTATTGAAAAATTTGCCCGGATACTCTATGCTGTTCCCAATGGTGTTATCATTGAAGGTCACACGGATGATCAAAAGATTAGTAATGAAACCTACCCATCGAATTGGGAATTAAGTGGTGCCCGGTCTGGCTCGATAGCCAGGTTACTGGAAGAATTTGGTATTCAAAGTACCCGGATGGAAATTATCGGATATGGTTCAACTCGACCGAAGGTGTCCAATGACACCGCAGAGTTACGCCGGCTGAATCGTCGCATTGATATTTTAATTAAACCGGATGGATATTAAATAAATTCATTGAACATGTACTTTGCAAAGGGATATCTTTTTGGGGCTTAGTTGAAACCAGATACCAATGTGGGTGATGTGGACGATTTTTATTCTCAGGCGGTCGCTTATATCGCGAAACTTAATCCGCCTTTACCTGAAAATCTAGAAGCTATCAGAAATTTCGGAATTAAAAATAAGGTTCCGATTATTGATGATGAGTTAGGTTTTTTTTTAAAATTTGTCTGTTCAATATTTAACCCAGGACGGATATTAGAAATTGGTTGTGGCATTTCCTATTCTACGCATTGGATGTTATACGGAAGTTCGGAAAGCAAGATCACAGCTCTGGATTCCAATCGATATCGCCTGGATCAATGTAGAAAATACCTACAGCTTTCAGAGAATGTGCATCGGGTGCAACTGGTTCATAATTGGGCTAAAGATTTCTTTGAGGGAAATAGTCAACAATTTGATTTGATTTTTTTGGATTCAACAAAAAAAGAATATATTGATTTGTTGGACGATTGTTATCTTGCATTAGTGAAAAATGGTTTGTTAATAGTGGATAATATTTTTTATAATCGAAAAATATTTGGCTTAACACCAGATCAGAAAAAAAAATATGGGAAATCCACGCAATTACTAGAGACGTTTAATCAAAAAATTGCTAACCATCCTAATTTTAGCTGTACTTTTTTGCCAATGAGCGACGGTGTTTTGGTCGCAAAACGGACTAACTGAAGGTTCTTATGAGTGTTCCTGTTCAAAATTTGACGAATAATCAGAAGGTTTGGTACGCACATTTGGTCGTTGCGGCCATCCTGGCGGATGATGAAATAGATATGTCAGAAACGGAATTTCTGAAGCAGGTTTTGACTGTTGTCAATGACCCACATGAGAAAAAGAAACTGATGACGTTTATTGGTCAAAAAAAATCTCCTCCGCTAACGGAACCATCTGATGTAAAAAATGAGACTTTAGCTGCCATATTTATTGAGTTAGTCTTAATTATGATTTCAGATTTAGATTTTGACACTAAAGAGAAGGATTTTCTAAAAAGTGTCGCGAACCTATTTAATCTGGCGGATAACTATTATTTGGCTGTCATACGTTGGGGCATGGAAGGATTGGAGTGGAAAGGTTCCCAGGAGGAACTCTTTCCATCATTACCCAAGAACTTTCAGGTGCCGCTGGATCAATTGAATGCCCAGCAAAAACTATGGTATGCAAATGTACTAATATCATCCATTATGTGTGATGGTATCATTGATAAAGAAGAAGTCAGTTTTATAAAAATGGCATCTTCATTTATTGAGGATCCCAGAGAGAAACAAAAGTTAATGGCTTTTGTAAAGAATAAAATGATCCCTCCCTTAACAGCCCCTCCCAATATACCACCTGACATCCTTGGGCAAATATATATCGATGTTATGATGACGATATCTGCGGATGAAAACATTTCCTATAAGGAACAGGCTTTTTTAAAACAGTTAGCGGGATTTTGTGATTTTTCAAGTGAAAAATACGATGAAATACTGAACTGGAGTAATAAAGGTATTACCTGGAAGCAGGATAAAAACAGTTTAATTACTAAATGTGAGTTCTCTAAAAAAGTAAATAATGCCAATAACCCTACTGAGAGCTCAAAGAATAACTCAATTTTAGAACGAAACGTTCAATGTTTTGTCTGTAAATCTGAAAAGAAATTTAAAGCATTTCAGCTGAAGCCTAAAACACAAAAACCGGATCGAAACATTTTTGGGATAATTACTTATTCTGAAAGTAACGAGGGGTACGATCAGATTGATTATAACCTGGTTAAGATTATTGTTTGTCCAACCTGCTATTTTGCTGCGACTCAAAAAGAGATGTTTAAGAGATCTGATAAACATAAAACACCTGAAATGCTTAGGGATACATTCTGTAAATCATGGAAAGCCGGTATTGAACAAAGAAAAAAGAATATCAAAGGAATTGAACAGGAGCTGGAGTCTCTTAATCGTTCATTACCAACGGTTTTTAAAACATATCAGTTAGCCATTGCGACTGCTACTGGTTTAGCCGGAGCAAACAATGATCCTGATCAAAAATGGATGGTCGTCTCATTGATGTTGAATTTAGCAGAAATTTTATCAGCCAACGGAGAACAGGATAAAGCAGATCAGTATTTAAAACAAACAGCTAAAAAAGCTGAAGATGTATTCAAAGAGGCACAAAGTGATGCTGTCTCTTTTAAATCCGCCCGGATATTACTGCTGATAGCTTTGTATTTTAATAATATTAGAACTGCCGGAACGTACATTGATTTTATCAGAGACATGGCAATTAGGAAAATGGATACTCTGGATTCGGCAGATGCCATGCTTTTAAAAAAAATTCATGGGGAAACTAAAAAAGCCGTAGAAGACAGGAGCGATTTTAAAAAGGAAAAATTAACTGGATTTCATACGGGTATCTAATATTATCGATCCCGGCATACTCTCCGATGACATTATGGATTCATCTTAAATCACTGGACTGCTTAAAAGATTTAAGATATCAATTTAGTTATCAAATTCATCACTAAACACCCACGATTAGTCCCTGATTTATTCGGAATCATCAATCTTAAGTGAAAAGTCAATTGCTGTTTATTGACAGTAGTTTTGTGTTTATTTTTTTGAAAATTCCTTTTGCGACCGGTATGCGACATGTTTAAAACGATCAACAATAAAAAAGGCTTTCCTACATTAGAAGAAGAAGTACTTGAATTTTGGGATGATAATAACACCTTTGAAAAATCCATTAACGAACGATCCGATGATAAAGTGTTTTTCTTTTATGATGGGCCTCCTTTCGCTACAGGGTTACCCCATTATGGTCATTTGATTGCCGGTACGATCAAAGATGTTGTCCCTAGGTATCAAACGATGCTGGGCATGAAAGTAGAACGAAAATTTGGTTGGGATTGTCATGGTTTACCGGTTGAGTTTGAAGTTGAAAAAGAATTGGGTTTGAAAGGAAAACTGGATATTGAAGCACTCGGAATCGATAAATTTAATGAACATTGTCGCAGTATTGTTTTACGCTATAGTAATGAATGGAGACGAACCATTAAACGTATTGGTCGTTGGATCGATATGGATAATGATTATAAAACCATGGACGTGGATTTTATGGAATCCATCTGGTGGGTATTTAAAACCCTGTGGGAAAAAAAATTAATCTATGAAAGTAAAAAAATTGTCGCTTACAGCCCCAGACTAAGTACACCATTGTCTAATTTTGAGGTAAATCTGGGCTATCAGGATGTCCAGGATCCTTCAGTGACAATTAAATTCAAATCATCTGAGGAAGAAAACACTTATTTTTTAGCCTGGACAACCACTCCCTGGACCTTGCCTGCGAATTTGGCGCTGACTGTTAATCCCGAAGTCACCTATGCTAAAGTCAAATCAGGAGATAGTTTTTACTATCTAGCCAAAGAACTGGCAGTTGCTAATTTTGGAAGAGATGCTGAGATAGAATTTATCGGTGACTGCTTAGGAAAAGATCTGGAAGGAAAGTCATATGAACCTATTTTACCTTATTATGAAGATTTTAAAACCCAGGGTGCTTTTAAAGTCCTTTTAGGGGATCATGCCACAACTGAAGCCGGAACCGGAATAGTGCATACTGCACCAAGTTTTGGTGAGGACGATTTTCAAATGGGAGAGAAGTTCGATTTACCCCAGGTGATGCCTGTTGATGAGGTTGGAAATTTTAATGAGGAAGCTCCGGACCTTGAAGGACAATGGTTTAAAGATGCAGATAAGACAATTATGAAACGCTTGAAAGCCGAAGATAAGGTTTTTGCTCACAAAACAGTCGTCCATAGTTATCCATTCTGCTGGAGATCGGGTGCTCCATTAATGTATCGAACCATCCGTAGTTGGTTTCTTGATGTGGAAGCGATCAAGGACCTGATGATCGAAAATAATCAATCCATAAACTGGTCCCCCGAACATATAAAAAATGGAAGAATGGGAAAATGGCTGGAAAGTGCCAGAGCCTGGGCTATAAGCCGGAATCGATATTGGGGAAACCCCATACCGGTCTGGATATGTGAAGATTGTGGTCATCAGATTTGTTTTGGCAGCAGAGCTGAACTGGAAGAAGCTTCGGGTAAAGAAATGTCAGATCTCCATTCCCATTTTATAGACCCTGTTAAGCTCAAGTGTGAAAAATGCCAAAGCCAGATGACCCGTACCACAGAAGTACTGGACTGCTGGTTTGAATCAGGTTCTATGCCTTATGGACAACAACATTATCCTTTTGAAAATAAAGAGGTGTTTGAAAGGAATTTTCCCGCTGATTTTATCAGTGAAGGTCTGGATCAAACCCGGGGATGGTTTTATACACTTCAGGTGTTAAGTACAGCCTTATTTGGAAAACCAGCCTTTAAAAACTGTATTGTCAACGGTATGGTGTTGGCTGAAGATGGGAAAAAAATGAGTAAGAGTTTGAAAAACTTTCCGGATCCCTGGGAAATGTTAAACAAATTCGGAGCTGATGCCATCAGACTTTATATGTTGAATTCCGGTGCGATTCGTGCTGAAGAGTTATTGTTTTCTGAGGCTGGATTACAGGAAACACTTAGAAATAATATGTTACCTTTATGGAATGTACTTAGTTTTTTTACGACCTATGCCAACATAGACCAGTGGCAACCCGAGCTGATAAAATCACCGGATGAACCGGAAAATCCACTGGATAAATGGATTTTATCCCAGTTACATAGTTTGATTCAAAAAGTCAGGACATCAATGGATGCCATGAACTTAAATAAGTCAGTGGCGCCATTTGTTGGTTTCATTGATATGTTGACCAATTGGTATGTCAGAAGAAGCCGGAGACGGTTTTGGAAAGCAGGACAAGGTCATGACAAGGAACAGGCTTATAAAACCTTGTATACCGTTTTATTAGAACTATCTAAAGTAATTGCGCCGTTTATACCCTTTCTGGCTGAAAATATTTATCAGGTCATCAAACAAGATGACATGCCTGAAAGCGTTCATTTATGTTTCTATCCTGAAAGTAACAAAGGATTTCGTGATGAAGTATTGGAAAGCGAAATGGATATTATTTTAAGAAGTGTTAACATGGGACGCGCGCTACGGTCTAAGCATCAATTAAAGGTCCGGCAACCACTACAGTCGATCACTTTATTGACTAAGGATAGTGCTGTTAAGGGTGTATTAGATAATATGTCTGATTTGATTATGGATGAACTCAACTTGAAAGAGGTAAAAATTGCAGAAAATGAGGAAGATTTAGTTCATTTATCAGCCAAACCAAACTTAAAAGTATTGGGCCCAAAATTAGGTAAAAAACTATCCATTGTCAGGCCTCAAATTGAAGCTTTAAGCGCAAATCAGATTGTTGAAATTCAAAAAGGATCATCGGTTTCTTTGGATTTAGGTGATGAATCATTTGATATTGGTATTGAAGAATTGTTTATACAAAAATCACAAAAAGAAGAAATTGCCACTGAGAGTGATGGTGATTTAACAGTAGCTCTTGACATTCAATTGAGTGATGAGTTGATTTTTGAAGGTCAGGCCAGGGAATTTGTGAATAAAATTCAATTAACAAGAAAAGAGCAGGAATTTGATGTTACTGATCGAATCCTGATTCATTATCAGTGTGATGAAAAACTGTCTCAGTCCATTTTAAAATATCAGAATTATATCACCCAGGAAACTCTGGCGGATGAACTGGTTATGATGGATAAGATAAATGATGAATTTATAAAATGGGATATCAATGGTGTTGAATGTCAAATCAGTGTTATTAAAAAATAAGTAGACTATCCTCTATCAGGGTGCGTACCTCGCACCCTAAAATCAATTTTCAGAGACCTCCAATTCTGTTCCTATTCTAATCCTTATCCATAGCAATTTTTAATTAAGTGCCCCTGTCAGTATGCTGAGAGAACATTAATACCCGATCTCATGGATGTTGAAAATATAAATCATTTATAAATACAGATAGATAATAAAATAGCTATATTTTATTTAAGTTTTTCCTAAAGGTTTTTTTGGTCCCCTCCGATAAGAAGCTAAGAGTAAATTTTCCCGAATTGAAAAACCCGATATTTTAAGAGGTAAATTATGACATTACGTATTAACCATAACACAGCAGCCATCAATTCCTGGAGGAATTTGGAAAAAACCGACAGGGCGATGGAT
>JABHWU010000090.1 GCA_018657625.1 Deltaproteobacteria bacterium | reverse complement strand
GAATCTGTCTATAAGGATTTTTCCAAGGTTTTTAGCTTTTGACAGAAGATTGTCTTCATACAGGATATCCAGAACAGCCAGGGCAGCTGCACAGGAGACTGGATTACCGCTATAGGTTCCGCCTAAGCCTCCGACATGGGGTGCGTTCATGAGATCGGCACGCCCGATAACCGCACTTAATGGCATACCGCCGGCAAAACTTTTTGCCAGGGTAATCACATCCGGTTCAATACCCCAGTGTTCTATGGCAAAAAACTTACCAGTTCTACCCGAACCCGCCTGTATTTCGTCAATGATCAGCGGAATATCATATTTTTCACATATTTTTTTCAGCTTTGGAAAATATTCCAGTGGCGGGGTAACAAAACCGCCTTCACCCTGTATGGGTTCTGCAATAACAGCAGCTGTATTTTCAGGTGCAACATTGCCGATGAAAAAATCTTCCAAAAAGTCTGCACAGGCAGTGTCGCAGGAAGGATATTTCAATTTAAACGGACAGCGATAGCAATACGCATAAGGCATTCTGTAAACTTCCGGAACAAAAGGTCCGAAATTGAGTTTATAAGGCTTAACTTTGCTGGTCAGGCTCATGGCCATCTGGGTCCGGCCGTGAAATGCATTCTCAAAACAGATAATCCCTGTTCTCTTAGTGGCATATTTGGTGATCTTTACCGCATTTTCAACGGCTTCGGCTCCGGAATTTGCAAACATGGTCATTTTGTCAAAATTACCGGGAGCAAGCGTATTGAGTTTTTCTGCCAGCTCCACGTACGGTTCGTACATGGCCACATGAAAGCAGGTATGGATGTATGACTTTGCCTGATCCGTTATGGCCTTTACCACTTTCGGATGGCTGTGGCCAACGTTATTGACACCGATGCCGCCGGCAAAATCAATATATTTTTTCCCATCCACATCGGTCATGCACGCCCCTTCAGCCTTTTTAATAAACGCAGTGGTCGTATTAAACGGACCCTGGGGAATATTTTTTTCTCTTCGTTTAATGAGGTCTTGACTTATCTGCGACATATAAATCTCCCAGTATAATTGAGTTCAGCCGGTAACAGCCTTTTTATTTAACAAGTTTGATTCTTGTTGACCTGATGCTTACAATTGGCAACACCAGATCAGCGATGACAACCCTTGTCAACCCAAGTAATATGGTTTTTATTCGATTGTCAACCTTTTTTTTAAAATTTTAGTACGAATACCATATTTTTTAGTACCATATTCGAATGTTCGATATTCGAACTTGTTTTTTAATTTGTGCCGTGGTAGGAATTAAACCAAATCGTTAATTTTATATTGCAGGAAAGATTGAACATAGGGTTCTGCAAATCACTTTTTGAGGTGCATTTTGAATTTACATGTCGATGATATTGATTCCCAGATTATAAAAATACTTAATTTAAACGGCAGGACTCCTAACACGGAAATTGCCAATAAATTAAAATTATCTGAAACAGCTATTCGGAAACGGATCAAAAAACTTCTTGATGATGAAGTGATTCAGATTGTTGCCGTTGTTAACCAGGAAAAAATGGGCTATGTGTTCAGGGGAAACATCTGTATAAAAACTGATATAAAAAAAATAGATGATGTAAAAAATGAACTCAATAAGATTGACCAGATATGGTATATCGCCCTTCTCACCGGTGCATTTGATTTTGATATTGAGTTCAGTGCAAAATCCCAGGAAGAGCTTCGAATGCTGATTGATAGAATAAATAAAATAGAGGGTGTGATTAAAACAGATGTCTCTATCCGACTACAGTTATTGAGAAACCGTAACGATTGGGAAAAGTAATCCCTGGAAAAATCTATTTACCAGGTTTTCAAAATGTGGAACAAAAAATTTAGCTTTTTGAACTTTTAAGGGAATGTCGGTTAATAAAATCAGGCCCTGCATCCCGAAAGACTTACACTTCAAGGATTTTGGAAGATTACTAAAGGTGAGCTCTACCTGTCCAACATATTTGTTGGACAGGCCTTTTTCCAGCTCTAAAAAAAAAACAAAGTCTAATGAATACCAGCGCAGAATGATCAGTTTTATATTTCACTCACAACTGGATAGAGTAGTCAACGCCTTTATTAGCAAGGACTCCTGCCCAGAATAATAGACTTGTGTTGCGATCATGCAAAAATTGCCAATTTTTAGATTTAGTAATAAGAAAACCACTCAATCTATTTTTTTATTAAGGCTTCTCTAAATAACAAATCTTCATGTGTATTCAATGCATGGTGAATTTTTCAAACAAAGACGATTTCTCTTGCTGCTTCAACTAACACCTTGCTAAAAAATCAAAACCTATACCATTTTAGTGGAGTATCAATATATCTCAAGAAGTAGACATATACTTATAATAAGGTATTGCTTTTAAATTTTTGGCTTTATATATGTTGGGGTGGATTATGATCTTTAAAAATCAAATGTCGCAAATTGAAAAGTGAATTAGGCTTTAAGATTATGGCAAAACCGCTCAAAGAAAAATTGATGGATGCAATTCAAGAAGCAAAAGACATGTATCATAGTCTTGTTTTACTTGTTGGTACGCCAGGAATCAACAAAACTACCATTTTATATAATATTGCTGAAGAACTGGGTCAAACCCATGTTAATCTGAATCTCGAGTTGTCGAAATGCCTGCTTGAGATGACAAATAAAAAACGGGCATTAAAAGTCGCTGAAAAACTGGATGAAATAATTGCTCCCTTCCAAGAGTATGCCATTCTGGACTTCACAGAAATTTTGTTTGATATCAATCTCAAACAGGATCCTTTGGTACTGTTAAAAAGAGTATCCCGAAACAAAACGATTATTGCCTCCTGGAATGGAATTATTAAGAATAAAAAATTAACCTACGCAGAACCCGGGCATCCAGAACACCGGGTTTATGATACAAGT
>JABHWU010000050.1 GCA_018657625.1 Deltaproteobacteria bacterium | reverse complement strand
CTCCTTGGGTTTCGGTGCTTTCTCCTTGGGTTTCGGTGCTTTCTCCTTGGGTTTCGGTGCTTTCTCCTTGGGTTTCGGTGCTTTCTCCTTGGGTTTTAGCACTATCTCTTCTTTTTCCAATTCAGGCTTGATTCCCATCAAATCATTCAATTGCGCTGTGTTAATAACATCGATATTCAGGCTTTTTTCCTCTAATTCTTCAATACTAAGCTCTTTGGGAATACTAAATTCTGAATAAAAAAAAACCACCCTGCAATGATTACGTGAATTATTAATGAAATTGAAGCACCAGTTCGAATCATATCATATCATTTAAATTATTTTTGTTCAAAAACAAGCCCAACATTCTCATATCCTTTATTTTTTAAAAAAACCATCAACTTCAATAAATTTTCATAGGATACCGATCTATCCGCTTGAATAAATACCTTTTCTATTTGCTGTTTGTTTGTAACAAGTTTTTCAAAACGATTAAAAAAATATGCAATTTTAAGTTTTTTCTTCTTATATATGACCTTACCTTTATTGGATAACCCCAATATCAAAGATGTATTTAAACTACTCTTTTCAACAGGCGATTTGTCTTTTAACAACTTATCCTGTGGTAATTTAACTCCGACAGATCGTGTCATTGAAGGGGCCGTTATCATAAAAATAATCAGTAAAACCAGTAGTACATCCACAAAAGGTGTAACATTTATTTCTGTAATGATAGAACTATTATTAGATGATCCCCCCATTAATCACCTTCATTTTCGTTTTTTCTAAAGAAATAGTAATGTTGTATTTTATTTAACAACATTAATGCAAACCCATCATACCCTTCTTTGATCAATTGGGCTTTCCCTCTAAAATAATTAAACGCAATAGATGATGGTATCGCCACAAACAAACCAAGGGCAGTTGCAACCAGCGCTTCTGAAATGGCAGGTGCAACGAAAGCTAAGTCAGCACTTCCAGCTTTACCGATTTCACTAAAAGCATTAATAATCCCCACCACAGTTCCTAAAAGACCAATAAAGGGCGCTACATTACTGGTTGTCGCCAATATAGATATACTATTATCCAAACGGGTTTGCTCTGTCGTCTTGACTCGTTCTAAAGTGCGAGCGACAATTTCTTCAACATTTGATTTATTGGTTTGCATCCCTGATTCATGAAAATTTAGATCTGGAATATTCTCCTCTATTACATCTAGTTCTCTGCAGGTCTCGCGGTAAATAAATGCAAATCCTTTATGTTGCTTAAAGTTCTTAGGAATACCGATGCTCTTGAAATCTTCAGCTGTAGAAAAGTAACCCAATAGCTTTTTATCATTGTGCTGTTCTTTGCTAAATTGAATTGCTTTTCCCATAATCACAGCCCAAATAACGACCGATAAGAAAAGCAGTGAAATAAATATTGAGAGGGTGATGGGGCCTGATAATAGGACAGCATCAATTAGTGTTGAGTATTCCATTCTACCTGAAATTATTTTTTTAAATTAGTTATTTAAAACCCAAGTGAAATCAGTCCGTCTATTTTTACTCCACCAGGTGTTGTCATCCATGGAAGCACTTTTTTCAATAGAACACTCTTCACCTTTACTAATACCACGAATCCTGTCTCTATCAAATTGCATTGATACAAGTAGAGGCACAGTTCCCGTCCATCGATAATCACCTAAATTCTTATTATAAACATTCGAACCACGTACATCGCAGTTTCCTTCTGTCTGAAGCAGCATTCCAGGATAAGCGTCTACTGAATCGATAATTTTATCAACATTTTCAAACAGTCTATTAGCAGATTTTTTCTCAATCGAATAAACGTCTGTTTCATAATAAATTGGTGATATAACGAAATTATCTAGAGAAGAAGCTGCATCACAAAAAGCGGTTTCAACACCAAGATTTTTATTTCTGATCAACCTGGCATAGATTTTTCCCAAAGCATCTAGTCTTAGAGTTTTATCTTTCTTAACCAGAAGTGCTTTTTTCTTAACAAAATCCTGAATTTCAGCTTCACTTAAATTGGTATTCTCCCTCAAAATCTTTTCCAACTCATCAGCATCTTTTGCGTTAGCAATCATATCACGAATTTTTTCATCTTTAATTTTTTCTTCCACCAGCTGCGTGAATTCTTGTTGGATGGCTTCTACCTCAGCCTTTTTAGCCTCAAGTTCAATTTTTTCTGCAACATCCTTTTTTTTGATTTCTGCAATTAAAACTTTCTTTTTATAATAATTATCAATGATCTTCTGATTGGCATTGGCCTGGTCTGATGATAACTTCGGAATCCCTTGAAAATCATCAATAAATAAAGCATCTTTCGGAATCTCAACCTTTTCTATGACCTTAGCCTTTTCTATGACCTTAGCTTTTTCTATGACCTTAGCTTTTTCTATGACCTTAGCTTTTTCTATGACCTTAGCTTTTTCTGAAACCTTAGCGTCTTTCGGAGTCTCAACTTTTTTTGAACCACAAGAAGACACAACTAAAAAAGCCAATAATATTATTAACCCCGATAATCCAAAATATAATCTTTGTGCCATTAGTCACTCCTCAGTTAGTACCTGTATATTATAACCACCAACTTTATAAACCACTTAAAAAGTCGTTTTTATAATATTAAAGCTTTTTATTTAAATTACAAGAAATATTGTATAGAAAGATTTATTCTAAATATACAAGAAAGTTATAGAAACTGAATTAACAGTTTCTATAACCTAGTTATTTTCAGCATTTTGAAAATTACTAATTATTATTGTGTTAATTCTGTAACTGATCTTCTGTTTTTGGACCAGGCTGATTCATTATGACCCGAATCCATTGGTTTTTCCTCACCATAGGAAATAATTCTGACGTTTTCCTCATAAAAACCCAGGCTGATTAGATATCTTTTTACAGCATAAGCTCTTCTTTCACCTAAGGCCAGATTATATTCATTTGAACCACGCTCATCAGCATGCCCAGCAATTACAAAGGTCATGCTTGCTTTATCTGCTGCATTTTCAAAGGTGTCATCTAGATATGTCATATATTCATCTTGAAGTGCTGCTTTATCAAATTCATAAAGTACATTATCCAAAAGAATAGTAATTGGGGTTGGTGCTGATGGTTCATCTACCTCAATCGGTTCCTCTGTGGCAACAACTGGTTCCTCTGTGGCAACGATTGGTTCCTCTGTCGCAACAACTGGTACGTCTGTGACTACGACCGGTACGTCTACAGGTACATCTGCTGCGACGATTGGTTCCGATATTTCAACAAAGGCATCCACTACTTCTACGCTTAATGTTTCAGGATATTCATTTCCTTCTTCATCTACTGCGTATGCCAGGAAGTGATCACCGATCAATACTTCGTCTGTCAGTTTACAAATAACCCCATCCACGATTCCTCTAACTTCACAAACTTTTATTGTTTTACCGGAGGCGTCTTCACCATCACTCCAATAAACAACCCAGCTTGGAACCAGTTTTTCCAGTTCTTCATCGGCATACAGCTTAATATTTCCTGTAACTCTTATTTCCTTATTATCATTGTCTAAAAATGCTAAAGAAGCATTTTCCAACATATAAAATATTTTTGCGGTCGGATCTTCCACTTTTTCCGCAACAACCGGCTCTTTTGTTGCGACAACCGGCTCGTCTGTTGCGACAACCGGCTCATCTGTTGCGGCAACTGGTTCTTCTTTCTTTGGTTCTTCTTTCTTTGGTTCTTCTTTCTTTGGTTCTTCTTTCTTTGGTTCTT
>JABHWU010000084.1 GCA_018657625.1 Deltaproteobacteria bacterium | reverse complement strand
CTTCCTATCCACTGCATTGCTTTTGATAGATTTGCATTTTTGGTTTTCAGCAATATGTGATAATGGTTACCCATTAATACATAAGCATATATTTCAAGCTTAAATCGAATTGAAGCGATCCCAAGTAATTCAAGAAATTGTTCACGGTCTTTGTCTGTTTTAAAAATTTCCTGTCTTTGATTTCCACGAGAGAGAATGTGGTAGATTGCTCCCTTATATTCGATTCTCCGTTGTCTTGCCATAACTTAACCCCAGGTGTTAATACAATTCGACATACACATGTGTTTTATTGATTCGTAGCCTTTCTACCTCAATATCTAAAATAAATCAATTCACAATTCAAGGTTTGACCCCTTAATTTCTGGGATTTCCTTTGGAATATTTATAAAGTGGGCTTTTGTGGGCGGGGATTTGGGCTAAAATATTTTGGGGAGATTTTATTCAATTTCCTATAAGACAAGGTCAATTCGAAACATAGCTTATTTTTTTAACTGGTTTTGGCTGCTTCATAGCCAATAATGGCTTTTTTTCTAGACGAACCCCAACGGTACTGATGTGTGGCACCACTTTTTGCGATTACTCGATGGCAAGGAATTAAATAGCCAATAGGATTAATAGCAATGGCATTTGCCACAGCTCGAAATGCTGTTGGACGACCCATATATACGGCAATATCTTGATAAGAAACTACTTTGCCTTCAGGAATTGATAATAGCGCCCTCCACACATTCACTTGGAAATTAGTCCCTTTCAAATGTAAGTGGAACGGGCGTGACATTTTGGCTGGTTCAATTTTGAATATCTTATTAATAATTTCTATAGATTGTCCTGTATTATTGATAAAGTTTGCTTCTGGCCAACCTATCTTCAACTGACTCAAAGCCTTCATTCTCCCTTCTTTTTGGACAAACCCCAAATGACAAATCCCACGTCGCGTTGTCGCCACTAAGCATTCACCAAATGGAGAGGTACCATATCCATATTGAATGTCTAATCCCGCCCCCATCTGCTTATATTCACCTGGTGTCATGGCTTCAAAGCTCACAAAAAGATCATGCAAACGGCTGGTTCCTGATAATCCCGCGTCTAAAGATGTATCCAGCAAACTGCGGGATTCAACTAACTTACTTTTTGTATATTCCAGAGTTAAAAACTGCATGAATTGAGTTGGTGTTACCCCGGCCCATTTTTTAAATAGCCGATTGAAATGAAACTTACTCAGATGAACACTCTCAGCGATCCGTTCCAAAGTTGGTTGGGATTTATAATGGGTTTCAAGAAACTGAATTGCTTTTTCAATCCGTCGATAATCTTCCGGATCATTGGATATGTTTTTTTGGTTCATTGATCCTCTTTTTGACTTGCTTTTACAACCTGAGGGCTGCAGTAAGATGCTTTGTGAACAGAAACAATCGGCTTTTAAGATAACAGTTTACGAAATATTTCTACGGTTTTCTTTACATCATCTTCACTTGTTTTCCAATTTACAACACTTACACGCATCGCCAGTTTATTCTCCCATGTCGTTGGTGAGAAAAAAGCAACACCGGATTCATTAACAGCATTAATAATTTTTTGAGTTTGGACATCATGATCACTTTCATTAGCATTCCTTTTTAAATCCCGAAATCTTAACAATCCTTGGTTTAGTTCAGACTTCCAAATTATTTCAGCACCAGGCAGTTCTCCTATTTCTTCAATAATCATTTTACAATATTTGCAAGTTCTTTCCACCAAATCAGAAACGCCTTCTTTTCCAAGCTCTCTTAAGGCAGCATAAACAGGCACTCCTCTCGCTCTACGGGACCATTCCGGGTTCCAATCAATTTGATCTCGAGCTATTTTATCAGAAGCGATATAAGACGCTTGTATTGTCATTGCCTCTCGATGAGCGTCCTTATCTTTGATAATCGAAATTCCACAATCGAATGGGACATTAAGCCATTTATGAGCGTCCGTTGCCCAACTATCAGCAAGTTCAATACCTTTTGTAAGATATTTTTTATTTGGACTTGCTCGGGCAAAAAGACCGAAAGCACCATCAATATGAACCCAAGCACCATGCTGCTGTGCGATGGGAATAAGCTCGGAAAATGAGTCAAAAGCTGCGATATTTAAATCGGCAGCATCTAAAACAACTATTTTAGGTCCACCGAATTCTTGAAGAGATCTTTCAAACTCTGAAACGAGTATTTCTCCCAAGTCATTTGTTTTAATTGCTTGAAGGGATTTATTTCCAAGTCCAAGATAGCGTATCGCACGATCTATGGACCCGTGTCGATGTTGGCTTGTAAATACTTTTATTGGAGGAGCTCCAAAAAGGCCATCTTGAGAAACAGACCATCCGACGTTTTTTAGTACTTTGCTTCTTGCTGCCGAGAGACCAGTAAAATGCGCTAATTGACATCCAGTAGTAAACGCAAAGGAACTCTCTTTCGGCAAATCAAGTAATTCCAGCACCCATTCACCAGCTGTCTCTTCAATAATACTCGCAGCAGGGCTACAAGCGTAAAGCGCTGCGTTTTGGTCCCAACTACTGACAAGCCAGTCCGATGCTAATGCTGAAGGAAGCGCACCTCCAATTACCCAGGCAAAAAACCTTCCACCAGTACTTCCCAGCAAACCATCTTTAGCAGAATCGACAATATGTTTAACGACATCTTCTGCTGGTATACCTGTACTATTTAAAGGAAAACTTATCTTTTCCTTTAATTCTTCAAATGTTAATCTTGAGCTAACAGGTCTGTCATCAACTTCGTTAACCCATTTTTTTGCTTCCGCTAAAGTAAAGTCCAGTACTGAATATTTATCTTCCATTATGATTCTCTTATTTATAGTGTTTCAAAAGTTGTTTTTATTTAGCCTTCAGATTAGCGAATAAAGTACAAATTACAACCCGAATCTTGCTTAAAACTAGGCAAGATTCGGGTCGATAAATTGATTATCGGGCCTGTACCATAAACTTATTAAATCAATTTAGTTACACATGGTAGGGCTAATAGCCTACACAATTTTTGGCGGATTTCTTTTGTTGAATTGACTTTCTCTTGAGCCGTTTTAATCTTGAAGGGTCAAAATATTATTTCCAGTCATAAGTTAAGTAATCAGAGGCTTAACAGGTGATTTAAGCTCAAAACTTCACTCGGTTTTTCCAAGTAACTGAAATATGTTTGTATTTTAATATTTCAATTTGGAATGGGAGGATTTTTTGTTTTCAGAAAAATCAGAATTTTCGACAAAACTCTATCAGAGAAAAAACAATTTTTACTTATCTTGATGTTTTTCTATAAATGCCTGATGATGTCTAATCTGTTAATACAATAGATTAAATTATATTTTTTAAAAACAAAATTTTGATTAAAACATTTTGGTATCAGCCTCCCCCTCAAGCCCTTGCTATCATTGACTTAACATCACCTCTACCAAAAAATCACAATACACATCGCCATTCTGCTTTTTCCTTACTACGTCCCCCAATATACTCAATTATTTTGATTTGATAAATCGCAATATTGCAACTACGTCCCCAAGTACAATAATTATTCGTTTCCTGCCATGGCATTTTCTTATTTTCCTGGCTTTGCCACTATAAGACCAGATTTGATGTCAGAAGTTAGTGTACGACTCCTCTGAATTTCAGCCCTTGCTTGAGTTACAAATTTTCCATTTGGGAAAAGCGTTAAATAACGCTTAAAATTATCAAGGGTTTGATAGCGTTTAGTGGCTTTCCAAAAGGTATCTTCATCCAGTTTATACCATTCGGACAAACGGTTCAAATATTCACCAGAAAATTGATCTGTCTTATACATCCAGACCAGATTACTTTGCGCTCTTTTAAATCCAGCTGCTGCAAATTTTCCGATGATGCTTTCTGCTTTTACAATATCTTTTTCGGTCCCTACTCCTCTAAGATAGGCTAAGCCAATATTATACTGTGCAGGCAGGTAACCGGATTCGGCTGCTTGCTTGTATAAATTAAAAGCTCTATTTGGATTTTTTGTAACACCCGTTCCTTGGTTGTATATCCAGCCCTTAAAATAACTGGCTAAGGATTCAATGACATCTTTTCTTTCTTTATCCGCATCTTCATGCTCATTTAAATAAGACTGAATTTCAGGTAATATATTTTGTAATAAATCATTTGCCTTCTGTTTATTACTATCACCCCCATATCCAACATATAGGAATTTCGCTAATAATAGTTTTCCAAAGATTTCATCATTAGATGCTGCTTTTTGAGCCAGTGAAAAAGCAAGTTTTGGATTAGTATGTTCAGAAAGTAAATAATAGATATCAGCCAGTACAAATTCAGTTTTTGGAGATCCGTTTTTCAGGAGTGTTTGATAGGTCTCCAGTATTGAACTTAGCTTTTCATTATTATCAAAAGGGTTGTAGGCATCTACATTCCAAAAATTTTCCTTGTATGTTGAAAAAATAATTTCATTAGTTTTTTTCAATTCCTGAATCCGAATAAGATTAAATGTTTCTTCAGCAACATTACCATTCTTATCTATGGCTTTTATAAAAATATCATTTGAACCAATTTTTAAGCTAATATTTGACTCAAATTTACCAGCTGAACTAATTGAAACCCGATTGTCGTTGATATACAGCTGTTTTACCTGATTCCCAGAAACACTTCCTTTAATTGATGTCGTTTCTGCTTCAACAATTTGAGAGGCAGCAGTTGTTTTATGTGAAGAGATGGCAATTTTAGGTTTAGGCTCACTTTTTTCAGCAACAGGAATGGATTCTTTTGGACTATGGTAGTCTTTAAATCTTGACACTGCTTGTGCAAAAGCCAAATCTTCACTATTAGCATTTACTGCGCCCTGCAAAAGACTGATTGCATATTGTTCATTAGCATTTTGTTTGAGTACAAAAATATCAACAATATAAGAACCTTTAAACATACGCATCCAATTTGGAAATCCATTCGGAAAATTAGGAAAATTGCCAGTATTAAATCCCAAAACAATTTTTCCAGAGTTCTCCGTTGTTCTTAATTTTGAACCATTATAGTCCACAGCTGAAACGAAGTAATTCGCCTTTCCGATTGCGATTTTTAACGCACTATAAGCGTGAATTGTTCGATAGCAATTAGTAAAGCTGCCACCACTGGTATGGCATTTCTCAACTTTACCATTTGCAAGCACAATTAGTTGATCTCCTTCTTCAACTTCCATTTCAGTAAATTTTAGTCCACGTCGAGGACTAAACGTAAAGCGTTGATATTGCTTCAAGTTCTCTTTATAGAAATAGTCGTTCATTTTTAATTGGGGTGCTGAGCAAGAAGAGAATAAACCGAGTAAGCAAATAATTAAAACTAAGGATACTGCAAGATATGTTTTTCTTTCTGGTTGCGATATTTTTCTTTGGACTTCCAGATTATTTTGCATAATTTCTCCCTTTTCAGAATTGCTAACATAATACCAAATATTTTTTTTTAGATTTTTTTCTGTTTCCTATCATACGAACGATATCAATTCAAAATCTTAATACTATGAATAAATTGAAAAGTTTTTCCAACTGAACAATTACGTAAAAATCAACTATTATTGAATTGCAGGAAACACGAAAAGCAGCAAAGAAATTTTCTGACAAGGTAAGCATATTAATCTATTTTAGTTTGTGCACAATATAATAAACATGATGCATTTGCAGCAACACTGGTCGCTTTTCCATTTTTCAAAACTTTAACTCCACTCCACGTGATAAAATCGCTTGAGCAATAGCTTTCATTTTTTAACAGGTTGGGACGGACTTTATAGTAATATAATAATTCTTTGATTGTGGGTGTGCGCCATTCACCAAGCTGGCTGCATAAATGAATGATACTTGTCCACTCAAGGGGTTTATCACTGAACAACTTCCATGTAAGTCGAGCAGGGTCTTTTTTTACCAGCGCTATATATTCTTCATTTCCTGGTGCTGATTTTCTGAGCGCTATAATCAATTGCTTCACTTCTTTAATGTGAATACCGTTTGGGAAAATACTATCGTATCGGTAGCAATCTTTCATGTTTTTGTATTGTTGTATCCTGGCCCAAAGAGCTTCATCTTTCCACCGATACCAGTTTAAAGCCATTGTCTGATTTTCACCGGATCCTTTGTCATGTTGATATAGCCAGGCTAAATTACTTTGTGCTCTCTGAAAGCGCTTGCGAGCAAAATTACTAATTACTTGCTCACCGGCACGCAGTTCTTTTTTGGTTCTATTCCCTTCTACTTGTATTAAGGCTAAATTATAAACTGCGGGCAAATAACCAGATTTTGAAGCATTGATATATAATTTTTTTGAATATTTTTCATTTTTAGGAGCGCCAAGTCCCTTTTGATGAAGCCAAGCCATGCAATATTCTATCAGGGACTGCTCTAATTGATTAGCAGCTGATTTTGCCTGGAATACTGATAATCTGTTTTTAAGTAACGGGTATATTTCATCGGCAATATGATTTGCATAAGCTTTATTCATAGGAATCCCAATACCCAAATAAACTAATTTGGTTAAGAGGAATTTCCCAAATATATTTTCCTGTTCAGCGGATTTTAAGGCATATTTATAGGCCAAATCAGGATCAAAATCTTTGGTACCAAGATAATAGATATCTCCCAGAATAAAGTCGGCTAAAGCCTGACCAGTATCTGCCGCTTTTTGGAATAATTCAATCGCTTCTGAATTTGTGGTATTGGCCCAAAAACCAAAATAAAGTTTTTCATTTTTATCATAATCGACATAGTTTTCCAAATCCCACATATATGTTTTATATGTCGTCAATAAACTGTTACTAATGCCTTCTAAACCATCTAATATTCTTGGGTGATTCGGGAATTTTTTGACAAAATTGATATATCCAAATAATTGCCCACTACCACAATATTCATCCCAAATTACTAATTGCTGTTTCTTTTTCGCTAATTTATTTCCAACCTGATTCATGAATCGTTGGTAATTGTCTGCTAATTGAATATCCTTTGGGTTTGCCTTAACAAATTCATTTAATAAATCGGGGAGATCATTTTCCCGATTATAAGGCAAAATGAAAATATCCAGGTTATATTCTCCGACAATAGGTTTATTGTTACCAATTAATTCTAATCGTCGATCTTCAATGATAAGACTTAAATTACCATTCGACTTGATTTTAGAATAATAAACCGTTTGGTTAAATTGAATTTGCCATCTTTTATTGGTTTCTGAAACATGCCTGTAAATTGGATAATAAAGTTGGAGCAGATGTAAACGGTCCCCCTCTCCCAAAATTAATATAGCATCCCCTTTTTTTACAGAAAGATTTAAATCCTCAATAACGCCACCGTTGGCAATTTGATTAGTAGTATATTTAACACGTCGGTGTTCCAGAGGAAAATCTTTGCGAGGCAAAACTCTGGTACCGGTACAGGAAACAGAAAGAAAAAGTACAGCGACCAATATTATAATATTGATAAATTTCATATGATTCTCCTTTTAAGTTTACCAATCCTGTAATTCTTCTGCCTCAGCTCTCGCAAACTCTGATGCTTCCAGGTCTTTTATTTTCTTAAGCGCAGCATATAAAACCTCCAGATTATTATCGATAGCTGTTAAATGTTCAGGTGATTGAGGATTTTGCTTTAAAACTTCAAATTTTTGAATCGCCTTCTCGGTCGACGGCTGATCATCAGTGTTTGATAAGGCTGAGGTTAAACCTTCCAGATTTTCAAACAGATCTTTAACCTGATCATCCTGCTCCCAGAAAGAAGCAATGGCCTCATAGTACTGTTCAAGACCCATTTGGCTGATACCGACATAGTAATGAACTTTAAAAAAATCGGGCAAAAAACTTCTTAAGGAAGAAAAAGTGGTTAAGGCTTGCTGATATTTATATTCTTTTAGGAAGTTTAAACCTAGTTTTTCATATTCGTTAGCTAAAAAAGCGGCATCAGAAAGATCAGTTATTTCAGTTTCCCCTTTCTCAACTTTTTTTCTTAGCTCCTCCGTGACGGCCATTCTAGATTCTACTGATAGTCTTTCTAGAGAGTAATTTAATACTTCAAGCGCTTTTTGTGGATTTCCCTCTTTTTGATAAACTTTGGATAAATTCAGATATGCATTTAGGTCTTCCGGATTACTTTTTAATTGCTCGGAAAGAAAAATAATCGCTTTATTACTTTGTTCGTTTTCAATATAAAGGTTCACCAGTTTTTCTCTAGAGGAAATATCTGTTGCATCAACTTCTACTTTGTCCAGTAGCAATTGAACCTCATCGACTTGCTCTTCCTCCACTTCAATAAGCACTTCTTCAGTTTGATCTTTATCACTGGCATCTGTTTGATCTGTGTCACTGACATCAGTTTGATCTATGTCAATGACATCAGCTTGATCTATATCACTGGCATCAGTTTCCAACTCAATTGACCCTTCCTCTTCAGTATTTGTTAATTCTTCTTCCTCTTCAGTGTGTGTTAATTCTTCTTCTTCTCCCAGAAATTCAAATAACTCTTCATTTTCCGGCTCAATCAATTCACCTTCTTCTGCTTCAGCCAATAGTTGATCTTCCAATTGCTGTAATTCTTCATCTTGTTCCGCTTTACCTTTGTTATCTACTTTAAATTCGGCAACCACTTCTTTTTTCTCAACTCCGGAATCATCCTTTGTAATTTTTGTTAATTTAGCCGATACTCCAATAGCACTCCTCAAAAGGGATCTCAGATCAGATTTTGCTCCCAGGATCAATCGACTCTTTTTTGGTTTTTGAGTGTCATATTTGGTTTTTATTTTTTTATCCGTCACATCTAATAAGACGTTCACATTATTCGCGATAGCTACCTTTGAGGAGATATGTTGTACCCGAGAGGACTTATCAATGAATTTTGTGTAATTAGCTGTATATAAATTCACATAAATGCTTTCATAGTTATTTTTAAGCATGATATAAGCCGGAAAAGAAAGTGAAAATGTTTCGGAACTTTTTGGTGCGATGATCGGTAACTTAACCCCACGCCACCATTTTACCTTGGCAGATTTAAAAACAATGATACTGGATAGTTCCTGGGTTGTTTCACTGTGATTATAAACGGTATAAGAGGCTGCAAAACTTTTTGAGGCGTCACTCCACAACAAGTCTATGGGTGAAACCTGAATTTTTTTGGTTTGTGCGATGGCAGTGGCCGAAAAATACCAGCTTGATAAGAGTATTCCCACGATTAAATATACCAAAACAGGTAATCTCAAAAAAAGTTTCTTTGTTTTCATTTTTTCTCCTATTTAATATAAATCACGAACACAAATTAAAGATTCGGGTGAGTTTTTAGTACTAACGACTCTATTTCAAGAACGTTTATCTCAGTTATCATTTCTTTTAATTGTTCAAGCCATTCAACACAAAGGGGCTCCAATAAAATGGATCAAAAAAATCTTCTTTCATTAAATCCAGCTTTGCTTTTCTAAGCGCATTTACTTTATTTGCACCTTGAGAGATATTCCGATAAAAATTGATCATTAGATTGGCGGTGGAGTCATCCGCTACAGACCATAATGAAACAACAATTGAAGAAGCACCGGCATAAAGAAAAGATCGGGTTAATCCTACCATCCCTTCAGCTTTGATTACTTTTCCCAGACCAGTTTCACAAGCAGAAAGTGTTACCAAATCAGCATTCAGTTTTAATCTGAAAACTTCGGAAGATTGCAAAAAACCATCTTCCGGCTGATCCGGTTGAATAATATTCAACATAATACCGGAGTATTCAGGGTTCTCTTCATCTAATATACCATGGGTTGCAAAATGAACATAATGGTATTTCTGCAATAACTGCTTGGCCCTGGATTCGAGTGCTTCATTTCTGAGATGAATTGACTTTTGATTTGATTCAAAAATAGACGAAATTTCTTCAAGCTCTCGTTCCGTATTGGATAATCTAGCTAGCTTGTAAAAGTTTAGTTCTTCAAAGGTTGGATTTGATTTGAATGAACCGGAACTTAGAACAGGTTTTTTTGAACTCTTTTTCTTGGATAGTGTGATACCTCGTTTGGAAGCTTCTTTATTACATTTGTTCTTTTTTTTCGCTTTTAATCCGATACCTCGTTTTTGTACCGATTGGCAATCGTCTACTTTGAATTCAGAAGGATTAAACTGAGGGTCTCCAAATCCAATAAAGTTTTTTGTCACTATGGCACTATTCTGCATTCTTAATTGATGCTGTTGCTGGATAATACCTAGCACTGATGCTGATGATGAGTATTGAGTTGCATATCGGTGAATCAGATATTCCCGGCCACCCGGATACTGATCAGTTTTAGTCGGATCAACATTTTTGACGATGGCTTCAAAAGGCAGGTAATATAAAATTCCATCGGGTATGATGATCAAATCATTTATATTGAATTGGTTTTCAAAAGTTAAGGGTTCGATGATTGCGCGGTATATTTGAATTCCTACGGATGAATGTGTTTTGGTTGAATCAATTAAAACTTCATCAATATCATCAAAGAATTCCAAAGGATTGACCAGAGTCTGTCGATATTTTCTAATTAGTTTTTCAAAATCGTCTTGAGGTGCCAGCTTGACCATTTTAAACTGCTTATTGGTAATGGCCCAACCATATGAAGCATCTTCACCCAGAAAATAACTGATTAGTTGTATATTATCTTTAGACAGTAATCTAGCCTGGGTTTGTTTAACATCAAAACTGACCGGATATTTAGCTCCTGCATACGCAGGAAATCGCCGTTCCAGTTTCTTTGTCAGCTGCTTAAAGGATAGCAAGGTTTGTGTTTTTTCTAATTGCCATTTCTTAATTTTACCATCGTCTCGTTCCTTTTCCGGTTTCTTCAACTCAATAAAAATATATTGTTCCAATTGGGTAATTTGATTATTTAAATGTAATTCCTCCTTTTGCAGATCAGCTGGAATCGGAAGATCAACTTTACTAAACTGTTTTTGCAACTGATCCAGAAAGGAACGAGACCGTGATTTTTCTGAATAGAGATAAGCTAGCTCATGAAAACCAGATAATTGATCCAATTGTCCTAGTCGATATAGGGTACTGATGAGTTGTTGAAAAATATCTATATTTTTGGCAAAAAGCATTTGCTGGGATTCTGTGCCTGATATTTGTCCCCTCACAATTTCAGTTAAATTAACAGACAATTTGAAGCTTTCAAAAGCACCTTTCAGATACCTGATTTTATCCACACCGGATTTCTGCTCTGAAATCTGCTTTTGAAAAGATCCTTTATTCAGCAAATAGTTTTTCATTAAGCTGGGTGCCAGGATATCGTTAACTTTTGGATTTGGGAATAAATTATCTTTATTTAAAGGATTAATCGATATCCATTGAATGGCTTCCTGGATATATGTTAAGGCTTCCTCCAGATGATTCGTCTGTTGGGCTATCATAGCCAGGTTATTAAATGTTTTGGAGAGTTCCAGATTTTGACCAAGTTGTTGTTGCAATGATTTACTTTCTAAAAAGGCTTTTTGAGCCAAATCCAGTTTTTGCTGATAATAGTATACCAATCCTTCGTTGTTCCAGCCTTGTGCCTGCTCTTTGGGTAAATGATATTTTTGAGCAATCTTCCTCGCTTCCTGCAGCAACTCTATGCTTTCCGGATATTTTTGTTCTTTTAGATAAACCGCTGCAATATTGTTGTAGGTAATAGCCAAACCAGCTTCAAAGTTTTGTTTTTCCTGTATTTCAGCGGTTTTAAGAAACCATTTTCGAGCTTCTGCATATTGCTCCAATGATAGATAAAGACTACCCAGGTTGTTGGCAATTTCAGATTCCAATAAAGGGTTATTCTGTGTGATTGCCTGTTTCATGGCTGTATTGAAAGCAAGGCCGGCATGTTCATAATCCTTGGTTTGGATATAAATCATACCTCTTAAATTTAACATTTCAGCGATTTGCAGGACCTGTTGCGCTTTCTTATAATTTGATTCTGCCTGTTGTGAAAATTGAAGTGCTTTTTGAAATTCACCGGATTCTGTATATAATTTTGATAAACCGTTGTTGACATCACCTCTCAGCCTTTCCGATAGTTTTGGGTTGTTCAACATTTTTATTAAATTTTGTTCTGTTTCCTTAAATTTACCTAATTTAATCACCGTCATAGATTTAGCCAAACCGGCTTGAAAATACTCATAGGTTAAACCTTCAGATTGATAAATTTGTTCTGCTTGTTTAAAACTGAGCACTGCTTCATTAAACTTTAATAGCTGAGATTGTACTAAACCATGTTTATAATGCAGTTCACCTCTAAAAGCCTTATCAAGCTGACTGACAATACTTTTTTGAAGTATAGATTCAAAAATGCCTAATGATTGATGGTAATTGTTTTGTTTGTAATAAACCTCTGCTATTATTGCTTTTTGCAGCATGTGATCTGCAGAATCGGTGATCAGTTGATTCTCTAGCTGATTGGCCGTCTTTAAGGATTTATCTGCTTGTCCCGCTAACAAGTAAAACTTTGCCAATTGAAGTGATTCAGGTATTAGCAGATCTGTTTTTTCCTGATCAATAACTTTCCTTACCAACTTTTCCTGCGTCAGCAAGGCTTGGTTCAATCGATGATTTTTATATAAAATCCGGGCCTTTAAAGTTAGCAAGAGAATCAGTTGATTATCATTTTGTTGTTCGTTGATTTTAGGTTCTAATTCCTCTATTAATGACAGGGCTTTGCTATTTTCATTTCTATTCAGCATGGTTTTTACAATATTTAATCGGTTGTCAAGCACCTCTGATGGAGATGCTTTAAGTGTCGCTTGTTCTTCAAATAATTTTTCCGCTTCCACAAACTGTTTCATTTGCATTAAAATAGTACCCTTGGTACCAAAAATATCATATTTTTGATCAGCAATTTGATAGGATAAGGATCGCTCAATTGTTTCTAAAGCCTTTTTTGTTTGGTTAAGTTCCAGTTGGTTTTTAGCAAGGCGATGGAATATCATAGAAGATAGCGTAGATGTTAATTGATCATCAAACTGCTGAATTAATTGTTTTAAGACTTGATTAGAACTTGTAAATTGTTCTTGCTGGGATAAAATTAAGGCTGCCGAGTAGCCTGCCTTGGCTTTCATCTTATTTTTTTGGGATTCCTGGGTATTTAAAGTTTTCTGATAATAGATCAGCGCCTGACTTAAGTCATTTTCCTGCTGATAAAAATTAGCTAATTCCAATCGGGTTGTTATCAAACCAGCCCAATTGGCCGAGCGCTTCTGATTTTGCTCCAACTCTAATAGCCTGGTTTTTTGGCCTTCCAGGCCACCATCTTTTCTATTGGATAATAAAATCAGTAATTTTTCCACCTTGGCAGCTTTATTAACTTTTCGATATTGATTTAAGGCTTGATTATAATGCTGAAGTCCTTCTTTTTCATTTCCGATTTTTTCATATTTTTGAGCTATGATTAAACTAGTATCAGCTATATCTTCTTCTAAACCTAACTGACCTTGATACTTTTGGATGCGTTGTAAGACTGCTATTTCCGACTCGCCAGGTGATAGTTGTTGCGTCTGTTGCAGGATTTTTTGCTCAATTCCTAAAGCGATGCTTGAATGATTGGTTAGGCTTTTTGGTATTGATTCAATTGCCCACTGATAAAACTGAACCGCTGCTTGTTGTTGATGTAACTTTTCTGAAAAACGAGCGCTGGAGATATATATTTCATGTTTATTAAGAAATGCCTGATTATGAAACAATCTTTTTAATGATGCCTGGGAGATGTTTAATGCCTCTAAGTAATCGCCATCATTTTCTAAAATATTACTGATCCTTAAAAAAGTTTGATAGCGTTGGGTATCGTCGATAAATTTATTTTTTAAAAATAACTTGGTTTTTAAATGACTCACCAGTAACGATTGTCGACCTGTTTTTTCTGCCAGGGTGATTAAGTTGTTTAAAATATTCAGATGGTTTTCGGCGTCTGCTTCGGGAACCAGCTTTATCAACTCCTGATGGTACTTTAATGAAGCCAGCCAATCACTATTTTTCAATGATAGTAAAGTCAGCTGACGCAAGGCTTCCCTACGTTGTGGATAATTTTTACGATTAGCGAGTAGTATTAAAATGTCCTGTTCCAGTAAAGTATCTCCGGTTTGATGGTAGTTTTGCTGTAAGTGTGTCAGAATACCAATTTTTGTCACTTGTCCGGTTTTTAGATTTGACCAGTGAACGGCTTCGTAAAGCTTTGTTTTTTTGGTTGGTTCCTTAATATTATTTGCCAGCAATAATCGGGTTTGATTAGCCTTCTCCCATTTTTCGAGGTCAATTTGAAGGCCAATCAGCAGATCAAATGGCATTTCATTAACCGCTTGCTCTCCTACTTTTCCTTGGTTTGACAATGCAAATTTTATCCACTTGATCAGAATATTGTGCTGACTAATGCTACTTCCGGAACTTTGTGATTTCTGGAACCACTGATAGTAATATTGATGCAATTTCGAAGCACCGTTTTTTGTTGAAAGTTCGATTAAAACTTCATACAAGGCTATTGTTTCTTTATAGTTGGTTATTTGGTTAACCGCAGCCAGGTATTTTGATAAATAGAACTCAGCTTCAATGGTTTTGTTTTGGCTTTTAGAGATCTGAAACAAATAATAAAAGGATAGATTAATATCATCTGCCTTCATTTCCGCTTCCAACTCTAAAAATGATTTAAAATATTGAGCGGCATCTTTAACTCTCTTTTCACCATAATACAGACTAGCAATTTGATAGTAGTTTCTGGAAAACAGTAAATTTTTGCTGTTTTGTTCTTTAAGCACCTGATTTAAATGTAAGCGATATTCAAGTTCAAGACCTTTGTCCTTAAGGGATAACGAAAGTTTTATAATCTTAATGATCACTTTCATTCTTTCTTCAGGTATTATTTCTTTATTGAGCCACTGCTTCAATATAGCGACCTCTTTTTGCTGATCTTCTTCATTTTGTGTGTTTTTAAGTAATTGTGCTAAAACCCACTTATGGGTGCTGGGATTGATTTGAAAGATTTTTTGGCAAAGTGACAGCCGTTTTTCATGATTAGGGGTTTTTTGAGCAAATAAAATTCTAAGTTTTTCCAGCTCCTCAGCCTGAGCTGACTTTTCTAGAATTGCCTCTAATAATTCAAAAGGTTCGTCCTGATACCGATCAGGGGATTTGGACGCAAAATTTACCCAACTGATTAACAAGGATTTAATGGCAGCAGCATTATCAGTTTGACGATCGAGGTAAACCAACCATTCTGTGTAATATTGATGTTGTGCGTTAGTTTGGTTGATTTCACTGAGTTTAATTAAATGCTGATAATTTTTAGCTACTTCTGGCGGCTTCATTGTCAGGATAGCTAGCTGTATATAGCGATGATGAATGATTTCTTCCTTTTGTTTATCTCCTGTTTTCCTGGCGATATTTGAGAGGTACCTAAGAGATAATAATTTGAGTTTTGTTTTTTGATCACCAAGATGTTGGTCCAAATCAGAAAACTGTTTTTCAGCCTCCTGCCACTGCCTTTGTTTGTAATATCTTGTGCCCAGTCTGAACAGATTAGACAGTTGATATTTGGAAACTATATTATTGCTGTTATAAAATTCTGCTAAATCCAAACGATATTGCAATTCCATTCCAATTGCTTTTTTCTTTTTTGCATCAGCTATTAAAATCTTATAATATTTAATTTTTAGTTTTGGATCGCTGACACTTTGAAGCTTGGTTTGATAATGGGTAACCCGATCACTGGATAGGGTATTGGAAAACCCAATAAATGGAAAAGAAAAGATAATAGATATCAATAGAACATTGAGTAGCCGTTTTTTCATTTGTATTCCCTATTCAAAATTTTATGATTGTGTGAATTTAATTTGATTGACCCTACGATTTTTTTTAAAAAAGCTATTTCCTTAATTTCCTATTACAGATGATAAACGGTCCTCTAATTGTACTTGCTAAAATATTCTCCATACTTGCTTCGTAATTAAACGACAAACCGTTGGCTATGTAAAAAGCTTCTTTTAGGCAGCCCATTATAGTATTTTTAGCATTGATCCCAACGACCGACATATTATTACTTAATTCAGGATTGATGAAATCAATTTCCTTCCGTAAGTTTTTCAACTCGTTTAAAGTAGGAGCTTGCCAGTCTGAAAACCCAGCCAAATTAAAATTACTACAAACATTTTTAATATCGGATATTTTACAACTTTTCATCTTAATAAAATTCGTATTTTGCCACATTAAATCACCGGTTCTCGAAATATAGATCTCATTATTCCGAGCCGCTTTTTTTGCTTCTATTTCTTTTTCCTTTTTTATTCGAATGTCATCCAATTTTCTGATCTCTTTTTTAGCCAAATCTATGAAATTTCCATTCGGGTACCGTTCCAAGTACATTTGGTAATAGTCTCTTCTTTTGAGCTTGTTTGCGAATTTCCAATGGGAAACTTCTGTGGTTGGTTGATACCACTGTGAAATGAGATCTAAATATTGATTCGTCGTGCGATCGTTTTCAAACATCCAACTGAGATTGTGCTGCGCTTTTTTAAAACCATATTTCGCAAAAAGTGCGATGGTTTTTTCAGATTTTTGATAGTCTTTTGTTCCGCCCCATCCCAGTTGATGGGCTAAGGCGAGATTATACCTGGCTGGCAGGTATCCTTCCCGGGCAGATTTTTGATAAAGTTCTAACGCGGATTTTTTATTTTTAGCAGTTCCCATCCCATTACCATACATCCACCCAAGGCAGTATTGGGCCAAAGGCAATTCATTTTTCGGGTATATTTTTACGGCACGGTTTTCATCTTTTACTCTGGATTCTAGTTCATTCTTAATTTCATTAAAAATGATCTGTGCTTGCTGGGTATCTTGTTCTATGCCTACGCCTTTAAATAAAAACTTAGCCGTCAAAAATTTTCCAAATACATTATTCTGTGCCGCCGCTTTTTGGGCTAATTGATAGGCTAATTCAGGTTTGAACTTTTTGATCCCCAAATAAAAAATATCCGCCAACACCACATCGGCCATGGAATATCCAAATTCTGATAATTTTTGAAAAAGACCTATCTTTTTCTGGTTGGTATGATTGCTCCAAAATCCCCCAAAGCTGTCTTTATTTACATTCAGTGGAATGTACTTTTTGAAGTCCCAAAAATACTCCCGATATTCTACGAGTAGGCGGTTGCTAATCAACTCTAAGGCATCTAATAATTTCGGATGATTGGGATATTGAGTAATGAAATTCAAATAGGCACTTAAGCGATCTTTTTTAGTAACTCGGTTCCAGATGATATTGTTGTTGATTTTTATATAAGATTGGCTTTTAAAAAACTGATCGATCTGCTTACGAAAAGTTCTGTCTTCAGGATTATCACCAGCAAGCTGCACTAATAACGCATATAATTTGTTTTCAGCAGTCTTGGGAACCAAAAATAGATCCACGATAAAAAAACCTTCATTATCGCTATATAAATGTTCGTTATATATCCCTTTTGACCAATCATCATTATTTTCTGGTGCTTCAGACACCGCTGTATATATATTTCCTTCCTCTTTAATTTCGATGTATTCATTATAGTCATTTTTTTCTGTAATTGCCTGGTAGAGATTTATTTCAGGTGTACCATCTCCAACCTTTATAAAAAGGGAATTAGGAGTACTAGATGTTCGTGCATATGGGCCTTTCTGTTCACCATTTGGTTTGATTCGGATCTGTCCGCTTGCTAATGCAATTAAATATTCCCCTTTTCGTGCGAATAGTTTTGATTTTACCCAGGGCAGTTCTGATGCTGAAACCAAAATGCGTTCATATTGAATACCATGGAAGTTTATATATTTTGCAATTTGAAGTTGTGGTGCCTTTGGAGTACAGGCAACTGTTAAAAAGATTAGTACAAAAAAAAGAAGTGGCTTTCTTAATATCATAATTCTTCTCCTTTCAAAATAAATAAAAAATAGAGTATTCCATTATTCATTTCTAACGCAACGGACATTGTAGCTATATGTCTTACTATAGTAATTCGCTTGGTCAAAACCGAAGTTCACGAGCCATCCAAGATGGCTGTTTTTAGCATAGGTAGTGGTCGACCAATAGTACGAGGAGACACTTTTTAACTTATCTTTAATAAAGACTTTGATAGGCTTTCAAAATGGGTTTTAATATTTTATCACCGTTGAAAGGGTTATATGCTTTTAAATTCCAGAAATACTTATTATATGTTCTATAAATGATTTCATCTATTCTCTCAAACGCAAGAGAATTATATACATTGCCGGTATAATTTTCGAGGAATTCAAGATAGCCTATTAAAGTGTCCTGTCTTGAGTATTTCAACCATATTTTTTTGTATTTAATCTCCTTCCCAGCCTCACTATTGAAAAAACTGTCTAGGTTTTTTTTAAAGTCTAAATCATTTTTATTTGCTTCAGATAACTTAATTAAATTCTCTGCCAGATTCACTTCCTGATGTTCTTTCAATACGAAAAGATCAACAGTAAATTCACCAGTATTATCTTTATTTCTATTTGCCTCCTCTTTGACATAAAATGTAACTTTACCTGGGGAAGAAATAGTAAAATATTTTTGATTTTTGTCAGTTGGTGCAAAAAAGTGAGCCTCTTGACCAATTTTCATTAAGAGTATCTCAAAAGCTTCTTTATGAGTGTAACTTTCAACACCGGGCCAGGTATCAACTAACCCTGAAGCAAAAACTAATACTTTATGACCCTTTCTTAATTCAACTCCTGTTTCTACCCAACCTTTTGCATTGGCTTTTACCGTAATCCTTTTATAAAGTTCATAGTCTTTACCCGATTTTAATTTGGAAGGTATAATTAATTTATTCACCCCGCAGCTTACTAAAAATATCAATATTGTAACTAGTAGTAATGGTAATCGATGCATAGAGTCTCCTTGGAATTGTCACGGATTGCAGACAACCTAACTAGTTTAAGGTATCTTTGGCAAGATGAAATAAACATTATCACTCGCCCCTGTTAATCGATAATGAGACTGTAAAAAGCTGGGTTTTAAAGTGGATCGAGTCATATTTTTACTGGGTTTTCAAAAATAAAACCCGTAATTTGGACATAACTCGTCATAAACATCAATGATTCCTGGATCTTCGAAAGGAGGGATAAGACAGCTTTTTTGATTTTATATGCGGTGAATTTCGTTTCCTTAAAATTTTATAAGTGACAGTTGTGATGACACTTAGCAACTTTAGGTCTCATCACCTGATATTTTTTCACGAAGGAATCTGAATTAGTTGTATCCAAATTTATAAATATGATTTCATTTATTTGAACAGAGAATATTATTATCGATTTGATGGTGGTTTAGTAAGAAAGCCGGCCAGTAGGGTTATTAGAAAAGCCAGTACTGACAAAATCAGAAATGCTGTTTTAATCGAGGTAGAATCTGCCACAAAACCGATCAGTGGTGGTCCCAAAAGGATACCTCCATATCCCAGCGTTGAGACACTGGCTATCGCAACACCTGGTGGCGTAAATTCATCATTAGCAGCCCGCGTAAAAACAATGGGCATGATCACTGCGTAACCAAACCCCATCAGCGCAAAGCCAACGAGTATCATCGGAAAAGTGTTAATAAAAATAGCAACTAATGAACCGATTGCGGCTGTCACTCCGCCCACACGGGCTGCAATTACCGGCCCTGTTCTGGCAACAATATGATCACCAATTAATCGCATAGCCACCATAACAGAAGAAAAAACCACATAGCCAAGAGCAGCCTTTGCTTCGCTGACAGATGCGACAGTTACAATAAAAATGGCACCCCAATCCGCCATACCACCTTCTCCCAGTGAGGCACAAAACGCAATGAATCCAACCGCGAGTAGACTACCACTGGGAAGCGAAAAAATAGGGGTGGATGGCATTCCAGCTTTCCTGATTGACTCCCAAGGAATATATGCCATTGAAAGTGTTATTATTGTCAAAGCAATTGAAACGGAAATAAAGTGGACTGTTATTTCTAAATCAAGGGCCGCCGCTGCAGACCCTGAAGCGGCTCCGAGTCCAGCACCGACACTGAACATTGCGTGTAATGAAGACATCATTGGACGCTTACCAACACGTTCGATTTCAGCCGCCCAGGCATTCATTGACACATCCATTGCGCCATGAAAAGCGCCAAATATGAATAGAGCTATCGCAAGCGCCCATGCAACTGGGGTAAGGGAAAGCAGTATCAGTGAAGCAGCATAGATAATCGCTAATTTCCTGGTAATTGTAGCAGAACCAAATTTATCTGAAGCAAATCCGGCAATAGGAAAGGATACTAGTGCACCAATGGCCATGCACAATAACAACATGCCGAGCGCCCCAGGCGTTAGGTCATGTTGTGTAGAGATTGCCGGAATACGGGAAGCCCAGACTCCAAAAAGCGCCCCATTTAACAGAAACATTGCTGCGACTGCTCGCCAGGGTGTTCTGAATTTAAAAATAATTGACAAAGCAAATCCCTCGAAAAGTTTTGATTCTATAATTCTTGTTGAACTGTAGGTAAATAATTTACAGATTAAGAAAAAATCCAGAAAAACGTGTACAAACATGAAGATAATAGTTCATGTTTGTATTTTAATTTCAAAAAGTCAACTGATATCCATCATCTCATTCTAATATTTTCACAAAAAGTAACCATGTTATTAGAGGAACGACATCAAAAAATTTTAGAAGCATTACATCGCAACGGAAAGATTTTATCCAATGATTTAATTCAAAAATTCAAAGTTTCTGAAGATACGATTCGTCGTGATTTGCGAATACTTGCATCAAAAGGTTTGATTCAAAGGGTTCACAAGGGAGCACTGCTTCCCTCTGCTCAAGATTTGACATATGGTGAACGAAGTTCTCAAAAGCTTGAAGTACCTTTTTCGATGATCAAAAGTGCGGTCGATCTAATACAAGAGGGGGACCATATTTTTATGGATGGTGGGATTACCAACGAACAAATTGCCAGACAAATTCCGGGCAATATGAATTTGACAATCATCACGAACAGCCCGCCGGTTATCACAGTCTTACACAACAAACCACAAATTAAAGTAATCATACCAGAAGGAGTATTATTACACAGTGAAATGGTGATTGTAGGGCCAAAAGTTTTGAAATTGATTGAACAAACGAGGGTTGAAAAATATTTCATTGGAATTTGTTCTATCCATTTGGAAGAAGGAATTAGCTCACGTGAATATCAGGATGCTCAAACCAAACAAGCCATGTTGCAAAATGCCATGCAAGTTATTGCTTTGGCACCTAGTCAAAAGATTGGAAAGATCTCTAACTTTCATGTTTCTTCTCTAAATTCATTAACACATATTATTGTCGAATCAACAGTTTATGATAAAATTCACCTGACACTAAAACAACAAGGGATTCAAGTGATTCACTAATAATATTGACATCTTTATTCAAAACTCAAAATCAGAAAAAATAATTTTCCTATAGGGGTCAGTTATAAATTCCATTCCATTTCCCTAAAATTTGAAATTCTAATTTTTTGGAAAATGGAAGGCGTTATTTTGTATATGGGGATTTCCACAGATTTATTAAATTTATACTTATTTATTCTCTATCTTGAATATCGCCATTTTCTCTTTCAATTTCAACGATACTGAATTCAGGTACACCGTTTGCCTTTTCCACATTTTGTTCGGAACCATCAGCTATCTGTCCTGAAACAGTATTCAGATCGAGGGAAGTATTTTCCAAGGCGATTGTGATATCATTAATTTCTCTAATAATGGTAGAAAGACTTTCGGTTAATAAATTGATATCATCACTCATATCTCCGAGTTCATCACTGGAACGTCTTTCCAAGATCTCGGTTAAATCTCCATCAGCAAGATTTTTCTCTTTTACACCGGCATAGAGAATACCAATGATTTCACCATTGACAATAATCGGCTCATAGACTGTCAAATACCAATCATTAACGACATATGCTCTGCAAGAAAAGTTTCTCCTTTCATAATAGTTCAGATAACCGGCGATTCATTAGGAATATAAGTCCCAACCGCACGGGATCCATCTAGCTTCATCACATTTGTGGAAATTCGCAGAAATCCCTGGTCGATCTTTTGAAAGATCGTTGCCGTTCCACCCTGAATAGATTTTAGCTTGTCGACGAATGCGAAGTTTTTTTGAATTTGGTGTCCATCAAATATCCATTGTCTCAGGGTTACAGATGTCTCCTCTTTAGAGATTTGATTAACTGCCTGTATTTCCTGGGTCTCATTTGTCACTTGCAATGAACCGATATTGTAAAACAGGTGATGGGCAACCTTAAGGTCTGAGTTGACTTTTTTCTAGGCATTACTTCGGGCAGACGCCAAAATATGCCAGGCTGTTTCAACTTGAGAACTTAAATTGCAATTAACGACCCTTTTTAAGTTATCATCAACCACATACTGAATAAATCCATTTAGAGCGATAAAAACGACGATAAGTACGCTAATCACTGCGCCCATTAGTTTATTGGAAATTTTCATACCAAATTTGTGTAACATTAAATATCCTTTACTATTTTGTGGTTATTCCTTTGAAATCCAGATTTGCTAATGGTATTTTAATTAAATCGAAGTCACTAAGGAGTGGCAATCCTGAAGGAACAATATTTTTAAAAACTAACTTGGTTTTAGCTAAACAAAAGCTTTAAATCAATACAGATGTTAATTTTCATAAGTCTATCAGGGGATTTTTTTACTAAATGTTTTCCCTAGATTAATCTTTGAAACGTTTTAGATCCGAAGTTTGATTTTAATCGGTGGGAATTGAATCAAGTACTTTCAATGCAGGAGCCATTCAAATGGAAAACTTAATGAACTTGTGTGAATGAAATGAAAAGTGTTAAATACTTCAGTTTTCAAGGAAAACTCAAATAAATCTCAATCTATTAGTAGTACAATAATATGTGACAATATTCTTATTGGCTTTCATTTCCATGCCCAGTAGGGCAGCAATTAATGGCTCAAGGAATAGTGGTCGGTATCAATGGATAAAGTTAAATCAAATATTATTAAGAACCATTAAAATGAAAAAAATTATTCTGGATGTTGATACTGGCGTTGATGATGCTATCGCCATTATGCTGGGGATTGGCGATCCGACAATTGAAATTATAGGCATCACAACTGTAACAGGAAACGTGGGTGTGGACAGAGCTTTCGAGAATTCATGCCGGATTGTACGGTACTTTGGTCAGGAACAAAAAATTCCAGTTTACTATGGCGCCCGAGAGAACCTGTTTGAAAGATCTGTTAGAGCTTTTGAAGTCCACGGAGAGGATGGTCTCAATGGTATGCTGCCTGATTTGTCTTACAATAATACTAAACGCCCGGCAATTACGTGGTTGATTGAGCAGATTAAAAAATTCCCTAATGAAATTACATTTGTCGGCACGGCCCCTATCACTAATTTAGCATTAGCGGTTAAACTGGCACCGGAAATCATACCGCTGATCAAAGAAGTTATCCTAATGACGGGTGCTTTTGAATTTCCGGGTAATGTCACCAGTACAGCAGAATTCAATGCTTATGCGGACCCTATCGCGTTACAAATTATTCTCGATACTGGATTTCAGTCCCTGAAACTCATCGGATTGGATGTCACCACCAAGGTTTTGTTGAGTCAGGAAAGCATTAATAAAATTCAGGATCCTGAAACCTGTGATTTTCTGCTTGCACTAACCAGTAATTATCGAAAACTATATCAAAGACTATATAATCTCAATGGCTGCGCCATGCATGATCCTTTAGCTTTGGGAATCGCAATCGATGCCTCTTTTTGTGGATTTGAACATGTTCAGGTATCTATGGAATTAAAAGGGGAGCATACTTATGGACAAACGGTATTAAATCGGCATACTAAAAATAAGAATGCATTAGTGGCTACTTCCGTGGAAACTGAAAGAGTTATCAACTATTTGGTCTCACAGTTGAACAGACTAAAAATCGTTAAAACAAAAAGGGAAATTACTAAACTCCATTAAAAACAATATAAACGGCACTTCCCTCAAAATACAGTTCTAAAATTATTCTTTTACGCACAAGCCCCTAGCCTGTTTATCTATAATTTAAAGAGCGTGATTAGAATGATCAAACTTTCAACTACTGCCTTTAAAATAATTAAGATCTTTTTTAAATCCGGTAAGAAATAAAAAATACAGACTATCTTCCGCTTCTATGTCTCTCTTCAAGCGGAATTTAACTAATGCTCTTCTTAAGTAAATATTTCTCCCCGTTTCTAGTTGAAATGACATAATTGAATAACTATTAATTTTTTAAAAAAGGTTCAATTCAATTACAAAATGCTATAATTCAATGCGGCAGGATAGCTAGTCCACTACCTGAAAATTACTATAAATTGGTTTTAGTCTCAGTATTTCCATGCTTCACATCACTAAGGTCAATAATTTAGGAGAATTGTTGATATTGTCTTGTGTTATTGTACTTATTTAAGTACAATAACAATAAATTTTGTAAAAAATAATTCAATCTATGGAAAAGTCTATGGAAGCTGTAAATTATAGTGAACTACGAAAAAACCTAAAATCTGTTTTAGATGGTGTTTGTGAAAACCACGAACCGACGATTATAACCAGAAAAAATAGTGATAATTTAGTGCTTTTATCCTATGAGGATTATTCTGCAATAGAAGAAACAGCATATCTATTGAGGAGCCCCAAAAATGCGCAAAGGTTGAGAGAAAGTATTGAGAACTTCAATAATGACAAAGGCAAAGAAAGAAAGCTGATTGAGGTTAAAGATTGAAAATAATATTTCATCCAAATGCCTGGGAAGATTATGTTTTTTGGCAATCTGAGAATAAGAAGAACCTAAAAAAAGAAAACAAACTGATAAAGGCAATTCTAAGAGAACCCTATGAAGGTATCGGTAAACCGGAACCATTGAAGTTTGATCTTTCTGGTTTTTGGAGTAGAAGAATAGATCAGGAACATCGTATAGTATATAGAATTAGAAACGATGAATTGCATGTTTTATCCTGTAGACACCACTATTAATTTCCTCTGCTCCATTTTACTGGTTTTGCCTGGTAAAACTATCACTTTTTTTTAACAGCAGCGACCCCTTTTTCAGATTCGTTAGTTCTGCCACCACATCACATTTCACTTTTAACAGAAAATAAATAGGAGCTTGAATTTCATTCAGCGTTTCGTAATTGCCCTGCCCTTTAGAGATAATTAAATCTGCCTCAGCAAATCTTTTTTGAAACGATTCCGGGCATTCATTAAGAATTGTTCCCGGTATATCCGTCCCATTATCAATGACTGCCACGATATCCGTTAAACCACAGGTTTTAGCGTCTTTCAGGGTGGCATCATTTAAGGTAGGCATTCCCCGAACCACAGCACAAATCTTTTCGGGACCTAATTGTTTAATCAGTAATTTATCAAGGCAGATTTCACCGGTATTATCACAAAGGTATAGGATTTTTCTGGCCTGCTTAACGTCTTTAATAAAGCCATCAATATTACCATCAATGGGGATGTTTAATGATTGCTCTACAGCTTCCTGAATTTCTTCTGTCCTGGGCATGTTTCCAATGGCTACGTCAATGATATTCCCCCCGATAGCCAGCATCAGGGCCGTTTCCTGTTTATCTGCTGATTGTTCAATAATTGTTTCCAGTTTCGGTAAAAGTGAGAGTACCAATTGATTCGCCTGATCTTTAACTTCCTTGTACAGATCCGTGCTATTGACTTCTTTTTTAATTATGCCTTGTATTTTACTGGCAATCACCGGTGGTGGGTCTGAAAGATCACTATCAGAAATCTTTTTAATAGCTAATCTGGCAAGTTCCAATTGTTTATCTTCCTGATCAGGTAATGCTTCTTTGCATATTTTAATGGCTTGATTAGCTAAACAAGCGATGCAATCCAACTGTGTTTTCATTGATAATATTTTTTAAATGTTTATAGTTCAATTATTATGGGTTTAAATTTTTTATATATAGCAAACTTCATTCATATTGACATCTGCATTAGCTTTGTAGTGTCTGTTTGAAAGCTCTTTAGAACTAGTCTCGTGATTTCAAATAGATATCACAAGGCGTTACTTTTAGACGATAAGAATGTTGTTCGCTATATTGCATCTTTAACATTCCACAAAAATAAGTTCATAACTGGATTTCCTGTTGTAGGGCTTCAATGGATATTCTTATTCTCCAAAGCCTGTTTTTTTTTGATTGCGGGATTTGCATGGGAGCAGGGAACGGCAACCAGGCATTTACCGCAGACATCCGCATATCCAATGGAACGATGCTTTTTTTTATTTTCCAGGCACATCTCATAACATTTAAAGCGGTCAAAGACTTTCGCGAAAAGGGCTTCGTTGACACATCGATCGGTACATTTCATACAGCTCCCATCATATTTATATAAGCAAGCCGGGGTGTCATTACGGTTATCCGGTTTTATTTCAGCACTGGTGATAAAGCTACCAACTCTACCACAACATCCCTGATCGGTAATTAACATGTTATTTAAACCAAATTTTCCCACACCAGCAACATAAGCAATGTGACGATGGGACCAATCACTGATCAGTTTTTCCTCATCCCAATTATGAGTCGCCGGAATAATGATTGTTTGGTGTCCATGGCTTTGCAAAAACCTTTGAAGATGTATGCTGAGTTGTTTAATCATTTCATTGGTTTCTATATAGGCAACCCCCCATTCTTCAGAACTGTTATGGTTTTTTATATTGGTACGGGTTAAACTTTTTGAAAAAGGAAGAAAAAATACCACGACCGTTTTAGCCTCTGCAAGAAAGTCAATGGGATGTGCGTGCGTTGGACTCGCCACTGAACTTAATTGAGTAAACAAGGGATCTTTTGCAGAAGCAAAACCAACAATGGGAACCCCCCAGTTCGTATTCGTCAATTGTTCTGTTGGATAGGATTTTACAAAATCCTGGATTTTTTTTATTATTCTGCTTTTCATGGGAAGCTCGACATAAAGTGAATGCTTTAGGCTGTGATTTTGAATTAGGATATTAAAATTATCAAAAAATTACAATTGGGGAATTTAATTCATTACCATTTTGTACAACAGGCGTTTTCATTTGCGTTGAACCTTGATTGACAAGGAAGTTGTGGTCTGTATTTTCCTATTTCATCAAGCTGGACAACTGAATGTTGATCCAAACCAAAAGTCCCGACTGTCTAATCTTTTATGCTTGCTTAAAAAGACTACTTATTAATAGATTTAGTTAATGTTTTACTTTTCCCAATTTGGTTTCGACCAATCAATATTTAGTAATAATTCCAAATATTTATAAAAGGAAAATTGATGGATAAAAAGGCACAAAATTCTATTCTTTATACTGTCCTGATTTCACAATTTACGATGCCCTTTATGTTCTCCGGTATCGCTATCACGCTACCCATCATGGGAAAGGAAATGAGTGCCAGTGGAGTGGCACTTAGCCTGGTTGAAATTGTATTCCTGGGAACATCCGGTGCTTTTATGTTACCTTTTGGTAAGCTGGCGGACATGACAAACAAACAAGCCGTCTATAAAACCGGTCTACTATCAACAGCCCTCATCACTCTGGTTTTAGGGTTAACACAATCGATTGATCTCTTCATCTTCTTTCGCTTTTTGCAAGGCTTAACCTTTGCTTTGATTGTATCCACCAATATGGCCATTATTACTGAAACGATCCCTAAACAACAATTAGGGAAAGCAATGGGTTTATCAATCGGGACTGTTTATGCCGGTTTGTCTGTTGGCCCTTTTGTGGCTGGCATTTTAACAGAATATGTTGGCTGGCGTTGGATCTATTATATCGTTTGTTTCATGTTGTTGATTTCGTTTGTTCAATCGGCTCGATACCTTAAAGGCAAATGGGTTAAACCGGAAAAGCCATATGATTACTTGGGTAGTCTTCTTATCGTTTCCATGCTCGCATGTTGGATTATTGGCAGCTCTAAACTCAATCAGGGTAATATAGGGATCATTCTGTTAGTTATTGGAGTTATTTTGGTGCCTTTACTGATTTTAGTAGAACAAAAAGCAAGCACACCGCTCCTTGAGTTTCGTTTTCTTCGAACCAACTTAAATTTTTCCAAAGCCTTGATCATTCAATTATTGACCTATTCCGGTACTTTCGGGGTACCGTTCTTGTTTAGCCTTTATTTACAAACGATCAAACAATTCAGCCCGCGAGATACCGGATTAATATTAATGACCTCCCCCATCCTGATGGTTTTGCTGGCTCCTTTTTTTGGCCGATTATCAGACAGCATTAATCCAAGAAGATTAGCAACCTTCGGAGTTTTCTTTACTTTAGTTGGTACTTTTTTAGCAACCTGGATAACGATTGATGGTTCCACTTACTGGCTATGTCTAGTATTGGCTTGCCATGGTATCGGTTTTGCCATGTTTTCCTCTCCCAATATGAAAATCATCATGACCTCTGTGGATAGAACCAGAACCGGTGTAGCATCTGCTTTGGCAGCTGAAATGAGGACTCTGGGAATGGTTGTCAGCATGCTGTTAATTACCTTATTCATGTCTTTGATTATCGGACAAATGCAAATTTCGGTAGATTCAGCCGGACTTTATTTAACCGTCATGCGGTATTCCTTAATTGCAATCGCTATTTTAGGAGGCTTAGCATTTGTGATATCGGTTCTTAATCAGGATATAAAAGAAACCATAGCGTTGGATTGACAATCGCAAGTTCATTGCCAACATTTCACCTAGTAAGCATAATCATGACACAATCTGGAAGTCGAGGGGTGAGCAAGAGGATCCTAAGGGATAAACAAAAAATCCATTTGTTAAAAAGGTAAATTAAATGCTAGCATTACTACTATCAACAAATTTCGATTTGAATTGTAGAATGTAACGACTATTAAAACCTTGTGATATTTGTATGAAGAAAAAAGAAGCTTCAATTTCCAACACCAAACTACTCGAAGAAATCAAAGAATTACGTCTTCAAAACCAACACCTGCAAAACAAGGTTAAAGACCAGGACAGCTATTTCAGAAAAAAATATGAAACGGCCAATAAAACAAAATCCAGATTCCTGGCAAATATCAGTCAGGAAATCAGAACGCCACTTTCCGCCATTATAGGATTTTCCCAAATCATCCAGCGTGATATGCGTTTTGGAATCATAGATCAAACTCCCGAATACCAGAAACTGTTAGATAACATTGAAAACAGCGGGCAATATTTATCTGAAATCATCAATAGTATCATTGACATTTCAGATATTAAAAACGGTGACTTAAAATTCCAGGAAAATGATATCAATATTTTCAAATTTTTTAAAAATATTTTTTATGTTAATAAGATTGAGGCTTTAAAGAAAAATATCAATTTAAAATATGATAAAGTCAGTGCAGACTTTCCCGAATATATCCGTACAGATCGAACAAAACTTGAGAAAATTTTAAATAGTATCATTGATAACGCCATTAAATTCACTCCCTCCGGGAAAACCATAACATTGAACCTATCCCATAAAAATAAAGATATTATATTTAAAATAAGCGATGAAGGAATAGGTATATCAAAAACGCATCTAAAAACTATATTTGAACCCTTTGAAAAATTAAATAAAAATAGTGATCAGCGATTTGATGGTATCGGCTTGGGTTTATCTGTCGCTAATAAAATGGCTAAGCTTTTAAATGGATCTATTGATGTTAAGAGTGAGATCGATCAGGGATCACTATTTACCATAAAACTGCCATTTATCCGATCTTCTAAAACTATTAAAGATGTCCCCACCAGTCACGAAGAGTTAATATTCTCAAAAAATAATAAAATTCTGGTGGTTGAGGATAATCTGATCACACAGGAATTGATTTCTAAAATTTTATCAATTTTTGGCTTAAATGTTCAAATTGCAAACAATGGAAAAGAGTGCCTGGAGTTGGCGCCTGAATTAAAACCGGATTTAATATTAATGGACATTTACATGCCTGTTATGGATGGTTTAAAAGCAACCATTGAAATTCGAAAAATGCCATTAATCAAAAATGTTCCTATTATTGGGTTGTCAGCAGGAGCAACTGAAATTGAACAGGAAAAAGCCCGAGCAGCTGGAATGAATAATTATTTAATCAAACCGATTAATATTGATGCACTGTTGCCTATCCTGGGACAATACTTAAAAACAGAGAAGCACTTTTTGAATGGTAATACTAAACATGATCAACAAAAGGAAAGATTGCTTCAACACACTACCAGACTTCAGGAAAATCGATATTTACAGGAAAAGCAGGTAGAAGAGCGGACAAAGGCTCTACTCAAAGCAAAAAATCAGGCGGAGACTGCGAACCGATCAAAATCTGAGTTTCTAGCTAACATCTCACATGAGTTAAGAACACCGATGCATCAAATTCTAAGTTTTGCTAAATTTGGAGTGGATAAATTCGAAAATGTTGAAAGAGAAAAACTTTTTTACTATTTTCAAAAAATCAGAGCGGCAGGTACAAACCTTCTATCTCTTCTGAATGACCTATTAGATCTTTCTAAGCTGGAAGCAGGTAAAGCTGATTGTGAGATGTTACCTTGTGACTTAAAATATATCATTAAAAAAGTTTCAAAGGAATTTGATCAATTGATTTTGGAGAAAAACATTTGTTTTGAAATAGCATCCAATCATATAAAAACGGAAGCTGTTTGTGATAAACAGAAAATAGCACAGGTCGTCCGCAATATTCTTTCTAATGCTATTAAATTCACACCTAATGGAGAAAAAATCACTGTTATTCTTGAGTCAGGTCATTTCAAGGTTGAAAATCAAAAAGGAGAAAATAAAAAAATAGCAGCTATGATAATAAATGTTAAAGACAAGGGTGTCGGAATTCCTGATGACGAATTAAATAGTATCTTTGACAAATTTGTCCAAAGCAGCAAAACCAGAACCGGTGCTGGTGGAACAGGTCTGGGGCTTGCTATTTGTTTGGAGATTATAAAGGTCCATCGGGGAGAAATCTGGGTGAAAAATAATTCTGATCGTGGTTCAACCTTTAGTTTTATGATCCCATATGATCAAAATCTGATTTAATAACCAGCTTTCCTTGCGCCTGGCCGTTTTCTGCAGAAATGATTTTGACTAATCTAATTTCATTTTTTAGAGAAAGCTGGCTTTCTGCAGATACTCTGATATAATTACCGGTATAACCTTTCCAAATATTCCCTTTATTACTCCCTTCGAAAAGAACCTCCAATTCCCGACCTACAAATTCTTCAGCAAACCTGGTTCTTTTTTGATCACTTAAGATTCGCAACACGCTTGCCCTGCGATTAGCCGTTTTTGAATTGATTTTCTCCGGAAGACAAACACTTTTGGTACCTGCCCGCTCTGCATAGGGAAAAACATGGAAATAATGAATGGGTAGTTTCTCAAGTATATTAAGTGTTTCTTCAAACAGTGCATCTGTTTCACCGGGAAACCCAACGATCACATCACTACCAATACAAATATCCGGAACCTGATCTGCTGCAGATAATACGTAATCTTCAAATTTCTGAATTTCATAGCGCCGTCGCATTGCTTTCAAAATCGCATTACTTCCCGATTGTAAGGGTAAATGTAAGTATGGGACTAGTTTATGATCCGGATTTTTCATTAACTCAAAAACATCTTTACCAATGGTAGTAGGTTCAATGGAACTAATCCTCACCCGTTGAATACCACTGATCGACTCAAAGATATCTAAAAGTTTGATAATATCATAATCCAGGTACTGGTAAGTTCCAATATTGACCCCAGTTAATATAATCTCCTTAACCCCTATCGCAGCTAATTGACGGGCTTCCTGCTTTATATTATCAACTTCCCTGGACCTGGACCGTCCTCTGGCCTTCGGAATAATGCAATATGAACAAACAAAATCACATCCATCCTGAACTTTCAGATTAGCCCGGGTTGACCCCAAATGTTGCCCAATGGTATCAATCGTAAATGCATTTTTTGAAATACTGCCGACAGCAATAATTGGCCTTGAATCCTTCAGGAAAATTTCTAGGTAATGCTTTAAATTTAATTTTTCCTCATTACCCAGAACAATATCCACGCCACCGATTTCCTTAATAATTTTACTGGAAATTTGAGAAAAACAACCAACCACCGCCAGAATTGCCGTTGGATTATTTTTCCGAATGCTTCGAATTGCCTGGCGGCATTTGCTATCGCTTTGATTGGTAACTGTGCAGGTATTGATAACACATACATCGGAGTTTGTCTTATTTTCAGTGATCACATAATCAAGCGCTTCTAGACTTTTGGCCATTATAGCAGATTCTGTTTGGTTTAAACGACACCCTAAAGTAAAAAAAGAAGCAAATGGCATTCTAAAGGAGAGGGAAAAAAATTGAAGAAACTTGCAGTCTGTTAAAAGGAAAGGATCATAGGGGAGTCAAAACTCCCCTGTCTACTATTTTCTTATTTTTTTGCAACAACAACAAAAGCCGCCCAATAGTAAGGATGATTCCACTCTGAATTCAACATGGATTTTTGAGCATTTCGCAAGGCATCTCTGGGGCTCAGTCCTTGATAAAGTTCGTTATAAAACTCGGTCATTAACAATCGGGTACCTTCATCACTAACAGGCCACAAAGAGTTGATCACACTATGAACCCCGGCTTCCTGAAAGGAACGTCTCAGGCCATAAACGCCTTCTCCGGCATGAATTTCCCCTACACCGGTTTCACATGCCGATAAGACTACCAGTTGTGTTCCGGACAACTTCAGTCCTAACACTTCCATTGCAGTCAAGACGCCATCATTATCCGTGTCAATATCACCTAAGAAAGGTGCATTGGAATTGATTCCGGCAAAAGCCAATCCCGCTCTAAGCAGTGGATTATCACCTGGAGGTGGTGTAGTTTGTCTCCCCCCCCGTGAAGCTGATAGCAATCTTCTTTTCAAGCGTTCTTCTGCCTTTAGGAAAAAACCATGGGTGGCAATATGCAACATTTTAGGTGGTTGCTTAAAACCACGTAGCGCAGATTCTTCAGCCTGCTTTTGGGTCAACATCAATGAGGTTTGTTTTTTATCACTGGTAATCTTAGCAATGGTTTCTCCTTCGATTTCCGCACCATCCAAAGGCTCAAATGATAGCGATCTCAAACCATGGGATGAAATCCGCATTCCCCGGTCGATATTGGCACCTCTTTTACCACTGGCTTTTTTAATTTCCTCTTTTTTATTTTCAATGTCGTAATCCGGACCTGCAAATATTGTGAATTCACCTGTAGCGGCCGGAAGCGGAGGTACCACAATATCTCTGGCGGAGGATAAAATATTCAATTGATATTTCTGAATGAGATAATCCTGCTGATCATCCACTATCGCATCAAAAGGTAGCAAATGCAGTATTCCATCTGGAATTAAATAAACAGTTTCGCGCCCCCTGACAAATGGTAAAATAGGCTTCCAGAGCTTATCATAAAGCTGATTCCCATAGTCCATTACTTCGTCATCTTCGGCATCTTCATCCTGGATAACTTCCCGATAGATATTTACAAATTCACCGAAATCTTTAAGATTCCCTAAGGGAATCATCTCCACAATCCGATCACAGACATTATCATCATCACAGTATCCAACTTCTTTTCTGGCGACGATAGCTATCAAATTCGTAGAAAATCCATCATCATAAGTTATAAAATCAACCAGAACTTCATTTTCAGATAGATTTTCAAATACATTTGCCACCGTTACCGGAGCTGACACAACATGATAAATCAAACTGAATCGACTAATTTCTGCCTGAAGATCATTGACCTCAATCTCCAAATCGGCCAGTTTTTGTCTAAATTCATTAATCGTCTCATCAACTGGTCCGGAAAGAGTTTTGGCGGCCAATTCTTTACGTTTATTATTAATTTCTTCTGCTTTAGCAGCCATTTCAGGTGAATCTGACATTTCAATGATTTTATGAATTTCAGAAGCAATCTTTAATAATAAACCTTTTCTTTTTAAACTGACATTTAAAGCCATCTCTGCGTATTTGGTACCTTGCTTTTTAACCAGCAGTCCAAGATATTTATCCTGTTCCGGCTTATTGATACTAATGTAGCCCTGTCTCGTATTTTCTCCTGCGGCCCAAAGGACACGCTCAAAGAATTCAGTTCGACGATTGAAAATATCCTCGCGCACATTCAAAGCCAGGTCTAATTTACCACTTTGCTCATGAATATTGGCTAAATTATTCAAAGCCTCAAATGTATAAGGGTGTTTATCCCCTAAGACCTTTTCTGATAGTTTAACTGCTTCTGTGGCCAGTTTTAAAGCTTTTGTTCTTTCATGCTGACTCAGATACAGGGCCGCCAAATCGATCATACTCCTAACAACATCAGGATGCCCCTCTCCCAGATTTTTTTTTCTAAGCTCCAAGGCTTGGTTAAACATTTTTTCCGCAGTTTCCAGTTTTTGCTGTTTGTGAAAAACCCTGGCCAAATTGTTTAAAGCTTTTAAAGTATATTGGTGATTAATTCCCAGTTCTTTTTTCCAGATCTGAAAAACCTTATCAAAAGACTGTTCCGCTTCATCATACCGTTCCTGAATCATATAAAGATAGGCCAGGTTGTTAACACTAGCCACGGTATTTTGATGGTCAGTGCCAAAGGTTTTTTCACTTAAGATAATGGTTTTATTATAAAGCGGTTCAGACAGTTTAAAAACACCCTGACTTTCATATAACATCGCTAGGTTATTCATTATTGCCAGCGTTTTTGGACTCGATTCACCCATTGTTTTTTGGGCGCCAATCAATCCGGCTTTAAGAATTGGTTCCGCCTTATCAAAAAGTCCCTGGTCCTGATACAGCAGGGCTAGATTATTGGCAATCGATATCGTTTCCGGGTGATTGTGACCATGCATTCCTAAAACAGAATTGTAGGCTTTTAAAAAAGCTTTTTCCGCCTCAGCATATCTTCCCTGGGCACGAAACGACCCAGCCAGATTATTGAGATCAATAATGGTATTGAGATGATTTTCACCGAAAACCTTTTTTTCATAATCGTAAACCTGTTGGAACAGTTTTTCAGATAGTTTATAATCACCTGTATTTTGAAACAAAGAAGCCAGGTTAGTTAATATTGGGTACATCTCACCCTGGTCTTCTTCGGGTAAATGTGCATAAAATTTTATGGCCTGGATAAAAAGAGGCTTGGCCTCCTGATACATCCCTTTCATGCGATAAACATCAGCTAAATTGGCACTGGTAAGAATAAGCTCCGGATCGTCAGTTTCCAGACTATTCTGCTTAAATGAAAGCACAGCCAGATACAGCTCCAAGGATTTATCAAAACTACCTTGTAATTTATGAGCCAAAGCCAGGTTCTCTTTGACCATTAAACCGGATTCAGAATAATCCGCCTGGTTTTGAATATAGATAACCATTGTTTTATCTAAAATCTCCTCAGCTTCCTTGTATCTCCCGACACTCAAATACAATTGTCCTAACATACTTTGAGCCGATAAAGTGATATCCCCACTGGATCCCAATACTTCCTGCATGGGTAGAATGATTTTCTCGTACAACTCAATCGCCTTTTTAGTTTCTCCGGAATAAGCAAATAATTCCGCCAGGGTGGCTGAATAAAATAGAGTATTCTGATGCGTTTCACCTAAATTAATCTTGGAGCGTTTGACGGCTTCTGTCATCATCGGTTCAGCTTGCTCCAATTCTCCCAGCTCCCACCAATAGTACGCTGCAGTAAATATGGCATTGATCGTTTTTTCATCTTCGGGACCAAAATCTTTTTCTGCCAATTGCATTGCTTCATAAGCTACCTGAAGCGATTGTTCGTACTGTTCCTGTTCAAATAATTGAGCAGCTTGTTCATTCAATTGATTAAACTTCTCTTCATCAGCTAATAACAAGCCCGAAAACATCAAAAGCAGCGAGAACATCAAAATTGAAATTATTGTTTTAGGTAATTGCATTGGAGCCTCTCATTGTGGTTTGTACTTGTACACGACCTAACGCAGGATTCATAAGTGTTTGGTATGACATTTGTCTATGGATTTACAAAGTCTTCTACTTCCATAAACTGTTTTTATTAATAAAATACCTCTAAAAAAATACAAAAGCAACTTTCAATCAAAATAAAACCTAAATGAGCCTTTAAGGAATTGATTTACTTTAAAATAGAACAGGATAGTAAATGCTTTTTATGTCCGGCAAACCACTAATTTAGCATAAATACTTCCTATATTATACTGATATTATTATTTATTATATGAATGATTAAAAAATACCTTGTGAATATGAATCTTTGACTGCTAACATTTTAATCACATTAATTATAAAACTCAATAGAATCCAGCTGATCACTTTATTCTTTTAATTATGGCCTATCAACTTTGTTGTTGTTAAAATCTTCCTTATAATCAAGTTATTACCTTGCATCCAAATTAAATTAGTCCCTTACCTTTTTAATACTTTATCGCATGACATATCAACATAGACATATTAACGGGGACCCGCTTAAGTTTATACCCGGAAAAGCAGTATGTATTGGCAGGAACTATGCGGATCATATTAAAGAATTGAAAAACCAGACACCCAAAAATCCGCTATTGTTCATCAAACCGAATACCTCTTTTTGTGGCATGGAACCGACGCTTACGATCCCAAGTGATAAAGGCCAGTGTCACCATGAACTGGAAATTTCTGTTTTAATTGGCGCACCGATCACAAGGCATCAAACAAATGTTATTGATTCTATTTGGGGATTGGGCTTAGCTCTGGATTTAACACTGCGGGATTTGCAAAATGAATTGAAAGCCAATGGACATCCATGGGAGATAGCTAAGGGATTTGACAATTCCTGTCCACTAACATCATTTATTCCTATGAATGAATTCCCTGAATTAGACAATATTACATTTCAACTGACGATTGATGGTGAAATGAAACAAAATGGACACACATCATTGATGATTACAACGATTGAGGCGTTAATTCAATACACTGTCCAGTATTTTAGCCTATTACCTGGAGATGTTTTATTAACAGGTACTCCTGCGGGTGTAGGAGCCTTAAAAAAGGGAAATCAACTGGAATTGAACCTGAACCATCGGTTTAAGTTCAGTACACTGATTGGTTAGTAAACAAAATGAGATATACACAATTCAACAGCGCTATTATGAAATTTAAGGAGAATGTTCCGGAAATTATTCAAATCATCCGTTTTTCTGACATCATGGAAAACGATTGGATAAATCTCCGGGAAAATGGTTGTTCGTCAGCAAATTTAAACTTCTGAACCATTTTTAATACCTTTTAAACCATTTAAAAGAACATGGAACTAAAACTATATAATACACTGAGCCGAAAAAAAGAACTGTTCAAATCTATCGAACCTGGAAAAGTAAAGATTTACACCTGTGGAGTAACTGTCTACGACCGTTCTCATCTGGGACATGCCAGAGGAGCCATCAATTTTGATGTGATGCGTAATATTTTTAAAGCACTGGATTATGAGATTACCTATGTAAAAAACTACACGGATATTGATGACAAAATGATCAATAGAGCCAATGAAAGAGGAATTTCAGTTGAACAACTGGCTGATGAGCAGATTGAAATTCATGATCAGGATATGGCATCACTAAAGATCAATCCGCCGGATATCGCTCCTAAAGCGACAGAAGTTATTGATGAAATCATTAAAATGTGTGAGACATTAATTGAAAAAAAATATGCTTACGAATCTGCAGGGGATGTTTATTTTAGAGTGAGACGTTTTCCAGAATATGGTAAATTGAGCTGGAAAAATATTGATGATCTCATTTCCGGAGCCAGGATCGAAGTCAACGAAGACAAAGAAGATGCACTGGATTTTGCACTCTGGAAAGCAAGCAAACCGGGAGAACCTACCTGGGAAAGTCCATGGGGACCAGGTCGTCCTGGATGGCACATTGAATGTTCAGCTATGATAAATAAGCACCTGGGAGACCAGATCGATATTCATGCCGGTGGCAGCGATCTCATTTTCCCCCACCATGAAAATGAAATTGCCCAGTCAGAATGTGCGAATGGTAAAGTTTTTGCGAACTATTGGATGCATAATGGAATGGTGAAAATCAACCAACAAAAGATGTCCAAATCACTAGGGAATTTTGCCACGATCCAGGACCTGGTTAAAAAGTATCATCCGGAATTGATTCGCTTCTTCACTTTATCGGCTCAATACAGGCAGTCTTTGGATTATAATGAAGAAGCGCTGGAAAAAAGTGCCGAAGGATTAGACAGGATCTATGGTGCCCTGGAGAAATACCTGCAGACATATGCTGGACAGGTAAATGACACCCTAGAAACCAATGCAAAACACACAAAAACATTTCATAAAAAATTTATGGAAGCGATGTGTGATGATTTAAATACACCACCAGCCATTGCCGTATTATTCGATCTAACCCGCAGCCTGAATAGCAAGATGTCCGATGCCGTTTTAGCAAAGACATACTACCAATCTATATTAGATTTAGGGAGCATTTTAGGTGTTTTAAATTCAGATCCGGTTAACTGGTTTAAAACTCCCAGAATTCAAAAAACCGGGACCATTTTATCTGATCAGGATATCGAAAGTTTAATTCAAAAACGCATTCAGGCCAGAACGGATAAAAACTGGGCAGAGGCTGATAAAATCAGAGACCAACTGGATGAAGCTTCAATCTTAGTGGAAGATAAAGATGGCAAAACGACATGGCGCAGGAAGTAACACCAAATCAGCAGATGTGAATTTATATGGAATCACTCCGGTTCAACAATGCTTGTTGCATAAAAGCCGGAACTGCCGACAAGTGTTTGTAAAAGAAGGTAAGCCATCTGAGCGCCTTAAGCAGATTATTCAGCTGGCTAAAAAAAACCAGGTGCTGATGCAGGAGGCAAGTACCCATAAATTAGGTTCACTGGCCAATACACGCTTACACCAGGGTGTTGTAGCGATTTGTGATGAACTTAATACCCTTGATTTGGCTTCATATCTGGATGCTGTCGATCATCAGCCGAAACAATTAATCGTCGCCTTTGATCAATTGGAAGATCCCCAAAATGTGGGTGCTATTATCAGAACAGCTGCTTTTTTGGGGGCCAGTGCCATATTAACCATACAGGATCACACGGCACCACTCAATGCCACCGTTTCCAAAGCCTCGGCAGGGGCTTTGGAATATTTCCCTATTATCCAGGTTGGAAATTTGTCAGAAACATTGGTGAGACTTAAAAAAGAAGCCTTTGAAGTATTTGGGGCCAGCTCAGATGACTCCGTAGATTACCAGGAAGTAGATATCCCTGATCGATCAGTTTTGATTATGGGCAATGAGGGCCAGGGACTTAGAAACCTGACCCAAAAAAGATGTGATCAGCTAATTCATATTTCAGGAAACCAGTCAACAGAGTCATTGAATGTTAGCGCAGCGTCCGCTATTTTAATTCAACACTTTGTACAACATATATTCCATTAAAAGCCAGCTTGATTATCCAATTGGTAAAATCAAATAACTATCCCTTCCATTACAAGTAAATGACCAGATCCAATATTACTCAAATAACAAATGAAAAATAGCTTAAAAATCTTCTGAAAGACTTCGATACCATAGATACTGCGACAGTTTGGGTGTTTAATAGTGAGAGATTCCCTTTTTCTTGTGAGGTCAGAAAAGGATGAGTGTATGGGAAATCGTATTCTTTGCGAGGCTTATAATATCTCCAATACTATCAATTGAACAGGTAATACAATAACTATACTGGCTGTGGTGAAAAACCAGCAAGCATTAGCCAAATCAATATCCAGTTTATAAATCGAGGGTGGAATCAATGCCTTAAACGCCACCGGCATACTGCTTAAAATTAATACAACCTTTAGGGGTAACCCATCTTGAAAATTACCGAATCCAATTGCCCAGGCCACCCCGGTAATCGTAATTGGTACCATTAACAACTTCACACCGGACACCTTTAGGCAGGGTTTTAGGTATCTGAAAGAACGTTTAATTTTCATTGTCAAGCCGATTGACATCAGCAGCATGGTCGTTCCGAGAGGAATAAAGAACGCATTAAGATCACCGAAAATAGCCGGTCGGTCGGGAACCCAAACCGCACCAATTGTTGTAATCGGCATGACAAACAGCAGGGCCGTTTTTGAAATCCGATCCGTAAAGTGACTAAATCGATTGGTAATTTGAGTTGTTCATTGACTACCAACACTGAATCAGATAGCCGAAAAGAACGTCAAATCCAATAATGCCTAATGAGAGCAAGAGCTTAATCATCTAAATTAGTCAAATCCAAGCTCATCTGCCTCTTTCGGTGGAAAATCGAGATGCATATTATTGCCATCAGGGTCGGTAATGTTGATTTGAAAAACCCTCAACTCCGGTATTCTGACCCCTCTGTATGGGATGCTCATTTCTTTCAGCTTTTTCAAAAAAGCCTTTAAATCGGAACATCTCATGGCAAAATGTTCCATGGTTGGATCTTCACAAATCTGTTGTTTTTTTACATCCAACAGGTGAACCATAGGAATATCACCAGCATATAACCAACGGCCATTTGCTTTAAAGGGAGGTCTGTATCCATTTTTCAAGCCAAGCGTCTGACAGTACCACTTTTCAAGCCTATTAATATTTGTGGTACGAAGATTCACATGCTCCAGAAGTTTTATTTCCATATATAGCTCCAAGAATAAGTTTATAGAAACAACGATGATTACTACTCTATAATAGCAAACGTCGATGTTATTGGCATAATCCTAAATTGATATAGAATCTCTCTTATCCACCACTAATGGGAGGGAATAGGACAATTTCATCACCATCTTGAACCTTAGTTGCTATTTTTTCTGGATAACAGTTCCAATTTTTCCCATTTAGTAGTGTCATGATTGAACGACTGGGTAAAACAAGCGCATACTGTTCCTGTAACCAATCTGCGAAATCTTTCAGCGTGCTGCTATTTGGGAAATCAACATATTCTTGTTTTTTTCCCGTCAATTCTCTGATGTTAACCAGGTATTTAATATGAATGCGCATAAGGCCATTTCTAAAGAGGATTTTACATTTCAAAAATAACTTTTGCTACTTCTCCTTTACGACCGGCTTCAAAAGCCTTTTCGGCGTCATCCAGGCTGAAACGACTGGTCACTAATTCTTTAACACTCACCTTTCCTGATTCCATCCATTTGATCGCCCCTAAAAAATGTCGGCTGACCTGGGCGGCGTCCCCATAGACCTTCAATCCTTTTCGGCAAATCTGTAAGGGGCTGATGGTGGCTTCAGGGTAAAGGCCAAACAGTGATACTCTGCCTTGGGGAGCTGCCAGCAGTATGGCGGTCTCAGTTGCTTTGGGCGAACTGGCTGTTTCCACTACGATATTAGCCCCTCTACCTTGGGTGAGCTCCAAAATCGCCTCGGTGGCATTTTGTTGACTGAGGTTGATGATGTTATCAGCACCTAATTTTTTGGCCAGTTCAAATCGTTTCTGATCCTGGTCCAGTCCTACCATGATAATATTGGATAAACCAGCGGATTTAAAGGCTAGCAGGTGCATCAAGCCCAAGCTGCCTGGACCTAAGATAGCGGCTGTTTCTCCCACCATAGGTTTAACCTGTTCTGTGGTTCTGACCACCAATCCCATTGGCTCAAGGCAGGCGGCCTCAGCAAAATCTAGGTCTTTGGAAATCTTATGCGCTTTGACCGCATTGGCGGCGATGTACTCAGCAAATACGCCATGCTCGCTGAGACCGATATGGTCCCACTCCATGCACATGTTCTGAAAACCCGTCTTACATTGATAACAGTGACCGCATCCGGTAATGGGTTCCAAGCCAACATGATCCCCTATTTCAAGTCCATGCACTCCGGGACCTAATTCCGCTACGATACCGGCAGCCTCGTGACCCATAATCATGGGTACGGGAATCGGTTTACGACCGGTGTATTGGTTTGATAGAACGGAGGCATCGGAGTAGCAAAGGCTGGCGGCTTTGATGTTGACTAAAACCTGCCCGTTACCCGGAGTTGGTTTAGGCATGTCAACTACTTGAACAGAACCCGCTTCGGTGGTCGCTTTAATGATTGCTTTCATTGGTTTTTCCTGAATGGTTTCAGGTCGGTAACTTTTGAGCCAGCCACCGGCCTTTCAAATTAATATTTGAGGGTAACGGGTAGATTAGTCATTCCTGATTCGTGAATCGCCATAGTTACCTGTAATGTTCTGAGTCCATCTTCACCACTGGTTCTAGGCGTTTCTTCTCCAGTTATCACTCGGCAGAAATGCCTTATCTGGTCGGGATAGGGATCATCGCTTTTTATATCCAGTTGTTCTTCTGTTATGGGATGCTGCCAACCAGCAGGGGCTCCCTCTTGATAATAAACCTTCTTCATGCCAGGGAATGTTAGTGAAGCTTTTGTTCCCAAATAGTGGTAAATATTCCCTGTGGTGGGGAAAAAATGTGGATTTTCACCCATGGTGCATTCATATCCCCAAAGCGATGGTGCTGCATCAGACATTAAAATACTGGCCAGTGTTCCATCTATAAACCGAACAGTGATACTGACGGTATCTTCGACTTCAAATCCACGTGTTTTATTGCTGACTTCAGCATAAACACGTTCAATTTCACCGTAAATAAAACGCAGATTATCAACTTCATGAATGGTATTGATTAAAATCGGGCCACCCCCCTTTTGTGCTCGCCAGGGGCCCGCTACAAAGTATTCTGATGGTTTGTACATGCACCATAAAATGGAAACACCCACAATATCACCTAGCTCACCACTTTGAACCATGTCCCGGGTGGCAACGATCATGGGGTTGAAGCGACGATGATGGGCGATCAATAATTGCACATTATTTCTTTTGGCACTTTCGATCAATTTTTTGGCCGTTTCAATGGTGGGCGCAATCGGTTTTTCCATAAAGATGTGTAATCCTCGATCCGCACAATAAGTACCGACGGGCTCATGCATCTCATTGGGAAGCGAGACAATCACACCATCAAGCGATTCTTTTTCAATCATTTCCTTGTAATCACTATAATACTCGGTCCCTAACTCTCTTGCCATTTGCTCTCTTGAAGGATCGGGATCACAGAGGGCTACATATTCACAATCAGGGAGTTCAGCCGCAAATTTGGCATGAACTTTTCCGATCATCCCGGCACCGATTGATGCCAGTCTGACCGGTTTTAAGTTTTCACTCATTTTTTAACCTCTTTTTATGTTACGACAAAAAAGGAGTACTAATATGTAAAAAGTTAGCACCCCTTGAAAGTAGTTAGATGCATACATAAAGCATCTCTTAATCGATCCTTATACTCCAAAACCCCCTTTAATCATTAATCATGAACGATCCGCAGAGCCTCTTCCTGAGCGATACGGGTCCAGTTGACAATGTTATCAGGGCAATTGCTGAGGGTGTGATTATCTTTCATGATTACCTCCACCACGTTGTCTTTGGTTAGCTCAAACTGTCTCCTCAAATCGGCACGGATAGTGTCCCAGTTCGGTTTAGGACGGCTCAAAGGGGTTGGCATCGGTTTGATTGAAAGAATAAACTTATCCTCTAAATTGGCCGACATCTTTTCCACATCTGACCATGGTGAACAAGATACCCGTCTAAGGTTTGGATGATTTTTGACCACTTGCCATCTGGTGTGAAGCTCTTCACAACATCCGTAACAAGTGGCTCCGAATTTTTCCATTAATGGCTTTTCCACTGGGAAAACAAATTCTTCGTACATTTCAGGGCTGACATTGACTGTTTCCTGGCTTTCAGTAAATCCCCACAAATCTTTCAGCCTAACCCGTTTATTGAAACCCTCCTGAGGTATTTCTTTGGTAAAGCCCAGTCCGCCGGAGCCAATATATGTCCCATCGTTGTTCAGCCAAAGCAGATTGTTCTCTTCCAGGAATTTGATTTTAGCCAAATTGGCCTGGGAGATAAACCGCAGCAGCGCCTTTAAGCCTTCCGGATTTTTGTGAAAATCGGTATAGAGATTCATTAAACCCCTTAGTTTCACCACCTCTCTGGTAATTCCCAGGGTGAAGAACCAGCTGCTTTTTTGACGTACCTCAAAAAAATCACCGAACAGGTCCTTAGCAATTTCTAAATTTTCCTGACTGGTTTTCCAATCGATATCAATGGTGGGCATTTTTAACTTCGAAAGATCCTTGTCATAATCTTTAATGGGCGGATCCCAAACTTTAGAACCATCCTGAGTCCCACTTTCATGTTCAACGATTTCCACGCCCCAGTCATCCGGGGCAAAGGTACAGGGAACGTTAAAATAGGGTTCTACAGGACGGTCATCACCCATCTCTTCGCCCCAAAATATTTCTTTTCGTAGATCCATTTCCCAATGTCGGGCCATTTTGCCCTGGCACTTCATTTGGTTTTCAGTGATGATTTCGTTCCAGCCATTTTCCGGCTCGGATAATATCACCGGTTTCCCTTTTTCCAGTGAGTTAATTCTGTACCAGAGGTCACGTTTACTGTTCATTTCGGGTAACGCTGCCAGGGAAGCCACTTGCTCGGCCAACGGGCGCAATATTTCCCGATCCTCCTTGGAGACCTGCATATCTTCAGGCTTGAAACCAGCATGAACGCGTCGGGGTGCAGTGTGTATTTGACCTGTTGACGAACCATTGCCATAATTTTCCATTCACCTTCTCCTTGCCCTCTTATTACTGGAACTTATTAGATTCTGGTAGTTCCAGATGAATTTCATGTTTTATTTATTCCACGCCCAGTTCATCTGACATCTGCATTTCAATGGCCATGAAAATTCCCGGTGTGATGGTCTCGTATTGATGCCATGGGTAATTCCCCTGTTCATCGAACATTGGGTGATGCGTTGTCCCTGGTGCCATGGCCTCTTCAAGGTACAACGTGTTGATATCCTTCTCCAAACATTGCTGCATTTTACCAAAACCCACAATCTGAGTATGCACTTCTTTTAAGGTACCACCCCCGTGTGGATGTGTCTGGTGAAGACCAACCTTAAGGGGCACAGAACCTGAATGGTACATACTAAGCACGATATTTCCCAAATTGGCCTTAGGTGACATATAGTGGCTCACGCCTTTAAGCCTTTCCTCCTTTCTGACATCATAAGCCAGCGGCCAGACTTTCTTTACATCCTGGAGCAGTGCCTCTTCATTTGCATAACTGGCAAAGTCTTCTATAAGTAACCCTCTATCTATTTGGTATATTTTCGTATTGGTCACCACAACAGATCTAAAAAAACCGATCTCCTGATTCTGGACCTTGATCGGTTTATCGGAAAGATTTATGAGGATAGTCTTTTCTCCGATGGCATATTCCTGCTCGTTCAATAGATATTTCACCTTAAAAAACGGCTCTGCTAAATCTAGTTTTTTAATACTCATGTGTTGATCCTTTTTGAATGAGAATTAGTTACGATTAACGGTTTCCAATGATCTCTTTAATATTCCGGAAAGCAACTTCACCTGCGCAGTGGATAGGAATGCCCAGGTTCATATTTTTCAAGGCCTCATCCAGTAAAGCAAAGGGAATTTGCCCCATCAAAATGCACTCTACACCTTTCTCCGCCAGCTTTTTAACATCTTCCAGCACAATTTTATTATGTTCATCGTATTTACCAGCATTAAACAGGTCCAAAGCCGTATTGTTGTTGGAAAAGGTCATCTCGATCGCTTTGTTGAGCTTGGCTGCCCTGGCCTGAAGTCCTTCTTCAATGTAGGGGATGACATATTCGGTTGTGTTGATAATGCCTATATTGCTGTAGTTTTCAACCACCACGTCCAACACAATGGCATCCAGCTGGATAAATGGAATTGAAACTACTTCTTTAGCATATTTCACTGCCCTGGGCATCAGGCTGCAGCAGGATACGATCGCATCACATCCGGCCCGCTCCAGTTCGTCTGCAAAGACAGCATAGCGCAGTAGATTCTTTTTGGGTGTTACCCCAATGGGTGAGGTAAAATTATCAACCTTTACGCTGCCATCATACTTGTGAATAATTTGGGTATCGGGAAGATAGGTCTGCATGAATTTATCAGCCAGCCCGATGGTGGTTGGTGTGGTATGAATAAAGCCCACAGATTTTTGATTAATACTATTGCCCATGTTTCGCCCAGGATTTGATGGTTTTATGGTTAACAGCCTAAGCTTCATTTAATGGAAAATCAGCCGGTAGAGCTGCCGGAATGCTACAGGTACTTTTTAGGACGCTATATGCTCCTTTTTGAGAGGATTCCAATAATCCCAACATGGTTTCCAGTACGTGGTGAGCCATCTCTCCATTGGCCCGATGAGGTCTTTGGTTCTTAATGGCATAGGCCATATCCGCAAGCCCCAATCCCCTGGAATCCTCATTATATCCATGATTATTCTCGGCCACCGTCCACTCTTCCAATCCTTGAACCCTTGGTTTATAACTCCAGCGTGCTGTCTCCCTGGTTTTATAATAGACTTCACCACCAAAAATATTGGGCCCATCGACCGGATCCGGATCCGGCATACAAATTGTGCCCTCTTTACCATATATTTCCAACCTCGGTAATTGAGAATCCCAAATGTCAAAGCTTGTCATCAGTGAACCAATCACACCATTCTCGAATTCGAGTGTGCCGCATATATGGGTATCAACCTCAACCTGCATCATCTCTCCGTGTCTTGGTTGAGACTCGATTATTCGCTCACTAAAGGTTTTTTTGGAAAAGCCACAGCTTCTTTTAATAGGGCCCAGCATTGAAATCAAGGCGGTCAGGTAATAGGGGCCCAGGTCAAGCAGTGGTCCTGCTCCGGTTTGGTAATAAAAAGCCGGATTCGGATGATGTCTCTCAACACCATGGGTTCCGACGAAGGCCGAAGCACCGGTCGGCTCGCCGATGATGCCGTCATCGATGATTTTACGACAGGTTTGTAATCGACCACCCAGGAAGGTATCCGGTGCGTTTCCCACAAACAGATTTTTTGATTTGGCCAGGGCCAGGATTTTTTCCCCATCCTTAAGATCCGTCGCAAAGGGTTTTTCCGAATAGACATGTTTGCCGGCTTCAAGTGCTGCCATACTGATTTCGGCATGGACGGCAGGAATCGTAAGATTCAATATACAGTCGATGTCAGGATCCTGAATTAATTCATCCGGTTGACATACCTTGGCAATATTGTACTGTTTCGCTTTTTGCCTGGATTCTTCTAAATCCAAGCTGGCACAAGCAACGATATCTATTACTTCAAATTTCTGACATGTTTTTAGATAAATATCACTAATGACACCACATCCGATTAAACCTACCCGTAATTTTTCCATTTAATTCTCCCTAAAAGCGAATCAGTAGTTCTATATCATAATCAGTAAATAGATTTTGTTGATCTGTTTTTTCGTTGTGCCCGTCAATCTAATCTTATTTGTTCAGACCACATGTAATTGATCCCTTGTTGCTATCGATGAAAAAAATAATCTAAGTATAATATATATATAATCAAAATATTTTCTCGTCAAGCTTTTTTGCCCATAAATTAGGATGCTTTCAGATATAAAAATAATTAATGTTTGGATGTTTATGTATTTGAAATAATGAAACTACTGTAGAGTATCAAACTAAATTGCCTTTTACCTAGAATAGAAAAAAGCCCGATAAAACAAGGGTATACGTAACGTGAAGGCTTTGTCGCAATTACGTTTACTAGATGAAATGGTATACATCTCAATCATCTCGCAGTGTTCTTTATTGCAAGTTTCGCAAATTCAGTGACTAGAGATCTTATACACTACCAAAATAAATGATAAGGATTCTTGTTTAGCAGGTGACAGGGCCGGCTGAAAACTACTGCTTATTTTTTAAAAGCAACCATGCCATTTTCAGCACTGAATGAATTTTTATAAGGCAGGTTAAAAAAGTCCTAACAGCTGAGCTGCAAAGCTACGTAGGTGATCCTGGATGGCTTTCTCAGCGCGCTCAGCGTTACCTTCAATAAGTGCATCATAAATTTCCGAGTGCTCTTTAAAGCGTTCTAATCGCCGCTTACTGGTATAACGGCTCCCAAAATGATTTCGTATCCTGATGATCTGGTTTTGCAAATCGGAATAGGTCTCATTTAATTTTCGATTATTCAGGCAATTAATAATAAACTGATGAACATCTTCATTGGATCCCCAGACTTTGCTTTTAGGCTTGTTGCTTTGGCGGTAAAATTCTTCCAATTCTTTCTTTTTAGCCTTAACCGCATCGACGTCACAGATCATGGCCGCCCTTTTGACCGCGCCACATTCAATGATTTCTCTCAATTCAAAAATTTCTCTGATATCATGAAAAGATATATGTGTCACGATGGAGCCCCGTCCAGGGACATTTTCAACGAGTCCCTGCCTTTCAAGTTGTCGTAAAGCTTCTCGTAAAGGGGTTTTACTAACATTGAGATCCTTGGCAAATTCATCTTCATTGATTGCTAAGCCAGGAGATAAACTGCCTTCTATGATTCTTTTTTTTAAAGTTTCATAGACTGTGGTTTTTTTATTTTTCATTCTTTTCCCATTTGGGATGACATTTAAGGTACGTGTTTTCGACATATTATTAAATAATACTCTGATTGTAAAATTACCTTACTTTCATTTTTTTTTCAAGGTTGCAAGTGAAATAGGTAGGGCAATCGCATAACTTTTTTTAATAAACGCACATCATAAAAGGTCTATTAGCTGGTTATTTAATTTAGGGCTGGTCACAGCTTGAAAAGTATGATCTCATCGAATCTTGTTATCTTTGAATATGCGGTTACAAGAATT
>JABHWU010000029.1 GCA_018657625.1 Deltaproteobacteria bacterium | reverse complement strand
GGTTGAGTTTGCCTCTGACCGTATTTCTTTTGTGGATGAAGTAACCGTCCATATCGGTTTCTCCGTCGATTAGATTCTTCAAAATCTTAACTGATTTGGAACTGAGAGGAATATGACGGATGATACCCTGTTTCTTCACAAAGATTGAAAGCTCATCATTATCGATTGCTTCTTTGATCGATTTGATTCGAATGTCCAAAATTTCCGATACTCGCATTCCCGTCATAAACAGAATTTCCAAACTCCGAATCCATTTTATTTTTGTGGTTTGAAAAGTTTCCAATCCGTTGATGTAGGATTTAAGAATTTTGAATTGCTGATTCAGTATCGGTTTAGAGTTCCGTTTTGTATTTTTTGGTCTTCCTCTCATTTTTCTCTCCATAACCTAATAAATTGTGAGTTGTGAAATAATTTATTACGCTTCCTCTGAACTTCTAAATGCCACTCTTTGAAAAAGCCCATCAAATAAGGAAACCTAATTTAATGGTTAGAAAAAGGTGCGAGTGTTCATTCGATGAACACCTTTTTGCCCCACTCATAACCAAAGTGAATCTGATTATAACATAAACCTAATATTGTTCAAGTATATCAGGCAATTAATATGTTTCAAGGGGAGAGTATTGCGATAGAATAGGCGATTTTCGCTTAAGGACAGACGTTAATTTTTTTTGATTTTTTTTTGTACTGCCGAATTTTATGGGGAGATAGGGAAGGTGATTCCGATTCATCTACAAAGTGTTGAATAGTGACAGTTGGGTTTGATGGGTATAGGACAAAAATAGAACATTAGTTCATAGAAAGGATGTAATTTCCCCTTCTGCATTAAAATAGTTCAATATTAAAAAGCTGGCTTTTGCCAGCTTTTTTTTTGCCTTTTTCCCCGGATTTTATTAAACTCGACTCTCCAAAATAGAATTGCCAGAATGATATTTGCAGTTCTTGCCCACAATTTGGATTTCCCTTTCCATCGCTTACTTAGCATTGTCGAATTAAGATCAACAGATGTAAGATTGGATGATGAACAGAACAAATTATTAAACTTCATCTATGAAGTTATAAATCAGGAAAAAGAATTGCTTATGGATGGTAATGAAGACTTTGAATTCCCAATTAATGATGAAATGATCGCTCAATTTATTCAGGAAGCTATTAGTGGTTTTGAAAAAATAGAAGAGAATTTGTTAACCATTGAGAGAATTGGTTTTGAACAAAATTTGTTAGACGAAGCTTATCGGATTATACACAGCTATAAAGGGAATTGTGGTTTCATGAATTTTATGCAGTTGGAAAAACTGAGTCATAAATTAGAGACCCTTTTTGAAATCATGAAGCAGGGACGATTACCTATTACTGAAAATAATATTGCAGGTACTTTAAAGATATTAGATGTTATCCAAAAAACGACATTGAATATTGCAGAAAGCAGAAATGGCGATGTTGAAAACTTTAATACCTATGACCAATTGGTAGATGATCTTGTTTATCAAAATAAAAAAAAGCACCTTCAAAAGATTGTTAACCCCATTAAAAAAGTTGAAAATATCAATACTGTCGTTAAAAATATAAAAAAAACATCTGAAGTGGAAAAAGAAATTGATCAAAAGATCGACAGTAAAAATTCGGATATCCGTGTTAATTTAGACAAAATAGATGAAATGGTTAATCTGGTGGGTGAATTAATGATTGTTAGCCAGATGATGACACGTAACCCTAATTTAGGACCTGAAAATCAACGTAAATTTTTTCACCAGTTAAATGGATTGGTTACAGAGCTTCAAGACGCTGCCATGTCGATTCGAATGATTCCATTGGAAGGTACATTTAAAAAAATGGTTCGCTTGGTTAGAGATTTATCAAAAAAATCAAAGAAACTGGTAAAATTGGATACCTTTGGTGAGGATACTGAACTGGATAAAACCGTTGTAGAGCAAATATCAGATCCATTAATGCATTTGGTTAGGAATGCCATTGATCATGGTATTGAAACACGTGAGCAACGGTTGGCCCAAAGTAAACCAAAAGAAGGAATGTTGGCTATTGAAGCCAAATATGAAGGAAATGAAGTTTGGATTGATATCATTGATGATGGGAGTGGCTTAAATCGGGAAAAAATATTGAGAAAGGCCAAAGAAATGAATCTGGTTCAAAGTAATGGACATGATTTATCTGATGACAAAGTTTTTAATCTGATATTTGAGCCGGGTTTTTCTACTGCCGTTGAAATCACATCGGTTTCCGGTAGAGGTGTCGGATTAGATGTGGTCAAGAGAAATATTGAAAAAGTAAAAGGCTATATCAAGATCAAAAGTAAACCCGGAAAAGGAAGTACGTTTAGTTTAAGAATACCACTAACCATCGCAATTATTGATGGGATGCTGGTGCGAGTTGGAAAATCCATATATACTATACCATTATTGGCCATTCGGGAGTCGATTCAAATCGAAAAAAAACAAATTACCTTAGTTGATGGTAATGAAGTGGTTCAATTAAGAAATCAATTGATTCCAGTATTTCGATTACACCTCCTCCATCATTTAACTCCCGATTATGAAAATCTGGAAGAGGGGATACTAATTTTTTTGGAATATCAGGATGAAGTTTTTGGTTTGTTTGTTGATGAATTATTGGGACAATACCAAACAATTATTAAAGGGCTAAGTGAATATCTGGGAAAAATTCCGGGTGTTTCCGGGTGTTCAATTTTGAGTAATGGTGAATTAAGTTTAATTCTGGACGTGGCTGATTTGAGACAGGGTATTATTTAACCAGAGTAAAATACGGTTTGAGGGTAGTTATGAGTCGAGTAAAAGAATACTCTGAATTTGAGGATACTTTATATGATGATATTAATGAAGATACTCAAAAAGATAAATTCCTGATTTTTCAAATTGGATCTGAAGACTACGGTATTGAGATTAAACATGTTGTTGAAATAATAACAATGCAGACCATCACTGAAGTTCCTGAAATGCCTAATTATATCAAGGGTATTATTAACTTGAAGGGAAAAGTGATTCCTTTAATGGATGTTAGCATTCGTTTCAATCTCGATCCGATAAAATATAATGAGAGAACTTGTATTGTGATCGTTGAAGTTAACCAGATACTGGTGGGCTTAATCGTTGAGCGTGTGAGTGAAGTGACCAAAATACCGGCTTTCCAAATCGAAGGTGCTCCAAATACAGGATCAATTATAGGCAAAGGGTTTATTCAAGGTATCGGGAAATCGGAGGATAAAATTAAAATTTTATTAAATATTGAAAAAATTTTGTATCATAAAACCAGATTCAATCTGAGAAAACAAACGGTATGACATATTTCCCCCGAAAACTCAGTGATGAATAATATTTTAATCGATAAAACGATCTCAATTAGTAATGAAGAGTTTCAATTAATAAGAGAATTAATATATAAAAATTTTGGAATAAATCTAACTGAGCATAAAAAGCCCTTATTACATAATCGTTTACAGTGGGTTTTAAAAAAAAATGGTATTAATTCCTTTACAGAGTATTATCGATTTATTTTAAACGATAAAAATGGAGACCGTTTTAATGAATTGATTGATGCGGTTTCTACCAATCATACCTTTTTTTTCAGAGAAAAAAATCATTTTGATTTTCTTATCCATAAAGTTTTACCTGATTTAACCGCCAAATTGGCTCAATCTCAGGATCCTTATATCAGAATTTGGTGTGCGGCCTCCTCAACCGGAGAGGAACCATATGGTTTAGCAATGGTTCTAAAGGATTATTTTGGTGACAATTACTCATCCTGGATTCAGGACATTCTCGCTACAGATATTTCCAACCAGGTATTATCAGATGCCATCCGTGGAATATATACTGAACGAAAAATGCAACAGGTTCCGGAAATTTATAAGACGCACTATTTTAATAAAGTCGATGAAGAAAAATATCAATTATCAAACTTGATTAAAAGAGAAGTTACATTTCGTAGATTTAATTTAATGAGTTCAACCTTTCCATTTAATAAGTCTTTTCATATCATTTTTTGTTGCAATGTAATGATATATTTTGATCAGAAAATTCGTGAAAATCTGATTTATCAACTGGCAAAAGTGTTACTACCCGGGGGCTATTTATTCCTTGGAAATGCGGAATCTCTGGGAAGAATTTCTACATCTTTTGAATATATTGCACCTTCAATATATCAAAAAATAGTTTAAAATGGCAGTTTTAACATCGTATTTACAACGATTGAGAAATAAATAGATGATCCAAATTAATGTTGGCATTGGTGATTATGCAATATCACAAAATCCTAAAGTTGTTATCAAAACATTCGGATTAGGGTCATGTCTCGCTCTCATTGCACTTGAACCGAAAATTCGTGCCGCAGGAATGATGCATATTGCTATGCCGAGTTCAGAAATTAACGTTGAAAAATCCCTAGAAAAACCTGCCTATTTTGTGGATACTGCAATTCCTTTGATGTTAAAAAAAATGTCTGAAATTGGAGGAAATAATCGAGGAGAAGGACTAATTATTAAATTAATTGGCGGGGCTCAGGTTGCGGACCTTAATCAGCGGTTTAATATCGGAAAAAGAAATATACTTGCAATGAGAAAATTTTTTTGGAAATTAAGAATACCAATTTCTGCGGAGGATACTGGCGGGAAAATAAGCCGTACGGTATGTTTGGATGTTAGAAACGGGAAAATATCAATCACTTCATCGAGTAAAAAGTCCTGGATCATTTAATTTGGAGCTAAATATGAATAAAATTTTAATTGTTGACGATTCAAAAACCTCTCGAATGTTTATTAAAATGTGTCTGGAAATAGCAATATCAAAAATTAAAGAAGGTACTTTTTACGAAGCTGAAAATGGTAAAGAAGCATTGGCATTGTTAAATGAAAAAGAGGTAGAGTTGGTGATTATGGATTTAAATATGCCAATCATGGATGGATTTACATTGTTACGCTGGATGAAAGACAATGATCAGCTTAAAAAAATACCGGTGATTGTTATTACGAGTACCAACAATGCTGCCAAGCGGGAAGAACTACTTCAAATGGGTGCTGATCATATTTTAAGTAAACCGGTATCTCCGGCTAAGCTGGCTCCGATTGTTAAAGCTATAACCCCGGATACCATGGATCTTGACGAGTATGGGGCATAAAGATGATGGTTAAATTGAAATTTCCCGATTATAAAATAGAACATCATTTAAGAGAAAAAACCATTAATGCTGTGACCGATACTCTTGAAAAAATAGCATTCATTGAGATTATTCCTTCGAAGTTGATGTCACCTTATGATGAATCATTAGAGCGATTAAAAGCTGAAATTTTAATAAACGCACCCTTTTCCGGGAAATTAAGATTGGTTTTATCAAGAACATTGGCTAAACAATTGGTCTTAAATACCTACCCAACTGAAAAGATTGAATTGCGAGAAGGTAGGTTTATTTTCGAAGATACAAATCAGATAAATATACCTGATGATATTCTTGATGATGTTTTAGGGGAAATAGTTAATATTGTAGCTGGAAAACTAATGCGCGGGTTAATACCAGAAGATCAGAGTTATGAAATCGGTTTACCGGAAATTGGTGCTGATACTTATTTAAAATATACGGGAGCTTCTCTTTGTATTGAATTTTTCGCTGAGGGACATCCCTTTTGGTTGGTATTATTTGGCGATGGATTTATAAACTCACCTTTAATTAATCCCAACCAATGAAAGCACCTTCTCTGATACGATAAACCCTACATTTCCCCATCAATTTATAACACTTTGATTTTAAAGGCATAAATTATAAATTCATTAACAGTTTTTCCGTATTACAGTAAGTAATCGAACTATCAAAAGTAATTGGTTTAATATCCTATTTAAATAAAAATTTTCTCTAACTCATGGATGCTTGATTTAAATTTACTGAAAAAGGCCTTAAAATCAGCGGGTATTTCATGAGCATTCATTGAAATCCGAATCGTTTCCTTGATTTGATTGGATGAAAAACCGATTGCCTGTAATGTGGCAGACAACTTTTTAGAGGACGCATTGCAGGCACTTCCTGTACTAACATAAATTTCATGCATTGCCAGATGGTTCAATATTACTTCTCCGAGAATACCGGGGAAGGATATACTTAGGATATGGGGGAGTGCATTTTTGGATTGATAAACCCTGGCATCCGGAAATTCCTGGATTAGATTTCCGATAAACTGCTCTTTAAAGATTTTTACTTTTTTATAGTCCTCCGACATATTTTCATGGGAAATTTTGGCCGCCAAACCTAAGGCTGCGATTCCAGGTACATTTTCAGTTCCGGATCGAAAACCATGTTCCTGACCACCACCGTGAATTTGAATCACAGGTTCCTGTTTAGAGGAGAAGATTAACGCTCCGGTACCTTTAATTCCCCTGATTTTATGGCTGCTGATTGAATATAGATCGATACCCATTTCATGAAGATTTATTGGTATTTTCGTAAAGGCCTGAACCCCATCAGAATGCATTAAAATATTACTATTCATTTTCTTTGCTTTACTGGCGATGGTTTTTAGATCCTGGATAACACCGGTTTCGCTATTGACATGTTGAATGGAAATTAGGCGGGTATGATTGTTAATTAATGATTTGAGATGATTAATATCAATTTGACCGGTGGTTTTATCAAAATCCACATAATGAACCGGAGTTCCCTTTTCTTCTAACCAATCAGCTGTTTTTAGAATGGCAGCATGTTCCAACCGGGTTGTTATTAATTCAGGTTGAAAACTTTGTTTTTTTAATAAAACACCCTTAAGGGCTAAATTATCACTTTCTGTTCCACTTCCACAAAAAAGAATGCCTGCCTGAGGAACTTGAAATAGAGTTGCCAGTGTTTCCCTGGCCTCACTGATCATTTTCCGAGCCTTTAAACCGGCTGGATGAACGCTTGATGGATTAGCGAAGTTTTCTTCCAGTGATTGTTGAACGATGGTGACCACCTCTTTATACGGCCTGGTTGTTGCTGCATTATCTAAATAGTACATGGTAGTTTACTTTTTGTTTAATAGTTGAATGAGATTATGAATAATTTCGGCTGTAATTCCCCAAATAGTATCGTATTCAGTGTTATAAACCAGTATTCGCATTTTATTACCACCCCAGGGCTGATGGTATTTTTCAGGTAAGCCTAATTTTTGAGCTGGAAAAAGGGTTTGAGAGTCTCCGTTTTGATCTAGTATTGTTGGCTGAATCTCGACCCTAACATGATAAAGATCCGGAGCAATACTTTGGAATTGCGTAATCGGAATGGTAAATACTTTTTCAACTTCCTGCTTATTTATATTTACATCATCCAGTGAATCGATGCTAATTAAAGCAGGAAAGGTCTCTACAATTACTCCCATGGGAGTGATTAGCGTATTTAATCGTCCTAAGACATCTATTTGATTTTCCAGGATGCCAATTTCTTCAATGGTTTCCCGGATTGCGGTATCCTGATAGGACTCATCGGTATCAGGATCATGTTTTCCTCCGGGAAAACAAATTTCACTGGCCTGGCGGATATTAGCCGCTCTTTTTTCAAACAATAAATGAATACTGTGATCAATTTCGATAAAAGGTACGATCACCGCAGAATTGAAAAAATCCTGTCGGCCTTGAATATCAGGTGCTTTTGGGAGTTTTTTAATGATTTCATCCAAATCTGTGATCTTCATTGAGCTTTATTGATGGAGGTATGAATAGGCATTTTTAAACAATTTTAATCCTTCTCCATCTTCATCTTCAAATTTTTTTCGAGTCCATTGCGGATGATTGGTATAGTGGTTATAAGCCTCCGGATGTGGCATCAATCCTAGTATATTTCCATTTTTATTACTAAGCGCTGCAATATTGTTCCAGGAGCCATTAGGATTGTCAGGGTAATTATCTGTGATTTTACCTGTACTGTCGGCATAGAACATTGCGACTAAATCTTCCTCAATTAACTTTTCTTTAACCTGGTCATCTGTAATCACAATTCGACCTTCACCATGTCTGATGGGCAGATACATTTGCTCAATATTTTTTGTGAAGATATTGTTGTTTTTAACTTTTAAATGAACCCAGCGATCTTCAAAAATACCACTACTGTTTTGTGTCAGAGATATGCTTTGCTGATCAAAAGCTTTTGCTTCATCAGGTAATAATCCCAATTTTACCAATAATTGAAATCCATTACAAATACCTAGAATCAAATGTTTTTTTTCATTAAATTGCTGAAATTGCTCTTGCAGATGTTCATCCAAATCAGTCCCATATTTAAATCGATTAACACCTACCCTGGCAGAACCTAGATAATCACCATCTAAAAACCCCCCAATGAATATAACAAATTGGTAATCATTGACTTTGACGTCACCCCTCAAAAAGTCGAGAGTATGAACAACATCAACCTTACCGGCATCAGATTTTTCGCAAGCATAAGCGGTTTCTTTTTCACAATTTAATCCAAGTCCGGATAATATTAGGGTTTTACTATTTTTCATTTTGAAATCCGATTGATTGAAGCGGTTTGGTATTTAACAATAATGAATAAAAGTGCTGAATTTATCAATTCAATTTTATTGAGTTATAAAATATTTTCAACTGCAATAAGTGATGAAAATCAAATTAATTTATTAAATCTATATATTGTTGTTATTACTTGATTATTTAAGGCTGAAACAATAGGCTGGGCAAAGTGTTATCTAAACATTTTAAAAATTAATGACTAAATAAATGCAAAATCTAATTGAAATTGAAGATTTGAAAATTCAGTTTTATTCCAGTCAATTACAGCAAAGGTTTGATGCTACCTTCAATACTTTTGATCAAAAACCAGAAACGCTGGAGAAGCGTGAACGATTATATCGCGATCTATTCAATGAAGAGTTTCAAATAATAAAACAATCCTGTGCTTCAAAAATTGTTGATAAGCAAGAAGCGGCATTGGTATCGTGTGATTATAGTGCCTGGATGATTGCCTGGTTGTATTTGTCTTGGGAAATGGTTTTTGAAGAGCTTGAACTATTGCAACTGTTGATGGTCCAGGAAAGTAAAGAGAAAAATAAGTATCTGAATTCGACCTTACCGGGAAAACAGAAAAATTATAAAGAAATTGTCCTTTTACTTGAAAAGCTGGAACAGAATCCTGAAATGATTGATTCCAGTGAGAAATCCTATTATGAAAAAAATAAATCTGATCTCGAAGAAGAAATTAAGGTTATCAAACAGGAAATTCTGGATACGGAGCTCATATTAAAAAATATTGAAAAACACCCTATTGATGCTATCAATTTGATTCGTAATTTCATTTTTTTCATTCGGGGAAGTATTTCTCGTAATGAATTAACTTTTTTGTCAGATATCGATTTTGGATATTGCGTTAATAACTCTTCTGAAAATTTTCTGGATTATAAAATAATTCAGGAGCTAATCAAGCGGTTTGACGCTTTGATGCAGAAACTATCAATTGATTCGGCAGGGTTATACTTTGAACTCATCGGTGATGATTTAACACGATTTAACGATACTAAATCAATTTATACAATTCCGACGATTCTGGAAGGTAAACCGGTTATAGGAAACCCATTGATACTGTCACAATTGAAAGAACAATTTCATGAAATTTGTTTAAAACCTAAGTTAATAAAATATCTAAATAATCAATATAAAAATGCCAGTTCCCAAATCTATGAATTGGCTGAAATAAAAAATGGAAATGGGGGCATCCGGCATCTCCAAACAGCGCTTTGGAGTATTATGATCTGCTACAATTTAGATCAAGGTTCAACCCGTTTTCTGTTAAATTATTTGAAAAAGTCAAATCAAATCACTGCCCAGGATGTAAACCATAACCAAATTGCGATTCAATTTTACCTGGAATTAAGAAATTTTAAGTTTTTATCGTCTGATACTTTAAATAATAAACTTAATGATGACATACTGGATCACAATACCTTAGAAAATTATCTGAAATTATCAAATCGTTTTGAAAATATTGACCAATTAAATCAACAGATCATTTTTTGTATCCAGAGTGTTTTATCATTGTCCGAGGCAGTAAGAAAACAAATTCAATCAATGTGCTATAATGAAGCGATCCATCGATTGGTTTTGATAAAAAACTATTCAGATAATTGCATTATTGAATATCAGCCCATAGCTTCGAACCAGGGACTTTCATGGCTCGTGAATCAAAAAAGGCAGCAGGATAAACAAATTAAAAAATTATTTTCTCATCCACTAGAATTAATCGAACTTTTACTCAATATTTCCCAAACCGGTGGTAGGTTTGATAAGACCTTAGAAAGGAAATTAGCTGATAATTTCGACCAATTAATCAAAATCGTTAAAAAACTTGAAAATAGTGATATTACAAGTTTTTTGAGGAAAGCTTTCGTTGCGCCACACACTTCTGACGTTGTTGCCCAGATGTGGGATATCATGTATTTCGACAGCCATTCAGGACAAATAAAATCATTATTAGGATTGTTTATTCCTGAAGCTGATCAAATGAGGTACTTACGGAGAAATGTTGAGATTCATGAATACCCCTTATGTGTCCATTCAAATGAAACTTTAAAAACAGTTGAATATGAATTAAAGGCCATCAGGAATAATGATCCGGAACTGTTAGGATTCTTAAATGAGGATTCAGTTTTTGCACTTAAATGGTCTTGTTTATTCCATGATATAGGGAAGATTAATCCGGAATTGAATCACGAAAAATCCGGTCCTGAAATAGCGATCAGAATTCTGGATCGGCTCGATTGGAAACCATCGCGGAGAATTTTGAGTTTGATTCGATTATTGGTGGAACATCATCAATCAGTCGTTAAGTTCAGTCGATTATCAACATATACTGAAATTGGTATTAATAAATATCTGGAATTAGCAGAAAGGGATCCCAGAAGGGTACTGTTACTTTACCTGATTAATGTCAGTGACTATAAAAGTGTTAATCGAATGTTTCGTCAGAAAGCAGCAAATATTGACAATATTTTCCAGGAAACGATGGAAATTTTTCATCAGTTGAAAAACCGTGCTACTGGCAAGACTGTAACCAATTTAGTAAATAGCTTTTTGGATGGTAAAGTAATTGAGGCAAAAAATCAGGTTGCTATAATTAGCCTTCTACAACGCTGTATTGCAGAGAACATCAAAAGTGTTTTCCTTGAACCTTTATTTGGAATATCCAAACAAGAATACAATGCTGTTAGTAAGAACACTGATCGATTAAACAATTTGATAAATGTTTATTCACAAAGTTTTGAGGATATCTCGGCAAAAAAAACATTATTAATTGAATTTTCCAATATAATAACTAAAAATATCTCAATTGAAAGCTTTGAAACGATTCTTTGTCATCATTTTCCGAATTGGGATTGGTTTTTTAATACCATCCCTAATCGTTTAATATTGAGCTTAACTGATGAGGAGTTGAGTCATCAGCTCTCAAAATTCTCTTTGAATCATTCAAAACGTCTAAAAATTTCTATTATTAAGGGTGAGGCCGGAGAATATGACGCTTTATTGTTCCGAGCTTCAGATTTAAAAGTACAGAAAAAACTAGCCTTTATCCTAAATCAAAAGAATATTAATATTGAAAATGGTAAAATTAATCATGTCCAGTACTTATCAGGGGAATCTGGTGTTGTGGGTTTTTTACATTTCTCAACAACAGGGAGTTATGAATTATCAGCACAAGATTTGGAAGCATCTATTGAAAATCTGAAAATTCCAGCTCCAAAATCAGAAATTATTCAGGACACTGATTCCCAGATTTATATTTCCCATTACCAGGATGAAGAAAGAGGTTATATTGTTAAAGAAACTAGTCAAAATAATTTTGTTAGAAGTAGCGGATTATTGCATTACGTTAAAATTTCCACCTCTGATCAAAGATATCGGTTTTTTAAAATATTAAAAACAATGGAGGATATTGGGATTGTCGTTAAGCAATCCACCATCACCACCATTGGAAGTCAAATCAATGATTATTTTATTTTTGATGATGAAGAGTTTCAGTCATTGGATTTAAAAAAGTTACAGGATCAATTGGAAGAAAATCTTAAATTAAATTACGAATAATATAAAATCAGAACAGAAAAACAGACATTAACAGATTTATTGCCTTTCATGCTTAAATCAGTTAGAACCATAAGAAGAGATTCTGTAATTTGAAGCTGCAAAAAGGACAGATAAATAACTTCAGAGAATAAAATGCGAATATTAGTTGTTGATGACAGTATTATGATGCGTCGGGTTATCAGTCAGGAGTTTGAAGGCCCTGACTATGAAGTTTTTCAGGCGGTTGATGGACGGGAGGCTTTAGAAAAAATCAAACTGACCAAACCCGATTTAATTACTTTGGATGTGGATATGCCGGTAATGGATGGGTTTGAAACAGCTAAAAATATCTATGATAACCCTGACCTTTATAAATCATCAACTGGCGAGAAAATTCCCATAATATTTATCACCGCAAATGATACCATTGATGGCCGATCTAAAGGGTTTGCAGTTGGTGCCGCAGAGTTTATTACCAAACCGTTTCTGACGGGAGAAGTCGCTTCCATCGCCAACGCATTAATAAAACCTGATATAATTACTCACATTTCGTGGATAAAATTTAAAGGAATATATTTTCAAGTTATTGTTATTGATGACGGTTTGCTCATTACCTGGTAGGTTTTTAGTATTCTTGACGTACTAAATTTAACCAAAAATGAGCAAACCGATGACAAAGCAACCTGTACTGCCGACGCCAGTGATGAATTCACTGAAAGATTCAACTGCTGTAGATAATAAACTGATTCAAGCAATGGGGCAATTGAAACTGATGCGTATTTTTACCACTCTGAATATTAGAAAACGCAATAGTTTCGATAATCTCAATCAAATTGTGTACGCACTGTTGATGATTCCCTTGTTGCAAGTTCCGAATATCTGGTGCTTTACGGGTAAGTTTCTCGGCTGTTATATTAATGGTGGAAAAGATGTGCTTTATGATTTCTTATCTCGTCAAAATGTTAACTGGGCACTGATTCAATTGCGATTGAGTTTTAAGCTTTGGTCTTCACATATGAGTAAAGAGGCGAATGAAGACAGTGCCTTCGTAGCCGACGATACAATAAAAAGGAGGCGTGGGAAAAAGGTTCAAGCCATGTCATCACATTATGATCATAATGAAGGACGATCCGTTATGGGGCAACAGGTATTGCAGTTAGGTCTGACGAATGCGAAAGGGTTTATTCCGTTGATGAGTCAAATTTACGTTGGGAGCAAAAAGGTCGTCGGTAAAGGACGAGCGTTTCAAGATAAACGTAGTGCAATTGCTAGAAGTTATCAGACAGCTTATGACTCCAATAAAAATGAGATGCTCAAGGCAATGCTGAAAACGGCTTTATCAGCAGGATTTCATGCCGACTACTTCATTGCTGATTCATGGTTTGCAAATAAAGATAACATTTTGGAGGCACTCAACAATGGCATTACACCGATTATGATGATGAAAAGGAACAAGTCAAAGTACCGGTTTGAAGGAAACGATTACACCTTGAAAGGGCTATACAGAGCATTCAGAAAAAACATGATAAAGCAAACTGACAAAGGGTATTCTTATTTTTCGCTGGTTGTTGATTACAATCTCGCTGACAAAAAAGAACCACCGCAAATGCAGAAGGTTAAGCTGATTTTCTCAAGGGTACCAAAATCTCCGAAGAACTCGTGGGTGGTACTACTTTGTGCGGATCACCTGCTGGAAGACAATAAAATCTTCGATATCTATGCCCTCAGATGGAGTATCGAGTGTTATTTTAAAGAGGTTAAACAGTACTTTGGCTTCTTGAAAGAGGAAACAGGTGCTTACGAAACACACTGGGCCTCAATTCACCTGGCTGCAATGCGGTACTTACTGATATCGCATATTTATCTTACTCAAAACAGTTTAGGATTTGCCGCCATCCGAAAACAGCTCGGTTTTCAGATGGAGTTTCTTAGTTTTGCCATCTTGTCCTGGGACGTGATTCGTATTTTGGTGAACCAGGTGGTCGATCATACTTGCAGTTTTCTGACGCCTGAATTTACTAGAACTTTGAAAGAAAATATTGAGTCTCACGTAACGCAATATCTTCACCGTTCTCTGCAAATTGACCCTGAATCATCACGCCTCAGATTGAAGGCAGAAAAGCTAGGACTGTTAGTTTGAAATGTTTCAAAGCAGTTGTCAAAGACAGTAGTTTACTCATTTTTTATATTAAATAACGATGTGATATCAGTATATTGTATTATGTGTCTAGAGTTTTTTTATCCCCGAAATGTGAGTAATTATGGAGAACCGAACGGTTCTGATTGTTGAAGATAACCGTGGTTCCCGGGAATTACTGGATCTTATCATAAGGCGGGAAGGATTTAAAACCATACTGGCTGAAAATGGCGTGGAAGCTTTTAAAATAATGAAGCAGCATGAACAGGAAATAGACCTGGTCATTACTGATTTCATGATGCCTGAAATGGATGGTGAAGAACTTTGTATGAAAATTAGAAAGGAATTAGGAAATAAAACGGTTCCTGTTATCTTTTTAAGCGCCTTAAATGAAAGAGATTCAATTCTTAAAATATTTAAAGCCGGGGCCTCTGATTATGTTGTAAAACCTTTTGCAAAAGAGGAATTAATGGCACGCGTGGGGGTTCATCTTAAAACCATGGTGCTGAATAGACAGAAGAGTTTTCAGGTAAAAGAATTGAAAAGGCTTAGTAAAATGAAGGACGATTTATTAGCTATCACTTCCCATGATTTAAGAGCACCATTAAATGGTATTTTGGGTTTTACGGATTTACTTTTATGTGAAGATTCATTTACGGACACTCAACGAGAATATTTGACGCATGTTAAGGATTCCGGTGGTTTTTTGCTGTCCCTGATAAACGATATTCTTGATTTGGGACGGCTTCAATCAGAAGACACAGAGTTGGATAAAACCGTTCTACCTTTGGAAAAGGTAGTTGCTTCTTCTGTGAATACCATTCGTCATATGGCTTCCCCAAAAAAAATTGAATTGGTATTAACATCCAAAATTAAAGAGCCAGCTTATGTATTGGGTAATGAGGCGTCTTTAATCCGTATTTTTAATAATATTTTGTCCAATGCTATTAAATTTACACCGATTAAAGGTGAAATTAGCATAGAATTAGTACTTATTAATAATAAATCCCAGGTTTCTACCTTAATAATCGATAATGGGATTGGCATTGCTAAAGATAAGTTACCCAAGTTGTTTAGTAAGTATTCTAATATATCCAGGGTTGGTACAGCAGGGGAAAAAGGAACTGGACTAGGTATGTCTATAACTAAGGAGCTGGTGGAAAGGCATAATGGTTCAATTAGTGTGGATAGTGAAGTAGATAAAGGAACGAGTTTTCAATTGATTTTTCCCCTGGTGGATAAATCAGAAACTGTTGATTCAAAAGCTAGTTCTAAAACTCCTGTCAATGTTAAAGAAATAAATGACAAAAATCATTTAAAAATTTTATTGGCGGATGATAACCAATTAAATATTAAACTCGCCGCAACTGTTTTTAAAAAAAACGGCTATGACATTGTATGTGTAAAGGATGGACTACAAGCTAAAAATATGTATATCGATTCCCTCAACTCATCTGAAGAAGGATTTAATTTAATATTTATGGATCTTCAAATGCCGGTTTTAGGAGGAGTGGAAGCAACTGAGCAAATTCGCGAATATGAAGCCGACCTGAGAAAGAAAGGAAAAAATCATCAAATAACTCCTGTGAAAATAATTGCCATGACAGCAGCATCTTCAGATAAACAAATGACTGCATGTAAGAAAGCCGGTATGAATGATTTTATTACCAAGCCTATTAGTATGGAACAAATTAATAAAGTTATAAAACGGCATATAAACCATTGACAAAACACCTGCTTTAATCGAAAAATTAATGTTAAACATTTTTAGATCTGAGTTGTGATAAATTGATTGAATATTGTTAGTTCAAGTTCAAAATCACTTCATATACTTATTCAATAGTCAATTCCAACAAATAACCACTATTCAATTAAAGGATTTGATTTGGCAAAAGCACATAAAAAAGACAATATTGTAAAAAAAGAGCTACCTGAACAGAAAGATAATACTGAAGAATTGGAAAAAACAGATGCACTAGATGATTTTCTGTTTCAGGCCACCAACTATGTTTATAAAAAACGTAAACTATTTATAACATTAGCTGTCGCAATAGCGCTTATAGTGGTTTCCGGTTATGGTATCAGTTGGTATATTGAGTATCAGGAAAATATCCGCACCGAGAAATTATACCGTATTGAGGCTATCGTTCAGAATAACGGCATTAACAATGATGAGAAATTTGAGCAAGCTCTACCCATGATCAATGTTTTTCTTGATGATTATGCAGGTAGTAAACAGGCTGAAATAGCACTGTTTTACCGAAGTAGTTTAAATTACCATCAAAAACAATATGACAAAGCTGGGTCAGATTTGAGAGAGGTTTTGACAGTTTTAGAAAAACCTTCTGACTTTCATGTGATTGCAAGCGTCTATTTGTCTAATATTTTAAGGGATCAGGGAAAAGTGGACGAGGCAGTTACTGTTTTGAATGCCGCTAAATCAGATATAATGACTGATTTAATCATGCTGGAACTTGCTGAGACCTACATTAGCAGTGATCAAAAAGATGCTGCAAAACAAACCCTGAATGCGATTGTGATGGATTATCCAAATAGTCTTTATGCAAATCGGGCTAAACAACTATTAGCGGGTTTGTAATAGAAGTTTTTGGCATACTTCTAATATTAATTTGATTTCGAGAATAACTTATGGATTATTTAGATTTAGTAGAAGAATACAGTGACGATAAAAAAATCAGTCAATTTGAAAAAATAAGAGTATTGGCAAATCGGGCCAGAGATCTATATGAAGGAAAATCCTGCAAAGTCGCAGATTTAGAAGATCGAAAACCAACGACTCGTGCGCAATATGAAATGCTGAACAAAAAAATTGAACCCAGCATCTACATGGAAGAAAAACAGGTTAATTACGATGATTTTCTGGATTTAGATGATGATGAAAGTGATGATTAAATAGTTACCACCCCAAACCAATAGGCAGCTGAATTGAAGGTTGCCTTGGCCCTCCCCTCAAAACCTGCAAATGGAATATTTATCATATCCCGGCCAGTTCTCCAGACATCAAACCAGAGTTGTTTCGATTGGAAATGTTGCCATTGGTGGTTCAAATTCTATTCTCATACAATCGATGTTAACGTCACTAACCAGCGACATTGATGGTTGCTTTAAGGAGGTTTTGTCTTTAGTCAAAGTGGGTTGCCAGTTGATTCGTCTGACGGTACCTTCTCTCAAAGATCTGGATTATATTCCAAAGCTAAGATATCTAATGCAGGAGGAAGGGGTAATGGTTCCACTCGTAGCGGATGTCCATTTTTCCCCGAATATTGCAGTTGCAGCCTGTGAATTTTTTGAAAAAGTGCGGATTAATCCGGGAAACTACACAGATGTTTCGAAGAGTTCTAATAAACATAAAAGTGATGAATGGTTTGAAGCTGGAAGGGAAAATTTAAAAGAAGCCATTATTCCACTTGTTAAACAATTAAAGTATTATCAACGGGCATTACGAATCGGGGTTAATCACGGATCTCTCTCAACCCGAATGATTGAAAAATATGGGGATTCTCCACTTGGAATGGTAGAATCAGCGCTGGAAATGATAGCACTATTTGAGGCCCAGGAATTTGATCAGTTGGTGGTTTCATTAAAGTCTTCTAATCCTGTTGTCGTACAAAAAGCCTATCGCTTGTTGGTTGAGAAATCCCCGGAAAAGAACGCCGTTCCTTTGCACTTAGGTGTCACTGAAGCGGGTAATGGTACTGAGGGACGCCTTAAAGGACTAGCCGGAATTGGTTCTTTATTGATGGACGGCATTGGAGATACCGTTCGATTTTCCCTCACGGAAGCGAGTCAAAATGAAATTGAATTTGCACAAGAACTGCTGTATGCCATTGATAAATATAAATATAAAACAAAAATCAATCACAATCAATGGAAACGTGAGCTAACTCACCAACGGTTTATCAATCGTTCAATAACCATCAACGATGTAGAAATCGGAAACGGAACGACATTAAAATTAGGAGTCCCTAAAGAAGCTACTCTGGTACTGAAAAAGAATCACTCGGATATGGATTTTGAGTATCAGATATTAAGTGAGAACAAAATTGCCTTAAATGATAAAATTTTGTTAAAATTTTCTGCTGATTTTTCAACGAACATATCTGATTTACCAGCCTGTGATGGCGTAGTTTTAAAAAACAACCCACAAACCTTATATTGGCTTAGAAATAATTGTCGGGTTTCTCCCATCAGTAAACCGGTTGGCATGTTTTATCCCTTGTGCAATTCGACCGCAGAAACGCTGTTTATGGAAACGCAATTGTCAGCGATTCTGAGTGAAGGATTGTTGGATTATTTGCTCATTCCTCAAAATATTAAGGCCGATCAATTAAAAAGAGCTTTTTATTTATTACAGGCTACCCGTACTAAGATATTTTACCCGGATTATATTGCCTGTCCGTCTTGTGGCAGGACTTTGTTTGATCTGCAATTGGCGACTCAGAAAATCAAAAAAGCAACCCGTCATTTAAAGGGTGTCAAGATTGGTATTATGGGTTGTATCGTTAATGGCCCAGGTGAAATGGCGGATGCAGATTTTGGTTATGTGGGAAGTGGCAAAGGAAAGATTGATTTGTATCTGGGACAACAACGGATTAAAAAAGGAGTGGATGAACGTCATGCGGTGGACAATTTGGTGGATCTCATCAAAGCCAATGGTCGCTGGTTGGATCCACCTTTATCTTCTGAAAGCTAAAATTAATCGCTGATATAAGATCTCAAAAGCTGTTTCATGGTTCTAACGATCAATAATGATTCAGCACCACTGACACTCTTCATCGGTTCAAAATCTCCGGTTAATTTATTGTTAACTTCCATTAATCCCCGTTCAATCACAACCCGGGTTGCATTATAATACCAAACATTTTCACTGACATCCGGGTATGGCGAACTTTGTCCAAAATACTTGGTCGCCAGTTTTTTATCTTTGGTTACCTTAACTAAAATATCCTGAATCATCATTGCAAATTCTGCCCGGGTAATTTTCTGATCCGGAAAAAATTTATGTCCCGGACTGGGTTCTAAACCCTTAACTTTCAGCTTGATAACTTCCTGAATGGTACTTTCCATTGGGTGTCCCATAATATCTGTGGCTTCAGGCATATTTTGAAGGGTCTGGGTGACTACTTTTTGTTGTGCTTGCGGTGTTTCAAAAGTTCCACTTTTCCATTGTTTTTGATCAGCGTACAGCTTATTCAGCTTTAATTCGGCAATGAAAAGCGCGGCCACATCAGCTCGTGCAATCGCTTTGACATTTGCGACACTTTTGCCGAATTTACTACCCGGTAAAGCCCGTTGAATTTGTTGGATCCTTTTCAATTCCTTATCCGCCTCAACTTCATATTTTTTCCCGATTTGAAGAACTTTATTTAGATGAACCTCAGCTTTTTCAAAATTTAAACCATACGATTCAGCCAATGCCATATAAAAGTATGGGGCCGGGTCGTTTGGTGTCAGTTCGGAAGCATCTTCAAAATGAGATTGTGCTTTCTCATACCACTCTTTCTTCGGAAGTTGGATATTATAGTAAACTTGAATAGCAAAACTATGGGCTCGGGACTCCATTTTCTTATCTGAACCAGCCTCATCAATTGCCTGCTCGATTTTCTCAATAGATTGCTGTAACACTTCTTCTTTTGCATCCTGGGAAACACCTGGACGATTGATTAAATAAGCATTACAAACAGCAACACCACTGAGTGCGGGTGAGTATCCGGATTTTAAGGATAGGGCTTTTTGATAAGCGCTTCTGGCTTCTGTGTACTGCTGATTCTGAAGTGCTGTATCCCCTCGAGTCACATGGTATTCAGGTGTGTCCATATTGCCTTGTGCAGCTCTGACAGTCGGTTTTTTCTGGGAACCGCAACTATTGAGAAGCGTAATTGTTCCTAATAGAATGAATACCGTGATTAGAAATTTTTTAATTTTGTTCCAGTGCATCTTTTGCTCCTTGATTTTAAATTAATAAATCAAACATGGGTATGGTGATTTGGTTTTTAATCCAACAGGATCATGACCCGGGCTTCTCTCAAAAATGCTTGAGTTTTATCTAATTGGCTGAGTAAATTCGCATCATCATTCGAAATCCTTAGATCAGAATCGTTACCTTTATATAATCCTTTTGCTTTTAATAGCAGTACATTTCCTTTGATCCGATCATTTGATTTTGCTTTATCCAGATCTTTAGCATATCCGGAAATACCATACTTTAAAGAAAAATCACGTCCAACATTGGCTGATCCATAAATTTCTTGGCCGGATTCACTATAGATTTTTGGTGATAGTGCCGGTGTTAATCCAGTGCCACTGGCATCGATAATCAATCCGGAATATACTTGATCAGCCGAACCTCCATACGGACTGTTTGATTCCTCAGTTTTAGTGTCCTGGGATTCGGTCTGGGCTTGTTGTGAACTTGCTTGAGTGGAAGTATCGGTTTCTGTGTGCCAGGTATCAGAATTTAAGCCACTGCTACCGGTATTCAATAATATCGGTCGAATATCTTTCATATACATTTTAACTGTCATCCAGACCGATCCATCATTCATGCTTTTTTGACCAGCCTGAATGACATTCTGCAATTTACCGCTAATCTGACTTTCAATGGTGTCATCTGTCAGCATGCCTGCTTTGACGGTTGTTTGAGAGCTAATATTTACGCCTTCCAGCATTTCCAGAAGATTACGCATGCCATCAAGTTTTGCGGCGCGCAGTGCCATCGCTTTTTTCTGGGATTCTACTTTATAATCAGGATTGGGAATTCCCAATCCGACTGCGTACATAATACCATTTGTCCAATCGATGCAACCTTTGCTTTTATCAACAGTACACGTTTCTTTTATTTCTTTAGGTATGCAGCTTGATTCAAAACATTGCGCGAACAATATATTCAAACTCAACAAAATTAAAAATGGGGTTAGTAGTAATCGTTTCATAATTACACCTGTGATTAAGATTATAAAAACGCTTATTAATTCAAGTAAATAACAGATCAATCCGTTATTTTATTAATTGTTTAATATCTATTCAATGCAATTAAAAAGCAAAAATTGATAATCAATTAAAAAAAATTGAAAAATGTGATAAAAGCAACTGAAATTATTGCATTATTGGAAAATTCTATTTTGGGATTTATTATAGAATAGTGACTGCCATTATTGAAAGGATTTTATTTGGAGGGCTAATATTTGAAACTTTATTTCAAAAATGTAGTTGAAAAATTGGAAGATCTGGGGACAGGATACTTAATTATTTTGGTCCAGGTTTCTTTTTTTTAAGCTCCCGGTCCGTTAAAGCTTCTGCTTGATCTACAAAGAGTTCTGAACCTAAAGGTCTTCCGGTTCTAAAATGAACCTTCATCATTTTAACACCGTATGGTTCTTTTTTTAAAAATTTCTTCCATTCTTGTTCTGGTGCAACTCCTTCATATTTAGATTTTATTAACGGATCTTTTATAATGATCCCTAGATGATATTGTGCACTTGACCATTGATATTCATCGGCTTTTTTACAAATTTTTGCCCGAACCGGATTTCGTTCTACATAACGGGCTGCTGAAATGAAATGGTTATCATCTAAAGGGCATGAAAAAAAACGTTCCTGAAATAAATGTCCACGGGTCTTATCTCTGAAATTGATATAACGAGTATACAAACGATGAGCTTCCCCAATACCTAAACGAAGACTATTCTCATTAGAAGGTATTACCAATAAGTGAATATGATTGCTCATCAAACAATAGGCGACAAATTGCAACCCAACGCGTTCAGCCTGACGACTAAGCAGGGATAGATATTCCATCCGATCCTTATCATGGATAAATATATCCATTGAACGAACACCTCGTTGGGTAATATGATGTACGACCCCAGGTAATACTACTCTTGCTATTCTTGCCATATCAGCTTTATTGCTATAAGAAATATTTCAATAACTTTGATGGTGATATACTTCTATTTTTTATTGGTAAATACCTGTTTACTATGTGATTAACATACGAATTTTTGTATTAAGATAAGAGTTAAGGATCCTGTCCCCGGATCTCGGATCTATATTCTATATTATCAGTGAACCCGATTCCTCTACAATTAATAGTCTATTCTAATCCAGCGGGGACGTTCTCTGTTCGGCCAATCTTTACAGTCATTTCTCCCTCTGATAATTACAGGTTTTTGTTGTGCAGCTGCTGAGAGTAACAACGCATACCAAGCTTTTCCAATGTCTGTGTTTATTTTAAATGCCCATTGATGGCCTGAACATCTTAAGTTTTCAATATGCTTTTTCACTGCAAACATTACAACAGGTCCTCTTTTGGAACTTCCACTGTGTACATACAATCTAGTAATTAAACCTGATCCATGTCCACCAAAACATATTTGAATAAATAGTAAAAAACATAAAATCACTAATAACGATTTCTTCATCGATATCTCCGTTTTTTCAATTTTTATTTAAGTCTATCCATTTTTCTGGGGGTTCTTTTGGAATTCAAAGACTCTTCAGAAATTTAGATAAACTTCTTGAATTTCTGTTCCCCATCCTCCTGTTTTTAGTACAAAAACTCTTTTCATCTTATTCTTCCTTTTCAAATCAATATAAAACCGCACATCTGGATCAAATCTCACTCTTGGCTAAAAAAAAGCTATAT
>JABHWU010000070.1 GCA_018657625.1 Deltaproteobacteria bacterium | reverse complement strand
TAAAGTCAATATCGGTCCATTGTAATTCAAACAATTCACTACGTCTCATACCGGTGTAAAGTGCAAGGTACATTAAATTTCTGACTTGAATGTTCGTTTCAATTTTTAATACTGCCATCAAAGATGATAATTGATCAGATGTCAGGTCTTCGGTTTTAGCATTATCAACTTTTGGGAATTCGACAGGAAATTTAAGTGGAGAGCACAAGTGTTTTTTATTTGCATAATTGGATAATCTCTTGATCAGAGCTAACACATGCTTGGCGGTTTGTGGAGCAAGCTTATATTTTTTCAGTAGGTTTCTTTTGAGTCTGTCGAGGTCCAGTGGCACAAGTTCTGTTGGTTCCTTTTTACCAATAGGTGACTTAATGTATTTATTGTAGTTTGATGTGTCAGTCGTTTTGGTGCTATAAGTTCCTTTATATTCGCGATAACTATCCCATAATTTATTAAACGTCCAAGGATCTTCTTTTGCTTTTTCTATTTCTCGTTTTTCGGTATTGGAGAGTTCACCATTAATCCTTAATGCTCTTATTCTACTGGCTTTTGCAGGTGTCATGTTGTCGCTATACTGTCTCCCCACTTTATCTTCAATGAGCTTTCCTGCTTTTTTATATCTGACGTAATATATTTTTTCCGGTTTGTTGTTTGTGCCCTTCCCAATTATATATCGTATACCTTTGTACCCTTTTACAGCAATTTTCTTAGTTGATGCCAATTTATTGCTCCTTGAAAGCTCCCCACCATATTCCCCACCTCCAGCGTAAAAAATGAAGTAAAATGATGTTAATCAGTGAAAATTGATATTTTGTTAGACCTTATACATACAGTATCACACAACAAGTAAAGTTAAACAAGGTAAATCACTTCCTCCAGCCTTCCAAGCTGAGGGTCGCGAGTTCGAGTCTCGTTTCCCGCTCCAATCTGTTTTACCTGAAGAGCCGTTGTTTATAGGAAGTTCAAAGGATCGAAATTCTCTTAAGTATCGGCTTTTTTGCGTTCAAAGAAAGTGATAACCTGCCTTTAAAAGTGATAACCAGAATAATAGCCTATAAAATCAGAATAATACAGATGTAGAAATCTCCACATAAAATCCCACTTTTTTCCAAAATCAGCCGAAAAACAGCTTAATTTGATAACCATTTGATAACCAAAATTTTGGAAAATCGATTCTCATTAATTGATTATTTAAAAATTAGCTTCCCAAGCTGGGGGTCGTGAGTTTGAACCTCGTTTTCCGCTCCACAGTAATTTCAACATATTAGCTGTTGATTTCTTCATTTTAATCTAAGTCAAATAATTTTATACCCAACACTATACCCAACAATTATTGTAATTTTTCTTTTGTACCTCCTCAAAATCGTATCATTCCATAATTTCAATAAATTACGTATTTCCAATCTGAGTTGATTTCTGACCTAAAAACCGATATATCATGCGTTCTTATTCCTGAAATTCAATAAAAGAGCGTAAAGATTATGTACAGAATTTTGGTTCAATTGATCACTGTTTTTGTTAAATGCATCCAGACAATCCACAAATCGAAGGAAGATTTAATCCTAGAAAACCTTGCCCTTCGGCAACAGCTCTTAATCTATCAAACGAAGAAAACTAAACCCAAATTGACCAATCTTGATCGCACCTTTTGGATTGCATTAAAACAGTCGTGGAATAAATGGGTTGATTCTTTAGTTATCGTCAAACCAGAAACTGTCATTGATTGGCAAAAAAGACGATTCAAAATGCACTGGACTAAAATATCAACAAAAAACAAGAAGCCTGGTAGAAGGAGAATCAAGAAAGAAGTCCGGGATTTGATTTTCCAAATGGCCGGTGAAAATCGATGGGGAGCACCTCGAATCTATTCAGAACTTTTGATGCGGGGATACTCCGACGTTTCGGAAGCAACGGTTTCAAGGTACTTGAAAAAATACCGTTCATTGCATCCAGATAAAAAGAAGCAGCAATCTTGGATGACTTTTCTGAAAAATCATCGTGATTTGATTTCAGCAATGGACTTTTTCATTGTTCCGACTATCAATTTTAATATCTTGTTCGTTTTCTTCATTATTGATCACCATCGAAGAACTATTCGTCATTTCAATATAACCAATCAGCCTTGTGCACTATGGGTGATTCAGCAACTTCGAAATGCCTTTCCTTTTGATCAAGCTCCAAAGTACCTCATCATGGATCGGGATAGTATTTTCTCTTCACACGTCAAAGGTTTTTTAGAACGGCAACTTGGAGCGGAACCAAAAGTAACATCCTACAGGAGCCCTTGGCAAAATGGAGTAGCAGAAAGATTAGTAAAAAGTATTAGAAACGAGCTGCTAAATCATGTTGTTGTCTTTAATGAAGATCACCTCCGACGTTTAATGCGAGAGTATGTCGGTTATTACAATAAAGATCGATGTCACCTTTCTTTGAACCGGGATTCACCGATGGGTCGGAAAGTTGATAGTAAACATTCCAAAAATGCCAAAGTTAAATCGGAGCCAATATTGGGTGGTCTTCATCACAAATATATTTGGCGGAAAGCAGCTTAATCTTGGTTTGTAAGATTACAATCTATTGAAATCCACAACGGGATAATTGCGCCCAAAAACGATAATTCAATTCCATTTCCCTCAATCAAAGCAGTTTTTTAATTTCATACTCAATTGAAATTTTCTCTGTTCCCGATAAATAATTGCTAGGATATCTCTATTTTATGCTTCGATATGATTTTGACGAGGGACAGGTGACTTATTAACTAAAAATAAAGCTATTGAAAATGAAATAAAACGATTTTGATCGTTAGAAATCATGAGACTAGATTTATTGTAAATCGTTAGGTGTTATTTTTGATGAAAATGGATAAGTATAGTTATGATTTTTAAAACCGGAGCTTAACGATAAGCTCCGTAAAAAGGATTATGACACAGTCTGCCTGCGAAGAATCTCTTTCTGATAGCAAAAGATCCTTCGTCGTTCCTTCTCAAGGATGACAGTCTGGAAAATAGAAACGACACTAATGTGAAACATCATCTTTAATTAACCCCAAATCTCCCAAAATGGAATAAAAACAGGGAATACCAATTAAAACCAGTACTGTTGATGAGAGCATCCCAAAGGCAATACTGGCGGCAATAGGGACCAATAGTTGTGCTTGCAGACTGGTTTCACTAAGAAGGGGTAACAAGCCAAGAATCGTGGTAACTGAGGTCAATAAAATGGCTCTAAAGCGCATTCTACTTGCATTGCAACTGGCATCAACAATAGTTTTACCACTACTCTTTCCGTTTTTAATGAACTCAACCAATAAAATTGAATCGTTGACGACAATACCGGCTAAGGAAATATAACCCAGCATGCTTAGCATGGACATGGGAAGTCCCAGGGCAATATGCCCCCAAATAACCCCAATCAGGGAAAAGGGAATGGCCAACATTACCACAATAGGTTCGGTATAACTTCGGAATTGAAAACTCAGCAATATAAAAATACCCAATAAACCGATGATCAGGGAACGGGCCATTGAAGCTCCTGTTTGAGATGTATTCTTTGACGCACCTCCAAGAAAAACTTCAACATCTGGATGCCTGGCTTTAAGATTCGGTATAAATTCTTTTTTAAAGCGATTCATTATCTCATTGCCATTGGCTACCTGGGCATTAATGCTGCCATAAAGCGTAATGGTACGTTTACCATCCACATGATTGATCGTTGAATAACCTCGGCTATTTTTCAGCGAGACAACGTTTTCTAATGGAATTTTTTCACCTTTATTACCCACAATTTTAAATTGATCCAGATCTGAAAGGCTATTTTTACTTTTGGGTTCCAGACGCACATCAATTTCATAAGAATTACGCCCTACCTGAACTTCCATGGTGGTAGTACCCTGAAAAGCAGTGCTTAACTGGCTAGCGATAGTACTCGCATCCATCCCCAAAACTGAAGCACCTTTTTTGAGTTTCATCTGAATTTCTTGTTTTCCAAGACGAAGGTCTGAATATAAGTCATATACACCATCGAATTGGTACAGGTAATCCTCAATTTCAGAAGATACTACTTCCAGTTTTTTAAATTGATCCCCTCTTAATTCAATTTCAATCGCATTACCTGCCGGTCCCATTGATGGTTTAGCAAATTTAAGACTAATGACATCTGTCACTTTTCCTGTGTCTATACGCCATCTCGTCAAAATATCATCAATGCTTCCCTTCCTGTATTCACTAGACAAAAGATCCACATAAACAGTGGCCAGATTTGCTCCATTTTCACCAACATCTGAATTGGTGGCGAAGGAAACCTGTATTTGCTCAACCAATTTTTTTTGATTCTTTTGCTTAGGTGTATAATATTCATCGGTTTTACTTAAACCAGCTAACACCTGCTTAACGACTTTCTCAGTATGGCTCAATGGTGTCCCTGGCGGTAAATAAATTCTGGCCTGAATGGAATTATCTTCAACTTCCGGAAAACTGATAAACTTCAGCCATCCGGCACTAAAGGTTCCTAATGAAATTACAAAAACCG
>JABHWU010000030.1 GCA_018657625.1 Deltaproteobacteria bacterium | reverse complement strand
TACACATTGGCAATACCAGTTAATGATATATTGATAGCATTCTCTCTGGGTATTTTCCAGGTTGGGACGGGATTGGTTCTCTACTCCATTGGATCAAAAAGTGTTCCAGCAGCTGAATTAGCATTATTATCGATGACTGAAGTTGTACTTGCTCCGATCTGGGTGTGGATAGTGCTGGAAGAAACAGTCGGGATTTACACTCTCTTAGGTGGAAGTGTATTACTTATAGCTATAGCCGGAAATGCAATATCCGGATTACGTAGAAAACCTGCACCAATCATTTAAGAAAAAAAGGGGTCAGAGACCCAGCCAATCGCTTCTTCAATCTAAATTAGCTCAAGAATATATTGATCGCGGTATCCCAGAGATTAAAACCTAGATTGAAACAATATTCCTCATCTAAAAAGGATACCAGTCCATCGCGATGAACTGGTAATAAGTGTATTATAACAAAAACATGCAATCCATCAAGATTTAAATTTTGAATTAATCATACCTGTAAAACATAAGCATATTTGGAATCTCTTAGAAAGTTTTTTCCCTCTCCTCCTCTCATTTTTACTGAATTGAAAGGATTTTTTACAACAGTTTTACATAGACCAAACCAGACCTAAAAAAAAATATTTATTGATAAAAGAAGAGAGAATTTGAGAGAGGAGCCTATTCCTAAGAAAATTTCTGTAATAAAATAAACCCTTTAAAAACCTACAAACTATAGCAATTACAGCAACCATTTCTTAATAAAACAGAGCCTTTCTGGAAAGGTGATGCTCACCTTACTTAATTGTGGATTTCCAGCATGGTTGGTCGGTGGTTAGCTGTAGGTCCTCAAAATCACATCATCTCATAATATCAAAAGATTACAAATTACCCAATCAACTTGATTTCCACATCAAAAAAAGATAGTTAATGAGCTTTTTATTCAAAAAGTCTATGGTTGTTTATCGAGTTTTAGTCGGATTTTTCTTTGTTCTAATCAAATTCATTCAAATAGTCCGCAAATCGAAAAGCGAGTTGATCACAGAAAATTTAGCTCTCCGGCAACAACTCGCCACCTATCAAACGAAGAAGACTAAGCCCAAATTAAAAAATCTTGATCGTTCTTTTTGGATCGTGCTAAAACGGTCTTGGAGTCAATGGGCAAATTATTTAACCATAGTTAGACCGGAAACGGTCATCGGCTGGCAGAAAAGGCGATTCAAAAAATACTGGACCAAAATATCAACTCAAAATAAAAAACAGGTCGGAAGAGAATCAAAAAGGAAATCCGGGATTTGATTTTCCGAATGGCCGGAGAAAACCATTGATCAGATTTCCAAATATCTCATTATGGATCGAGATATTATTTTCTCAACTCAGGTAAAAGGATTTCTGGAACAACAACTTGGGATAAAACCAAAGATCACATCATATAAGTCACCCTGGCAAAAGAAGTTGGTTTCATACTATACCTCATTTAAACGATTTGATATGAGTTTAATGGAAATCAGCCTTCTTCCTGTCTGATTCCCCTGTTTGAGCCGTTCTATAATGTCCATGTCAGGGATGTTAAAAAGCCTGTCACATCTGGCATTATACTGGTGAGATTTCAAAATTTTCTGTCTAGCCCATATTTTACAGGTTGATTCAGAAATCTGCAACCTCTTTGAAATCTCATTTAGATTCAATAACCCTTGATCCCTTAATCTCTGATATCGGCTTTTTAGTTTATAGGTACGGCGAATATATGCAACACGATTTAAAGTAAGCTGTCTACCGGTCCCTGTTGTTCTTCCCTCATTTTTAAGGATTTGGACTATCTCACCTTCGTGATGATGATTTAATAGACGATCAATTTCAGCGACTAATGAAGGGTCTGGTTTTCTTAGTTCCGCTATAGATTTTGGTAAGGGGGTCTCTAGGTTTTTCGTTGCCCCACCACGAAATCGGATTTTGAGTGTTACTTTTTCCGATCGGATTAAAGTAACATCTTCAATGAGAAGTCTGAGCATTCTCTTTTTTTCCCGAAGTGGTGTTTTGGGACTATTCCAAAGTTTCGGAAAATTAGTTGCTAAAGACATAATCTGTTCTTTTTCTTGTTGGTTGAGG
>JABHWU010000122.1 GCA_018657625.1 Deltaproteobacteria bacterium | reverse complement strand
TAAAGCTTTTACGGAATAAAGTATATAAAGTAAAAAATACACAAGTTTCCTATCGTACCATCAACCATTGGGCGCAAGAGGGAATTTTGAATGAAGAAGAAAGAACTATAGAGGATCGAAAATGGAGGACTTTTAGCTTACTGGAATTATTTTGGCTGAACATCGTAGTTAAATTAAGATCGTTTGGAATGCCATTGAATCCCATATTAAAATGTAAACAAGAAATGTTCATGGAATTAGAAGATGGTTTTACCAACCTTGACTTTGCATTCTTCCATTGTGCCAGGATCACTCACTATGACCTTTTTTTAGTTGTTTTCTATGATGGAGATTCATATATACTCACAAGAGAGGATCTTGAACAAAACGAAATCGAAAATAGGGATATATTTGATTCTTATTTATTAATAAATTTTAATCGTCTGTTTTTCAACTCAATACCTTCCGCACCAGCAGGAGCGTTTACGACTTTTTCAGACTTTAGAACTGTTCTTAAAAAATCAGAAAAGGAAATAGTTGATGTCATCAGAGACAATGAAATTTCCCATGTGAAGGTCTATAAGAAAAGTGGAAAAATTGACCGCTATGAAAAGACTCGTGTGATAAGTAATACTGATAATTTATGGAAAGACGGAAAAGATATTCCATTTGGAACGATCACAATGAAAAGGAAAGACGGGAAAATTACTTACCTTGAAATTACTGAAAGTAAAAAAAGTTGAGGAAAAAATGATGCCACGGAACAGCTCCGAGCAAAAATACAACCACTGTGATTACTGGAAACCCCCGAATTTCAGTTGGCTAATCAAAGAAAATGACGATACCAATAGAGGAATGTCGTAAGTGTTTACCTGAATTTGATTTAAGTGATGAAAAGATAATGGAAATCAGGGATAGTCTGGAAGCAATTACCCAGAATATTTTGGATAATTTATTTGATCAGAAAATGGGAACTGAAGAAATTAAAGGAGCTGAGAATGAACGATAAAAAAAAGATAGCAGTAATATATTGCAGGGTATCATCGGACAAACAAGTTAGAGAGGGGCATGGCTTAGAAAGTCAGGAAAACAGGTGTCGAAATTATGCTGCATTTAATAATTTTCAAGTTGAAACAGTTTTTCGTGATGAAGGAATATCAGGTGCTATATTTGATCGTCCTGGTATTAATAATCTATTAGATCAACTTGAAAAGACAAAAGAAAAGAGAATCGTAATTGTTGATGATATAAATCGAATCGCAAGGGATGTTGTCGTTCATTTTACAATTAAAAAAGCTATTGAAAAAGCAGGCGGAGAGCTTATTAGTCTTTCAATGAAACTTGATGATTCACCAGAAGGTAATTTTATTGAAACAATAATGGCTGCAAGTGCCGAACTTGAAAGAAACCGAAATAGTCGGCAAGTTAATGACAGAATGAGGTCAAGACTTGAATCTGGATATTGGCCTTTTCCAGCTCCACTGGGCTATAAATTCCAAAAAGTTGATGGTCATAAAAAGCTAATAGTCCCAGATGAACAAACAGCTCCCATTATCAAAGAAGCCCTGGAAGGTTTTGCTAGTTCTAGGTTCCTTACCAAAACAGACGTCCAAAAATTCCTTAAAGATAAGAAGATTAATGAAGCTAGAGGTAGAGATAGGGTTTATTTAGAACAGGTTAAGCGGATTCTCACCCAGAAACTTTACACTGGTAAAATTGAATTTTTAAAATGGAAAATAACTGAGCGGGATGGTCATCACCAGGCAATAATACCTTATTCCACCTATCTAAAGGTTCAAGAACGACTGAACAGTAAAGTCAAAGGGTTTTCTAATTATAATCTAAGTACGGATTTCCCTTTAAGAGGATTTATTGTGTGTCCTGAATGTAACAAGAAGTACACGGCAGGTTGGTCGGTATCTGGGAACAAAACAAAACATCCGTATTATGTGTGCAACACAAAAGGTTGTAAGCAAAAATACATCAGGAGAGATCACATACATGAACAATTTCACAACTTATTGATATCCTTGAAACCTAATGTTGACATACAGGGATTGCTTAAGAAAATTGTAAAAGAGCAGTATGATTTGAGGTTCAAGAGCTTTACCAAACTGAAGATCAAGAATAAGAGCAGGATTCAGAAACTTGATGCTGAGATGAAACAACTTACTACCACGTTGGTTAAACTAACTAATAATGCCATGATAAAAAGGATTGAATCAGATTTTGAAGCCTTGGAGAGGAAAAAATCTAATCTGGAACTACAAAACAAATCTTCAATAATGTCGTTGCCAGATTTTGGAACCGCATTCGATAAGGTTTTTCAATTTATCTTAGATATAGATAAGGCATGGGTTGAAGGCGATTTAAAGCAGAAGAAGATGGTTCAATATCTGGTTTATCCTAAGAACTTGCCTTTCACTAAACAAGGAGGTTTTGGAACCGCTCCAAAGTCTTTGCTGTTCGAGCTTTCAGGTCAATTGAGCATAAAGAAGTCTTGTAGGGTGGAGGTGGTGGGAATTTGACACCTTCTTAAATATGGTTTTTACTTCTTTATTTAAATCCAGATATATATTTGAAGCGATAAAAAATGTGAAACTTTCACTCAGGTTTTCAATAAACCTTTTAATTTCATTTCGAATCAATAGAACCACTTAATATTTCAAATTAGTAAAATTACTGAAAACCTTCATTATACTTTTAATGGTCTTCTTGTTTTCTTATTTTACATTGTCGAAAACCGGAAAAGCAGTTATAGGCTTTATCTTTGAACATATAGCGATTAATATAAAGACTATCTTTTAATTCAATTTAATCGATTACCCAGGATACTATATAAAGCTAAGTTAAAACATACCATTGACACCAGTCATAACGGGGAAAGTTACTGAAACATTTACAGGAAACAGCGTTGCATATGAAATATAAAGATCGGATTTATGGTGATTTTGAAATAACTGAACCAGTATTGATAGACCTGTATAAATCAGATGCGATACAAAGGCTTGAGGGAATTTTGCAACACGGCATCACAGGAATGATCGGGATTTGTAGTTTGTCCACCCGACTGGAACATTCTGTGGGTGTTATGCGCCTGGTTCAAAAAATGGGTGGTTCGCTAAAAGAACAAATAGCCGCATTGGTGCATGATGTCAGTCATACTGCATTTAGTCATGTTATTGATCATGTGTTTAAACAGGCTGAAACACAATCGTTCCATGAAGAGCGAAAAGAATGGTTTTTTCAACAATCCGATATTCCTAAAATATTAAATCAGCATGGTTATCAATGGCAGAATTTTCTGGATGAAGAAAAATTCAGTATCTTGGAACAACCGGCACCAGCTCTATGTGCAGATCGGGTTGATTATCTGCTGCGAGACACTGTGGACTTAAATCTTTTAGACACACAAAAGATTCAAACAATTGTCCGAAATCTTAAAATTCTCAAAGGGAAAATAGTTTGTCAGGATATAAATACCGCAAAATTAATGGCAGAAGTTTATATGAAAGCTGATGAAAAAAGCTGGTCGAATTTCAGGGAAGTGGCATTGTATGAGATCACCGCCCGAGCAATAATCAGAGCTAAAGATATCCATTTAATCAAAGATGAAGATCTTTGGAAAACAGATTTATGGCTACTGGATAAATTAAAATCTTCTGAAGATGCTTTATTGCAAAAACTGATTACCATGATTTCACTGGAAACTAAATTTAAATGGGATCAGACAAAACCAACTTTTATCGTTAAAACTAAAGTCAGGGTAATTGATCCGGATGTGATCCATCAAAAAGGCACAATCAAGCTATCCGATCTGGATCCAATATACAAAAAAAACTTGCACGAATATATTTCAAATCGTAAAAACCCGCTTCCAATTTTGGTCGATAAATATCCGGTATAATAAAGATTGTAGGAATTACAAGATTTTTCTATTAATGGATTAAATAGAACTCCTACAAAACGAGGACATAAGTATTAAATCATCAAATACTTTTTAATCGATAATCACCAATTAGAAAATTCCTTAGGGTTTAGTAATATAGTGACCGCCAATCTAATAGTCCCGCAAAATCAAGGTACACGTAACACAAAAAGTACTTCTTGCTGCCAGCGTCGCAATTCATTCTCAATTTTGCTATTCCAATTAAAATAATATCATGTCAATAACAATGACGTATGTTATATAATTCCAACAAAAAACGAATAAACCTATAAATGAATTAAATTTATAGGTTTTAATTACAGTGTTCTAAGTTGTTTTAGCAAAGAAAAGCTTGATCTTTTATTTTAAGGTACTATGTTTAGAAGTTCTTTTCTAATATTAAGAAAACCAAAGCAATTAAATCCACATTCACCACACCAAATCCAAAATCCACCTGATATAAAAAATTTATTATTATAAATTTAGATCTTTTTTATCAGCTGAAACCTTTGTAAATTAATAGTTACATTCATTTTAACAAGATTAACAGATTAAAATACTTGTAGTGATTCATCAAATCGAAATAAAATATAGATAGTACAGTAAAAAGGAATTTATTTAAATCTGGCAAAAACTGAAGTTAAAGTATTTGCTAATGAAAGGTATTAAAAATGAAACAAAACATTGGTAGTCTTGACCGATTGATCAGAATGCTCGTCGGTTTAATCATAATAGGAGCAGGAAGCTTTCACGAAAGCTGGTGGGGAGCCATTGGATTGATTCCAATCACAACAGCTCTATTGAGATCCTGTTTTTTTTATAGGATATTAAAAACAGACACGAATGACAAATCAGAGGATTTGCTTCATATGTTATCGAAGTAATTAATCATTTAAACGATATTGCTTTACCATAACTACTTTAATAATATCCATCGGACTAACTTCATATCGATTTGCAATATCACGAAAAGACTCTTCATCTGAGTAAGTGATATTGTTGGATTTTAATCTACGACTTACTTTATTTGAATCTAAATTGTAGCTTTTGATTAACCATTGTAAATTTTGTCGTCCAACACCTCGCCCTTCTATCATTTCTCCAATTTTTTCAGCAGTGTATTCATCGTTAGATTTTATTTCGATCTTTTTCTCAAATTTTTAAATGACCTGGTATAATTTCATAGGGGAAGTATTATTTTCCTTAGCAATTTTTCCCAGAGAATCCTTTGGGGCTTTTACTGTAATATCATTATCGTTCAGCTCTTGAATGGCCTTTTTTAGATCAATTCCCTGTTTTTTGGTAAAAACAGATAAAGCCATCAATTCTGCGTGCCCCATTGGGGGTTCATGTTCTTCACGAACAATCCAAGAACTTTTTAAATAATCACTGAATTCAAAAACATAATGAAATGGCGGCAATTCTTTAGCTGCAGCAACCATCATTAGAATGGACACAAATAAGGAAATATAGAGTTCTTTTTTTAAATTGACACCACCCTTTATTTTATTAAAAAGGTATTTCATTAGTGGTTTCCAGTTAAAATAGATATGGAAACCACCTGCTGTTAAAAACATAAGACTGGCTAAGGTGTGGATTTGAGCCCATTGTTCTTTCGATAATCCAAATAAAGACCAGTATACCCATTCAGCAACCCTACCAGCCGGAACCAGATATAAAATTAGTCCTGTAAAAGCCAGAATTAAAAATCCAAAGGTTGTAAAAAAGGAGGTTAGCCCCCTCCCATGTATTCTTTTTTCTTTGTTTGCTTTTGCCGTCATTTTCTACCTAATTTAACAGAAGTATCAATATTACCATGTACAAGGGCCATTCCCAGAACCATCTCTCAGTTGTTGCCCATTTCCTCTACCTTGGCCACTATTAGAACCGGGCCCCCTATTGACAGGCCAACAAGAAGATACCAATCCAATAATCAGTAATATCATTGCAAGTTTATAGATTTTATTTCTTAATTTTTTCATAAAACCTCTATCATAAAAAAAGTGATACCAATATCCGACTTTTGATACCACCTAAATATTAACTAATTCATACGACAAGAACCCATACCGCGACCGGATCTTCGAAAACCTTTGCCACGCATAGCATTTTGCTGTGGACCATTTTCCATTTGATTAAGCATAAGATCTTTTTGTTCAGCTGTTATTTTACCATTTTCAGCAGCCTTGTTGACTACTTCAATCGCTTTTTCATGCATTTTAGTTTGGAATATTTTAAAATCAACCTTATATTCATCCAGAACCGCCCACATTGGTTTGTATCCCAATTTAGAACTCATTTCATCCGCAGACGAACCAGCAAGCTCTGCCAATACATCTAATCGTGCTTGAAACATTTCCTGCCTTAATAAGAAACCCGGTCCATAAGCACGTTGACTTTGATTCTGTTGCCATCTTTTCCCTCCTCTGGATCCTTTATTACCCCAACCTTGAGCAAAAGCAATACTACCAGAAACAAGTCCCAAAATAAGCAATACACTAACAAAAATGTTTTTAAAAGATTTCATAAAACCTCCACCATCATATTTAATTAAAAGAAAAAGATAAGAGTCTTATCTCTTTAAGATAATTTAAGAATAAAAAGAGAATGTGGAGAAAATATGAAGATTTCGTGTTAATAATGTGTTTTGAAAAAATTATGAATTCCAGATAAGAATGTTTTTTACTGCAGCGTTAAGTGTTGAAGCTGCAATGCACATTAGTTCCGGATAGTCCTTAGTACTAACCGAGCAGGTATCACTATTTTGTTGTAGCAAAAAAACCGGTTTTTTAAATCTGGCTAGCTTCTGTAGTTGACTCTTTTCGTAATCCTCCAAATTATAAATAATCATACAGACTGTATCATCATCATGATAATTTTGAAGTGTTTTCATTTTTTTAGAGTTGATGTCAATAAAGTCAATATTATATTCATCCAGTACTTCATATTGTATTTGATTTAATTCCTCATCCGAGATGATAATTACTTTGGGTGTAACACATGGGAATTTTAGAGAAACAGAGGTACCTTTATCCGCTTCGGACACCACAAATATCTCACCTTTATGTGCTTTCATAATATCTTTACAATAGTTAATCCCCAAGCCGGTTCCCTTTTCATCCGCCGTACCCGGCTGAGATATGAGAGTTTCTGAAGAAAAAAGATTCTTAAGGGTCTCTTGCGTCATACCCACACCAAAATCCTGAATAACTATTTCAGGCCTGCTTAAATCAGGGCATTTAATTTCAATTTTGGAATCTGAGTAACTGAATTTAATGGCATTATTGATGATATTATAAATAACCTCACCAAAAAGGGATGCATCTGCAAACATCCAAAACTGGTCAGGAATTTGGTTTTTGATAATAATAGATTTTTTTTCGGCAATTTTAAGTAATTCTTTAACAATGGTATTTATGATTTTTGCACCATCGATAATTTTATATTCTAAGCGAATTGATCCTGTTTTTAAGCGATTTATATTTAGAAGAATATTAATAAGTTTAATAGCTCGGTTACCATTACTTAAGACACGCTCATGCATATCATAGAATTCATTATCTGAAATATTATTTTTTTTCAGTTCTAATAGTTCAAGGTCTGCCATTATTGAAGCAAACGGTAATTTTAAATCATGTGCCACTAATGAAATAAATCGATCCTTAAGTAGTGTTGCTTTCTCAGCCTTTTTTTTTGCCTCTTTCAATTGATTTTGTGTTTTTTTAAGGGAGGTAATATCAGTACCTATATGAATCCTAACCGTTTTTTTATTCAACCAGGGGGATAAAAATTCGTCAATGCTGTACCATCTACTAATATTCTTATAAAAAACAATTCGATTGTGAGCTTGTTTTTCAATATTTTTTTGCTCAAAATCACAATCCTCACATAGTCCCTTATTTTTATTGGCAAGTACCTCCCAACATGATTTATCTTCAGGATCATACCCAACGACATCCTTGAATTTTTTATTGGCATATATAATCTTGCAACCGTGTTCTTCTGCGATAAAAACCATTTCATTCAAATTTTCAAAAAATGTATTAAAAACAGTTTTAATCGAATTTCGGGTAATAAACTTCTTTTTCTTAACGGGCTTTGCTCCGGTAGCAAAACTAAGATAAATATTAATTCGATTATAAAGTTCATTTAAATGTTTTGGAGACCTGACAATTGTAATATGACCTGTATCATTTGCATCAATTATAGAAAGTGGAATTGTTAATTGTTCATGGATTAGCAATATCAAAGGATAAAAGGGCAGGGAATTTATTGAAATTATTTCGGCATTTATTTTTTGGATCAGATTCTTATTGTCAACCTCAATAATCGTCATTATCGGTTGAATTTTATTGATCTGACTAAAGATGTTGTCAGACAAATCCTGATAATAAAACTTTTTACCGGCATCAGTTAATACCGATTCTGCCATATCTTTGGCTGTTTTACTTTTTAAAAATAAAAGAATATCTGATTTCATTTCCGGCTGTGTTAAGTGAAATAATTTTTTTTTCTATTTCTATTCTATTTTTTAAAAAAAGAAAATACAAATTAAAAAAACCATACTGTTCCTTGTAAATTATGGAATCAAAACATTGCAGCTAAGCCAACATTAATATATAAATCTGTTTTCCTGTTAGGTTTCAATTTATTATCTAGTGTCTGAAGGAAAAGTAGGTAATTTGGGGACATGTACAATTTTTAGTAATAGCATAAACAGTTAAATACCCGATTGTTACGTCCCCTAATTATCGGTTTGATATCCAATAATGGCATTTTCGTTCAAACACTATCTAGTTTTATTGAAGATAATTGTACGAATAAAAACAATACATAAAAAAGAGAAAATAACCATCAACAAACTACTGGTAATCCCTATGTTAAAATCTCCAGAAGACATATTTAAATAAATATTGATAGGAACATTTACTGTTCTACCGGGAATTCCGCCACCAATCATCAAGGTTGCACCAAATTCACCGATACATCTAAGCCAGGTTAAAATTAATCCACCGAGAATCCCTGGAAAAGCCATCTTAAAGGTTGTATCATAAAAAGATTTGATGGGCCTTGCTCCTAATGTCATGGCGACACGCTCATATATCGGAGAGATCAATTGAAAAGCAGTTTTAGCAGATTTTATGGTTAAAGGCATCCCGATCAATATTTGTGCGATAACGGCTCCCGCGGGTGTAAACACGAATGTATAAAAATTTTTTATTAAAGGTGAATTCAGTGTAATTAACAGTAATACACCAATAATTAATGGTGGTAAAACTAATGGTAAATCAAAACAAATTTCAATTACCCGCCAAAATTTTAATTTACTTCGAGCCAATGTATATCCGACGGGGATTCCTAAAACCAAGGAAACCATTGTTGCATAAAAAGCAGTGGAGATGCTGAACATCACGGAAGCTAAAAAAAAAGAATTAGTAAGCGTCTCTACCAGGACTGAATAACTAACAAAACGAGCAGCAAACAAGAATAGGCTTAAAATAACTAACACAATCAAGATAGAAAAAAATTTCGCCAGCCTGGTAAAAATCATAAAACCAATTCTAAATAAAAACCGTATTTACTAAAAATACGCATATTTTCCACCAAATGTTTTTTAAATACTTTAATATGCTCAGGATATTGTGAAAATTTAAGTGTTATTAAATGGGCGGTTTCAATAACATTGCTCCGTTCTGGAATCCTGATATAAGGTAAGTGATGCGATTTTGCCACTGTATCAAACATAATACCTGCATCTACAATATCTAATTTAACATAGTTAACAATTTGATTAACATTGATTGCTTTTACAGTAGTATTGTTTTGAATCCCCTTAATCATTTTTGGAATAAGCTTTTGTTCTATTTTAAAATACGTTTTCCCTAGTGCCATCGTTTTAGCATTTCCCAAAGCAATTCTGACATCTGTTTTAATTAAATCCTGAAAAGTTTTAATAATATTAACACTTTTTTGAGATAGTCCAAAAACAGGTGTTTGTCTCAAAAGCTTAGTGGCTGATAACACCAGACCAGCCTGTTTGGACTTTTCCAGGTAAACCTCGGCAGCAGGAGTGTATAAATCTCCCGTCCGAGATGCCAGTATTTTACTAAACAAGTTTCCTGATCCCCCAGGAACAACAACAACATTGAATTCTGTATGGCTTTTATTGAAATTTTGTGTGACTTCAATACCGGGTTTACTGATAGAAGCAGCTAAATACCAATATAAGGTTGCGGAGTAGGCATAACTCTGAAAAACAACTCCGGAGACTACTAAGACCAAAATTTTTTTTAATAATAGTTTCATGTTGATCTACATAAAATGAGGGATTCCTTTTTAAGAGAAACCCGAATTGAGTTTCTTATTTGAAGGTTCAATTTTCGATACACATGATCTGGGATATTAATTTGTATCAACAGCTGATTAATTCCTTGAAAAACTACTTTTTTAAATTTTCCTCGATTTGTTATCTCCTCAACGGTACCGGACAGTATATTTTCCTGGATGTTATTTCTTAACGGTTTATTGGTCCTCAATATCATCACTTCTTCTGCCCTTATACCAAGATGGGTGTGTTCCTCCAAAATTTCATTCTTTAACTTGATTACCATACCATTAACCATCACAGTCTCAGAATTTATTTTCCTTTCAATTAACCACAAATTTTCAATCCCCATCATCTTTGCTGAAGTCAGTTTTCCCGGACAGTTAAATACGACAGACGATTCGCCTGATTCTATCTGTGAGCCATTTGAAATCAATATTATATATTCTGCAAAGATACTGGCTTCTTCTAGATTGTGGGTTACCAAAAGAACCGGGATCTGGTACTGGTCACTAATCTCTGTCACCAAATCTCTTAGTGATTCTCTAATCTCTTGGTCCAAAGCATTAAAAGGCTCATCCAACAGCAGAATTTCAGGTTTTATAGGTAAAATTCTGGCTAAAGCAACGCGTTGTTGTTGCCCTCCTGACAATTTTTTAGGATATTGATTCAAAAGATCACTTATTTTTAACTTATTGCAGATTTGTTGAATCTCCAGAGGGTCGGTTTTAATCTTCTGAGCCTTTATACCATATTGTATATTTTCCAGAACGGTGAGATTGGGAAATAGAGAATAATTTTGTGCCATGTATCCAATATTTCTTTTGTAAATTGGAACGGAGAGTTTTCGTTCGCTATCAAATAGAACTTTATCTTTAATCTTAATGAATCCCTGATTTGGATTAAAAAAACCTGCAATAATTTTAAGTAGTGTGGATTTACCACTTCCGGAAGGGCCAAATAAAACCAATTTATTCAATTCTGTTTTAATGTCGGCATTTATACTAAATTGTTGTAATTCTTTTTTAATCTTTATGCTTATCATAAAAATTATCCTGCAAAACTCAAATTTTTGAATGTCTTCAATAGTGACAATAGTCATAGGGAAAAACTGTTGACAGCCTAAAGCAAAGATACACTTCTTTGCAATGCTTAATGCGGTTTTTACAGGATTTTATATTAAACCTTCCGATTTAAATAAGCACCATAATTTTTTCTAATCGGTGTATACTTCTGGTTGAATAAAAGCCTTGAAACAAAAAAATCGGCAGTTAATCAAAACACAACTCTTTATTGATCTTGAGATTGAATGATTTTATTAACAGTCTCTATCATAAAAGGGTTTTTTGTGATAAATTTCCTTAATTGACTGGTGCTCACCTTCAAAGCTTCGGAAACGGATTTATATTTCCCCTGATATTTTATAAAGTTGTCTACAATCATACCTATAACAACAGGAAATACCGGATTTTTAGCATTAATGTTTATTGAACCCTTTTGAAAATATTGGAATAAATTCACAGGATAAGTTTGGCATGAATAGCAATTTTCGCGTCCAGCAGAAATATCTAAAGCCATAGACATTCTTAATTTTTTATAAGCGCCTGATATATTTTCAGCTTTGGATCTGGAAGTGGTATATGTCACCGACAAATGTTCCAAAGTCAGTCGAATAGCATTTGATGTTTTATTTTTTTTTTGTCCGCCGTGCCCGGTTGCTTTAAATACATCCATCCGACAGCTTTTTTTTAAATCACTGTCTGATTTTAGAATGAAAGATAGCCATAATTCGGGCGTATATTTTTTTCTATTCACAACTTAAAGCCTTTTGAGCCGGTATCGTTTTTAAAAACTCACTAATTCCGGAATGTATTTCGGGGTTTAATTGGTTTCCCTCCAACCAATGAATTTCACTATTTTTTCGATACCAAGTCATTTGTTTTTTAGCATAACGTCTGGTTTTTTGCTGAATATCTGCGATCATTTCATCCTGGGTCATTATACCTTCCAAGTATAAGACAGCCTGTCGATAACCGATAGAATTTAAAGCGGGTAATTTTTTATCATAACCTTTTTTAAGCAATCCCCTGGTTTCTTCAATGAGTCCTTGTTGAACCATTATTTTAACTCTTTCATTGATTCGTTGGTATAAAATTTCCCTGGGCCAATCCAATCCTATATAAAAAGGTTGATATCTACGATCCTGAAACCGATGTTCTTTTTGAAGCATTTTAATACTTTTCCCAGTTGTCAGATATACTTCCAGGGCTCTGACGATACGGGAAAGATCATTGATATGAAGTTCCAAAGCACTTTCAGGATCTAAGGCTTTTAGTCGTTGATAACAATAATCCAGCCCTTTTTCCTCTATATCCTGCTGAATTTTCTTTTTAATACCAGGAGGTGCTTCAGGTGCGCCTATCATACCTTCAATTAGAGTTCTGACATAAAGCGAGGTTCCACCGAGTACAATCGGAACTTTACCTAGTTGGCTAATAATTTGTATAGCTTTGTCAGCATGTTCGACAAACATACCGGCATTGAAGGGCAAATCAGGAGGAGTAATATCAATCAGATGATGGGGTGCGGCCTGTAGTTCTTCTGGTGTTGGTTTAGCAGTGCCGATATCCATGTATTGGTATATTTGCATGGAATCGGCAGATATAATTTCGCCATTAAAAAGATTAGCCAATTGGATTCCCAAACTGGTTTTTCCACTGGCTGTCGGACCGATGATCGCAACAATTTTTACCAAATCATCATTCATCTAGTTATGCGAAATGGTGTTTTCACTTTTGGGAAATTCTTCGATATGGCTACTTTGAATTTCACTTTTCTGATTCACTTCCGATTCAAAATCATCATCATTAACTGCATGTGGAGACCGTTCCAGTAGAATATCAATCGCATCAGAAACATGATTAAAAGGCTTTATATCCAAATCTTTTGTAATCTCTTTTGATACCTCAACCAAATCTTTTTCATTTTTAGCAGGAATCACCACAATAGCCAGGCAAGCCCTTTTCGCAGCCAGTAATTTTTCTTTTAATCCGCCGATGGGTAAAATCTTACCTCTCAGAGTGATTTCACCAGTTAAAGCGATGTCTTTGCGAATGGGAATTCCAGTTAAAGCTGAAACCAAGGCACAAGTAATTGCAACACCAGCCGAAGGGCCGTCTTTAGGTGTTGCTCCTTCTGGGACATGTAAATGGATGTCCATTTCCGTGAAAACTTTCGAATATATTCCCAATTCATTGGCATGAGATCGGACATAACTATGAGCAGCCTGTGCGGATTCTTTCATGACATCACCCAGTTTTCCGGTTAATTGAATTTTACCGGTACCTTTCATCGTGTTTACTTCAATCGTCAAAATTTCTCCGCCGAAGGATGTCCAGGCCAACCCATTAATAACACCTACTTCATTCTCTTTATCCGGTTTTCCATATTCATATTTTGGAATGCCAAGGTAACTATTTACCCGTTTTGGAGTTATCTGAATCTGAGTAGACTTGGATTTAGAACTCTTTTTAACAATATCAGTCACGGCCTTACGGCATGCTTTACCGATTTTACGTTCCAGGTTTCTGACCCCTGCTTCCCTAGTATAGTGTCTAATAATCTCAAATACACCCTTAGTTCCAAATTTAATTTGCTCTTCTTTCAGACCATTTTCTTTCATCTGTTTGGGGACCAGATATTTCAAAGCAATTTTCTCTTTTTCTAATTCGGAATAACCGGATAAAGTAATTATTTCCATTCGGTCCATCAGTGGTAATGGTATATCTTGTCTGGTATTAGCGGTACAGATAAACATTACATTGGATAAGTCGTATTCTACTTCGAGATAATGGTCCATAAACTCATGGTTTTGTTCCGGATCCAGCACTTCCAGTAATGCCGATGCAGGATCACCCATATGACTCTGTCCCATTTTATCAATTTCATCCAATAGCAAAACCGGATTACTGGTTTTGGCTTTTTTCATGGATTGAATTATTTTTCCAGGAAGCGCTCCAATGTATGTTCTACGATGGCCTCTAATCTCAGCTTCATCGCGAACGCCACCCAGACTCATTCGAACAAATTTACGATCTACTGCCCGTGCAATTGATTTAGCCAGGGATGATTTTCCAACTCCGGGAGGGCCAACCAAGCAGATAATAGGGCCTCTCAAATTGCCAACCAAATTTCCAACAGCAATAAATTCAACAATTCTTTCCTTTACTTTTTCCAGGCCCCAGTGATCTGCATCTAAAACCTCCTGAGCATGTTCTAAGGAAAGATTATCCTCTGTTTGACGTTTCCAGGGAACACTAACTAACCAGTCAACATAATTTCGAACAATATTCGCTTCTGATGAAGTCGGTGGCATCATTTTCAGTTTTTTAATCTCTTTCCTTGCAGTAGAAGCAGGGGCTTCCGGCATCCCACAACTTTTAATTTTCTCATCATAATCTTCTAGTTCAGCTTTAGAATCTTCAGCTCCCAGTTCTTTTTGAATCGCTTTCATTTGCTCATTCAAATAATATTCTTTCTGGGTTTTACCGATTTGCCCCTGTACTCTTTCTTTCAACTTCTGTTCAACTTTTTTATGTTCTGACTCCTCCATGATCCTGGAGTAAATCATTTCCAATCTTTCTTTAGCATTTTGAATTTCTAATAACTGTTGTTGTTTATCAATTGTCAGTGTTAAGAGAGGGGCAATTAAATCGGCCATTTCACCGGAAGAATATTCACCGGAAATTATTTTTTCTGTTGAATCAGCATTTTTGGAAGATTGTTTGGCAAATTCTTTTAGCTCTTCTTTGATCGAATTATTTATAGCAACTAACTCCGGTTCAGATTCGTTTTCAATCGTTTCCATAATCTCAACTTCAGCGCTGTATGAAGATGATTCGAGATCGATTACCCGACAAATACCCCTTTGTTTAGCTTCAAAAAGAGCTTTAATTGTGCCATTTGGTAAACGCATAATCTGCAAAATATTACCAATAGTACCCACTTCATATAGATCATCTTCGCTTGGTTTTTCAACCATGGGGTCTCGTTGAGCAATCACAAATACTTTACGATCTGTTGCCAGAGCTTTCTCCAATGCCTCAATGGACTGCTGTCTACCAATGAAAAATGGTGTGGTCATAAACGGAAAAACTACGATATTCCGCATGGGTAGCATTGGTATTTTGATAACTTCCTGCTTGTTTTCTTGTTTTTCGTCCATAGTATTTGCCTTGATATTGCCAATTAATAATTAAATATTTACCAAATTGTAGATTACTTGTTTTTAATAGTAGGCACCTGCTAATAAAAAATATTTGTTGAATGAGTTAATTCACACCTGTTATCCGTTTTATGATATCTAATGTTAATTTTAACGATAATATTTTTTTAAGTCCAGAGGCGTTTTTATTTTTAACAAAAACGAGTAGTCAGGATAATATATGAATGTACTATTTGAGAGGAATCAGGAGGGGGATTGGGAGCCCAATGTTTATGTCAATAGGACCCCTGCAAATCTATTTTTTCCGACGTCGACCACGTCCTTTGGTTTGACTAGCCATTTTAATGGAAATCATATCCAAAGCTTGCTCTAAAGAAATTTCTTCAATATTACTTTCCTTCGGTATGGCAACATTAACCTTTTGATATTTTATATATGGACCATATGGGCCTTTAAAAATATTTATCGGTTGATTATTTTCAGGATGTATACCAATTTCGCGAACAGGTTCTGCAGCTTTTTTTCTAGTCCGTTTTTCCACACTTAGAATTTCGACTGCCTGCTTCAGGGTGATATTAATGACACTTTTATCCTTGGGAATTGAACGATAATCTTTACCATTTTCAGGATCATCATGAACGATATATGATCCATAACGACTGATGCCTGCCAGGATTTTTGCATTGGACTTCGGATGTTTTCCAATCAATCGGGGCAAGGAAAGTAGTATTAGAGCCGTATCCATATCTACTTCGGTTTCTTTCATCCCTTTGGGAAGGGTAACTCGTTTCGGTTTGGCTTTACCCTCTTCAACAACACCCAACTGGATATATGGACCGTAAGCCCCGTGTAATAGATATATCGGTTCATTGGTTTCCGGATGAATCCCCAGTTCTTCTGAACTTTTTTCCTGCTGCATGATCAGCAATTCCACAGTTTCCTGAGTAAATTCAGAAGGAGTTATTTCAACAGGAATGGAAGCGGTGATTTTTTTATCATCATGTTCCGTTTCCATGTAAGGACCATATTTCCCAATATGAATTTTAGCTGACACTCCTTCAAATTGAAGTGACCGAAAAGTGGCTGGTTCAATCTGTTCTGTCTTCTCAAGAGTGCGTTGTTCTAAACCTTTCTTACCCAGAAAGAATTTTTTCATATACGGTAACCATTCAGTTTGAGCAGACGCAATATCATCTAAAACTTTTTCCATTTTTGCTGTAAAACCGGGGTCTACTAAATCTGAAAAATTAGCTTCCAGCAAGCCAACCATAGCAAAAGCAGTAAAACTTGGAACCAGTGAATGGTTTGTAATTTTAATATAGCCTCGATTAACAATCGTATCTATAATCGTTGCATAAGTACTGGGGCGACCAATACCTTCAATTTCAAGTTTCTTAACCAGGGATGCCTCTGTATACCTTGCCGGAGGATGCGTTTCGTGATCTTTAGCAAACAAATCCAGACATTTAACCTGATCTCCTTTTTTCATTTCCGGCAAAAGAATCTCTTTATTATCCAGTGCTGCCTGCGGATCATCTGAGCCTTCAACATAAGCCCGGAAAAAACCGGGAAAATCGATATTCTTACCGGAAGACTGGAATTCAGCATCATCAACTTTGAACAGAACTTTTATATGCGTCAATTTAGCATCGGCCATCTGACACGCTACCGTTCGTTTCCAGATTAAATCATACAATGCCAACTCACTTCCGGTCAGGCCAGCTTTTTGAGGCGCTATAAAAGTGCTGCCTGCTGGTCGAATAGCCTCATGTGCTTCCTGAGCTGATTGAGATTTATTGGTATATTTTTTAACAGTTTTGGTTAGAAATTCTTTCCCATACATGTCAGTAACACATTTACGTGCAGCCTTAAGTGCCTGATCTGATAATTGAACCGAATCAGTACGCATATAGGTTATAAAACCTCTTTCATATAGACTTTGAGCGATCCGCATCGTTTGTCTTGGTGAAAGTCTCAACTTACGGTTAGCTTCCTGTTGTAGTGTAGAAGTTATAAAAGGAGGTGATGGTTTTCTGGTTGATGCTTTTTCAGATACAGAAGTGACCTGCCACTCTTTTTCCAGTAATCGGCTTTGTAAAATCCGAGCTTCTTTTTCGTCCAGCAGTAAAACTTTTTTACCCTTTTTTATTTTACCGGTCGATTCATCAAAATCGTCACCAATAGCAATCTTTTTATCATTCAATTTCATCAACTGGGACTTAAAAGAGATATCATTTTTTTTAAGTTCAGCTCTTAAATCCCAATAAGATCCTTTATGAAAAGCCCTTCTTTCCCGTTCCTTTTGAACAATCAATCTGACAGATACAGATTGAACACGGCCAGCGGACAACCCTGTGGCAACTTTTTTCCAAAGCAATGGAGAAAGAGTATACCCTACTAAACGATCTAAGATTCGACGAGTTTCCTGAGCCCTCACTAATGACTGATTAATATCTCTACAGTTTTCCAGCGCCTTTTTAATGGCACCTTTGGTAATTTCATGAAAGACCATTCGTTTTACCGGAACCTTTGGTTTTAATACTTCCAGTAAATGCCAACTGATACTTTCACCTTCGCGGTCCTCATCAGTTGCCAGTATCAATTCATCAGCTTTTTTCAGCTTATCTTTTAATTCTTTAACAACTTTTTTCTTATCTTTAGGGATAATATACAATGGTTCAAAATCTTTTTTTGTATTAACACCCAATTGTGCCCAGGGTTCTTTTTTCACATTTTCTGGAATTTCAGATGCCGATTGGGGTAAATCCCTCACATGCCCCATAGAAGCAATTACTTCATAATTTTTGGGTAGAAAATCTTTAATTGTTCTTGCTTTTGTAGGTGATTCAACAATAACTACCGAAGTCATGTATACCTTATTATTAATTACAGTTTAGGGTGTAAGTATTCCAATTGATCGAACTACGAAATAAGGACTTAACATAATATATTGTGTCAAGTTAAAATTTTCTAAATCAGGAGAAACCCGTTGATATTCGCAAAAAAATATTTTAAAAAATTCTAAATTTTTTAATCATTAACACTTTGTCATTATAATTATGACCTCTATTTAAGCTGTTATCAATATATTTTTTTTAAACTGAGAGACAAAATAAATTTTCACATTGATATTACAGATTATTTTTCTGTATCTCCAATTTGTATCGAATTAAGTTTATAAGTAGTGATTTTTTCCATTTCAATTTTATAGAGGGTCTTATGACATTAATAGTTGCCGAAAATTATTCGATAGTACTATACAAATAAGTACTTTTGTCACTCTATTTACCGGAAAAACCTTGTAATACTTTATGGCTGAAATTTCAGACGAAGACCGACGCAAAAAAATAAAAGACGCCTTAGATGGAAAAGGCCAGGAAATGGAGCTGGCGTCACAAGCCTATCTAAAAGAATTAGAAGGCATCCTGGAATTGTTTCCAGGAGAACCTTCTTTTATAGGTAAACAGTTGGAATATCCTAAAATTAAAAAAGAAGGTATTTTAAAGAGGAAAAAAAGAGCACCCGGTATCATCCAAATGATTCAACTCAGAGAAGAAGTGCATAAGTTTTTTGAAAACAAGGGCGTGATCAATGTTCGAGGTCAGTTACAAGGGTTATTAAAAGAATTCCCGGATAATCCGGATATCAGAGCTCTAAATGCTATTCAAACGTACAATGACACCTTACAAAGCGGTTTGGATGAAAAAAAAATCCTTGTTATTCAACATGCATTAAAGGAAGTAGCGCTAGCACTGCACAATGGTGGTTTAACCATTTTTAATGCTACCTGGTTCATCAGAATATATTTGAAATATATTGAAACATTAAATGTAAAGTATAAACGACATTTCGCCACAACTGTCCGGCACTATAATAAAAAAATACAGGATATTTCAAAAGATATTCACGGTCGTCAAATGTGTATGATGGCAATGTATCAGCTGAAAGAAAACTTAGGTAATCTTTCACTATTAAATACACGATTACATGGCAGCTCTTTTATTACAGAAGCTCTCACAGACTTAGAATTGGAAAAAGCAGCTAATGCTTTTCAAAATGGCGATGAAGAAAAAAAAGTCAGCGGAAATAAAAAAGCCAATCACATTATTTTTGTGACCATGACACTTTGTCTGATTTTTGCTAAAATACCAATTCTAAAAAACCTTATCAAAGATACCTTAAAAAAAATAAAGGATACTTCTCGTGATTTGATTTTACAAAAGAAAATGATCCTGAATGCTCAACGAGTATCAGAATACCAATTTGCTATTGCCCGAGGTGATCAAAAAGCAGCCTCTCACATAGCAACGATTATTTATGAAAAATCCCTGAATACCATAAAAGAATATCTGGAAAATGCAATTCTCTATAAAAATTTTGAAGTTGATCCTTTTATTAAAGCTGCCTGGATTGCAAAAGATTCCCATCAGTTATTCACAGAAACTACTGTAAAACAACACCTGGAAAAAGGTAAAGAGTTATTGGATATTGTTTTAGGCGAAAGATGCCAGTTTAAAGGCTCTTACGAAGCGGCAAAAAACCTTCAAGCTGAAATTTTGTATTTAATGACAATGCCTGAAGAAATGCAAAGATACTGACTTACCGAAATAGTAATTTCTTGCCTGTCATGGATTCTATCGCTATAGTCATTTTAAACATAAAATTTTTATTGAAACCAATTGCTGTTTACAGTTCTTCCAACCTAGAATCATGCGCACCGAATACCTAAACCTAAAAAAGGACCATGCATTTAAATCTCCTAATAGCCACCTCCCAACTGAATAGCAAAAACGGTAAAATTTTAGGCAGCGGTACCTTAAAATCACTTGAAGAATTTGCAGATATTTTAATCAGAATCGGGCTTAAAACAGATATTTACGATCTTCCTAATGGCAGTCGAAATCCAGATAAAGCCAGCCCTTTCTCATTAAATAGTGGTTTTGCTCAAAATACAGATGAATTGAACATTTTTGAGATCCCGGAAGTTATTCAAAACCAGCCTTTTAAAAGACATTTGCTTAAAATTAATGATCAATATTTAAGACAATATCAACATAACCGCACCATCAGTTATGTTCTGAAAAGAACAATTTATCCCTGGATACTGAACGAGTGCTTTGAAAGTTTTCAAAAAAATCAAGATTTGCAAAGGCAAATCCAATACCAGGAATTTCAGAGTAATGCCGGGTATTGGATCAAAGAATACGCCCTGTATGAGGTCTATAAAAAAATAAATACTGAAGTTGACCTTGATGTAACTTATAATATTAATCACCCCAAAACTATTGATTTTATCAATAAACATTCAGATCAAATTAAATACTATATATATTGTCAATTTTTATGTTACGAGCAGCGGCAGAAATTACTAAAAAAAATGAAAAATTATGGTATTAATCTTATTATTAATCTTCCTTTCGGGGTTGAGTTTGAAAGTGCAGATGTTTGTTTTCACCCCGAGGTTTTTGAAACTGAATTTCAGGTAGGATGCTCCCCCGAACCGGAACATGGCTATCCAGAACAGGCCTGGGGTGTTGCCGTATATAAAGAAAAAACAGATGGGCTTAAAAAGTATTTAACTGCAAAAATGAATTGGCTGGCACAATTAGGTAACGGTGTTTTTCTGGATCATTTGGTGGGATGGTGCGGCCAATACATTGTACCGGTAAATATTTCACCGGACAGCCAGTATCCTCATGGTCATTTTATTACAGATAATTTTGAAGAACGAAAAAATAATATCCGTTGGTTTCTTGATATTCTATTAAAAACCGACTTACAGATCAAAGGTGAAATTGCCGGTGATAATCAACGTGTTTTGGCAACAAGAGCTGTTGTGGATGAATTGTTGGCAGAAAATCATAAAATCGGTGCAATGGCAGTTCCTAGATGGGAAACGAAAAACAATCAAACCATTCCACTCTCCAAATATAAATCATCCACATTGGTCATGCATGAAACCCATGATACCTCAACAATGCTACAGTACTTGTTAAATCAAAAAGGTGAAAAACCGGATTTCGAGCAACCTGGAATAATCCTGGACTATTGTAGGCGTGTCTTGGGGCTTCCATTTTTTCTCAAAGATGTTCCTTTAGAGATAAAGAATATAAATCAGAAAGTATGGGAAGAAGTTGCCCGACGTTTAGTAAAAGGTGTCCCAACAGATGAAGTGATCCTTACACTTTCAGGGTTAATTTCACTATTAAGCCCTGATCACCATTCAACTACGATACAAAATAATATCAATAACAAACCCGGTACTTCCGGTCTTGTTGGAAATGAATATCGAAACTGGAGTTACTATACCTTGCCGGTGGAATTGTTAGAAATTGATCCGGTTGTTTATTCTTTTTTAAAAAAATATGCTCAGGGTGATTACCTGCCATTTGATTATTTTCATTATCTGGATGCTATCTTTTATCATAATGCCGAATTGGAAGTCATTTATTCAAAAACAGCAAATCGTGCCATCATATATCAAAACCGGGATACATGGCGGGTATTTGATAAAGTTGATTTTTTGAATAGCAATGCCATCTCAACAGAGTTGGTTATCAACAACCGTACTGAAAATGAGATTTGGGAACGTATAAACCTGAAACCCTTTTTAGAACTGAATAATGAACGGATCCATTTCTTTGATCTCAACTATCACCTTGCTCAATATTCCTATTCAGGATACGAGCTACAGCAAGAAGATCTATTTGTTAAACTAGATGCTAATCAAACCCATCACTTTTTAGTTTCAACGCCAATTCTAAAATAAACTTTATAACAACTTTACGGTTTGGCTTTTTTAAATCAGGTTCATCAAATTGTAGATGGCAATTGATTAGAAATTGTTCGTTAAATGGGAAAAATGTCTATTTCAGACTGAAAAAATAATCTGAATCAATGATCAATAATTTACCCAATAAAGCTGTTGTGAATATTTTAAGATTGACCAGAATATTGTGAAGATATTAAAGCATCTATTTTGTTCGTTTAAAAATGTATTGAAAACAATGTCCATATATAAATATATTCCATACCGTTTGCAGAAAATGTTTTATAAATACTTAAACTCTTTTTCAGTACTCCAAGTTTATATATAGCAACAGACATGTTTATTGTCTCATATCTAGATTTATCAGCTAGCTATCATTCTCGAGCACTAAACCGCGGACATATCACAGATTTATCTGTGCAAAACTGTTAATGAACTTGAATTTTAATCACGTAATTTCAGTAGCTTGTCCTTCTGAACATTGAATTGCGATACTCTGGCCAGAATGAAGAATCCTTGTGCGAATTTGAGATCCTTCGGTTCCCTCAGGATGACTGGGCTGATCAAGTTCATTGCTAACATTTCACAGATATATCTGTGTAAAAACTCAGAATGACCAACAGTTTTAACCAGACTTATATCAATTGTATTTGTTGTAATTCCAATTAAAAAAAATTAAGAGACTAGTTATCGACAAGATAAAGTCTAGTTGATAAATTTAACCCGAGATTCCAGATAAAAAAAAATTTTCAAATAGATAGTTACTAGTAATCAAAAAATGGGAGACTATTTATGGAAAATCGACCAAAAAGAGATGAAGAAAGAAAACGCGACAAAGTTGAGGGTGATATAAAATCCTGGTTGGAACGAAAACAGCGGGAGAAAAAAGAAAAAGAAAAAGCTGAGGAAAAAAAGACTGAAAAATAACCATTTATTTTTTTTAATACCTGACAGTAAATCTTCATAAAAAGGAAATTCAGAAGATGTATATTAAAGATCCCCAAAAAATAGAAGCATCCAGTATGGAAATCATTGAATCGGAAATGGATCCACATGATTTCAATCTCAGGGAACTAAAGGTTGTGAAACGGACGATTCACACTACCGGTGATTTTGATTATCAAAATATTGTATCATTCAATTTGAATCCAATTCAAGCTGGCATAGAAGCTATTAATAATCAAGCAAGAGTCGTAACCGATACCATGATGGCTTTTTCGGGAATTAACAAACGGATTTTAGAGGAAAAACAGTGTCAGATCCACAATTACATTAATGAACCGGAAGCCTTTGAAATTTCTAAAAAAGAGGGAATCACCAGATCTATGGCTGCCATGGACCTAGCTGCCAAAAAAGAAACAGATATATTTGTTATTGGAAACGCACCGACAGCACTATATCGATTGGGAGAGCTCATTGATAAAGGAGAAATTAGCCCTAAACTAATCATTGGTGTTCCTGTTGGATTTGTGGGTGCCTCAGAATCAAAAGCATTTATCAGAGAATATCAAATTCCCACCATCACAACCGTTGGCAGAAAAGGTGGTAGTAATGTTGCTGCATCGATATTAAACGCCATTATTTATATGTCAAATGATTAGCCCGGAATCCCAATTTGTAATTAAAGACGGAAAGAAACTAAAAAGGGGCTTTACAACTGGCAGTTGTGCTACCGCAGCTGCAAAGGCTGCCGTATTACTGGCGATGGGAAAACTGGAAAATAACCAGGTAACTGTAGATACCCCTGCTGGTATTAATTTATCCCTGGAAGTTCATGAACCACAAAATGATTTTCCATTTTTTCAATGTGGTATAAAAAAAGATGCCGGTGATGATCCTGATGTAACAAACGGTCTTATGATTTTTGCCAGTGTTGAAAAAAGAAAGGATCAAAACATCACCATAACTGGTGGTAAAGGCGTCGGTACAATAACTAAGTCCGGTTTTTGGGGAGAGGCAGGACAACCAGCTATCAATGCAACCCCTTTAAAGATGATCCGCCAGGAAATACAAAAAATATCTAAAGATGGCTGGGATGTAAAAATTTCAGCACCTAATGCAGATAAAATTTACAAAAAGACCTTCAATGAAGGTTTAGGAATTAAGGGTGGTATCTCTATTATTGGAACCACTGGAATCGTAGAACCGATGTCAGATTCTGCCTGGATCAAAACACTCCAACTGGAAATAGAGTCTTATTATGATTCTAAAAGCCCTGAAATCCTTCTTTATTTGGGCAATCACGGAAAAAGGTTATCGAACCATTTAAACTTACCGAGTGTTAAGATATCCAATTTTATCGGTGAAGCTGTTTCTTATGGCTTTCAACTAGGTTTTAAGAAAATTGTATTGGCAGGTCATATCGGAAAGATGAGCAAATTAGCTTTAGGGGCATTTAATACTCACAACCGTGTTTGTGATTTACGAATGGAAGCATTTGTCTTTTATTTATCCCTCGCCGGAGCCCCATTAACACTGCAACAAGAAATTATAAAGTGCTCCGATACAGAGTCTGCCTGCCGACTAATCATTGACAATCAATACGAACAGGTATTTCAAGACATGGCAAAAGGTTGTAAAGCAAAAGTATTGAAATATTTAAAAACAGAGCAGTTAAATGTAGAAATTTATATCTATTTAATGGATGGAAAAATAATTGGACAGGCATAATGATATATGTAGTAGGAATGGGACCAGGGCATATCGATTTTGTGTCTCCTGAAGCCATCAAAATTATCCAGGCAGTTGAATCAGTGATCGCTTTTGGCAGAATTTCAAAAACAGCTGAACAACTTCGGGAAGATGTTTCGGTTGCAAAAACAGTCGCTGAAATTGAGTCACATATCGCTGACAATCATCAGAAAAATATAGCGATTTTAGCTTCCGGCGATCCCTGTTTTTTTGGTATAGCTAAATATTTAAAGCATAAAAACATCCAAATTGACCGTATTATTCCAGGAATATCTTCCTTTCAATATATGGCATCAAAACTAGCCATTGATTGGCAGGAAGCTGCTTTTTTCACTTGCCACGGCAGGCAAATGGATTTATTACCGGTAATGCAGAAAAAATTATCGATACTTTTAACTGATAAAAAAACACCACCGGATAAAATCTCCCAGTGGTTGCACAATGAAGGTGCTGAAGGGAAAATTTGGGTTGGTAGTGACCTCTCATATCCCAATGAATCAATTGTTGAACGAAATATTGGAGAACCTTTAAACATTCATTCTGATTTAAATGTCATTTTCATTCAAATCGAAACTATCACATTATAAATTATGATTTATTTTATTGGAGCAGGACCCGGTGATGAAGACTTAATCACCGTAAAGGGAAGACGAATTATTGAGGCAGCAGACTTAGTGGTATTTACAGGATCACTGGTAAGTAAAACTCATTTGAAATATTGCAAACCGGATTGCGTCAAAATCAGCAGTGCGCCGCTGACTCTGGAAGAAGTGATGGATAAATTGATTGAGTTTCACGATCAAAACCTGACAGTGGTTCGTTTACATACTGGTGATCCATCAATTTATGGTGCCATCGGTGAACAAATCAAAATTCTTGATGAACGAAAAATTGACTTTGAAGTCGTTCCAGGTGTCAGTTCATTCACAGCAGCCTGTTCATCATTAAAAAAAGAATTTACTTTACCTGGAATCAGCCAAACCGTAATCGTTACCCGATTGGCCGGTCGAACACCCGTACCTGAAAAAGAAGACTTGGAACTACTAGCCAGACATCAGTGTTCAATGGCAATCTTTTTATCTGTTAAGGATATGAAAACGGTCGTCAAGAAACTAACTGCCGGTTATGGCAGCGATCAGATTCCAATTGCAGTTGTCTATAAAGCAACCTGGCCGGATGAAAAAATCATTAAAGGGACTCTGGCAGATATCGCAGAAAAAGTAGCAGCGCATAAAATTGAAAAATTTGCTCAGATTCTGGTGGGTGAGTTTATAGATACAGATTTTGATCGATCCTTACTTTATCATCCTGAGTTTACCCATGATTTCCGTAAAGGAAATCAATGAAAATAGCTTGCTTTTATTTTTCAGACTCCGGTGAACAACTGGCTGGTCAACTTAAAAGTAAATTAGGATATCAGATTGAATTGTTTTCAAAATCGAATTATAAGCAACAAATGGCAGCTGCATTTCAGTCTTGTGAAGCGCTAATTTTTGTCAGTGCCACAGGAGTAGCTGTCCGGTTAATTGCACCTTACCTGCAGTCAAAATTAAAAGATCCGGCAGTCGTCGTTATTGATGATACCGGACAATTTGTAATCAGTCTGGTTTCGGGACATATTGGAGGGGCTAACGCATTAACACAGGAAATATCTGAATTAATCAATGCCACTCCGATCATTACGACAGCTTCTGATAATAGAGGATTTGAAGCCCTGGATCTTTTTGCACAACGGCATCATCTGATCGTTGAAAATTCATCCGATATGAAAAATATTATGACGATGATGGTCAATGGAGAAACAATTGGTTTTTTTGCGGATAATAAATATCAACTTAACTACCCTCATATAAATAATCAAAATTATAAAGGGGCGGTTTATATTTCAGAAGACTCAAATATTTCTTCTCAGTTGCCATATTGTGTATTGAGACCTAAGAATATTAATATTGGGATCGGGTGTCGAAGAGGTAAAAGTAAACAGGAAATATTGGTAGCCGTTAAAAATGTATTCAAGAGTCATCAATTATCATTGGTGTCGATTAATAAAATGGCCAGCATTGAAGCCAAATCAGATGAAATTGGCATCATTGAAACCGCTGCTGAAATCAAGGCCGAATTACATTTTTTTTCGGAAGTACAAATAAAAGCAATTCAGGAGAATTATACCAGCAGTAATTTTGTAGAACAAAGTGTCGGTGTTACATCAGTCTGTGAACCCTGTGCAGAGTTGTGTGGGGGGACTTTAATTTTAAAAAAACAGGTTCATTCAGGAATAACTATCGCATTGAGTAAAGAAAAATAATGGCTAAATTATACGTTGTTGGAATCGGCCCGGGAGGGTACGAACATTTTACTGTAAAAGCAATCGAGACGATTAAAAAATGTCAGGTAGTTGTCGGTTATACTTATTACATTAAATTGGTAAAAGATCTATTAGAAGGCAAAGAAATTATAAAAACCGGTATGCGGGGTGAAATAGAACGTTGTCAAAAAGCAATAGAATGCGTTCAAAATGGTAAAGACACCTGCATTATCAGCACCGGAGATGCTGGATTATACGGTATGGCTGGACCAATTTTAGAGATGGCGGAAGACATAGAAGTTGAAGTCGTTCCCGGAGTGAGTTCCGCTTTTGCCGCGGCAGCCGAATTAGGAGCTCCAATTATGCATGATTTCTGTTCAATCAGTTTATCCGATTTGCTGACTCCCTGGAAAGTTATCGAAAAACGGTTAATTCATGCAGCACAAGCTGACTTCGTTATCGCGCTCTATAATCCAAAAAGCAAAGGACGGGTTGATCATATTAAAAAAGCCATTGCATTAATAAAGGATAATATCGATAGCAATAGACAAATTGCGATGGTCAAAAATGCTGGAAGAGACGGTAATGAACGTATGCTAGCTGATTTAGACACTATTGATTACGATTTTATTGATATGAAAACAATTGTGATCATTGGTAACCGTTGTACATTCAAAAAGGGCGTATATTTAGTAACTCCCCGAGGATATCACATTTGATTTGGATCATAGGTGGAACATCAGAAACCAGAGAATTTCTGAGTCAATTACCCAAAAATCTTAAAATAATCATTACAGTGACAACAGAAGAAGGCAAAAAAGCGCTTTCTTCCTTTGATGTGCCTATTCAGGTTTCCCAGATGGATGAGATGCTAATGGAACATTTCATTGAAACGAATCGGGTTTCAAAAATCGTTGATTTATCTCATCCCTATGCCGTTGAAGTTTCAAAAAATGCAAACAGGGTTTCTCAAAAACTGAGTTTACCTTACTTTCGCTACGTTAGATCTAAAACTACATTAACCACCGGGCATAAATTCAATTCAATCGCTTCCTGTGCCACATTTTTAAAATCCATCACCGGAACTGTTTTTTTTACCACGGGTATCAAATCGATTCCGGATTTTGAACCTATCAAAGGTAAAAATCGTTTTATTTATCGGATCCTCCCAAGTTTAACCAGTTTTAAATCAATCGAAAATCTATCACTTGATCTCAAAAATATTGTGGCCATGCATGGACCGTTTTCAATTGAAATGAACAGCGCACTATTTAGACAATTTAAAGCAGATTTTGTTGTAATGAAAAACGCAGGAATCACTGGCGGTACAGAGGAAAAACTGCAAGCTTGTATTCTAACAGGGGCAAAACCTTTAATGATTGATCGACCAAATGAAAATGGTTTTTCCTGTTTAAAAAAGCTAAAAGATGCTGTTTTAGAGAATTAAATATAAACAGAAATTAGCCAAATCCATATGATTTAATTTGATGACTAACTTTGACCTTTGGTGATTTCAAGATATCTTCTTTTTAATTCAGTAGATACCGTCTCAAAATCTTCCTGATTAATCTTTTTCAAAAGATAGTCTGCTTCCAATTCTGAAATTAATTCCATAATGGATAGCGATTCATCAAATTCAGCCATTTTTTGATTAAAATAATGATCACTTTTTTTAATAAACAAGGGATATATAATGATAAAGAAAAGTAATGATACTGATATTAAAAGAATAAAAAAATAACTTAAGATAGTCATGGGAACCAATAAAGAAAATTAAAAAAATAAAAAATTAAATTATTCTATCATCATAGTTAGCTTACAAAGAGTTTTCAACACCTAATGGTTGATTTTTATATAAATAGCTTGGTAAGTTAGTTAAAAAAACATGGTTAATCATTTTTAGTAGCTAATATATGGATTCAAATCAATTTAGAGAAATATTAACAGATCAGTTAGGATTTTGGCAGTTGGAAAAAGATTCTAATAGCATCTACACCAAAAATGCGCCTTGCTTATCAGTGATCTACCTTTTAGTTGAGATTGTTGATGAGATGAAAGTTATCGTTTCTGAGAGAACTGAAAAAACCATCATCGGCGATTTAAAGTATTATGATAAAACATTGCTGGAATCTGACCTGGAAGATAGCCAGTTAATCAATAGAATCGAATTCATCCATGATTCCTATTGCTAATTATCGAAGTTCTGAATACCACTGCTCCTGACTACCTAAATACAAAATTCTAATTTAAAGCAATATCATTGATATAACCCAAATCATAACTGTTGGTCATTTTGAGTTTTTAAGCTGGTTCCCGGCAAAATGTTTGCAACGAACTTAACCACTTCTGTCATCCTGAGTTTACGAAGGATCTCTTGCTAAATTTAATAGAGATTCTTCATTCTTGCTCAGAGTATCGCAATTCAGTGTTCAGAATGACAAGCTACTGAAATTACGGATGTAAAATTCAAGTTCCTTAACAGATTTTATACAGATTCATTTGTGAAATGTTAGCAACAGTTTTAATTAACACTTTCTTCCTTAAAGAGGTACAGTGATTATAAACTTAGCCGACTTAATCACTATTGATATAAAAAGAAAACAGACGGCAGATATATTTTTTACCAATGCTGCCGTCCATTTTAAAAAAGTATCAAGATAAATATGAATATCCTTTAATTTCAGTATCTAAGGCTTTTGCCATTTTACGCCCACTATTTATTGCCCGAACTACCAGTGATTGACCAGACATCATATCACCAGCAGTAAACACTTTTTTATTGGTGGTTTGAAAATTATTAGCCATAACATTGCCTCGTTTTGTTATTTCAACCCCTAAATCATCAAACAGATTATTATGACTAACGCCAGTAAATCCCATGGCTAATAAAATAATATCGGCATCTATTTCAAATTCGGAATTACCTTTTTCTCTGAATTGATATTGTTCGTTTTGATCTTTATACCAGATGGCATTTGCACATCGGATTTTTTCTAATTTCTTTTCTCCAATTAAAGCTTTTGTAATAACTGAAAACACTCTTTCACAGCCTTCTTCCTGGGAAGAAGAAGTTGTAAAAATTCTAGGCCACTCCGGCCACTGATTATCTTCAGCTCTGTTTCTGGGTGGTTTAGGAAGTATTTCCAACTGAGTGACAGATGTTGCCCGTTGACGAATACTAGTGCCCACGCAGTCAGAACCAGTATCTCCACCACCAATAACAACGACATGTTTATTTTTAACAGAGATTAAATCTTTCTTTAATGGCACATCGGAATTTATTCTGTTTTGCTGCGTTAAAAAATCCATCGCAAAGTGAACACCTTCTATATTTCGGTTGTCACAAACAAGTTCCCTTGCTGCCTCTGCTCCACCAGTGAGACAAATATAGTCAAATTCCTTAAGCAGGTTTTTTGCTGTATAATCAACACCAACATTACAATTTAAAGTGAATGCAATACCTTCCTCTTTCATGATTTCAACACGTCTTTGAATCACCCATTTGGCCAGTTTAAAATCCGGAATACCAAACCTGGTGATTCCACCCACTGCTTCATTTTTTTCAAAAACAGTAACATTATATCCTGCCAAATTAAGTTGGTGCGCAGCCGCCAAACCAGCGGGTCCTGAACCTATAATTGCTATTTTGATATCATTTCTAACAATATTTGTATTCGGCTTAACCCAACCTTCTTCAAATGCTTTTTCAATAATTGCATGTTCAATCGTACAGATGGAGACCGGATCAGTCACCACACCAGCGCAACAAGCTGGTTCACATGGTGCGGGACATATTCTGCCTGTAATTTCCGGTAAATTATTCGTACTTTGCAATACCTGGTAAGCCGCTTTCCACTGGTTATTATATACTAAATCATTAAACTCCGGTATCAGATTACTGACCGGACAAGACCCATTACAAAAAGGGACACCACAATCCATACATCTGCCGGTTTGCGTTTTTAAACGACGGTCTGAAAGAGGGACAGTAAATTCGGAAAAATGTTTAATTCTACTTTTTATTTCCTGCTTCGTTTTGACTTCTCTGGGGTAGTCTAAAAATCCTGTAATTTTACCCATGGTTATTTCCTTAAAAAAATTTGATCAATTGTCTGAATTAATTTGGCATAAATCGGCTAATCATTACTTTTCGATATTCAAAAGGAATAACCATCACGAAATCAGCCATCGCCCTTGACCAATTGTCTATAATAGATTTTGCAAGTTTACTTTTTGTCAATCGAACATGGTTTTGTATCAACTGCTTCAATTCGTTAATCTCATCACCGTCACTGATTCTTTCAATATCCACCATCGACTGATTACAGTTAGCCGGAAAAATATGATGTTTGTCATAAATATAGGCAATCCCACCGCTCATTCCAGCTGCAAAGTTTTTACCTGTTTTTCCAAGAACGATAACCGTCCCACCAGTCATATATTCACAACCATGATCACCAACACCTTCTACCACAGTAATAGCGCCACTATTTCTAACAGCAAATCTTTCCCCTGCTCGACCAGAAAAGTAAGCTTCACCTTTAGTGGCACCATATAGGGCAGTGTTTCCGATAATCATGTTTTCAGATGATTTAAAACGTGCTTTTGGAGGCACAGAAATAATGATTTTACCACCTGATAAACCTTTTCCAACATAATCATTTGCTTCACCGCTCAGATTCATCGTTAAACCAGATGGAACAAAAGCGCCAAAGCTTTGACCGGCGGTTCCAAAGAAATTAATTTTGATCGTATCATCGGGTAGTCCATTGACACCAAATTTTTCAGTAATATGATTCCCCAACATGGTTCCCACAGTTCGATTACGATTGACGATTTTTTGCTTAAAGGAAACCTTGCTACCATCTTCAAGAGCTTTGGCTGATTTTTTTATCAATTCATGATCAAGAATCTCTGCTAAATGATGGTTGGGTTTGGTGACATTAAAATTATTTCCTGATGTAGATTGTTGTTTATGAAACAATTTACTAAAATCCAAATCATTTGTTTTCCAATGGGTTCCCGAATTTTTAGCTTTTAACAATTGCGTTTGCCCAATTAGATCTTCAAATTTTCGAATGCCAAGTTTTGCCATTATTTCCCGAGCTTCTCTGGCAATAAAATGGAAGAAGTTGACCAAATACTCTGCTTTCCCATTGAAGTTTTTCCTAAGCTCAGGGTCCTGTGTTGCCACGCCAACCGGACATGAATTCAAATGGCACTTTCTCATCATCAAACAACCCAGCACAATTAAAGCCGAGGTTGCAAATCCGAACTCCTCAGCACCCAATATTGCGCCTATAACGACATCACGTCCGGTCTTTAACTGTCCATCAACCTGAACCCGTATTTGTCCTCTTAAATTATTTTTGACCAGAACCTGTTGCGCCTCTGCCAAACCAATTTCCCAGGGAAGACCAGTGTGTTTTATCGAGGTAGCCGGAGCAGCTCCGGTACCACCATCATGACCGGATATCGTTACAACTTCAGCCAAACATTTAGCTACACCCGCAGCAATGGTACCAACACCTGATTCTGATACCAGTTTTACATTAATATCCGCCTTAGGATTGGCATTCTTCAAGTCAAATATCAATTGAGCTAAATCCTCTATTGAATATATATCATGATGGGGTGGTGGTGATATTAACGTTACCCCAGGTATGGTATTCCTTAGCTTTCCAATATATTCAGTTACCTTAAAGCCTGGTAATTGTCCGCCCTCACCTGGTTTAGCTCCCTGGGCAAGCTTAATTTGCAATTCGTCCGCATTTTGAAGATAATGACTGGTGACACCAAACCTTCCGGAAGCAACTTGTTTAATGGCACTTCTTTTCCAATCGCCATTTTTTTCCTTTGCAAACCGATTCGCATCTTCTCCACCTTCTCCACTATTACTTTTTCCACCCAGACGATTCATAGCAATAGCTATTGTCTCATGGGCTTCCCTGGAGATAGAACCAATTGACATAGCACCGGTTACGAAACGTTTACAAATTTCTTCAACCGATGTCACTTCACTGACACGAATAGATGCCTTGGATTCAAAATTAAAGTCAAACATACCCCGGATGGTTTGCAGCGTCGTGCTTTTTTCATTGACGATGGCAGAATACTCTTTAAATACATCGTATGAATTCTTGCGGGTTGCCTGTTGCAATTTTGCAATGCTGAGTGGATTATATGCATGATATTCACCCTGACTTCTCCAATGGTAATCACCAGTAGATTGAAGGAGATTTAAATTACTCTTCTCTTCCGCATAAGCCTTAAGATGTCTTATTTTAATATCCTTTTCGATTTCTTTAATACCAATTCCCTCTATTACCGATTGAGTACCAGTAAAATATTGATTGATAAATTTTGAATTTAAGCCTACCGCTTCAAAAATCTGGGCACCATGATAGCTGGCCAGGGTTGAAATACCCATTTTGGCAAAAATTTTCTTTAAACCTTTACAAACAGCTTTAATGTAATTTTGTGCGGCCTGTTTTGAATCGATATCTGCTGGCAACTCACCATTAATTTCTAATTGAGTGATTGATTCTATCACCAGATATGGGTTAATCGCACTGGCACCATATCCAATTAGAGTGGCATAATGATGAACTTCACGAACCTCACCACTTTCAAGTATGATAGACGCTTTGCCTCTTTTTTTCTTGCGAATTAAATAGTTATGGACAGCTGAAACTGCCAGTAACGCAGGAATTGGTGCCAAATCCTTACTAACACCACGGTCACTGAGAATAATCAAGCGATGTCCAAGATCAACCGATTTTTCTACTTCTGCACAAAGCTCGTCCACGGCTTTTTCCAGACTGATTTTACTAAACGCATAAATAGTTTTGATCGTTTGTGACCGCAATGATTTTAAATTCAAACTTCTTAATTGCTCCAGATTAGAATTGGTAAGCACCGGACTGTTTATTTCCAGTTTTGTACAGGGACCCGGTGTTTCATCAAGGATATTAAAACTCCCACCTACCCTAACGATTATCGACATCACCAGTTCTTCACGAATTGAATCTATGGCAGGATTGGTCACCTGAGCAAAATGTTGCTTAAAATAATTATACAGAAGTTTACTTTTACTGGATAGAACCGCTAAAGGCGTATCATTTCCCATTGAATAAGTTGTTTCTATTCCTTTCGTAATCATTGGTTTTATCAACTGTTCCATGTCTTCGCGACTGTATAAAAAAACATTTTGCAGTTGCCTTAACTGAAAGAAATCCGGTTGACTATATGTTGCCGGAAACGGTAGATCATCGAGTCGAAGCGCCATATCATCTAACCATCGTGAATATGGTTTGGAACCGCTCAATTTTTCTTTAATATCATTATTAAAATAAACTTCTCCCTCTTCGGTGTCGATAACCAGTATTTTCCCCGGAGCTAATCGGCCTTTTCGTTTAATATTATTTAGAGGGATTTCCAGAACACCAGTTTCTGAAGCCATAACAAAAAAGCCGTCAAAGGTTTCCGTATACCTAACGGGCCTCAATCCGTTCCGATCCAAGCCACCACCAATTTTTTTCCCATCAGTAAACATAATTGCAGCAGGCCCATCCCAGGGTTCCATCAAGGCTGAATGATATTGATAAAAACCTCGTAATTTTTCATCCATATCTTTTTGATTTTGCCAAGCTTCGGGAACCATCATTAAAAATGAGTGTTCCATTGAACGACCGGAAGCGACTAATAATTCGAAATAATTATCGAAACAAGCTGAATCGCTTCCTTCTGAATCTATCACTGGAAACAATTTCTGGATGTCGCTTCCGAAATAATCAGATGCCAGCACTGATTCACGGGAATGGGCCCAATTTAAATTTCCTCTTAATGTATTAATTTCACCATTGTGCGCAATAAATCTGAAGGGTTGGGCCAGCCCCCAGGTTGGAAAGGTATTGGTTGAAAAACGCTGGTGAACTAATCCCATGGCACTTTTAAACTTAAGATTATTTAAGTCAGGATAGTACTGTTCAAGCTGATACGCCAGAAACATTCCCTTATAGATAATGGTTGATGAAGAGAGGCTGCAGACGTAAAAATCTTTCTTATTGGTAATATCCGTATCCATCACCGTTTTTTCAATCAAGCGACGGATTAGATATAATTTTCTTTCAAAAGCAGCAGGTTCATTTTTGATAGGCCCGATGGTCTGATTTTTAATGAATACCTGATAAACAGCCGGTTCAAGTTTCAACATACTATTTGATAAACAATTATTGTTTACCGGTACTTTTCTCCATCCAATCAGTACTTGGTTTTCTGCTTCTATCACTTGCTTAATAATTTTTTTGCAAGTCTTAATACTTTTCTCATCTTTTGGCATGAATATCATACCAACACCATAGTCTGTATCAATTGGTAATTTGATTGATTTTTTCTTTAATTCTACTTCAAACAGCTCATGGGGAATCTGTGTTAAAATTCCGGCCCCATCGCCAACTTTAGGGTCAGCACCTGCTGCTCCCCGATGTTCCATGTTTTTTAATATTTGGATGCTTTTTCGGACGGTTTGGTGAGACTTCTCTCCAAATATATTCGTTATAAATCCAACACCGCAAGCGTCTTTTTCAAAACATGGGTGATATAATCCTTCTGGGTTAGGGTAGGGACTACTATCTCTATTTGATCTCATTACTTTATAATCTTAAATTTTTGGGGAGTTGATACCTTAGAATTGAAGTGAGAGATGTTTCTATCATATAAAATTATTTTTGTAAAACTCGACAGTCTAACATAATTTAATCACTTTGGGACTTATTTTTATAATTTTTTCCAAAATTATTGGGTATTTAATAAAATAAAGAATAATAGTAAAATATGGATTTGATTTTCAGAATAAAATTTTTTATTTCCAGTTGCTATTATCTTAATTTTAAAGCAAAATTGTTCAGTTATTAAAAAACAATCTTGAACAATAATACCTGCTTCCAAATGAATCATCAGGGAAAACAACTTGAAATATTTGACTTACTAAAAGTAAACCTGACCGCTTTTGAGGGGCCCCTGGACTTACTATTGGAGCTGATTCGAAAACACAAAATGGATATTCGGGATATTTCACTAGCCGAAATATGCGCCCCGTACCTGGAGTATATTGAATTCATGGAAGAATTTGATATGGACGTTGCCATTGAGTTTTTGGATATTGCCTCCACTTTAATCCTGATCAAGTCAAAATCCTTACTACCACGACCTGAGCTTGAAGATATTGAAGATGACGGTTTAGATACAGAAGAGGAACTCCGGAGAAAATTGATTGAATATCAACGTTATAAATATATCTCGGAGTATTTTGATAAACGTGATATTTTAGGTAGAGACACCTTCACCCGACCACAATTACTAGAAGAAGATAAAACTGATGTGATCACGGAATTTGCAGATTTATCAGTTTATAATTTGCTAATGGCTTACAAACGATCTCAACGGAAAAAATCTTATCGTAAACCACATACAATCTCTAAACCTGAGTTCCCTATAGAACGAAAAATTATTGAATTTTTACACCTTTTTAAATCCGGACAGACGCAACTATTCAGGCATTTAGTCGCTTATGATGCAGATCGATCTGAAATCGTCGTTTCATTTATGGCCGTTCTGGAACTATCAAAACTTTTTTTAATGAAACTGCATCAAATGCAGGAATTTGGACCAATCCACTGTAAACCTATTGAAAATATTGAAGAATACATTCCAAAATTTGAAAATCAATTTAAGAATGTATCTTAAATATTATTATCAACTACCTAAATAACCGCTCCAAAGTCTTTCAAAAAACTTGAAGTCTCTTTATATAAAACTTTCAGTAGGATCGCATGCCCTGTTTTTTTACGTTATATAGTGAATAAAATTCAGCTACAATGCATAATTAAGGATCCATATCATTGATGCTTCACTTTATAAACAGAAAAACCGCGGAAAACTGATACAGGAGGTGGAATCTCAAATCAGAGAAATGATAGGCCAAAACATTTAGGATTATTTTTCTACCTGATTTTGGTTAGTTCCCGTCTCTGCTTGAGCCTTTGGAGGCAAGTTAAAACAACTGGCGCGGACAGCATCACTAGCTGAATCCTCATCTACACTTAAACATCGTACTCTTTTTATAAAACCTTTCTGCCAAAGCTGATACTTCAGAGAGTTGATTTGTTCCTGTTGCATCAATTTCTCTCTCGTTTTCTTACGTCTTTCTATTATCCGGTATGTATAACCTGATGTAGCAGCGATTAAACTCTCCGAAACCAAAACCAATAGAAGACCAAAAATAATTATTTTCAAACGCTTCATATTATCTACTTTTTGTTTTATTATATGAAGTTAAGTATATCATAACAGTAATTTTTTATCCATTAGTTTTAAAGGAACCTAAATATATCCAATTTTCTAGCATACAGTTAGGTAACACCGCATCAGCTGTTATAAGAATCAACAATATGAATTATTTTCTAGGGTAGGAGAATTTCAAAAAAAAAGCGCTGAAAATCAGCGCCAGAGGGAACATAAAAAAAATAAAATCTTCATTTAAACACCATTTAAAAAAGGTTAATAATGGGTTCAGGAATGAGCAATAACATCTTTTTGAAGATAATTTCCTAAATAAATTAGAAATTTCCCGATTTTTTTTCTAGGTAAAGTCCAGTTAGAGGTTGAATGTAAATGAAACGTTGAATATAAATCTTCTCGTTTTCGTTTCATTTCCGCTTCCAACATCTTACTGGAATTAACCAGAAAGAAATTTCCTTGATACATAATTCAACTCCTCTAAAAATAATTAATGAGGAGTGGACAATTTAGCCACTCCCTTATACACCAGCGACAATTAAACAACTATTGGCTGATCACCTTATTTCCTTTCACAATACCTCCTCAATACCATTAGCATTATGAAATATTAATAAATTAACTCACAGTTAAAAATAAAATTAACTGTGAGTTAAATATGAATATATTGCAAGTCTTTTTTTTAAAAATTATCATAAAAATAGTTTTAGTATTTTAAAATAGTGATTCCAGAGAGGTATTTATAATGACACGGAAAACTGACTATTTACTAAAAATTCATCTATGAATTCAGTTTACTATAAAAAAAAATATTTGCTATGGTTTTGTTGCCAAAACGGACAATTTGCTATATTGTTAAAAATTAATTTCATCAAAATTATTAAATACCCTACACCAGATAATTTATTTGGAAACATTGAAGATAGAATCACTTCCAGGACATGTTGGCATCATTATGGATGGCAATGGTCGTTGGGCAAAACAAAAAAAATTCCCCAGAATTTATGGGCATAGAAATGCAATCTCTGCTGTACGACAAACAGTAGAAGCATCTGTCGAATTAGGGATAAAAATATTGACCCTATATGCCTTCTCAACTGAAAACTGGGAACGTCCAAAAGTGGAAGTTAATTTTTTAATGAAACTATTTGAAGAGTTTCTCAAAAAAGAGCTAAAAACTTTAACTGAAAATAATATTCAATTCAAAATTTTAGGACATCGAAGTCGATTACCGGCTTTTTTAGACAATCCAATTCAGCATGCCTATGATGTTACAAAAAATAATACAGGAATGACTTTATGCCTAGCTGTGGATTATGGTTCAAGGTCAGAAATTTTGAATGCCTGTAAAAAAATCGTCAAAAAAGTACAATCTAATCAATTGAATTACGACGATATAGATGAAGCCATTTTTTCTGAACATTTATTTACAAACGGACTAGCTGATCCAGATCTGATTATAAGAACCTCAGGCGAATTACGTTTATCAAATTTCCTATTATGGCAGTCGGCATACGCAGAGTTTTATTTTACCGATACCTTATGGCCAGATTTTAATCGTACTGAATTGATTAAGGCTCTTGTGGATTATTCTGGAAGAAATCGTAGAAGAGGTAAGGTAAATGATTAGTAAGAAGCTGATTCTTAGGCTTGTATCTGCTTTGGTAATGATTATGTTCTGTCTTTGGGCGATATTTACAACCTCTGAGTTCTTATTTTTAACGATTACATTTAGTTTAGCGTTAATAGGATCATTAGAATACCATTTGATTGTAAAAAAGCACTTCAGGTTAAAATTATTGATTCAGTTACTTAATCATATCCTCATATTTTCCGGGGTATGGTTTCTTTTTCAGAATCAGCAGCTTTATTTCCTGATTGCTGTCGCTATCATATGTATACTCATCATGGGCACTACTCTCATTACAAAAACTTCATTCAAATGGTATACTATCCCATTGATTTGGATTGCTTTTCCCTTCTGTCTGTTATTTTGGATCAAAGTGACCGTAAACCCCGATATTGCACCACACGTTATCCTATTACTTTTATTAATGGTTTCCATCAATGATAGTGCTGCTTATTTTGGTGGAAAATCATTTGGAAAGGTACTACTTGCACCTACTATCAGTCCTAAAAAGACTAAAGAGGGAAGCTTGTTTGGCATTCTGGGTGGTTTAATCGGGGCTTTGATCGGTATTTATATTTGGGATTGGTTTTATAGATATGGTCCATTCAATTCCAGTGAAATACAACTAAAGGAATTAATTTTTGGTTGGAAATTAATTGTACTAATTTTACTCGTTATCCCTGCCGCTCAGATTGGAGATTTAATTGAGTCAAAACTAAAAAGAACATTTAATGTAAAAGATTCCAGCAATTTCATTCCAGGACATGGTGGTTTTTTAGATCGTTATGACGCTTATCTCTTAGCAATACCGGTTTATTTCATCCTACTTATAATTTTTGGAATTTCAGTTTAGTTCTCAATTTTGTAACAATAATCATGGTTAATAAACAGGGTATCGTAATATTAGGATCAACAGGTTCTGTTGGGCGAAGCACCCTTGATGTGATTCGTTTAAATCAGGATCGGTTTAATATTATTGGTTTGACGTGCCAAAAGAATATGTCGTTAATGGCAGAACAAATTAAGGTATTTAAACCTGAAATTGTCTCTGTTGGCGAAGGTTATCGTGATCAGCTAAGAACACTTTTAGGAAATCAATTCAAAGAAATAGCCATCGTTGAAGGAGAATCCGGTAACATTGAAGTTGCTAAAAGTAGTATGGCCGATAAAATTGTGGCTGCTATCGTTGGTTCAGCTGGGCTAAAACCCGTTTTTGCAGCAATTCAAGCCGACAAGGATATAGCACTGGCTAACAAAGAAACACTAGTTTTAACTGGTGATTTGATGATGCGGAAAGCGGAAAAACATGGTATAGAGTTACTACCACTTGACAGTGAGCATAACGCAATTTTTCAATGCTTAATGGGTAATTGCCATAAAGACATTGATCATATTATCTTAACCGCATCCGGTGGACCTTTTCGAACAAAAGAACTATCCGAATTTAAAGATATTACATTAGAAGAAGCTTTGAATCATCCGAATTGGGAAATGGGAGAGAAAATTACCATTGATTCAGCCACGATGATGAACAAATGCCTTGAGGTCATAGAAGCCAAATGGTTGTTTAATCTGAAGATTGATCAAATTAAAGTGCTGGTTCATCCTCAGTCGATTATTCATTCAATGGTTGTTTACAAAGATGGATCTACCTTAGCTCAAATGGGATTTCCTGATATGAAGACACCCATCGCAAATTGTCTGGGATATCCTGATCGAATAGAATCTGGCAGCCAATATATTGATTGGACCGACTTCGTGACTTTAACTTTTGAACAACCCGATTTAATGAAGTTCCCAACTATTCAATTTGCTTTTGATGCATTGCGACTTGGTGGCGGTGCTCCGGCGGCTTTGAACGGCGCAAATGAAACACTAGTGGATCTGTTTTTGACTCGAAAAATTGAATTTACAGTCATTTTTGATCAGCTACAAAAAGTTCTAAAGGCCTTGAAACTAAAATTTGAATCCAAGTGCGAACGGTATTTACAAAATATTGATAGTATTGATGATGCAATTCAATCCGACTTATGGGGACGACAATTTATTCAAAACCAACTTAAAACGCATTTCATAAATTAAACACTATAATAAGATCTATAAATCAATGACGATTATCATTTTTATTTTAGTACTGGGGTTTCTAGTATTTGTTCATGAACTAGGGCATTTTTTGGCGGCAAAACATGTGGGTGTTGATGTAAAAGAATTTTCAATTGGGTTCCCACCTAAAATTGTATCCAAAATATACAAAGGCACTGAATATATTATTTCCTGGATTCCTATTGGTGGTTATGTCAAATTGAAAGGGCAAAACCTTGATGATGAAAATCCTGATGAACCGGATAATTACGCTGCCAAATCAATTTTGCAACGTTTTTACATTTTGGTGGCAGGTTCTTTCATGAATCTCATAACAGCTATTATTTTGGCGATACTGGTGTTTTATATTGGACAGCAGGTCCCTGCCTTTTACCAAGATCCCGTTGCTATCGGCAATGTCTCATTAAATAGCCATGCGGCTGCCATCGGATTACAGAAAGATGATCTTATAAAAAGCGTTAACAATCGACCGATATTGACATTTAAAAGCTTCCAAAAAGAGTTGAGGCAGGTCCAAACAGATATCATTGATTTGGAAATCTTACGGAACGAAAAAATTATTAAACTACAATTGTTCAAAGAACAATTAAAAGATAATAAAGGTTTTGGTTGGGAATTTAGGATAAAGCCTGAAATAGGTAAGGTAATGGCTAGTTCAGCTGCTGAGCAAGCTGGTTTGAAAGTCGGAGATATTATTGTTCAAATTCATGACGCCAAAATCAATGACTGGGCACAAATTATTACCGTTTTATCAAAGACAAAAGACACTCAGATAATTATTCAATATTTGAGAAAGGGTCATTTGCAGTCGGTAACAGTTAATCCAAAATTAGACGCTGACACAGGTCGATGGTTGATTGGTATCAATTGGGCGACACGCTATGAATCGGAGGACCTAAAAACATCTATTACACAGGGATTTAGCTGGGTTGTGATGCTGACTCAGGCAACATTTGAATTCCTGTACAAGTTATTTACCGGACAAGAAAGCAGTGATTCCATTGGTGGACCTATCATGATTGCCAAAATGGTTGGTGAGGCCGCCGAAATAGGTTTGGGCACTTTACTGAGTCGAGTCAGTTTTATCAGTCTTCAACTATGCATCTTTAACTTATTACCAATTCCTGCTTTAGATGGTGGTCATATTTTTTTCCTATTAATTGAAAAACTGAAAAGAAAACGTTTATCAAAAGAATTTCGACTGAATGTACAAAAAATAGGATTTATGGTTTTAATGACCTTATTTATTTTTGTTTTTATTCAAGATGGCTTTCGACTTTTAGGTTAATTCTCAAAGGAACCATAATATAAAGAATACCAATGAAAAAGCTTAATATACTCGTTATTGGAACAGGTGCTATAGGTATTTATTTTGGCGGAAAACTATTTAAAGCTGGATTTGATGTCACTTTTGTAGATCTTCCGGAACGGGTGGAAAAACTCAACGAAACAGGTCTAAAGATAGATTCAAAAATTGATCCTTGTTTTGAATTTAAACCAAAAATTGTAGACCAGATTATCGGCTTACCGGCACAGGATTTAATCTTGATCTGTGTCAAAGCGTACCATACTTATGAAATCACTTTGAACCTATTGCCAGTCATTAAACCTTCAAGCATTTTGCTATCCTTACAAAATGGATTGGAAAATGAGAAAATATTATCTCAAATATTAGGAAAAAGCTTGATCATGGGAGCAGTTCCTTTTTTTAATGGCAATGTGAAAGATGATTATGTCGTTAGTCAAAATGCTCCGGGCCAAATTATTTATGGAGAGATGGATCATCAACAATCAGAGCGGGAAGATTGGGTATCTCAAGTCCTGGCACATGCTGACATCAATCATACTATTTCCAGATCGATCAGAATAGAAATCTGGAAAAATTTTATTTGGAACAACGCCTTTAACACCATCAGTGCCTTAACAAAAACAACCTATGGTCAGATTGTCAACATGACTGAAATCTTGCCAACAATTAATCAAATGATGCAGGAAGCACAGCAAGTAGCATCAGCTGAAGGCTATGAGATATCCAATCAACAACTTGAAGATCTAATCAACTTCAGTAGTCAATATTCAAATGTAATCTCAAACATGCAAATGGATATTGAGTCACGCTCGACCCCTGAATTGGAAGCCTTGGTAGGCGTATTACTTCAAAAAGCAAAAGCCCACGGCATAACTGCCATCGTAAATCAGACTATGTATAATTTATTACAATTATCATTAAGTAATACTGATATCAATTTATCAAACGATTAAATATTTTAAGAGAAGTTGTTATGGAATGGTTGGACTATAAACAATATTTTAGAGAAATTGATGATTCTTTTTTAATGTCAATTTTCAAAGACAGCCCTTATCCCTGGTCACCCATTCTAAAACTAGAAAGCGCAATTGATGAATATTTTAATGAATTAAATGATACAGGAAGCCTGGCGGGAAAACGAGTTATTTTAAGGGATGAAACAGATCAATTTATTGAGGGCTCTTATTTTATTAATGAGTCACAAATCCTGCAAAAGGATTTTATTGATCAAGAATTAAAAATTTATATCGGTTCAGGAACACTGGTAGAGGCTGGAGCAACCATCAAAAATCACACGATTATTCGCAATAATTGTGAAATCAGGCAAAGTGCCTATTTAAGAGGTTTTGCTTTTGTTGGTGAGCATTCAGTAATCGGGCATACGACAGAAATTAAAAACAGTATATTCATTAAACATGTGGAAGCAGGACATTTTGCTTATATTGGCGATAGCATCATAGGAGCTAATGTCAACCTTGGTGCCGGGACAAAGCTTTCTAATCTACAATTCCGTACACTGGCAGCCAAAAAAACAGATAAATTTCCGATTATCCAGTTCAAACACAATAACAAAAACTTTGACACTAAGCTGTCAAAATTTGGAGCTATTATTGGTGATGGCTGTGAAACAGGCTGCAATTCAGTACTATGCCCATTCGTATTTTTAGAGCCTGAATGTTGGATTATGCCCAATTTTTGTGTTGTTAAAGGTGTTTACAGGCGGGGAACACTTTTTCGGAATAAAAAATAAAAAAAAGCCCGTTATTTCTTTTTCCATATTTCTATTATTCGTTTAAAGTAGATCCGGTTACTATTATAAGCTTTAGTTGCTTCAGTAATCGCCATCATGGGATCATCAAAATCGGAAAGAACCAGAGAAGCGGCTAAAACGGTAACAATGCCTTCTTCAGAAGATAAAAGTTGCTCTAAATTCATTTTAATATCTTTCTGAGGAATTTTCGGCATAATTATATGATAAAAGTGGTTTGGCAAGTATATTGAATGGCACAGAAAGATTATTCATTCTGGCTAGTTTCAGTCAAATCATATTTTTTATGAAAATGCTGTATATAGCATAATATTCACAATACGCTTTAAATTCTTTTTACAATAATACCGTCTATTGGTTTTTAGTTTATAAATTTACGAGTTAATAATATGGATTTTTCTATAATTTTTGTTAATATAATTATCGTTATTATCTCAATAGGCTTTTTGTGGAAAGGATCTGACTGGTTAGTCGAAGCATCTTCAAAACTAGCCCATGCCTGGGGAGTGTCGGACCTCGTAATCGGGCTAACGGTTGTAGCTATTGGGACATCCGCCCCTGAATTTGCTGTAACTATTAGTGCTGTATTGACAGGTAAGGCAGATATTTCAGTCAGTAATGTTGTAGGTTCCAATATTTTTAATCTTGGATTTATATTGGGCGGAACTGCCTGTTTTCACGCCATTGCAACCTCGCCAAAACTGGTTTACAGAGATGGTTTTTTTCTGATTTCGGTCACAATACTTCTCAGTTTTTTTCTTTTTGATTATCATATCCACGGCAATGAGATGGTATTGTCCCGTGTTGAAGGGATAATCCTGATTAGCATGTTGATTATTTATCTGGCTTACCTTTTTATTAAGAAGGAAGATTTAGGCGAAGATATTTCCCATGATAAAATTGAATGGAAAGACTACCTGTTTTTATTTCTGGGGATAGCAGGTGTTGTTGGTGGGGGGCATTTATTGGTTGAAGCTTCCACCCAAATTGCTCGTCAATTTGGCGTTTCAGATTGGGTCATTGGCGTTACTATTGTTGCAGCAGGGACCTCAACTCCAGAATTTGCAACCTCCATGATGGCCCTGGTAAAAAACAGACATGGAATGGCTATTGGTAATTTAATTGGCAGTGACTTATTCAATCTATTAGGGGTATTAGGATTAGCTGCAATTTTAAAACAACCTCTTGCTGTTTCTCCCGAAGCACAAGGCAGTATGATCATGCTGGTCATAATGGTGGTCGTGGTGGTAATTTTTATGAGAACCAAATGGCAAATTAGTCGCCTTCAGGGTCTTTTCCTACTAGTTGTTAATATCATACGTTGGGTAGCTGACTTCATGGGTAAAGGTATTTAATCCTTCTTTTTTTTATTATATTTTAAACTGACTACAAATGCCGTTTACATTTAACTCTGAAATTTCCAGATCATCTTCTCCCAGAAAATCATTAATCAAAAGACACCCTGTACTATCACCACTTATTTTGATCTCCATTCTCTTATTTATTTATTATGCGATTAACTCGAAGACCGGTACTCCATTAATCGGCATTGTACCCGTGGAAGGAATTATATTAGAATCGGAAACCTTTATCAAGAAAATCAGAATTCTGGAAAACCATCCGGATATTAGAGGCATCGTTATTCATATTAATAGTCCTGGGGGAGCCGTTGCACCTTCTCAGGAAATTTATGAAGAGATATTACGTATTCGTCAGAAAATACCAGTTTATGCTTCTTTAGCTTCAGTTGCTGCATCGGGTGGATATTATATTGCAATAGCAGCTAATAAAATCTATGCAAATTCAGGTTCAATTACCGGTAGTATTGGAGTGATATTACAAACCTATAATATTCAAAAGTTAATGGATAAAATAGGTATTTACCCGGAAATCATAAAATCCGGAGAAATTAAAGATATTGGCTCGTCTTTTCGAAAAATGACATTGACTGAAAAAAAACTACTCAAGAGCCTGATAACAGATACCCATCAACAATTTATTGAAGCAGTTGCTAAAAATCGACCAATAGATTTGGAGCTTGTAAAAACACTGGCTGATGGACGTATATTTACTGGAAATCAGGCCATTCAAACTAAACTGATTGATCAGATTGGCACATTTAGACAGACCATCCAACAATTATCTAAAAGTGTAAAGGTGGAAACTGAATATGAAATTTTCTATGCACCGGATGAAAAGGACACACTTTTAGGGAAGTTAGATTTGCTGGATTCAATATCAAGAATAAAAGAGAGTATCATTTCCGGTGGGGTATTTTTTCTTGCCCCGGACTTAATTAATCTTTAATAGATCATACGATCAAATATTTGATTAATCATCCAACTTTTCATGACCCACAGTTTTATTTAAAAAGCACAGCTTTTTTAAATCTACCGGTTTGTCCTAAATTTGGCATATCTTTTGAATTTATCTTATAAAACCTTTCCGTAAACCAATACCATAGAGGTCATATGATAGATAAAACATTAAAAAGGATATCCAGTCAGTTAGAAGCCATGATAAAAAATGAAGTCGCTGTTGATCGGGCATTAGATTTATTGGAGGCGTCAACCAGTGATTTAGAAGAGATTATCGCAATTAATATCATGCGGGAAAGCTTGCAGGAAATGGAAGAAATGAAAGGTTTAAAAAGCAATGCCATGCCTATTGAAGTATTACAGAATCAACTTGAATTCATGTATCATAATGCTTAAATCTCTTTCTAAACATTACTTTATTATGCTCAAGACAGAATATCCTCAGTATGCTTGATGAAATACCCAAGCATACTACTCTTCATTTATATAATCTTCCAGTTTTTCGTTTAAATACATCTCTCCAGACGTTAAAATTTCTTTATTTTTGTGTTGCAAAATTAATTTGACCGAAAAGGCACTTTTTCTAAATAAGGGATATGAACCGATTTTCAAACCTGGAAATTTCTGGATGGTATCTTTTAACAAGGTCGCAATTTCAGCTTCTTCCAGAGTAATTTTTATCATTTTGCTATGGATTTTTTCACCTTGATAAAGACTTTTGATAGATATGTAAATCGCTTTCAAAAACTCTGGTACTCCCGGCATTATTATTATATTTTCAAATGTTAATACGGGAAATCGATTCTTTTTAGAATAAAGTAATTTGATACCTTTAGGAACAATGGCCATTTTTAGGTGTTCTTCACGGAATTTTTTTCCATATAACTCTTTAATCAATTGAACCAGTTCTTCATTTTGAATCAGATTAGCATTAAAGGCTTTTGCTATTCCTTCCATGGTAATATCATCATGGGTTGGGCCAATACCACCAGCGGTAAACACCCATTTATATTTTTTATGACAGTCGTAAATAGTATTTGCAATAGCTGTTATGTTATCTGGAATGGTAATACAGGTTTGAACATTCACACCTTGCTTTGTCAGCTGTTTTATTAAAAATGGTGAATTTTCATCTTTAACCCTTCCGGATAATATTTCATCACCAATAACTATGATCGCGGCAGTGCTTTTCTGATTCTTCATAAAAAATAAGATATTAGTATTTAGGTAGTGTCAATTCATTTACATGTGTCTTGCAATAATTACCATTTAAAGGCATGAAAGACAAAAGATTTCTAAGATTTATATTTAACTGAAATTAATATTGATATTGCCTAATTTAAAAAATCATGATCATCTAACGAATTCTGGATTTGCAAGAAAAGATGAATATATACCTGTTAATTCAGTATATTGAAAGTTTTTACACCTTCATTGTTTTAAAACCAAAATAATTAAATTTTTAAAATGGAAACAATCGTTCAAAAATTTGGTGGTACTAGTATCGGTAGACCTGAGCGCATGATTAATGTCGCTAAAATTGTTCAGAAAACATTAGCTGAAGAAAAAAAAGTAGCAGTTGTTTTATCTGCGATGAGTGGTGGTGTTAAAATAGAAGGAACCACCAGCAACTTAATGAAAGCTGCTAATGAAGCAATTCTTGGAGGGAGTTATTATAAAATTATTGATTTACTGGAAAATAATCATTTAGAAACGGTTGAGAAAACAGTGATTGATCCGGCAATTAAAGAAACTTTAGTGGATGAATTAAAAATAGAGTTTAAAAAATTAAAATCATTTTTAGATGCCATCCATGTCATTGGCGAAATTTCTCCAAGATCAATGGATGTAATTGTTAGCATGGGTGAAAAATTATCTGCCAGAATATTTACAGATGTTTTAAATAGCAGGGGAATTGATGCCATTTATTATAATTTGGAGGACATCATCGATCAGCCTTTTAAAGAGGTCGATCAGAATTTTTGCTATTATATTCAAAAAAAACTGAGAGCACTATTGCTGAAAGCCGGTGCCAAAGTACCTATTATTACCGGATTTTTTGGCTTTGTTCCCGGTGGGATTTTAAAAAGTATCGGTCGGGGCTATACTGATTTTACCGCGGCACTGGTAGCAACAGCAACCCTGGCCACTGAGCTTCAAATATGGAAAGAGGTTGATGGTATTTTTACTTCAGATCCCAAAAAAGTAGAAGCCGCCAGAGTGTTAGCCAGTATATCACCAGAAGAAGCCTTAGAATTAACTTATTATGGTTCAGAAGTTATCCATCCATTCACCATGGAACAGGTTGCCAACGCTAATATCCCCATGAGGATAAAAAACACCTTTAACCCGGATCTCCCGGGAACAATCATTGATCCAAGTGGCAAAACCAATTATCAAAAAGGAGCCACAGCCGCAACCGTCAAGCGTGGTGTCACCTTAATAAATATCCAGTCCAACAGAATGCTTATGGCGTATGGTTTTATGCATAAAGTATTTGAAATATTTGCTAAACATGAAGTTATCATTGATCTGGTTGCGACTTCGGAAGTAAATATTTCATTAACCCTGGACAGCGATGAAAACATCCTGGATGCTCTCCCTGAACTGGAAAAGCTAGGGAATGTTGAAGTTCGTAAAGATATGGCGATTATCAGTTTAATTGGATTGGGTATGCGGCATTTTGTGGGGATTGCCAGTGAAATGTTTACCAGATTATCTGAACATGGCATAAATATCGAAGCAATCTCTCAAGGATCTTCAGAAATAAATATTTCCTGTGTAATAAACGATCAGCAGAGTGATAAAGCTTTAAGAGCCGTTCATGAAATGTTGGTTGATTAAAACAGTCCACTACAATTTTCCCCGAACAATAATTGGTTATGGCGATGAAAAAAAGTTCTGTTGAGCAAATTTTTAAACTTTTGAACGATACCATTCAGAATCCAAAATCAGAGTTGGATTATGTGAATCATTTCCAATTATTGATCGCCGTTATCCTCAGTGCACAAACAACAGATATAGCCGTTAATAAAGCCACCAAATCCCTTTTCAAAAAAGTGATTACCCCTGAATCCATGTTAAAACTGGGAGAAGAAAAACTAAAATCCCAAATTAAATCGATTGGTTTGTATAATAATAAGGCGAAAAATATCATCAAGTGTTGTTTAAGACTGATAGAAGAATTCAATTCTATGGTCCCTAATGATCGAAAAGATTTAGAATCACTACCCGGGGTTGGAAGCAAAACAGCTGGCGTGGTTTTAAATATCGCATTTAAAAAAGAAACAATCCCGGTCGATACCCATGTATTTAGAGTCTCAAATCGAATTGGTCTGGTAAGAACCAAAACGCCGGACCAAACTGAAGCAAAACTATTAAAGATTGTCCCGGACTGGGCCAAAATCAAAGCGCATCATTTATTGATTCTTCATGGCCGTTATACTTGTAAAGCCAAGAAACCATTATGTGAAACATGTGTAATCAATCAGTACTGCCAATTTAAGTCTAAAACATAAATGCTACTGTCAGAAGCGGGTATACAGTCTGACTGTTCAGAGAAGCATTCGTTCGATTATTCTCGTCATAGACATCCTCCTGATCTTCATGGTACTCAGCGTTATTAAGTATCGCATAAGCAATTAAAAGATCCCACCAGGCATGAACAGCTATTGCAGTCATTAAATCAAACTCCTCAAGGGAGGGATGGTAAACATATCCTTCATACACCCCAAATATAAATGCCTGGGCAGGATTGGCAGTGAATCCAGCACCAGAGTGCGCAGCTGCAAAAACCAGCGATGCACTGACAATGGAAAGATGCCGACTGGCTTCCGCCGAATAATTAAAATCCTGTTTAAAGGTTTCAAAAAAATAGTGTTGGACAGTTCCTCTGAAAAACATTTCTTCTCCGACACCAACCATATAATATTGGCCAAAAGAATCCCTTTTCAAATCTTCTTTGCTTAACCCTTTTTCCAGATAATAATCTATTTTATTATTGTCAGAAAAGGTTTGATAGTTGCTGGCAGCAATCAAAACCGGCAGCCAGAACATCCAATTGTCGTAAAAATGATCAATTCGGAATGGAGATAACATGTAAGAATAGGTTTCGGTGTTTGGTTCGCAATTATTTTGATAAAGATCTCCCCAAGTGATTAATAACAAATTAAAATCAAGAGACCCATAATAATTTGCTTCCCAGGTGGAACGATTCAAATAAATCTGTGTTTCATCCTTGCCACTTTCTGTATCTTCTGCACTTTCAGACTCATAAATCTTATCCGGATCATCCTCATAATCATCCTCTTCCGTAGCTTGATAGGTCTTCCCATTGAGATACCATCGACTACCACCAATAAGAATTGCTTTATCAACTTGAGCGTTTAAAGCATATCCTAGTCCGGGAACAAAAATTTCTCCGATACCAGATCCAAAACAGGACCAGTTTGTTTCTGCATAAAGATCTATACTTGCAAAAAAAGTTACACCGGTAATTAAAACCACACTTAGTATTTTTGAAAAATAGTATTTCATTCAACCTACCTCATAATTCATTTTTTTTAAAAAAGTAATTAAATTTTTTTTTGCTTTTGGTTTATTTTTTTCATGGGCCTTAAAGTAATTTCGAATGAATTGTCTGAATTGTTGACGATCCAGTTGAGGATTTTGAACAAGAATATCTTCAATAGCTTGACTATCACCCGGTTTTAGGTTTTCCACCCAGTTTTCCATTTGACTGTTTTTTATCTGTTCTTTAACCTGCCCATGATTACGATAAGATAGGAATTCTTCTATTGCTTTTTTATCGACATCCCTCATTAGTTTTCCAATATATTGAAATTGACGACGTTTTGCTTCATTCTTAGTAATCAATTTTGCGTCCAATAATGCCTCTTCTAACAACTTGGGAAGTTCCATTTTTAAAATTTGACTTTTTGGTAAAGTGACTAATGTTTTGCCAAGTTTTTGCAGTGCGGTCACTTCTTTCTTTTTTTGGGTTCTGCTTTGATACTCTTCCGGTTCGGTCATTATAAATAATAGTTTAATGATATCAAAAATATTGTTTCTGAAAATACCACAGTGTGTTTTTAACTAAATTACAAATTCAATGACAGGAAAGCAAGGTTTTTGGGGATTAGGTGCGGGATAAAATAAAGCGAGTGTTGTCTGAACTTTTCAAAACACCTGAAGGCTATTAATATTGCTTCAGGTGTCTTAGGATGAATTAATCAATACAAGGTTTTACATTCCAAATCTCTTCAGCATATTGTTTTATGGTCCGATCTGAAGAAAATTTACTCATTCGAGCCACATTTAAAATTGATTTTTTTGCCCAGTTTAATGGATCCTGATACAGGTTCGACACTTTTTCCTGGCATTCAATGTAACTACGATAATCTGCTAAATGAAAATAGAAATCGCCTTCGTGAACCAGGTTGTTGAATATACCATGAAACATCGATTTCGAGTCCGGTGAAAAATAACCCTCAAATATTTGATCAAGAACTCTTTTTAATTCCAGATCATTCTGGTAAATATCATGTGGGAAATAACCATTATTTCTCAAATCAATGAGTTCGGTATCTGTGTAGCCAAATATAAATATATTCTCCTCACCGACTTCTTCCTGCATTTCGACATTTGCTCCATCCAAAGTTCCAATGGTTAAGGCTCCGTTAATAGCAAATTTCATATTTCCAGTTCCCGAAGCCTCCATTCCAGCTGTAGAAATCTGTTCGGACAAATCGGAACCAGGGAATATTTTTTCAGCCAGTGAAACCCCATAGTTTGGTAAAAATACCACTTTCAATAAATTATTAATCGAAGGGTCATTATTGATCAAATGAGCAATAGAATTAATCAAGTGAATGATTTCTTTGGCCCGTTCATATCCAGGAGCTGCTTTTCCTCCAAAAATAACGGTTCGGGGAGGAATATCATTGTATTCCCCTGATTTAATACGATTATAAAGCGTAATTATATGCAATATATTAAGTAATTGTCGTTTATATTCATGAATCCGTTTGACTTGAACATCAAACATTGAAAGATTATTAATCTCAACACCGCAATCACGCTCAATAATACCCGCGAATCTTTTTTTATTTAGATTTTTAACAGATTGCCAATCAGATACAAATGTTGATTTCTCAGTAAATTGTTCCAATTCTTTCAGATTTTCAAAGTCTTTCACCCAGGAATCGCCAATATTATCTGATATTAAATCTGACAGAGGTTCATTGGCTTTTTTCAACCATCGCCGGGGTGTAACGCCATTTGTTTTATTATTGAATTTTTCAGGATAAACCTCATAAAAATCCTTAAAAATTCCCGTTTTTAACAAATTAGAGTGCAATGCGGCTACACCGTTAACAGAAAAACTACCGATAATAGCGAGGTAGGCCATGCGGATATTTTGGGCATCTCCCTCTTCAATAATAGACATTCTTTTTCGTCTATCAAAGTCGCCTGGAAATCGGGAACTGACAAAATCAAGAAAACGATGATTAATTTCAAATATAATTTCCAAATGTCTGGGTAATATCTCATTGATTAATGATAATGGCCATTTTTCCAACGCTTCAGGTAGTACTGTATGATTGGTATATGCGAAGGTATTCGTTGTAATATACCAGGCCTTATCCCAATCAAAATCATGAATATCCATCAAAATCCGCATTAATTCCGGAATAGCAATGGAAGGATGGGTATCATTTAATTGAATGACTATTTTTTCATGAATATTATCAATGGAATCGCCACATCTTTTATGCCGATACAATATATCCTGTATCGAGGCTGCAACCATAAAATACTGCTGTTTAAGTCTTAACTCTTTACCAACATAACTGTTATCATTCGGATACAAAACCTTGGAAATGACTTCAGATTGGTGTTTGTCAATGATAGCACCAATATAATCACCAGCATTAAAGGATTTCAGGTTAAAATCTCTGGAAGATTTTGCTGACCATAATTTAAGCGAGATAGTATTTTCAGTCTTATAGCCGGGTATAGGAACATCATATGGCATTGCTATTACCTGTTCAGTATCGACCCATTGGTTATGTACCTTACCAAGATGATCAGTATAGCTATGCGTTTTACCATAGAAGTTTATTATTTGAATCCCTTGAGCTCTTGGATATTCCCAAGGGTTTTCATATCGGAGCCAGTTATCTGGATATTCTTGTTGTTGTTTATCGACGATTGCCTGTCTAAACATCCCATATTCATACCGAATACCAAAACCATAGGCAGGTAATCCTAGCGTCGCCATAGAGTCCAAAAAACAAGCTGCTAGTCGTCCCAAACCGCCATTTCCAAGACCAGCATCCCATTCCATTTCTTCTAATTCTTCTAATGTGATCCCCATTTCTTCTAAAACCACTTTCATTTCTTTAGAAATATCTAAATTAATCAAAGCATTAACCATGGTTCGACCCATTAAAAATTCTAAAGAAAAATAATACACACGTTTAGGATTTGTATCATAAAAGATTTCTTGTGATTTTAACCATTTTTCAATAATTTTGTCCCTTACCGTGTGAGCTAAAGAGCGATATTTATCCAATCGACTGGAATTTTCGAAATCATGCGCCACAGTTTTTTTCATGTGCTCAAGAAACAATGCTCTTAGCTGATCAGTTACTATTGCCTTTTCTTTATCATTGGTTTGCATATAAAACCTGTTTTGAGTTAAGATTTGTTATAATTATGCGGTAAAAACAAGGACAACCTAGATATTTATTTAAACGATAAATCTAAATAATTAGCATTAGTCTAGACTAGTAGCTCAGTGAATGCAAGATTTTATTACTGATCAAACCATCGGAAAATCACTATTGAATACTAAATATTAAGCAGATTAAATAAATATATTGATTACAAACTCTACCTAATGCTATAGTGTGTACTAGATATTTAAATTAAAAAAATACCATAGACGACGTTCATATCTATAAAAAAAGAAAAGGAAAATCATGGAAAATAGACCGAAGATCATGATTGTTGACGACGACCCCACCAATATTGAAATTGTAACAGAAATTCTGGAAGAAAGCTACGAAATCAGGCCTGTTTATTCGGGAGAAGAAGCACTGGAAGAAATCTACTCTTTTAAACCGGACATCGTTCTATTAGATATAATGATGCCGGGAATTGACGGTTATGAAGTTTGTAAGATTATTCGAGCGGATGAACAGATAAAAGATATTACAATACTGCTGGTATCCGCTAAGGCTATGGCTAAAGAGATGAAAAGAGGTTTTGAGGTCGGTGCGGATGATTATATTACAAAACCTTTTGAGCATGACGATTTGGCATTGCAAATCGCAAAACATGTAAAAAATAGAAACCAATAACCCAAAATTTAACCCCCTCTATTAATATCCACATTTTATTATTGAATATTTTTCTGCTTAGTTGTTATAATAAAATTAAAGATAGTATTCTTTAACGACTCTGTAAAAAAGGAAAAATGCTAAGTGAAGAAAGCATTAATAGTGCAAAAATACTAATCATTGACGATGAACCCATCAATCTTGATATTTTAGAAGAGATCCTGGACAATGCGGGTTTTAAAAATATTACACTGACATCGAAACCTGAAGAAGGAGTAAAACTCTATTTCGAAAATGAGTTTGATTTGGTACTTTTAGACATTCTAATGCCTGAGATGGATGGTTTTAATGTATTAAAGGCCTTTCAAAAAAGAGAAAAATACACAGAAATTCCGGTTTTAGTATTAACAGCACTAAATGATCCCAGCACACGCCTTAAGGCACTGAAAGGAGGAGCGAGGGACTTCATAACAAAGCCTTTCAGTGCCATGGAAGTATTAGCAAGAATCCAAAATCTACTTGAAATTCGTCTTTCACAAAAACAACTCAATCAAATTAATACAATTCTCGACTTTAAGGTACAACAACGAACAAATGAATTAAAAGATACAATGTTTGAGATCACCCACCGATTGAGTATCGCAGCAGAATATAGAGACAATGAAACAGGGATGCACATTATCAGAATGAGTTTATATTCAGTTGAAATAGCCCAACAAATAGATTTTAGTTTTGATCAATGTGAATTACTTCGTCATGCCGCGCCAATGCACGATATTGGAAAAATTGGAATTCCGGACAGTATTTTATTAAAACCGGGCAAGTTGGAAGAAGATGAAATGGAAGAAATGAAAACCCATACTCTAATCGGTGCCAAAATTTTGGAAGGGCATCCTTCTGAATTACTGCAAACGGCAAGAGATATCGCACTGTCACATCATGAACGATGGGATGGTAATGGTTATCCCTTCCAAATCGCTGGTGAAAAAATTTCCATCATGGGAAGGATTATATCTATAGCCGATATTTTCGATGCTTTAACCTCAAGAAGGCCTTACAAATCACCCTGGCCAGTTGATAAAGCTAAAGAATTTATTGCAGAAAATAGTGGGAAAATATTTGATCCTAAATTAGTGACCGCATTTTTTGAAGTTTTCCCAAAAATCCTAATAATTAAGGATAAGTTTCAGGAAAAATATTAACAACCCGTTTTAATTGAAAGGAAATCCGTGCAAAAGCTTTATAAGATTTTAATAGTTGATGATGATGAAACAAATTGTGAAGTTTTGATAGAAATATTGGAAGAGCATTTCCAGCTGGAAGTAGCTTACTCAGGCAAAGAAGGGCTGGAAAAAGCCCTGATCTTTAAGCCAGATATTATTTTATTAGATATCATGATGCCAGAAATGGACGGATATGAGGTTTGTCGTAAGGTAAAACAAAATAGTAGTCTTGCCACAACGAAAATCATTCTGGTATCTGCAAAGCGGATGTTGAAAGACCGTTTAATTGGCTATGAAGCCGGCGCAGATGACTATATTACCAAACCTTACGATCACAATGAACTCAATGCAAAAATCAATGTTTTTTCCCATCTGAAATATACGGAAGAATTGAATAAACTTAAAGATGATTTTTTGACACTATTAACCCATGAATCAAAAACACCATTAAACATCATTTTAGGATATTCTGAATTGCTTTCGATGAGCAGTAATTTATCAGATGATGAGAAAGAATTTGCTGAGGCCATAATTAAAGCCGCACAGCAATTACATACTAGTTCATCAAAAACCTTATTTCTTTGTAAATTAAAAAGTAACTATCAGTTAGCCTTACATCGGGGAGCACTTGAGGAAATTATTGAAGAACTCATTCAAAAATATACTGGTAACACAAAGAACATTAGTTTTAAATTTGATTACGATCTTGCCAAATTCCTGATGATAGATGCTCCGATAATATCGAAGTCCATAAGTTATATCATTGATAACGCAATTAAACATAGTAATGAAAATGATGTTGTCAACGTAAGTATTGAAACAAAAGATCCGTACGTGATTGTCACAATCAAAGACAAGGGTCCGGGCATATCGAATGAAAATAAAGAAATTATTTTTGGGGAATTCAATAATGCTGACATAGATCACCACAGTCAAGGTTTGGGGATCAGCCTAGCTATCGCCAAAAGGGTTGCGACACTTCATGGTGGTAATTTAACGGTAGAGGATAATAATCCAACAGGTGCTGTTTTTAAATTTCACATTCTAAATAACATTGCTTAAACTGTTCAAAATTATACCTCTGGCTCAATAACGATATTATTGTTTCATCAATTTTATTAAGCCTAAGTTATATCTTCAATCTTCCTAAATTTTATCTCCGACCAAATCTTTCGCTGTATCTAAAAGCAGGCTATTGGTTTAAATGGTCAGCTGTTTTAATAATCCCTATAAAAAAAAAATTTATACTATTTTACACCTTGATTCGATTCAGTTAAATTGATGGTGTATTAAACGGGAAATGAACAGTTTCAACACTTAACGCTCTGAAGATAATCAACTACAAATTGGTGGCAATTGAATATTGTCGGTATCACTTAAAAGGTCAGAAAACCATGGAATATTCGTTTTATATCCTTATTAATAAATTTGATTTTATTCACTAAATCCATTTTTTTTAAATATTTACTGAGGTGGTATGTTTGATGAGGATTTGCTGATTGGATTTGTTGATGAGGCAAAAGAACACTTGACGACAATTGAACCGGATCTACTGGCCATTGAATCAAATCCTACAAACATGGATATCGTCAATCGCCTGTTCAGAAGTGTCCATAGTATAAAAGGTGGTGCTGGTTTTTTTGGTTTGGAACAACTAGGTACACTTTCTCATGCAATGGAAAACCTGATGTCCAAAGCCAGAACCTCAGAAATGATTCTGGGGAAGAAACATATTGATGCCTTATTAAAGGGACTCGATAAATTAAATCATATGATTGATGATGTCGCAAACAGTAATACATCAGATATCGCAGAAGAGTTAAAGCTGTTTGATTCACTGGAAGCAGTCACAAAAACAGAAACAGACTCAGAAAGTGTTGATATTCCAGACACTGAATTACAAATACAAAATCAGAATTTTACGGTTGATAAATCAGAAATTGAAGCTGTTTCAAAATCCGGAATGGATATCTATTCCATCTCCTTATTTCTCGTTAAAGATATTGCAGTAAAAAATAAAACCCCCATTCAATTGATAGCAGAGCTGGAAGAATTTGGAAAATTTATAGACGGCCATTTAGAAACCAGCACTATAACAACACTTGAGTCTTGTCTAGATGAAGATCTTTGTTTTGAATTTATTTTCGCAACGATCATGGATGCGTCCTTAATAGCGGCCGTATTGGAAATCGATCCAAAGAATATTGTGCCATTTGATATAGAATCATATACCGCAGTAAAGCAGGAAGAATCTATTTTAGAAAATAAAGAAACTGAAAGTGAACCGATAACCAATCTTCCTGTTTCAGCTGCGGAATTATCGGTTCTTTCAACCGTAAAAGCAGAAAAAACTACGACGACTCCAGTAGCGAAAAAGATCCAGGTCGAAGAAAGCATCCGTGTTAGCCTGAAAAAATTAAATAAATTAATCAATATGGCTGGTGAATTAGTTTTAATTAGAAATCAACTACTACAAGCCAGTAATAATGAAGCAGAAGATATACCGGGTTTGCCCGGAATCATGCAAACACTAAATTCTGTAACCTCATCACTGCAGGAAGAAATTCTAAACACAAGGATGCAAACGGTATCAACCGTATTTGATCGATTCCCCAGGCTAATCAGGGAATTATCGGGAAAACTGGGTAAAAATATACAATTAGTACAGGAAGGAAGTGAAGTAGAACTTGACAAAACGGTATTAGAAGCTATTTCTGATCCATTAACCCACATTGTTCGAAATTCGGCCGATCACGGCATTGAAATGCCGGAAATTAGATTAAAACACGGTAAAACCGAACAAGGAAAACTTCTACTAAAAGCTTATCATGAAAGTGGACAGGTTGTTATCAAGGTTCAGGATGATGGAGGGGGGATTATCCCCGATAAAATAGCATCAATCGCTTTGGAAAAAGGCCTGGTTAATCAAAAAACCATCGAGAAATACTCTGATCAGGAAAAAATTAACCTGATTTTTCTTCCGGGATTTTCAACCGCAGAGATTGTTTCTTCAGTCTCCGGTCGAGGTGTTGGTATGGATGTCGTTCGATCCAACATTGAAGGAATTGGGGGCACCGTTGAAATCTGTTCCATTCCTGAACAACAAACCATAATCAAAATGACATTGCCACTCACAATGGCAATTGTACCATGTATTATTGTCATGTCTAGTGGGCAAAGTTTTGCGATTCCAAAAGTATACCTGGAAGAATTAGTAATGATCGAACCGGAACGATTTTATTCATCTTTATCATATATCCAGAATTCCGAAGTCTTAAAATTAAGAGGGTCATTGTTGCCTCTGATTTCTCTAGCAAAAGGTTTAGATATCAAGACCAATCAAGATGATATGTACCATTATTTATCAAGAGAACTTAAAAGCATTGCTAATTTTGATCCCTTTAATGTTGATTTAAACGAACAAGTCTCCATTCCACTTGATTCAGAAAAATATAATGAATCACTGCGGATTCTTATTATTTCGGTGGGTACCGATAAGATCGGTATCGTTATTGATTCAATTATTGGCAATGAAGAAATAGTAGTTAAGCCTATTCCAAGCTATATAAAAAATTTAAATACCTATTCCGGTACTACAATACTAGGCGATGGGAGTGTGGCAATGATTGTTGATATGCTGGGATTTATTCAAAAAAACCGAATCCAGTTGAAACATAAACGTCAGGACGATCAAATTGAATCAGCCAGAATTAAAAATATAGAACAAGAAGAGCAGTCCATTTTAATTTTTGATAATGGCACCAATGAACAATTTGCGGTAAACATTCCCTTAATTCAAAGAGTAGATACCATTTCTCAAAACCAAATCCAATCCGTCGGTAAAAATGAATATTTAAATTATCATGATCAACAAATGCGTGTGATCAGATTGGATGATTATCTTCCCATTAAAAAACCGGATCAATATCCTGAAAACCCAAATATCATCATCCCCAAAGATACAAATATCCCTATTGGAATTCTAATTAATCAAATTCTGGATACGAAATCATTAAAATTAAAGATGAGTGATGGAATTGTTCATGCAAACGGAATTTTTGGTTCAATTTTAATCGATGAAAAAATTACTGTGGTTCTGGATATTTGTAAAATTGTAGAGACGGCCGAACCAAAAGCATTTATGCATTCACTTAAAACAGCAATAGAAACAAACGCTAGTATTTTATTGATTGAAGATACACCTTTTTTCCAAATCATGATCAATGAATACCTAACATCCGAAGGTTTCGTAGTTACCAAAGCCAAAGATGGAAAAGAGGCGTTGGAAATTTTGGAAAATGAAACCTTTGATATTATCCTGTCTGATATTGAAATGCCAGTTATGAATGGATTCGAATTTATTCAGCACTTTAGAGCGATTGAAAAAAATAAAAAAATACCTGTCATTGCATTGACTTCCTTAAATGATGAAAAAAATATTCAAAAAGGGAAAAACATGGGCTTTGACGGATGGCAGGTAAAATTAGGTAAACCAAAGATTATTCAATGCGTCAACGAACAGCTTCAAAAATCCAGATCCATTTAAGCTCTGTCTCAAGATAACGCCCATTCAACCGCTTTTTGTGCATGAATTTGAGTCGTATCATATAATTTTACTGATGTTTGAGTGGAATTTACCAATAGTGCAATCTCTGTACACCCTAATATTACGGCTTCAGCACCACTACTTGATAAATCTTCAATGATTCTGAGGTATTGTTCTCTAGAGTCGCCTTCTACTTTCCCCAAGCATAATTCTTGGTAAATTATGTCATGCACAATTGCCCTGTCAGGTTGATTAGGAACCAATACCTCTATTTTATATTTATCCTCTACCCTTTTCTTATAAAAGTCCTGCTCCATGGTGAAGGCAGTACCCAATAAACCAACAGCCTTGATTCCATCCTCCACCATTTGTTCAGCGGTGGCATCAGCAATATGCAAAATTGGAATATCAATGGCAGTTTCAATCTGAGGTGCTACTTTATGCATAGTGTTAGTACAAATCACTAAAAAGTCAGCACCACCCACCTGAATACTTTTAGAGGCTTCCCCCAGGATAACCCCAGTTTCTTCCCATTTCCCTTGATGCTGCAAAGTCTCTATTTCCTGAAAATCGACACTAAACATTGCAATTTTAGCAGAATGCAAACTACCCAATTCACGCCTGACTGCTTCATTAATTTCTTTGTAATAACTTAGCGTTGATTCCCAGCTCATTCCCCCCAATAATCCAATTGTTTTCATTTAATATCTCTAATTTTATTAATATTATTCCTAAATATCTCCCCTAACCAGTACCTCTTTTTGGCTAATTTTGATACTGTCATATCAGAAAATTATTTTTTTCATAGAATTCGTCAGTCAATTATATTGATCAACCGGCAAATAAATAACACCTATTAAATAATGTAGGATCTATCTTTAGCGGTTTTAAGGCATACAATAAAAATTGCGTGGGGTTAGATTTACTAAGAGAATAGCAGGATTTCCTTTAGGCTTTTCCTTAATAAAAGCCTCTACTTGATATATTTTTATTTTTTTGTTCATGGTCACACCTTGGAAAGTTACGGGTTATTTTCTGGTACTTCAGCAAATTAATTATTTGGTTGGAATGGCATTAGATTTATGCTAATTAATCTTAAAACAACGATCAACTAATATAGTACATTAGATCGAAAATATTTAATGAATAAACAACATACAAACCGCACTTTTAATACCCTGCAACTGGTTTTCTTGATTATCAGTATCTCAACGATATTTCTTTGGTGGTATCTGGTCTTAAATCAATCCAATATAATATTACAGTCTGATACGCACACATACAATGATGTTCAGTTGGAAATTGCAAGAACAACTGTTAGTAATACTTCCGCATATATAAAATATCAAAAATTTACCGATAATATACAAAATAGAAAAAAAATAAAAAAAGAAATTTTTCAGATTTTTATCCTGCCATTGAAGCACAAAAATAAACAAGATGCATGGATATATAGTGAACATGCTGTAATCTATAACATTAACCATGATTCAGATATCAGTATTCGCGAAAAAAAAATAAAAGAAATTTTTGAAAAAGGAGATCCCAATAAACACGCCCCATATGAAGATTTGATTTTAAAAATTCAAAACGCAGAAGAAGGTGCCGGGTTATATACCTGGTCATCGGATATCGGTATGGAAATGACGGCTTGGGTACCAGTTAAGGTATTCAATGAAAAATGGTTAGTGTGTATTTCAACGCCACTTTCAGAAATGCAAAACAACCTAAAATCCAGTCACAAAATCAGTCAATCCATGCTTTTGCTAATGTTGATTGTAAGCGTAACCTATATTTTACTCATCGTTGCCTGGTTACGAAGAAATAAATTATTTAATAAAATCAGTAGTGAATTAGGCAGATTTAATACAATATTTAGATCTGCCAACTATGGGATGGCGATATTAGATCGTGATGGCTTAATCAAATATATTAATCCTTACCTGGCTTCAACACACGGATTTACGATACAGGAGTTACTGGGGCAACACCATCAAATATTATATTCAACGAATCAAAACACAAATGATACTGATCAACAACATTTGGAGAATGAAGAAAAAAATTATAACGCAAAAGTAGTTATGCACATTAATCAGGAAGGGATTGAATTCCCGATGCTTACTAATTTAATTACCATTCAGAATCAGCACAACAAAATCGAATATTCAGTAATCACCGCCATTGATATTACTGAACGATATGAAGCTCGCAAAGTACTTATTAGCACTCAAAAACAAGCTGAATTTGCCAATAATGCTAAGAGTGAATTCCTGGCGAATATGTCCCATGAATTGAGAACACCCTTGCATGGAATTCTCAGTTTTTCCAAATTTGGCCTTAATAAATTTGAGACAGCCAACCGGGAAAAACTCTACCATTATTTTAAAAATATCCATGCCAGTGGAAAAACACTTTTAGTATTGTTAAATGATTTACTGGATTTATCTAAATTGGAATCTGGCAAACTGAGATTCAAATTTAAAATTCATCGTTTGAATCAACTCATAGAAAATATTATTTATGAATTACAACCGGTTTTTGATCAGAAAAATATTCAGATCGAGTTTCATAAACCTGATTACAACACTCGCTGTATCTGCGATCATTACAAGATAGAACAAGTATTACGCAATATTATTGTAAACGCTGTTAAGTTCAATCGGGATAATGGTTTTATTAAAATAAGTATTTCAAAAACAGATCAGACATATCAAGGTTCAACTTATCATTTCTTTCAAATAAAAATCGAGGATGGCGGTATTGGTATTCCTGAACAAGAGTTAGAGAGTATTTTTAATAAATTTATTCAGAGTTCTAAAACAAAAACAGGTACCGGGGGAACAGGTTTAGGACTATCGATTTGTAAAGAGATCCTACTATATCATAAAGGGAAAATATGGGCTGAAAACAGTGAAGATACAGGGGCAATATTCAATTTTACTGTTCCTTCTGATAAAAATAATATCATGGATTTTATTCCCAGATAACGGCAAATTCTGAGCTATTATCCTTGCTCATCAAAACCAATCGTACCTAAAGATTCAATTTTAATATCTGTAATAATCTCATTATGAGACAAGACAACCAGATTTGGTATCGAACGTTCCATCAGTTTTTTAAGATGAATTCGAATCATAGGAGAACATAAAATCACAGGTTGATAATTAAACATGGTAAAGCCTTCAATACCATTTTCAATAGCAATCATAATTCTTTCTGCTGACTCCGGATCGATACCTAAATAGGATCCTTGTCCTGTATCCTGAACAGATTCAGCTAATTTATTCTCTATTTCCTGATCCATTGTCATCACTGGTAATACACCTTCTTCATTTTGATACTGTCTAGTGATGTTTCTGGCAAGGGATTCCCGAACATGCTCACCTAAAATTTCAGGTTGTTTGGTATATTGGGCAGTATCTGCCAACGTTTCAAGAATTGTATTCATATCCCTGATAGACACGTTTTCCTTAAGCAGATTTTGTAATACTCTCTGAATAATACCCAATCCCAATAGGTCAGGTACTAATTCTTCAATTAACTTCGGTTCATTTTCAGCGACTTTATCTAGTAACTTTTGTGTTTCTTGTCGTCCCAGAAATTCATGGGCATGTGATTTTATTATTTCAGTCACATGGGTTGATATCACTGTTGGGATATCAACCACTGTATAACCAGCAATTTGCGCGTTTTCCTGATCATCATCTGAAATCCATATAGCTGGAAGTCCAAAAGCCGGTTCTGTGGTTGCTAACCCGTCAATTTCCATATCTACTTCACCCGCCTGCATTGCCAGATAATGATCCATCATCATTTCGCCTTTACCAACTTCGATTCCTTTTATGGTCAGGCTATATGCGCCTGGTTCCAGCTGTAGATTATCTTTAATGTGAACTGGTGGAACAATAAAACCAAGGTCTAAGGCTATTTGTCTCCGGATGGCTTTTACGCGTTCTAACAATTCACCATCTTGCTCGGAATCAACCAGTGGAATTAATGCATAACCCAATTCAAGGCCTAAAGTATCAATAGGTAATAGCTCAGCAATATCATCACTGCTTTCCGTAGTAGCATCTACAGCTTGCTGTTCAACTTCCCTGGTTTCAGCCCTTCTTGCCTGTCTTTTACCTTTTTCAAGGCTTTGCCAACCCAAAATACCAATAACAATCGACAGAATCATAAAAGTAACTTTAGGCATACCCGGTACTAAAGCAAAAACAAATAGAGTTCCCGATGCTAACATCAGCGCCGGGGGGTTCCCAAATAATTGTATTCCTAAATCAACACCCAACCTGTTTTGAGCACCAGCTTTAGTGATGACGATACCAGCCGCTATAGAAATAATAATTGATGGTATCTGGCTGACCAAACCATCTCCGATGGTTAAAGACGTGAATGTTTCCGCTGCATTACCAATACCCATGTTATAAAACATAACACCCAGAATTAAACCGCCAATAATGTTAATGGCGGTAATTATCAAACCGGCAATGGCATCTCCCCGAACAAATTTACTGGCACCATCCATGGCTCCAAAAAAATCTGATTCCTGTTGAATTTCCCTTCTTCGGGATTGGGCTGTGGGTTCATCAATGATTCCTGCATTTAGATCAGCATCAATGGCCATTTGCTTTCCAGGCATGGCATCTAAGGTAAAACGAGCGGCAACTTCTGCAATCCGACCGGCACCTTTACTAATAACAATGAAGTTAATCAGCACAAAAATCAAAAATATAATGATACCGATTAAATAGTTTCCACCGACCACAAAACTTCCAAAAGCTTTAATAACATGACCCGCTGCTGCAGGTCCTTCTTTTCCATTTTGTAATATCGCCCTGGTAGAAGCAATATTTAACGATAAGCGAAATAAAGTAGCTACCAATAGTACACTAGGAAAAGCAGAAAAATCTAGAGGTTTAACAGAATAAAGTGCGACAAAAAGAATCAAAACCGAGAAAGTGATATTAATGGCAAACAGCATATCCAGGATGGCCGGTGGTAAAGGCAGAATCATAACACCTAATATCACAACAACACCTAAAGCCAAGGATATATCAGCGTTAAAGAACTTCCTTTTTCCCAAATCTAAACCGGCAATTGTTGCCATATGTATGCTTCTGATTATATGTCGTTAATGTTAATGCGTTGGATGCTATTTTTTTAATTTCTTCTTGGTTTTATAGACAAAGGCAAGGATTTCAGCCACCGCTTTATAAAAATCCTCAGGAACTTCATCTCCAATCTCAACTTGAAAATACATTCCTCGTGCCACAGGTGGATTTCTATAAACAATTATATCGTTTTCTCCGGCAATTTCGATAATTCGTAAAGCAATATGATCTGCTCCTTTAGCAATAACCCGTGGTGCACGCATAATTTCACGATCATATTGTAAAGCAATGGCAAAATGGGTTGGATTACTAATAACGACATCCGCACCAGGAACTTCCTGCATCATTCTGGCTTGACTCAGCTGCTGTTGAATTTGACGAATTCTGGCCTTGAGTGCCGGATCTCCTTCTGATTGTTTTAATTCTTCTTTCATTTCCTGTTTTGACATTTTCAGCTTTTGTTCTAAATCCCATCTTTGAAACATATAATCAAAAACGGCCATTACCAGAAGCGCCAGGAATAATCTGAATATAAAAATTGCAATAATTGAAGCAGCATTCGTTGCTAAACTCTGTGGATTGGTGTTAATCAACGCAACCATTTGTTCAATATTTTCTACATAGGTATAATAACCGATGTATCCAATAATACACATTTTAAAGATCGTTTTAACCAACTCATTGAAAGCCTGTTTGGAAAATAACCTTCCAATTCCTTTTAGAGGACTTATTTTTTCTAACTTGGGAATGAGTGGCTTTAATGTCAAATTGACACCAACCTGAATAACGCTGCTTAAAACACCAACAACAATAGAAACACCAAAAAAAGGTGCGACGATAACGGCGCCTTTGGTCAAAAACACATCCAGGAAATTTTGAAGGTTGGGAATGGTAAATTGTGGCCAGTCAAGATTTGTAAAGGCATATATCAATACGTCTTTATATGCCTGCAACATTATATTGCCGCTAAAGTACAATAATAATAAAAAGCCTCCTAAAAGTGCACAGGATGAGACTTCTTTGCTGAAAGCAACCTGTCCCTCTTTCCTGGCATCCTCGCGACGTTTTTGTGACGGGGCTTCTGTTTTTTCATCTGAACTGCTTTCAGCCATCGATTATCTCGATAGGAGTTGTATTAATTCAATTACCTGATCATCAATCCGTCCAAACATACTGATTATTGCCTGACCCAAATAAGGCATCCCCAAGGCCAACAATAATAGTCCTAATCCAATTGTAAAAGGAAAACCGACTACAAAAACATTCATTTGCGGAATACTACGCGCCATAAAACCCATAATGACATTGGCTAACAATAGGGCAACAATATAGGGTGCACTAAGTTTTAGTCCAAGAATAAAAAGATCTGCAGTAATGCGCAATATAAAATCAATTTTATTAGCGCCTAAATTGACACCATTTATCGGAATTTGTTCATAACTGGTTGAAATCGCTTCAAGAAAAATATGATGTCCATCAATGGCTAAAAAAATCAAGGTAGCCAATACTATTTCAAATGAAGCAATAATGGACACCTGTGTATCCGTTTGGGGATCAACAACATTTGCAATACTAAAACCCATTTGAAATCCAATAATAGTACCTGCAAAATCGACAGCAGCAAATATCACTCTGGGAATAGATCCAAGCAATAAACCGATGACTAGCTCCTTTATACCAATTAGAATGTATGAAATTGCGGGCAAATTTGTTGCGAAATTAACCGGTGGGAGAACATTGAAGAAAATCAAACTGCACAGAGCAATCATATAGAGTCTGACAGTCTGTGGTACGTTTGAGGAACCAATGATTGGTGCCGTAATAAATATCCCTGATATTCTAACGAGAATAACAAAAAAGAAAAAGTAGGTACCTGGACTAAAATTTAAAATATTAGTCATTGGGATTTCATTACGGGATTACAAGATAGAATTGAGATTTTCTGAATAGTATTTTCTACAAAATAAAATTGATTAATAGAATGAGATCATCTTTAAATGCCGGTTAATCGCTCTTCTTCAGTTTTGCAGTTAATACATAATCTTGTAAAAGGTAAGGCAATCAACCTTGCTTTATTTATTATCTCTTCACACTCTTCACAATACCCGTAAGCTTCTTCATCGATACGGTCTAAAGCACGCTTAATCTGTTCCAACTTTTTTTGATCCCGTTCGCACATTAGCTGATATAATTCCCGGTACCTTTCTTCGTTGGCGTGATCTATGTCATCCCCTATGTCATCTGTAATAGCACTATTGGATTGATTGCGGTCGGCTTCAATTTCACTAAGAATGTTGCTTTGCATTTCCAATAATTTTGTCTTTATATCTTCCATAATAGTCACTGCTCAGGAAATGTATTATTTATTAAGTAAATTTTAGTATAACTACCAGTTTCTTGCTGGGAGTGGTTATAAAATTTATTCTTCCTTAAGGACAGGTATTATAAAGACTACTATAAAAAATACAACATAAATATGCTAATATTATGTTTTGATAGAATATTTTTTTAATTTTCAGTAATTTTGATGATCATCTACCAAATACAAATTAATCATAGAAGATAGCCTGGGTAACCCTATCGATCATTTCTATCGCCTACTTTAGATTTATGACTTTTTAAAGAGTATAACGATATTCTGACACCTATTCCTAAAACAAAACTAATGATACATCCACTCATCATTAATTAATAGCAAATGTGGATGATATTTTGCTTTATATTCCATAGTTTGACAATTCTTAATCCAAAAACCCAGATGAAGGTATTGCTTATTTAAAGATCTGGCCAATTCTATCTCTTTTAATAGTGAAAAAACACCCAAACTTCTCTTCGAAATCTCTGGATCAAAAGCAAAATAAACACTGCTAAGCGCATTGACCAAAATATCCACCCATCCAACACCAATCAATTTACCTTCGGAATAGTACTTCATCATGATTGTATCGACTGCTGATTGTGCCAAAAACTCATGATATTCTTCTTCTTTAATTGCTGTAGAAAATCGTTTTTCAGAAAATTTTTTATACAGATTAAAACTCTCAAAATCAAATGCCAGGGGTTCTTTTGTTATTATGACATCCTGATTTTGCTTCAATACACGTTTTTGGGATCGTGATATTTGAAAAACATTCACAGGTATTTTAATAGGTATACACAGTTTACAATTTGGACAATTATTTTTATAAAAGATAGTGCCACTGCGGCGAAAACCCTGATCCAAAAGACTTTCATAAATCCCTGGCTGGAGCTTATCGGAATAAAACACATAACTGCACCATCTGCGTTTTTGTAAATAGGGGCAATCACCATTGTCTGCTTGAAAAACTTTGATATCTATTTTTGGATTCATTTCAATAATTTTTATTATTATGAATTTTAATACGATTTATATTCTAATGACATTTTTGAGTTTGAACAAACATTTATCATAAAAATGCTATTATTTTTTCATTGCATAACACCTAAAAAAAATTAATAGATGGTTGAGTAGAATAAAATACTATTTCCCGATTTTGTGTAAGGTGATTTTTACTTTTTTGTCATCACATAGTTTTTTTTTAACAACACGCAATTAGTGAAACTAAGCAGCTAAAAAAAATTAAAATTTAAGCGTTAATAATGTTCAACAGAGACCCCTAACGTTAATTATTTAAGCTCAAAACAGTTGCTATCTTTATAAACAATTTTAATAAAATAGTTAATACAAAAAATATTTTTCTTTGTTAGGTAGGATTTTATAGTTAACTCTTACTTAAATATTTGATTATTTAAATTAGAGAATACGTACAACAATAGTTAATATAAACTCTTTGATATTAATATTTTTTCGCTTTTGTGAAATTATTTTGATTTAATGTGTTGATTTATATAGCAACTGTGTTATATAATTTTTTGGAGTTTTACGAATTGCATGATGGAGAATCGTTGCTTTTAATTTAATTTAAGGAGAATATAATGGCTGATAGCATTTCGCAGCAAATTAAGAAGTTGATCAAGAAAAAACCTGACATCAGTAATGCGGAACTTTACAAAGCATTTCCAGGTACCAGAACCATTACTTTGAAGCATTATAAAGCAAAATATGTTGAAGAGTTAGGTGCGACTGCAAAAAAGTCCAAAAAAGCGAAGCCAGTGACTAAATCAAAGAAAGCTGCTGCTCCTAAAGCTAAAGCTACTGTTAAAGCTGCTGCAAAAAAAGCAGCTCCTAAAGTTAAAGCGGTTGTAAAGAAAGCAGCTCCTAAAGTTAAAGCAGCTGTAAAAAAAGTAGCTCCTAAAGTTAAAGCAGCTGTAAAAAAAGTAGCTCCAAAACCAAAAAAAGCTGTAATCTCCAAAAAGAAATCCATACCAGCTAAAAAAACAATTGCTGTAAGAACTACTACCAAACCTGAATTGGAAAAAAGATTAGCTGCAATGGAAAAACAGGTGAAAAAATTGTTAGGTGAAAAAGTTGGTAAAAGTGGTGCTGTAAAAACTTCAATTTCAGCAAAAGCTCGGGATCTGGAAGTAAACTTAGTATCCTTTATTAAGGAAAAAAAGAAAAGTTTAGATGAGTTGCAACATTATGTAACAAATGAAGTCTCTTCTTTTTTAAACAGTATTAAAAATAAAAAGGACTAATATTTTACTGGCTACGGATTATAAACTGGATCTAAAAAGTAATGAAAGGAAACCATGGGGGTGATTGATCAATTGATCCGACAGATCGATGAAAAAAACTGCCCCATAGTGATGGGATTAGATCCTCTGATTCAGTTTATTCCAGATCACATAAAATCTCTATCGCTTTCAAAGTTTGGAAATACGATTAAAGCAGTAACTGAATCATTCCTGAGATTTAATCAGGAGATACTACAAAGTACCCATCAATATATACCTGCAGTAAAGCTCCAAATGGCATGTTATGAAATTTATGGTGCTGCGGGAATTGAGGTTTTTCGTCAAACTGTTGCTTTAGCGAAAGATTATAATTTGCTCGTGATCGATGATTCCAAAAGAAATGATATTGGTAACACCGCCAACCTTTATGCTGCAGGGCATATCGGAAAAGTACCTCTAATAAAAGGATTTGAACGTCCAAGTCAAACTGATTTTGTTACCATAAATCCTTATCTTGGTTCGGATTCAATCTTACCATTTACTGAAGTTTGTGATGAATTAAAGAAAGGTATTTTTGTGCTGGTAAGAACTTCCAATCGATCTGCAGTTGAGTACCAGGAAGCAACAATTGGGAAACAATATTTATTTGAAAAAATTGCAGAAGATGTTCAGAAACTCGCTGAAGTTCGCTTAGAAAATTCACAATATTCAACAATCGGTGCCGTTGTAGGCGCTACCTGGCCAGAAGAATCATTGAAATTAAGAAAAATAATGAAGAATGTTTTATTTCTGGTTCCTGGTTATGGCGCTCAGGGTGGAACTGCTGATCAAGTCATAAACTGTTTTAATGAAGATGGATATGGCGCTTTAATTAATTCATCCAGGGGAATTATTTTTGCTTATCAACAACCAAAATATCAAGAAATATTTCCTCACTCAGAGCAATTTGCCGAAGCAACAATAATAGCCATTCGGGAAATGAAAAAAGACTTATTGACAGCCTTATCAAAAGCAGGAAAACTTCCTGAAAACTGGTAGTTAATCTTAAATCAAAATTTTTTCTTTTCTTATTGTGAACTTAGCAAATTTATTTTGGTCCACCAGCGGGTTATATATTTTAGGTTGGTTTATTTGTAACCTGTCATTTTTTCACATTCGAAAAAATCTACATAAGATTGGTGAATTTACTTTGTTCATGGGACTTGTGCTACATATTATTTATATCGGAATTCAATTCTTCCGTCCGAATTCTTCCCCATTTGCATCAATAGCCGGCATCTTACTATTTACATCTTTGTTAACAATTATCATCTATTTTATTTTAGATTACCTATATCGAAAGGAAATATTTGAGATCATTTTCCCACCACTAACTCTGTTTTTTCTATTGTTATCAAGTTTGATATCAAACCAAACTTTATTAGTTCCCCAATTTATAACAGTATCTCCAATTGCCGGAAAGTCAATGGTTTATGTTCATGCCTCTTTTTCCTTAATCGGTTATTTGCTGTTTGGTGTCGCTTGTTTAACTTCAATTTTTTTTCTAAAACTGGAACAAAAAATTAAAAATAAAACCTTGCTACTGCAGGATATTCAGGTTCCCAGCCTTGGTTTTTTGGACAGATTAAACCATCGTGTTATTACCAGTGGATTTCTTTTTTTAACAGTAGGATTATTGATGGGAATAACTGTTAACTTAATTGTTAAACAAGGGTTTACCTCAATAAATTTAAGGTTAATATTTCCGATACTAACCTGGGGATTTTATGCATTTATTCTATTTGATCGCTCCATTCGGGGACTAAGTGGTAGATTTACAGCTACCTGGTCCATCATTGGATTTATTGCCGCTGCTTTTTCATTTATTTATGAAATGACTATTTTAACACATTCAACCCCAAAATTATAACTGGTCCCATTCCATTTTTTCATTGTAAAATCGTCCACTCTTACCACCTGTTTTTTCCAGTAAGCCTAATTTTGATATTATAATTTTTTTATCTACAGCTTTGCACATATCATATATTGTTGAGGCAGCAATGCTGGTTGCAACAATTGCCTCCATCTCTACTCCAGTTTTAGCTGTGGTTTCAACAACTGACTGGATTCGAATAATATTATCAGATATCATCAGAGATATTTCAATATCGACATAGTTAACCGGTAGTGGGTGACACATAGGAATAAGCAGTCCTGTTTGCTTTGCCGCCAGAATACCTGCTGTTTTTGCAACTGTAAAAGCATCTCCTTTTTCAAGTGTGCCTTTATCAAGAATATCAGTCAGTTCCTGACTGATATACATAATACATCTAGTAGTGGCTTTTCGGGTTGTTTCTGTTTTATGTCCGACATTTACCATCTTTGCACGACTGGTTGCCTGATCAAAATGACTGAGTTGTTTTTTCATCATAAGTTATCTGATTTCTGGCTAGAAATAATAGAATAAATATCCGGTGTTATTTGAAGACTTTTATGTCGAATTAACCCCAACACTCTGTTTTGTTTTTTAATCCAGGTTGTAATATTCTTTTTATCTTTTGCATCTAAAATAAATTGTAAAATAAAAACGGGATGAGATTCAGATTTTTTTTTATGGGATATCATACGAATAATACCCGATAATTCAGAATTAAGGTCTTGCAATAGGGTATTTTGAACCCTTTCAATTATTTTCTTCCGTTGCTTCTTTTTATATTGCTTCCAATAAAGGATAGATTGCGCAATGGCCTTTTCTAATAGTATATTGTTTTGGTTTTGAATCCAATACTTGTTTAGAACATGAAATAAATTTTGGTAAAAAAGTATATTAGCTTTGTTGTTATGGACTTTCTGGAAATTATCCGGAATTGTTTGGGCGATTAAATCAGGATCTACAGTTAATTTAGATAATCTATAATTTAATACTTCATTATTAAAGCAACCTCGCTGAAATTCAATTTTATCAGAATATAGCACCAATAACCCTGCTTGAATTCTATTTTTTTTGATGAGTTCTTCAATCTTCTTTTTCTCCTGTTCACAAGTCATCAAAATAATTTGACAAAGAGTGCTGGTAAACTGATTTTTTTTTTGGATAAATTTTAATATTTTTTCTAATTGAAATTGCTTCAAATGTGATTCCTTTATCGTCACATCTACAGGAAGAAAATAAATCGTCTCTTTATTATTGGTAATACTCATTAAGAAATATGAAATTCCGTCCGCCGTTGGATAAAACAATGTTAAGTGCCCTTTCCAGCCTTTCCTGTGCGGAAAAATTGCATCAGGATGGGTATTGATCTGTCCCAAAATCCAATTAACCAATAAAGCTTCAGAGCAAGAATAAGCAAACATAAACTAGAGACTCAATTTAATTAATTTAAAGCTAAACTTTCAAAATTTGCCGCAATATTATTTCGAAGAAAACTTTCGATTTTATCTAACATTGGCAAAGACCATTTACAATGGATAAATATTAATATCTGTTGGGTTGAGATTTCAAGATCAATTTGATTAGCAGTATTGAGTTCTGTAATAAAAATCTTCCATAATTTTGGCGATATTCTTTCATACAATCCCATCAGGTTCAGTGGTTTTTTCCCAACAGTTAAAGTCTTAGAAAGGTTTTCTAAAAATTCAATTGCATAAGGCAATTCAACTTGTATCGGACAGCTGCAAACCATAATTGAATTTTTATGCGGATCCCCCTGCCAACTATTGACATATTTGTCCAGTATAAAATGATACTTATCGTTCAAAAGACTAAACACTTTCTCTATAATTTTTAGAAAACTGGATAAGCGACAAATATCAATTTGAAGTTTACCGTTGGCATCAATCGTCATTACTCCCTGTGAACCATCAGTAGTATGCCCTGATAATTGAATAATATTAAACCAATTACTAAATTGCTGGCAATAAATTTGATAAGCATCAGGAACAATATCCCCCTTTAATGAACCTTTCATTACCACCGGTTCTTTAAATATTAGAGAAGATTGTTCAAAATAATATTGAAATGACCTGATACCGGAAAGGGATTGAGACACAGTTTTCAAAGTGGATGGATTTAAATAACATGCGGTTAATCTTAATGACTGCATTAATTGGGAATTCAATTGAAGGCATGGTTTAGCTACACCAAAATAGTAAATCACAGCTATCGATTCATTTCTCAAGTCCATCACAGATTGAATTGTTTTGACACCTTTTTTATTTTTTTCGGTAAATATTGCAAACTCCCCGTTTACATCTAATTGATATTCAATTCCAGTCTCTTCCAGGAGGTCCAGCAAAAAAAAATGCTGCTGATCATATTGGCTGAGTTCTAAATATTCAGATGAGATCATGCGGAAACAGAATTGAACTAAATGATCATTACCACTGGGTCGGAGAAAGGAAAAATCTTCCTCAAAATTTTGTTTCACACCAATTAACTGTTGGATGCGATCGTAAAGTGGGTTAAAAAAAGACATGAAATTATGGAAACAAAATTTAAAATATTGTTTAGAAGAGAACGAGTTGATTTTGTTTAATTAGATAGACATATAATATCGTTAAATTATATTTCACTAAATAAGCAAGAATCGCAACAATAATCGGAGCCAGATCAATCTTGGCACGGGGTAGGACTCGCTGTAGAGGTGTGATAAGAGGGTCAATTAAAATATAGATTGTTCTTGCAATCGGATTATTATACGCCGGATTAACCAGTGTTAAAATAAACCAAATAATTGCAATAATCATAATAAAACCGGAAATTTGACTACTCACAGAGACGACACCTGCAATAATATATAGACCCGATTTCAGTACGGCTGAGTTTAGTGTGTAAAATCCAATGCTGGTGGCACCAAAAGAAAAATATATTCCGGGAATTGCAATTATTGCCCAGAATATCAGCATAAGGGCTACAATTGGGGCAAAAGCACTGTATTTATAGGGAAGCTTTTTTTGGACCCATCTCCACAATGGCATCGTAGATCGATTAATGATGGAAACTATTTTATTATTGGGGTCGGCATGTACCCAACTTAATAAAAACGCAGCGATGTGCATCCATGAATATATTTCTATGACCAATCGAATGCCACCAGCTGATTGAATTAAAAACTCTTGCATGCCTAATCGAACTCCCCAGAAACTGGTGGTAAATAGACTAAATCTGAAATCTTAACGGCTTGATTTCCTTTGTAACTACCCTGGAAACCTCTAAACTTAGTAACGTTTTCCACTAATATATCTAGAGGTTTACGACTTTCCTGGTCCAAAGTTATAATATCACCGACTTTTAAATCCAGAAAATCACGTACTACGATTTCTGAATGACCCAATTCCACCAGAATATTAACATAGGCTTCAAGAATGTTATCTCTGAATCTATTTCCCCAGATATGATCTTCTTCATTCTGGTCAGCTTGAAAACCGGAATCCAGTTTATTTCGAATGGGTTCAATCATGGAATAAGGAATACAGACGGTTAACGTCATTGGCGCTTTTCCCATTTCCACATCGAATGTGATGACCACCACTACTTCACTCTGGGGCACAATGGCCACAAATTGTGGATTAATTTCAGCTCTGGTATAAGTGACTTGAACAGGAAATACCGGGCGCCAGGCATTTTGCATATCTTCGAGTGCACTAACCACAACCCGTTTGACAATTTTTTGTTCTATAGCAGTAAAATCCCGACCTTCAGCTTTGACTTCCAACTCACCCGTACCACCAAAAAAGATATCAATTAGCGTGAACACCAGTCTGGTCTCCAGCACCATAATCGCATTTCCCCTAAGTGGATTCATACGAAACAAATTTAAAGAGGAGGGAACCGGCAAGGTTTTTAAAAATTCACCAAATTTGATAAGTTCTGTTGAACGAACACTAATATCAACAACTTTACGAAGGGCAGAGGAGAGTGTCAGCCGAAACATCCGGACAAAACGATCATGAATGATTTCCAGAGTTGGCATTCGCCCACGGATAATTCTATCCTGGCTGGTTAAATCATAGGGAATAACGGCATTATCATCGATATCGGGCATATCGAATTCTTCTTCCATATCCCCGCCTTCAATCCCTTTCAATAGTGCATCAACTTCGTTTTGTGATAGAACCTGTGACATTGTATGATTTTTCTAAGCGACTAAAATTAATTATTGATTTTTAAATTTAAATAAAATTTCTATTCGTTAATGCAATTCAAAGTCCATCAATTCATTAATGAATGCCAGATTTCTTCATCAACCTCATCAAAGAACTTACAGCCGATTTTAAAATTATCTCCGGTATTTTCAATTCGAGCGACTTCAAATTCAAAATCAAGTACTGAAGTATCCTGCTCAATCGGATCTTTTATTGATGCAGTCAGTGAAAGTCCAACTTCGAAAGGTTTATCACTTATAAAGCTCAAGCCACCAGCAGAATAATCAAATAAAGGATAAATTTGTTCTTCTTCATTGTCCTCCACCAAACTGATATTTCCTTTTGCCTGATAACGTTTATGTTTTCTAATTTTGGTATAATCATTTTCAGATAACTCATCATCATCGTCTGATAATAAATCACTATCGTCCGTATCTAAACTTAATTCATCATCATCCAATAAAACTTCTGTTTCCGGAAAATCACCAACCGGAAGCTCAGGTGCTTCAAAATGATCATCTTCTAAAAAAGTAATAATCACATTTGCCTTATCAGAAATATTTAAAGGTTCAGCGAGTTTAATTTTGTTGTTTTTATATATACCCTTGATGGAAAACATTGAGACCTCTTTAAGAGATTAACTGGTTTTATAATCATCCCTAATAGATCGATCGAAGGAATCATTAGTCTGGCTGTTATTTACCATAGAACTGCTATTATTTTAAATCAATTCAAAAAATTAGCCAATATAAGAAACATCAATTATTTTTATTCAAAGTACCGAAAATAACCAGAAAAATCCATAAAATGATTAAAAAAAACATTTTAGGACATCAACGAATGTCATTTTCCAGTTTTTTATACTCTCATTCCCAGGATACCCATTCAAATTCAGGGCTAAAATTGATAATATCAACCTGGGTTAACTGAACAGTGACCTTATGACCTAAAGAGAATTTTTTCCTGGATTTTTTCCCCTGAATTAAAAACCGGTTTTGGTCAACATGGTAATAGTCATCAAGCACTGAACTAATGGGCATAAATCCTTCCAGATATGGTGACGATAATGTGATGAATACACCATGATTCATTAAGCCGGAAATAACTCCAGTAAAGATATTTCCTAATTGCTGGTAAACAAAAATTAATTTTTTTAACTTTTCAACATCCCGTTCAGCTTTTACTGCTATTCGCTCTATTGAAGATAAATGATCTGCAAGTTCTTGTTTTATCACAATTTTCCTATCTGTTTTTTGGAAGGCTTTAATCGATCGATGCACTATAAGATCTGAGTATCGACGAATCGGTGAAGTAAAGTGGCAATAATAATCAGTCCCTAATCCAAAATGTTTTTTTGGGAAAACATCATATCTGGCCTGGGACATCGTCTTTAGAATTATCTTATCAATAAGATAGGCCTGATCAGAATCTCGGTATTGCGAAAGAAGTTCATTGATATTTCTGCCATTGCTTAAGTTAGATTTTTTGATTTTTTTATCCCATAATACCTGTTTAATTTGCTCTATATCACTTGAGACTGGATCCACATGGTTTCTCCAGATTGCAGGAATTTGTTGTTGGTGACAAAATCGCCCCACAGCTTCATTCGCCTCCAGCATAAACTGTTCAATCAATTTTTGTGTTGCACTTTGATAGTGCCTGACAATATTTACCAATTGTTTCTTTTCATCAAAAACAAATTTTGACTCAGGCAAATTAAAATCGATCATTCCCCGATTGAGCCTTTTTTGACGTAATAATTTAGATATTTTCAAATAAAGCAACAGTTCATTTTCGAGTTTTTGCTTTTTACCGACTTTCAGATGCCCAATTTCAAAAAACTGATCAACCTGTTCATAAGTCAGACGGGAACTGACACGGATAATACTTTCATATATTTTAAAATTGAGTGCTCCTCCCCTTGAATCCAGTAAAATTTCACAGGTTATAGTGAAACGGTTTTTATTTTTAATCAGACTACAAATATCATTACTTAGCCTCTCCGGAAGCATAGGTATGGCACGAAAAGGAAAATAGATACTATTGCCTCTGATTCGCGCCTGTTTATCTATATTTGTATTTGCCTGAACATAGTCAGCAACATCTGCGATGGATACCCAAATTCGATAGCCATCACCTTCTTTTTTAGCATAAATCGCATCGTCAAAATCCCGGGCATCTGCTCCATCAATGGTGATAAAAGGCAGATCTCTTAAATCAGTGCGATTCTCATTCTTTTTTAATCGTATTTGTCGGGGCAGGGAGGCAGACTCATTTTCCGTGAGTTCAGGTGAATCATTACTTAACGCATATCGGTTCAAAATTAATTGTTCTTCCACTGTCTCATTTAGTACTTTTTCCAAAGATGGAATTAATTTTCCGTAGGGTTGGCTATTACCTTGGGGATATTTTTTTATTTCAATCCAGGCCAACGATCCAATTCGATCTTGATTAAGCTTGTTTTCAGGCAATATAAAATGATGATAAAAGTGGTCTGAATCTGGAACTAAGGCTGCTTTTTTATTCTTATTACTGATAATACCGTGAACTTTATTAATTCTTCTTCTAACTATTTCAATCAACTCTGCTCGATTTTCTGATTTCCCACCTTTTATTTTCTGGAAACGAATGATATCACCATGAATCAAGATCGTCTTTTGCTGGTTTCGCAAGTGAAATCGTTCTGAAGTCTGAACACTTTGAATATACCCTTTACCATTTTGATATATCCAGATTCCTGTCTGAGAGGCATTCGTTTGAGATGGTTTTGAACCTCGCTTTTTATTTAAAGATCTAGGTTCCAGCGAATCTTGCTGCGCAAAATTAGACGACAGATAATACTTATTATTAGACTTATGACAGACTTTTAATTGTCCAAATTGTCTGAGGATCTTTCTGAGTTGAGTGCGTTTGGCAGCACCTAAGTATAGCAGGGATAATATTTGTTTAACACTTAAACCGTCGGGGAAGGCAGATTTCAACAATTGAAAAATACTGTTTTGGTTCAATTTCATAATTAATCAAGGTAGCTGGATTTCATTTTAACATTAATGCACCAAAACAATATTTAATAATATTACCAATTATTTTCTTTTCTTTTTTCTATCCTTACGATGGTAAAGGTCCAGAAAATCCTTTTTAAAATCTAAAAATCGACTTTCTTTAATGGCTTTTCTGATGTCAGTCATCATTTGCAAATAAAAGTGAACATTATGCAGGGAAGTCAGTGTAGCTCCCAATATTTCATTAGCTGCAAACAAGTGATGTAAATAACTTCTGCTAAAATTTCGACAAGTGTAACATTGGCAATTGGTATCTACCGGAAATTTATCATTTCTAAATTCACGATTACTAACCCTCATTTTCCCCGTATGGGTAAACAGTGTTGCAGATCGACCATATTTAGTAGGAATAACACAATCCATCATGTCAATCCCACGTTCAACGGCTTCCAGAATATCTTCCGGGACACCTATACCCATAACATATCTGGGCTTTTCATCTGGAAGTTCCTTGGCGGTAAAATCCAAAACCTTTTTCATATTGTCAATTCCTTCACCAACGGACAACCCTCCAATAGCATACCCCGGAAGATCAAGATCTATCAAAGCTTTAACACCTTCCAACCTCAGATCTTTATAAACAGCACCTTGACTAATACCAAACAGAGCCTGATCCGTCCGTTTATGGGCTTTTTTACATCTGGCCAGCCAGGCGAGTGTCCGCTTAAGCGAATCTTTTGCATATTGATGTGTAGTAGGATACTCAACACATTCATCAAATGCCATAATAATATCTGCACCGAGTTTATTTTGTATTTCTATGGATAGTTCTGGTGTCAAACGAACCTGTTTACCATGCTTGTGGTATCTAAAAGTAACACCTTCATCATCAACCTTTTTACCAGGTAATGAAAAAACCTGAAAACCCCCTGAATCGGTTAAAATAGGTCTATCCCAAGCCATAAATGCATGCAAACCACCATGTTTTTCAACTAAATCCGGACCTGGTTGATTCGATAAGTGATAAGCATTAGAAAGAATAATCTGGGCACCTGCATCCCAAACCTGCTGTGTTGTCAGGGCTTTCATAGCAGCTGAGGTACCTACAGGCATAAAAATAGGTGTTTCAATCTTTCCATGGGGGGTAGTAATCCGACCGAGACGGGCGCCACATGGATCCGTGTCAATCAGTTGATATGAAAAATTTTTGGGTTTCATTCTGTTTTTTTTTTAATTGGAGGTTGGGAAATCTTATTATTATGATAGTGTTACAAAAACATGCTTTTACTTCAAGCGCAGAAAACGGAAATGCTAAAATCAGGGTGTTTTATCATTAGTGAGCTTGCTTATCAATTACAGCAGTGATAAATTCCTCCTTAAAAAATATTTATGCATTGACAATAGAAGCAGGAGAAAAAAATGTTACTGACAGAAATCGCATCAATTTCAGATTGGACAGAACTTGAAAACAAAATCCGAAACAAAACCGGATTAGAAGTCTCAGTATTCGATACAAATGGTATGCGAATTACAGATAATAAAATTTGGAATAATAAATTATGCCCAAAAATTAAATCAATAGACGCCGGGCAAACTCACATTTGTGCAGTTGCCCATAATAATATTGCGGCTATGGCAGCAAAAAGTGGTAAAAATATTGTAGAAGAATGTGATGCAGGCATAATAAAAGCTGTCACACCAATATTCAAAGAAAATGTTTTTATTGGTACAGTTGGAGGGTGTGGTAAAATGCTGGATGACGGAGAAATTGAAGTCGAATATATTTGCAGAACAATTCAATGTGATGAACAAGAAATAGAAGATCTCAGCAAATCAGTTGAGATAATGACTGAAGCAGCAGCAGCAGAAGCTGTCAAATACATGGCAGATGAAGTTGAAAAAATCTTAAAATAATTTCTTAACAGACACTACTAAATAACCTGGTGGTGTCTGAAACAATCCACTGTCCCAGCATGCAAACCGTCGTTTTTTATCATTTTTAATTTAATTTAATGCTATAATACTATTAAATAACATCACAGTAGAGGTTTAACACAAACTTATCAAGTATCTTAACAATTGATTTTTAAACGCATATGCTCATAAAACTTTTCCTCTATTACATTCTGAAGAGAGATAATTAAAAATAAAAAATACTGATATCCATCAATTCAAAATAAATATTTATAGATCAAATTCAGTTCAATTTAATACACCAGTATTTTATAAAAGGTATCAGCAATAATATTTTATATACAAAGAAAACATAATGTTGCAATTAACTCTTATTAGCCAGTTTGTTAATAAATTTGAAGTGTTTAAAAAAAAATCCCAATTACACTCATAGATCTTAATCAAAAAATCTACCCATCCATACAAAAAATTATGTCAAAAAATATTGTGATTATCGGCGGTTCGGCAGCGGGTCCTAAAGCTGCTGCACGTGCCAGAAGACTTGATCAAAAAGCAATCATCACGCTCATTCAAAAAGAGGAGCATTTATCCATGGCATCTTGTGGGTATCCTTACTATATCGGCGGGACATTTGATGCACGAAGTGCACTATTAAGCACATTAGATGGTGCTTTAAGGGATCCCGATTATTTTATCAATGTTAAAAATATTAATGCAATCATTAACACAGAAGCTACTGTTATCAATAAAGAAAATCGGACTGTTTCCTATAAAAATTTAATCACCAATGAAACAGGATCAATAAATTATGATGAATTAATTATCGCCACCGGTGCTACTCCTAAAAAGCCACCAATAGATGGACTAGATTTAGAAGGTGTAACCCACTTACATTCAATGGCAGATACCGACTACCTGCGAAAACTTTGTGAACGAATGATGGTGGAAAAAGCAGTGGTTATTGGTGGTGGTTTAATCGGTATGGAAGTTTGTGAAGCTTTAATTGAATCAGAAGTGGAAGAGGTCACTATTGTTGAGTTTTTACCTCAGATATTGCCCTTTTTAGATTGGGATCTGGCTAAGTTGGTTGAAAATCATTGCGTCACCAAAGCTGTCAAAATTATCACCAGTCGATCTGCCAGCAGATTTATCGGTAATAACGGAGAATTAACAGGTATTGAATTAGACGATGGTACTATAATTGATTGTGAATTAGCTGTGGTCGCTGTTGGTGTTCAACCCAATATTAAACTGGCAGAAACAGCAGGTTTGGAAATCGGAAAATTCGGTGGGATTAAAGTCAATCAATATATGCAAACTTCTGATGAACACATTTATGCTGTAGGAGATTGTATCGAAACTAAAAGTGTTATCACGGGCCAGCAGGTTCTGGCACCCATGGGTGATTTAGCCAACCTGGAAGGCAGAGTTGCCGGTGAAAATGCTATTTTAGGGAACAAAAAAACCTTTCCGGGAGTACTTCAAACCGGCATATGCAAAATATTTGAATATACGGCCGGGTCAACTGGTTTATCAGAAACTACTGCTAAAAAACTGGGTTTTGATTGTATTAGTAGCGTCACTAGTGGAGCAGATAAACCTCATTTTATGAGTGCAGCCAGATTAATCAGTCGAATCACTGCAGATCGTAAAACCGGCAGAATATTGGGATTTCAATGTGTCGGGATGGGAGATGTTAGTCGTCAGTTAGCAACTGCTGCTATGGCACTTGCTGGGCAATTGACCATTGATACTGCGGCTAATTTGGATTTACCTTATGCACCACCTTTTTCACCAGCAATTGATCATTTTATTGCAGCGACCCATGTCCTCCAAAATAAAATGAACGGCCTATTAACTGGTATATCGGCTATTGAGGTAAAGAAAAAGATCGACAGCGATGAAACACCATTTTTGTTAGATGTCCGGGAAAATGGAGAGTACAATCAGAATCATATCGGGATTGGGGAAACAACTATTCCGATCGGAGAACTGAAAAAACGGTTAAATGAGTTACCTGAGGATAAAGATAAAGAAATCATTTGTTTCTGTCATTTTTCTTTAAGGGGATATGAAGCTTCCTTAACCATCAGAAATAATGGTTGGAAAAATGTGAATGTTATGGAAGGTGGTATTAGTGCCTGGCCTTATGCTATGAAAAAGCAGTAATTTATTAACATCCGGTCTTTCAAGGTCATAAATTTTAATTTTAACAAGGTGCCGTTTCATTGGCAACAATAGCAGCTTGTTATCTGATGGTATAAAACTAATTATTTTTGGACTGGCTATTGTGTAAGATAAGAAATTCTCTTAATATTTATGGATAATTATGCGAAACAATATATCGAATTAATCCTTGGAGATCTGAATGCCTCTTTTTGAATACAAGTGCCAGGAATGTGGAAAACATAACGAGTTACTCGTTAACAGAAATGAAACAGAAGTCAATTGTACATATTGTGGGAGTACTAATTTAAGTAAGCTGTTTTCTGCACACTCATCGCTGTCTGGAACTTCCAATACATCGTTTAACACATCAGCACCAACTTGTTGTGGTGCCAATAATACCCCCTCCGACTGCCCGGGACCTGGAAGTTGTTGCCACGCCCCACAATAAATTAGGTAAATATGCCCAGACCAAAAGCTTTGCGTTGTATTGATCATATACCTGACGTGGCCTGGTTTAAATCAGCGGCTAATCGTTTAAGAAATTTACAAGAGGTCGAAGTTACTTTGACATAAATTTTCCAGATCTCACTTCCTTTGCAAACTTTTGAATGCCTTTCAGCATATCAGCACCACAATTAGCGAATTTTGTGGCATGCCGTGGTGTAAATTTTGGGTCTAACCCAAAAAGATCGTGAAAAACCTGAACCTGTCCATCACAATCACCACCAGCACCTATTCCAATAGTAGGAATATTAATATGTTTCGTCACTTGTTTGGCCAGATCATATGGTATATTTTCCAACACCAACATATTAGCACCAGCTTCCTCAACCATTTCTGCATCTTTTAACAATTGATCTCCTGCAGATTTGCTTTTAGCTTGCTTATTGTATTTTCCAAAAACATTGATAGACTGTGGAGTCAATCCCAGGTGGGCTACTACCGGAATACCACTTTGGGAAATAGCTTTAATCTGGGGAACAACAAACTCTCCTCCCTCTAATTTTACTGCCTGAGCATATCCTTCTTTCAAACACTGTCCGGCGGAGAAAACAGCCTCAGATATTGAACACTGGTAACTTAAAAAAGGAAGATCACTAATAACAAAAGCATTCTGAGAACCACGAATTACCATTCTGGTGTGATAAATCATATCATCCAAAGTAACTGGTATCGTTGTATCATGCCCCTGAACTACCATTCCCAAAGAGTCCCCAACCAGAATGCAATCAACTGCTTCATCAACAATTTTTGCTGTCCAGGCATCATAGGCAGTTGACATAACAATAGGAGTTTTCCCTTTTTTCTTTAAAATGTCTTTTAGTGTGATTCTCATTTTTCCTCTTTTATTAGTCTATTCAAAATCACATTTCAGCATTTCAGAAATTAGAAATGCCAATTCCAAACTCTGTTGTGCATTTAACCGTGGATCACAAGAAGTAGCATAATTTTGTTGTAATTGATGATCTTCAATCTGTTGAGCGCCACCCACACATTCAGTCACATCCTCACCTGTTAATTCAAAATGAACACCACCTGGAACCGTTCCTTCAGATTGATGAATTTCAAAAAAGCTGCGGATTTCAGATAAAATATCAGCAAAACTTCTGGTTTTATAGGCAGATTCAGATGTATATGTATTGCCATGCATAGGATCACAACTCCATAAAACCCGAGCCCCGATATCCTCAATACCTCTAATTAAACCGGGTAGGTACCTGGAAATTTTATCTTTCCCAAAACGAGTAATCAAAGTAATTCTGCCCCATTCATTATCCGGATTTAATTTATCCAATAGTTTTCTTACAATATCCAAATCATGATCCGGGCCTATTTTTATTCCTATGGGATTGTTCAATCCTCTAAAAAATTCAACATGGGCTCCATCCAATTGTCTGGTTCGATCTCCGATCCAAAGCATATGAGCACTACAATCATACCATTTACCTGTTAAAGAATCTTGCCGAGTTAAGGACTCCTCATATCCCATTAACAATGCTTCATGGGAGGTATAAAATTTTACTTCGTTAATTTGAGGAACATTTTCTACAGTAAAACCAATTGTTTTAATAAATGTTACGGCTTTATCAATATCCTGGGCAACTTTATTATACCGTTCTCCTTGCTGTGATTTTTCAACAAATTCTTTATTCCAGGCGTGTACTTTGTCCAGGGAAGCAAAACCACCTCTTGTAAAAGCTCTCAGTATGTTGAGCGTGGATGCTGATCGAAAATAGCTTTCCAACAACCGGTTACAATCAGGTAAGCGGGCCTCCATTGTTGGTTCATCCCGGTTAATCATATCACCACGATAACTTGGAATTTCTATGTCATTAACAACCTCTGTTGGCTTGGAACGGGGTTTTGCGTACTGTCCTGCGATACGCCCCACTTTAACAACCGGTTTCTCACCTGCGTAGGTTAGAATAACTGCCATTTGAAGAATAACTTTTAAAGTCTCCCTGATAGAAGGGGCTGTGCAAGATGCAAATTCTTCAGCACAATCTCCCCCTTGCAGTAGAAAAGCCTTGCCCTGGGCTGCATCCGCCAAACCTTTATAAAGGCTTCTGATTTCACCCGCAAAAACTAAGGGTGGTAATTTTGAAATTTGAGATAATACCGCCCGATGAGATTCTTTATCTGGCCACTCCGGTTGTTGCAATACGGGAAAATTTTTCCAGGATTCTTTACTCCAGTTCTTGGTATTCATATATAATAAGTTTTTCTATAAGATTTTGCTTCAATAATAAATGTGTTTAACTCTACAAATAATTATAAAATTTTTCGAGTTGAATTTTATCCTTATCTAATCAGCAGGAAAATGGGATTAAATTATATTGATTAAACCCCTTATTGACAACAATGATTCTAAAAAAGAACGAAGATTTAATACCTATAATCTCGAATATTAGGAAATTATGTTGATTAACTAAATTTAATATTGTAAAACTAATTTATTATTTTCTAATATTAACATTTACTGCATTAAATATTAGATATATTAGGATAATGAAAATTTCACTTAAAGTAAAAATCGAGTACTTCTGAGCTTAACAGACACAAATTGAAATGAAATAGCGATTGAAACAACCTGATCAATAAGTTTATTTAAAAATGAATTTTAAATCTCCTGAAAAATATATTTTTCAACTAATGTTATAATGTTAATGTTAGGTATTCCGGTTCAAATAAAGAGCGGATCTTGCGGAAAATTTTTCCCGGCTTCTGCTTAAAAATAGATGATTTTCTTTATTATGTTTAACTTTTTTTGAAAGCCTAACTCCTTTTTTTTGCAATTCCTGAAAATCTGGATATTTATCAGAATTCGACAACGTTATTGTTTCTGTCTGAACGATATGTTTTTTTGATGATTTAACCTGCAAATGTTTAGTGGTCTCACCAGTTTTAATAATTTGTTTTGGCTGAACCTTATTTGTCGGGAATAGCCCAGATTTTTTTTCCTTTGGTTTAGAGCGTTCGAAAGTAATAATCGCATTATAAACTGGCCTATTCACTTCGAATGGCGTTGATTTAACCTTCTTATCTTCGGTCGTTTGAGACAGAGGTTTTTGTTTTTTTTCAAGAAGTGATATTTCTACAACGGAATCAAGTGTTTTGGCAGGTGAAAGATCAGCTCCTGATACTTCTGGATGTGCATTATCTTCATCTAAAGGATTTTTAGTATTATTGTTTTCTAAATTCGTTTGATCATCGATTGATTTAGTTTTTATGCGTTTTCTTTTTTTCCTGATGAGTTTCTTCTTTTTAAGCCTTTTTCCTGGTAGCGCTACTTTTTCAACTGGATCAGGTGTTTTAGCGGGTGAACAATCAGCGCCTGTAAATTCAGGATTTGTATTGTCTTCCTTTAAAGATTTTCCTGCATTAATACTTTCTATGTAGTTTTGATCATCAGTTGATTTGGTTTTAAGCCGCTTTCTTTTTTTCCTGATGAGTTTCTTCTTTTTAAGTCTTTTTCCAGGTAATGTTTTTTCTACAACAGGGTCATGAACCTCTTCTTCCAGTTCCGATTCCAATTTTATATCTTTGCTGGTTTTTGAAGCAGTCACTTCTTTCGGTAAAACCTGATCATTTTTGGCAGACACTGTTTCATACAACTCAATATCTTCAACTTTATCAATATCTTTTAATATTTTTTTGCGTGTTTTGGGCTTCTTGGAAATTCTAATTAATACCCCCAACAATTCCTTGAATATAAGTCCTTCGGTAATAGGAATGCGCCTATCCCCCATTTCATCGAATACAGCAAAATTCTGAATCAGTACTTTTTCGATATTTGTATAAATCTGGCTGATGATACTGCTGCCAGTACTTACCGGCAAGAACAACTGATGATTAATAAAATCATTCCCCTGGAAAAACAGTTTAAACCCCAGGTGAATATCCATTCCCTTTTGTATCGTATCTAAAAACTGTGCTAATTGAGGTGTAGAACTTTGAATCTCCTTGATGGGTGTAGTATGATTTAAAATTCTACCCGCCAAATCTTTCCTGACTTCAATCAGTTTAAAAGCCTTTTTTATTTCCGCTTTAACTAACTGGTCAAAATAGTTACTGCCTAGTGCTTTTTTCACATCAAAAAGAACATCACCGGGCCTGGCTTTTGAAATGTAAGGTGTAATGGTCAGTTCCAATAATCTTGCTAAATTAGAAATAATAACATTCTTATCAGGCTCCTGTGGAATTATCAGAAAAGTACGATATGGGGCAATTTGTTGATAATCGAGGGTCAGCCGGGCATTAATTTCAATTTGAAGACAACTTTCAACAACTGCTTCAATAGCCTCAATTAATTCCGCTTGATCAATAAAAGTTTGGGAACAGGTCTGATTCATCATTATGTATACTAGAGCAGAAGAGTTGATCGATACTACCACGCTATGCAACGAGAGTAACAAATCTTGATAAATTGTCTATTAAATACTGATTTTTTAAAAGGTTTTTCTGCCAATCCTTTTTTATCTAGTTAATATTTGAACATGTTATAGATATTAACTATCCTTTCCAAATTTTAAATCAAGTAACAACGCTCTTGAAATATTGGAATTATATGTCAAAATATTATAAAATTCTACCATTTTACATTTACAAACATGATCCAATCGGAACAATTATTAAATAAAACCAATTTACTTAGTGCTTGAACGAAAAATACTGAAATTCAACTGGTTGCTAATTAGCCAGAAATTCAGGGGACACGTAACAACCTGGTATCAAGCAATAACCGTTTATCTGAAAATGTACATGTCCCCTAATTTCCTACTTTCCGTTCAGACACTACTTATCTAATAAAAAAAACATGGAGTCGACATGGAACTGAAGTTATCAACCTGGATAGAGGTTAAATCATATCTTGATAAATATAAAAGTATCATCTTACCCATCGGATCAACAGAACAGCATGGCCCAATGGGACTGATTGGGACTGATTCAATTTGCCCTGAAACAATAGCAAAAGGAATAGCGGAGAAAATTGAAGTATTGATCGCGCCAACTATTCAAATTGGAATGTCCCAACATCATTTAGAATTTCCCGGTAGTTTAACGCTTCGCCCCACAACTTTTATTGCGGTTATTAAGGACACCATTCAATCGCTGATTCATCATGGTTTTTCACACATATTTTTCTTAAATGGTCATGGTGGAAATATTAATTCCATTCAATCCGCTTTTGCAGAAGTTTATACTGAAAACAGCCTATCAGGTCAGGAATCGGAGTTCAGGTTAAAATTATGCAATTGGTATATGTCTGAAAATATGACTAAAATCAGTGACACATACTTTAAAGGTGCAGAAGGTCATCATGCGACACCATCTGAAGTGTCTCTCAGTTTTTTTGCCCATCCGGAAGCAGCTAAGAAAACAGATTTATCACCTAAGATAGCACCATCTGGGGAATTACATGATGCAATAAATTATCAAAAACAATTCCCTGATGGTCGAATCGGCTCAGACTCTTCCTTAGCGACAATCGAAATTGGGAAAAAAATATTTTTAGCTGCTGTTTCGGATATTACTGAAGACTTTTTAAAATTTGATCATTCACGGAAAAAATGAAAAGATCTTCAATTTTTATCTAATAATCTTTTATAACAACCGTTAATGTCATTTGCACAATCCTAGATTGGCATAAATGACAAAATTGGGGGACAAATTAGAGAAAAAAATACTTTTTCTCTGCAATGAAAAAGAATTTCATTAGATATGGTCTTTCAAAAACTTGATCTGGCACAACCAATTTCATAATAGGCTGGATTTCTTCCAAAAAAATATTTTATAATAAAGTTCGTCCTCAAAACCCTATATAAGTGGAGATTAAAAATGGAAAACTTCATATCTTCAATTGAAGCTATGGAAATTCTCGATTCCCGAGGAAATCCAACGGTCCGAGTTCAGTTAGCTCTAGAAAATGGCATTCAAGCCGTTTCATCGGTTCCATCCGGAGCAAGTACCGGTGAAAACGAAGCGGTTGAACTTCGAGATGGTGATAAAAAAAGGTACCTGGGTAAAGGCGTTCTTAAAGCTGTTGATAATATTGAGAAGAAAATAGCCTCTGCTGTTATTGGTCTTCCGGTAAATCGACAATCTTTAATTGATGCGACAATGCTTGCACTAGATGGTACAAAAAACAAATCTAAATTGGGCGCCAATGCCATTTTAGCCGTTTCTATGGCTGCCTGCAAAGCAGCAGCTAAAGCATCCGGATTACCTTTATATCAATATATCGGAGGAAATGGTGCCAGGCGGATTCCGGTTCCAGCCATGAACATTTTGAATGGTGGGGAGCATGCTGATAATAATGTTGATTATCAGGAATTTATGGCAGTACCAGTGGGAGCACCAAGTTTTAGAGAAGGTTTAAGGTATATTGCGGAAATTTTCCATGTCTTAAAAAAGATTTTAAAGGAAGGGAAATATGCCACCAGTGTGGGGGATGAGGGTGGTTTTGCACCAAACCTTCCCAGCAATGAAGCTACAATGGAGATCATACTATCAGCTATTAAAAAAGCAGGTTATAAACCTGGCGCAGATATAGCCATCGCATTAGATTCTGCTGCCAGTTCTTTTGTAGGCAAAAAAAATGGTGAATACGATTTGAAATGGTCAGGAGAAGGTAAAAAAACCAATCTTGAATTGATAGAAATCGCTGAAAAATGGGTTAACAAATATCCCATTATTTCGTGGGAAGATCCTTTGTCAGAAAATGACTGGGAAGGTTTCAAACTTTTTAATGAAAAGTTAGGTAATCAACTTGAGGTTGTGGGTGATGATATTTTTGTAACAAACACTGAATATATTAAACGTGGTATTGCTGAAAAAGCTGCGAACTCAGTTTTGATTAAATTAAACCAAATAGGCACGGTCACTGAAACAATTGATGCCATACGCATGTGTAGAGAAGCTGGTTGGCGGTATTTTCTGTCTCATCGCTCGGGTGAAACTGAAGATACTTTTTTAGCTGATTTTGCGGTAGCTATGGATGGCGGTCATATAAAAACCGGATCAGTCAGTCGTAGTGAAAGAATCGCCAAATATAATCGCCTATTGGAAATTGAAAAAGAGTTGGGGAATCAGGCCCTTTATTACTGGTAACACTCTTGGCTTTATTGGTTTTTCAATACAATCGTTCATACATAACACCCTAATTTTTGAAATAGATACCTCAAAACCGTCTGTGGTATTTATTTCAATGCTTTCTTTCCTCTGCGCATCTTTTTTATTCCTGATCTTTAATAAATTGTTTTAGCAATACATCCACACTAGAAAAAACCAGCAATGGTTTGTTCCTCACTTTCGGCATATAGCTTTATTGTTAATATCAATAGCTTAAAAAGTTATTCTGCTCACTTGCTAGTTATTATCTGTCAATTTTAATATTCATTTTGTGTTGATTGCAATCGGTTCTGCCAAACAGGAATAAAATTTGCTTTTAACTATGATAACCATCATCCCATTTTCCATAACTTTGATATGTAAAGACAATGAAGACGATATTTCTTATTATTTTTTTCTGTATTGTTTTATCGCCACAGCTATTCGCACAAATCTCAACACCTTCTTTGGATACAACAAAAAAATCGGATTTGGCAGCGGCGGCCAGCTGGCGATTTCACTCATCATTGGCGATAGGATACAGGAGTGGTTCCGGTAAAATTAAAAGCAGTGATACCACCGTTGCTGAGTTCGACCAAACGTATACAGAAGCAATATTAGCCCATCAATTGAACGGTCTTACTTTCGAATATGGTGTAAATCCTGAATTCAAAAGAAACACTGAAATTATTGTTTCCAGCGAAAAGCAGGTCACAGAAACTGAACAAACTCAATTTAATCTGGCTTACCGGGTTAATCAAAATATTTCCATTGGTGCCAGTTCGCGAACCTGGAAATTTGATGATAATACAGATACTGCTTCGGCTGGTTTGAAAAATGAAACAGGTATTGGTGAAGAAAGTGGCATCGGCATGGGACTTTCGCTACGTTTACTGGATATTATTTTTATAGCATTCGGTGTAGAAGATTTAGAACATCAGGTAGATGGTTATCAAGATAATGAATGGCAGGATCAATATCAGGGAATTAGTATTCTAACAGATGGTGGCATTCGTTTAGAATGGTCTAAAATTGAATCACCGGAATCGGAAAAAACAGGTGCAGTATACCATAATCAGTCTACCGATACAAAAGTAACTGTGGAGTACTTATTAGATGTATGGTTATTAAGTTATCAAACACAAAGTTATGTCATAAAACCCCAAAATGGGGGTAGAGATATTGAGTATAGTTATATCACTTACGGGTTTGGAATGACTGCAGATCAAGGTTTATCATTTAATATATCAATGACAGACGGAACGGAAAGTGAAGAGGAATATGAAATTAAAGTATATCGAATTGGGTTAGCTTATAATTATTAAGAACTGTAAAAAATAGCAATTAAGGAATCAAACGGAGTAAGGTCCTCACTATAAATTTTATGAGCCTTAACTCCGTTTTTTCTTTTGGTGATTGAAACAGTTTTGCATTACATGTATAGTTGGGACCTTTAATAGCAAATAAATTAACACTTAATCTATTTACCGTCGTTTCTGTCACATGGCTAAACAAAAATCAAAAAATAATCAAAATAATCGTCCCCTCAGAAATGTAAAAAGTTCATTTTGGAGCAACTGGTTATTACCTTTCAAAACCATTTATAATGTTTATAAAATTCTGGCCCAATTTTACAGGGAAGCGAAGCAAATTACATTCGATGAAGAACAATTGAAGAACATAAAATTAGCCATACGAAATAAATCCAGTGAGATTTTACTTAATAATATACAGGAGTATGGTGTTAACATTATTTCTCAAAAAACAAAAAGTCAGGCAATCAAGCATTTAAACGAGGAAATGCTAAAACTCGCCTGCACACCCTCAAATGAACAAATTCAATCTAAAATGGAAAAATTGTTAGGGATTATGTTGCAGGGATTTGATCAAACTTCAATTTATAGTACCACCCATGATGAAGTTCAGGATTTCATCAATAATGAAATCAATATTTTTGCCTGTGATCCTCAAAATGATATTGTTTCAAAAAAAATTGCGTTATTGACAAAGAATTTTATCCAGCAACTTACGACAGAAATCATCACCGAAGGTACTAAAGATGAGATTATAAAATATATAAATGAAAAAGGAGTTGAATGGTGTCAAAGTTCAGACAATAATATTGTTCAAAAAAAATCTGAAAATATTTTTCGATCCTTTGTAGCAACATATGAAGACGAAGATATTTCTGATGAAACAAAAAGCCATGTTTTTAATGTTATCAATCAGGTGATTCAAAATATTTCCAAACAGCCTGGCAATATTGATATACAGGAAAAAGCAAACGAATTAACATCAACATTAATCAAACGACAATCCTATGGGGATATTTCTGAAGCAACCATAACAGCCATTATAGCGTTCATTAATCAGGAAGTTGTCCGGGAAACGCACAAGGAAAATAATGAAGCGGTTCAAAATCGAGTCGGGACGTTAATGGCACAAGTACTTAATAAACTTGAATCCGGAGATGTTCAAAAAGATATTATTCAAAAAGTCAAAAAACATGTGAATCAAAAAATTCTGGACTATTCCCAAGAGACAGATAATGAAATCATATTTAGCAAAGTTGAAAATCTGTTAAGTGAAACTGTCCATAAATTTGATGCAGCTATCATTAATAAAGACATAACAAAATCAATTGTCGAAAATTTAAATTCAAGAACATCTTCATTATCACAAACAGAAGATAATGAAATAATGAACCATAAAGCAGAAGAACTACTAGTAACTTTTTTAGACCAATGTAATTACAAAGAACATGTTGAAGAGGATTTAATTATTACTATTAAGAAAAACCTGAATCAACTGATCTATAACCTATTACATAGTTCTGATAAAATTGATAAAGAAGCCTATCGTCTTTTTTCCGAAATACTGGAATCAAAAAATAATGCCAATATGGATCCAATTGTACGGATGCAAGTCGAATCAGCTTTATATAAAGTGATTGTTAAAGAACTGGGGATATATGGTAATAGCGATTTAACCAGAAAGGCAGTTGACTTAATCCATGATATCTCCCGCAGACTCCCACATGATTCTAACACCAATGATATCATTATGGATCACAAAGTTAGAACAATTGATTCAATGGATCCCACTAAACAGAAAGCTGATTCAAATGACTAACAGTAAAGCTTTAGAAAAGGCAATTTCATTAAGCATCTCTGAGCATCCCAGATTAAGTGAATTTGACAGATTGGTTTATCCTGTTATTTCAAGACGGGCAGGGGGTTTATCATTGGGCCTTAACCTGAATCCTGATAAAAAATGTAGTTTTCGATGTGTGTATTGTCAGGTTGATCGTAAACAAACAAAAATCGAATTAATTCCAACCATTCAACAAATTAGTAATGAATTGAAAGAATGGTTAACACTGATAAAAAACAATCGAAATCAATATAAAGGGCATACTCTTAAAGATATCTCAATAGCCGGTGATGGAGAACCAACCTCAATTGATATCCTGCCTGAGGTTCTGGAACTGCTGGTACAATTTAAAAAAGAATATCAACAGGAACAATGCAAATTAGTATTATTTACAAATGGTACGGAAATTCACCGGGAAAGCATTCAAAAATCATTACAACAGTATTTTGATAACGAAGGTGAAGTTTGGTTTAAATTGGATTTTTGGGATGTAAACAGTTTAAAAAAAATTAATCGAACCAGGTATTCGTTTGATCACATCTTTAATAATTTAAAACAAATAGGAAAACAATATCCTCTGGTTCTTCAATCATGTGTTTTCAATTGGGATGATGAATATTTTGATCCGCAAAAATATCAGACTTATATTACATTATTAAATCAATTGATTAGAGAACAAATCAAAATCAAAAAAGTCCAATTATATACCCTTTCACGCGTTCCGGCTGAAATAAAAGCTACAGCCTGGAGCGATGAAAACATGCACATGCTCGGTGAAACAATTAGAAAACAGGTAGATGTTAATCTTGAGGTTATATATTCAAAAGGCAAAGAATTATGATCTATTCAATCCTGAAAAGAATCCTGTTTCAGTTTCAACCTGAATTTATTCATGAAATCGTTATAAGATTATTGCAACATGCCGGCAAGGTTCCTGGATTGCTAAATGTGATTGAAAAATATTTAAAATACCATGATCCCAGACTTACCGTACAAATTGGTAACTTAACTTTCCCTAATCCAATAGGGTTAGCCGCTGGTTTTGATAAAAATGGTGAAGCAATTTCCGGACTACAGGCTTTAGGTTTTGGACATCTTGAAGTCGGCACAATTACCCCGCTGGCACAATCTGGAAACCCCAAGCCACGACTATTTCGATTAAAAGAGGATAAAGCACTTATCAATCGAATGGGATTTAACAATAGAGGTGTTGATTATTTGACAAAACAAATTTCAGGTAAGCACTTAAAGATCCCCATTGGCATAAATCTGGGTAAAAACAAAAATACATCTATCGAATCAGCAGCAGAAGACTATTTAATCGGACTAAAAAAAGCCTGGCAATACGGAGATTATTTTACAATTAATATCAGTTCTCCAAATACTGAGAATCTAAGAAATTTACAACAACAGAGCTATTTAGAACCATTGATCGAAAAAATAATGACTAAAAGAGATCAACTGAGTGATGAAACCAATCAATTTAAGCCCATTTGGTTAAAAATCGCACCAGATCTTTCTGAATCTGAATTAAAGGAAATTATTGATGTCGCGCTTTCAGCAAAAATCGATGCTTTAATTGTGACCAATACAACAATCACAAGACCAAACCTGTTAAGCAATTTTAAAAATGAAACCGGTGGTTTAAGTGGGAAACCATTATCTGATATTTCTGATCTGGCCTTAGGTACGGTATGCAAGGTTGTCAAAGGAAAAATTCCCGTGATAGGAGTCGGTGGCATCTTTCAAGCTGAAGATGTCTATCGGAAATTGACTTTAGGAGCAAATATGGTTCAAGTTTATACTGGATTCATTTTTGAAGGTCCTGATATAGTAAAACAGATAAACATGCGATTAATTCGTTTAATGGATCAAAATAATATCCTTAAGATTTCTGATATAACTATGTAAAAAGATATTTCTTATTTTCAGCCACCAAAAATCCTTATAATTATGGCAGAAGACTATTATGTAGATCAATACCACGCCCTAAACTACCTGACGTTTAATGTTGGATTTTGTTATTTTGCGACAGAAATCAGTCAAATGAGCAGATCATCATTTTGGGTGAGGTTCGAAAACTACCGAGTGTACCCCAATTTATTGAAGGCGTTTTTGAAAGCTATAACCGGATAGTCATTGTTATTGATTTGAGAAAAATATTTCAATTGGAAAGCACTGCTATGGAAGATATCAAGGTCATTATTTGTTCAATTAATGACTCATTGATCGGTTTTATCGTTGACGACGTGTCTCAGGTTATTCAAAAAACCCGTAGTGAAATCCAACCTTCCCCACCTCCGGTCATCAGAGGGATAAACCCAAATTGTGTATATGGAATGCTGGACGAAGATGATAAACATGTTTTATTGATTAATCTTGAAAAGATATTAACAAAACAAGAATCTCAAATATTATCGAAAGTGGATTCTGTCACATTATAATTAAAAATCATGTTGTCCAAAAATAAGTTTTACTTTATCACTCTGATTCTGATTTTTTTGCTTTTTTCCTGTAACAAGAAAAAATCGGACGACATATCACTGTCCACTGAAGAGATAAACGCTTTTTTTACAGCTAATTATTTTGAGATACCCCCTGAAAATATTCAATTTAAAAATTTAAAATTTTTCCATATCCAAACCAAGCTGGATACCGCCTTAAAAGACAGAACAGCAGATATCATCATCCTCAATTTTTGGGCAACCTGGTGCCGACCCTGTCTGGTTGAAATGCCGGAAATGGACAAATTACAAAAAGTATTTGATAAGGAAAAATTAGAAATTATTGCTGTCAATTATGGAGACACCAAAGAGAGGGTTGAATCATTTCAAAAAAAGTATAATTATTTTTTTACTATGGGGATAGCAGACCAGGATGAAATTAAACAAGCATTTCCGGTTAAAGGCTTACCGACGACATTTGTTTTAACAAAAAAAGGTCAAATTTTAGCTAGATTAGTTGGACCGGCAAAATGGAATGACCAGGGTTTTATTAATTTTTTTAAAAAATTGCATACTTTTATCAGGGGAGATTAATTATGTTCAATATGGGAATGACTGAAATGTTAATTATTGGAGCTATTGCATTGGTTGTAGTCGGTCCTAAAAAGCTACCGGACATAGCCAGAGCAGTGGGGCGGGGCTTAAAAGAATTTAAAAAAGCCAGTAATGAGTTTAAACATACTATCAGCCAGGAACTGGATGCAAACACCGGTTCCGAAACCAAAGATTTGGCTAAAATGGCTCAGGATATAAAGAAAAATATTCCGGGGAAAAAGAATATCGAAGATTACCTGGAAACGGCAGCGGATGTTTTAGAAAGTGCTGAAAAAGATATTAAAGATTCTACAAAAAAATAATCGATACTTAATTAAAGGAAACCAATGGATGCTTTGAAAAAAATGATCCGGGAAATCCCTGATTTTCCAAAACCAGGGATACTTTTTTATGATATTACCACCTTATTTGAAAATCGATGGGGACTAAAACAATGCCTGGATATCCTGGAATCACACTATAAATATCAACAAATTGATAAAATCGCTGGTATTGAATCCAGGGGATTTATTGTCGGCGCCGCCCTGGCAGATCGATTAAACTGTGGCTTTTCAGTCATCCGTAAAAAAGGGAAACTGCCCTGGAAAACCATATCTGAAACCTACGAGCTGGAGTATGGAACTGATGATCTGGAAATGCATATTGATGCCATCAAACCCGGGGAACGGGTTTTGATTGTTGATGACTTGCTGGCGACTGGTGGTACCCTGGAGGCTTCTGCAAAATTAATAAAGAAACTGGAAGGAGAAATCATCGGTTTAACATGTATTGTGGAATTGCTAGGCTTAAACGGCAGAAAAAAGCTATCTGAATACAATGTCCATACTTTATTAACTTATGAAGGTGAATAATTGCCATAACCATTAAAACTCTGCTCCGCCTGTTTTAATGAAACAGGCGTACCAATATCAATCCAGAATCGATCCCCGATTGACCAGGTATTAATCTGAATACCGGCTTTTACCCATTCCATATATTGCGTCACAATCGATTCAAATGGTGGTGTTTGCATCTGCTCAAACAATATAGGATTAAAAAACTGTATTCCGCAAAATCCTTTTCTGCATACCATTCCATTGGGTTTATGGTATATTGACTGTTTGCCTTCCTGCTCCCAACCACACAAATAACCCTCTTCATCTATGAGTAACATGGAAGTACTCTGAACATTATTGACCGCCAGTGTGATTTTGCATTTACCAGCCAAATGAAAGTTGAAAAATGTTTTCAAATCAAAATCACAGAGTATATCAACATTACAGATGTATATGTTATCCTGTCCCCATTTTTTTCGGGTATTATATAGACCACCACCTGTTCCTAAAAGTTCAGATTCATAAATACAGGTGATGGGTATTTTATATTTTTTTCTGTGGATAAAACTTTCAACTTGATCTGCTAAATAATGTGTATTTATAATGATTTCATCAATCCCGGACTGAATTAAAAACTTAATAATCCAATCTAATATCGGTCGTCTCTTGATTGTCACTAATGCTTTTGGTATGTTGGCAGTGATGGGTAATAATCGTTTACCAAAACCAGCAGAAAATATCATTGCTTTCATTTATAACCAACTCAGTTCCTGAATACTACTATTAAGGTTTAGTATGGATAGGTATATTGATAAAATTGCAGAAACAATTAACACCTCCCACCGCATTTTATTCATCACCGGTGCAGGAATATCAGCAGATTCTGGTTTACCGACTTACCGGGGTGTCAGTGGTTTATATGAATCCAAAAATACAGAAGATGGCATTCAAATCGAACACGCCTTGTCCGGAAATATGATTAAAACCAATCCTGAAATCACCTGGAAGTATATTTCACAGATTGAGGCTGCCTGTCGAGATAAAAAGCCAAATCAGGCGCATCATGTTATTTATCAATTAGAAACCACTGGTAAAAGCATTTGGATTTTAACACAAAATATTGATGGTTTTCATCAACTGGCTGGATCAACAAATGTTATCGATATTCATGGGCATATTTATCATTTAAAATGCACCCAATGCCGATATAAAACAGTGGTCAAATCCTATCAGGAATTAAGCACTATTCCCCCCCTGTGCCCTTCCTGTAACAGTTTAATCCGACCAGAGATTGTCCTGTTTGATGAAATGCTACCAATGGATAAATTGGAAAAATTATCAGATGAATTAAATAAGGGTTTTGATATGGTTTTTTCAATTGGGACAACCAGCGTGTTTCCCTATATTGCGCAACCAGTGATGGATGCAGCCAGCAAGAGGATCCCGACCGTTGAAATAAATCCATCTGAAACGACAATATCCCAGTATGTGATGTTTCGCATTCAAGATAAAGCTGCCAAAACATTAGCAGCCATCTGGCAACAAACCAAATAAGAAATAGAGATTACTAATTACTCCTGATTCGTTTCGGCTTTCTCTCTGGCTAACTCCTCTTCCTCCTGTAAAATTCTCTCTTCGGCTGCTTTTAAAACAGGGATGTCAAATTCTTTAGTAACATCTATTCTAAACCGACCTAAACGGGCATTTTTATGCTTTATTTTAGCATCGTTGCTAAATTCAGCAATATCCTGATGGCTCTTCACCACTCTGGGGGTTAAAAAAATCAGTAAATTCGTTTTTTTAGCCCGGGTTGATTTTGTTTTAAATAACCAGCCCAACAGGGGAATATCTCCCAGGCAAGGTGTTTTGGTGTGAACTTCTGTAAGATCTTCGTGAATCAATCCACCTAAAGCGATGGTCTGCCCATCAAAAACATTTACTTTCGCTTTTAAAGTCCGGTTTAACGTTGTAATCGCACTATCTGCAAAAGCACCGACCTTACCATCAATAATATTACTTGACGTCTGCTCAATCTGTAATTCGACCGTTTTATCTGAGTTAATCTGTGGCGTTATTTTCAATAAAACACCAACTTCTTTATAATCAACGGTTGTGGTAGAATTACCGCTGGAATCAATTTTGGTACTCCCGATGGTTGGGATAATTTCAGCAACCTTAATTTCAGCCTCTTCATTATTTAAAGTCAATATTTTAGGATTAGATAATATATCAATCTCCGAATCCGTCTGGGTCGCTTTGATAAAAGCATTAAATGAGCTGAACTCCTGCCCCCCAAAGGTAATTGGCCCACCCACCACACCGACAACAGCACCCGGGCTGCCACCGGCCACTGAATCGAATGATTTGGCGCCCCCGGTTGAACCAACACCACCAACGGTAACCAGGCTATCCCGACCATCAATCTGCCTTAAATCACCCGCCTGCCATTCAATTCCCAAATCCAGACTCTTATCCAGTTTAACTTCCATAATCAATGCCTGAATAAAAACCTGTGGCCTGACCACATCCAACTGATCCAAAACATTTTCAATAGCCAGAAAGACATTCTGATTAGCATGGATTACCAGTGAATTAGTCGATTCATCAGCAATTATCGTAACATCATTTTCCCTACCGGTTCCTTTATTATTTTTCGTCTTATCTGCAGGATTCGTAAACGTTTTGGAAACTTTCTGAAGTACTTCTGCGATATTCTTGGCATTGGCATTCTTTAATCGATATACTCTGATATTACCCTGTTCCCCTTCGATTTTTAAGTCTAATTGATCAATAATTTTTTTTACTTTTTCCAGGGTTTTGGGATATCCGATTAATATGACTTTGCTCGTCCATTTATCAGCAAAAATCCGTAAATGTTGATAAGTAGCAGGCGCACCTTTTTTAGTAGTTGTTGCCGGTGGAGCAAATATTTTTGTTACTAAGTCGGCAATTTCAACAGCATTTGCGTATTTAATGGGAATCATTTCCAGATTCAGTGAAAGTAACCTGACATTTTCACGATCGTCTTCGACGATGGTATCCAACTGTTTGATGACTTCTTTGATCTTTTCAGTCAATTTGATATGGGCGACGACAATAACATTATTAGTGCGCTTATCAGCATAAATACGTAATTTCTGACCGCTGGGTAGTGGAACACCCTTTTTATCTTGTTTTTGCTGAGTGAACATTTTTGTGATTATGTCTACAACATCAGATGCAATTGCATGTTTTATGGGGATTAATTCCAGATTCAAAGAAAGAATTCTGACGTTTTCACTATCAACATCTTCTTTATTATCCAGTTGTTTGATGATTTCCTTAATTTTTTCAGTTAGTTTTGGATGGGCGACTATAATGATATTATTCGTCCGTTTATCAGCAAAAACACGTAATTTTTGTTCCGTCGTGACAGGAGCACTTTTTTTATTTGTTTTTTGAGGAGCAAACATTTTTAAGATTAAATCCGCAATATCATTAGCATTCGCATGTTTTATGGGGATTAATTCCAGATTCAAAGAAAGAATTCTAACATTTTCACTGTCAACATCTTCCTTAGTGTCCAGTTGTTTGATAACTTCTTTGATTTTATCGGTTAACTTTGGATGGGCAACAACAATAATATTATTCGTCCGTTCATAACCATAAATTTTTAATTCCGATACCGCTTTACCTCCTTTTTTCACGGGTTTTTTAGAAGCAAATATTTTAGCAATCAACCCGGCGATATCGTTGGCATTGGCATGTTTAACGGGAATAATTTCCATAGATAGTGATAAAACATTGATACTACCAAAATTGACTTCATCTTTACTGTCCAATTGCTGAACCAGGCTTTTAATTTTTTTGATAGATTGTACCTGTCCGATAACAATAATACTGTTGGTTCGGTTATCAGCTGAAATTTTAAGTTTAACTTTTCCACCACCTTTAGGAACAACAGTGGTAAATATCTTATTCAATAAATTCACCAGTTCATTGGCATTGGCATGTACAACCGGAACAACCTCCATACTGACTGACATAATAGGATCATCCATCTCATCCAGTAGTTTCACCAGTCGGGCAAATTGATCTGAATTATCTTTGGTATCTTTTAAAATTAAAGCATTCAAGCCGGTTAAAACGATTAACAGGGCACTCTTAGATACCAGAGGTGCCAAACTGGCCCGAATCGTTTTGGCATCGGCATGCAAAACCGGAATAACCCGGGTTACAAAGGAGGAAGATACTGATTGATTTTTAGGATCATACAAAGGGACTGGTATATTTTTTGCGTGTTTGGATTGAACAATCCTAAAGGTTTTGCCTTCTTCAATCAGTGTCAAACCGTTAATGTCCAGTATTGCTTCAAATATTTTATAAGCTTCTGTTGCTGTAAATTTTTGATTCGACAGCAAGGTGATTTTCTTTCCCTTAAGTTCCCGATTATTGAAAACAAAGGATTTACCCGTAACTTTGCCCATTAATTTGATAACACTCAATACTTCTACATCATCAAAATTAAGTTGCGTACGTGGTTCTGCTGCAAATAGCATTGGTGTTATTAATAACAGCAGCAAAAAAGATATCAGTCTTTTTTTCACAGGATCGCTTCACTATTAGAAATTAAAAAAAAATTATTTTATCGCCGATTGAAGATTTTTACTATACAATATTTTTGCCTAAATGAGGTCGTCATTATTTTTCTGATTTAATACATTTAATTTGCAATTTCATATTCCGGACAATTTGAGCAGCGGCGAAACCACCACCAAATCCATTATCGATATTTACAACTGTAATTCCCGATGAGCAGGCATTTAACATGGTTAGTAACGGAGCCAGACCATTAAAGTTAGCACCATACCCAATACTGGTGGGAATTGCAATAACAGGTTTATCAACTAATCCTCCGACAATACTAGGAAGAACCCCATCCATACCAGCTACGACCACAATAACACTGGATTTTTTTATCATTTCAATCTCGTTAAATAATCGATGAATTCCAGCCACCCCGACATCATAGAATCGTTTAACGGCAGTCCCCATAAATTCTGCTGTAAAGGCAGCTTCTTCAGCAGTTTTAAAGTCTGAAGTACCCGCTGAAATGACAGAGATAAATAACTGTTGATCTTCTACCGTTTTTCCCAAATCACTCGCCAGGATATCAACATCTTTGTGATAACTCAGATCTGGAAAAGACTTCAATAATCCGGTGGCACTTTTTTTTACAATTCGGGTAATCAATATTGGTTTATTCTTTTCTTTCAAAGACTGAATGATAGCTTTTAGTTGCGAAAAAGATTTCCCTGCGCCAAATACAACTTCTGGAAATCCGGTTCTCTTTTCGCGATGCAAATCAAGTCTTGCAAATCCCAAATTAGCAGTAGATTTTAATTCATCTAATGCCTCTTTTTTATTAAGCTTGCCTGATAAAAGATCATCAATGAGTTGTTCTGGTTCCATACTATTGATTTATTTGCTATAATATTTTGTTATTCTGTTTTTTTAAACCGAATCACGCTGACATCATGAAGCGCATCCATGGGTATATTTTTAGTATTAAAAGTTTTTACATTTTTATAAATATACCCGCTCGGAAAATATAGTTTTTTAGGAAACATTAAAAGATTTAACAATTGCTGCACCACTTCCTGACTTTCCGCTTCATGAGTAAACAATGTCATGGTGATCCCAACCGTTTTTATCTTTTGAGCATTCTTAATATTTAAAGTAAAAGGTTCTAGCCAAAATATTTTTTCCTGTAACTGATTAAGAAAATCTGGTTCAAGTGCACGAATATCTACCTGATAGTCTAAAGATGCAATTAATTGATCAACTGACCCAGTCATTTCAAAAAAAAGTAAATCACTCTCATTTAAAAAATAAGAATCTTCCAATAAAGCAGTGTCCAGCCATTGAATTCGAGGAGAATCAAAAGGTCGGGTTTTAAATTGCTGAGATTGTTCTATTAATTCCTCGATAGTAGTAGGTTCAGAAAAATTAGAATAGTCATAATCTTCCTCACCTTGTTCAATGTCTGTTTCATTATTTTCTTGGTCTGGTTCACTAGTCTCAATGATTTCATCGGCAAAAGCTAAAGGCATAATCCGTGATCCTTTCGGCACATACCAATTATGATAATCATTCAAAGCTCTTAAAGAATCTGTACCAGTGATGACCATGGGTGCCAAGTAAACATTCCAAAGTGTTGAAACAATACGTAAATGTCTTTGTTTAAGCTCTTTTATACTTATGGAATTTAAGGGGGCGATAACAAAGCGGAGTCGTCTGAACTGTAGTGCTTTGAATTTTTCAGCATCAGACTCAAAATACCGGGTTGTTAAAGTGGTGTTATTCCCCAAATTGACATTCTGCCAATCCATAGATAATTCATCAACAAAAAGCCAGGAAGCGCTGGATGGATTACCAGTACCAAAAGCGATATTTTCAACTGCAATACAAAAATCTGGCAAGATAACAAGAGTATAAAATATTGATATTACCAGTATTTTTTTTATTAATTTTGGCATGATGGACATAAAAATGTACTCCGCTGGTTTTGTCTTAATTTTTGAATTTTTTCCCCACATATTCTACAAGCAAGCCCTTGTCGTCCATACACTTTTAAAAAATTTTGAAATTCACCGGTTTTTTCATCCACTCTTCTGAAGTCAGAAATCGTGGTTCCGTTATATTTCAGTGCCTGTTTGAGGATTTTTCTAGTCGACTTTATGATTTGTTTGAATTCAGAAGCCATTATTAAGTAACCAGGTTTTTCAGGATGAATTCCGGCCTCAAACAAAATTTCACTGGCGTAGATATTACCAATACCAGCAACTAGATTTTGATCTAATAACAAAGTTTTAATGGGTATCCTTCGATTTTCGAGTTTCTTCTTTAAATATAGTGGGTTATATTTCGAATCCCAGGGCTCCGGTCCCATATTTTTAAATTTTTCTAGAAGTTCTGCTGAATCAATCAATTCCAACCGGCCAAAACATCTAATATCATTAAAAATTAATTTCGATTGATCTCCAAGAAAAAAAATAACCCGATCATGACGGTGGTATTTGGCGTATTTACTGGTGACAATAAATTTTCCAGTCATTTTTAAATGCCCAATCATTACTAATTCGGATGACAGGTGAAAGATAATATATTTACCTCTTCTATCCAGTTTTAGGAATTTTTCTCCAACAATTGGTAATAAACTACAATTAGTAATTCCTTTTCTCAATACTTTGATTTTACTAATCGTTTGATTTATTATTTTTTGATTTAAACCATCTATGACAGTTTGTACTTCTGGAAGTTCCGGCATATTATTCTTATTTCTCAATTAGAAATGGGCTTTGCAATGGTAACGAACAAATTTTACTCGTACAGACTTGGTATTTAAATATTCCCTTAACTATATGCATTGTTTTAGGATTAACAAGTTTAAACTTTTGACTGATTAAAAAATCATTTTTGTGAACCTTTAGCTCTTTATGAAACATTTCATCAAATATTGAAATTGTTTCACTCTCACTAACCACTTCTATTTTTTCTGCTTTTGGTTGAATCAGATACAGCCGTGAGGGAATCGGTGAATCTTTGCCACTGGTATAAGTCGAGTAAATATATTGTCCTGGTTTTAAACGACCATATACAATGATTTCAAATTCGTTTTTGTTTTTTTGTGCTTTTAATTCTGCCAAAACTGGAATCGCTTGTAGCTGAAAATTATTATCTTGAAGCCAATCAATTTGTGCATTTACATCAAGAAAACTCCACAGAATCATGACTTGGATAAAAAGCAACTTGCGAATATGATTTTGGTTAAAGAAAGAATAAAATATTCCATTAAATCTCATATCATCCTTGATTAAATTCATTAAATTTTTTTGGTTTTACCGGGTAAAGATTTGGTCTATCTATTGCAATCTTTTTAATTAGTAGTATTCATTGTCCGTCAATCATACAAACGGAAAACTCTGATATCATTTTAAACAGTAACTTTCTAGCCGAAATTAGAAAATTAGCATTTTTTCTAACGCTTGCCAAGTTGAAGTCGCTATTTGACTATCTATTTGAAATATTGGAATGTTATTAAAATATAGCTATTTTGCAGTTTTTTCCGCTAGTTGAATTTTTTTCCTGGTTCAACAGTAAAAAATATTAATAGGTTGATCACAATGCGCTATACTTTATCTCTTAATACTAGGTAATTAGCTAGTTTAAGGAAGATTTTTAATGGGAAAAAGTGACTCTTGAACACCTAATAATCAATGAAAAATTGATCTTTCTAAATTTTGGTATTGATTTCAGTTTTTTAAAATTATATCCTTGCTGATATTAATTTAAAATTGACTTATCAAAACATATACTTAAGTGTTTTATTATTTCTTGTTTGCCTTTTATTATATTATTTGCTGTAAATAGTTCTTTTTAAAGGTAAACCATTACAGATGGAATTTGGAGAGATTAGACAATGACAAGGATTAAAGAGGATATCATTAGAGATGTAATGACAAAAATAACGTTGGATCGAAAATACGCAAAAAACCTGGTTGAATCGATTCTGAGTATTATTAAAAACACACTTCATTCTGGTGAAGAGGTAATGATATCTGGTTTTGGTTATTTTAAGGTTCGCCATAAAAAACCAAGAGTGGGACGGAATCCAAAAACTAAAGTTACTTACGAAATTTCAGAACGTGTCGTTGTTACGTTTTACCCATCAAAAGTCTTCAGAAAAGAGCTAAATCCTGGTAAAGCCGAATAATTTGGTTTGTATTGGCAAGCCTATATTTTTAGGTTATTGCCAATACATAATATTTTCCGGATTTTTTATGACTAAACTTTTAAAACGATGTATTTCCGCTCTGATTTGTTTGTCATTCCTGATAACTTTTAGTACAAACGTGTTTGGTCAAACTGAAGAATTTCCCACCGAAGTTCCAGTAGAATTACCCAATCCACCCATGCAAAATATTTTCTTCAACGTTTTATGGGGATCCATTACGGGTGGAATGATTATGATGTCATGGTCCATTATTGATGACAACGTACCAAAAAGTGAGAGACAGAGCTTTAGCTCAATGAGAAATAAGTTCGTAGAAGGAGCAACTTATGGTGGAGTTTTAGGGTTATTCGCTGGCGTTTATTTATCCATGAATAATATTATCTTTGATGAAGGAAAGACCCGGATTACTTTTTTAAAGCCTCTTCACGCAGATTTTAATAACAGTTCTGCCTCCGCTTACTTGACTCCCGATCAATTCAATCTAATGAATCTTGAAATTCATTTTTAATATAATATTGCATTTCATGTTTAATTTTCTTGCACTGGGTAGCAATATATCACCAAGAATCGGTATTGTATTAAAATGTATTGATTCGTTGAAAAAAAGCTTCCCGAAATCCTTCAAAGCTTCTTCCTTGTATGAAACAGCTCCCTATCAAAATAGTAAACAAAAACCATATATCAACTGTTGTGTTCAATTAAAGACCGAGCTATCTGCCCATGATTTATTAAAGCATGTTTTACAACTTGAATCGACCCTGGGAAGAGTCAGAACCGGGAAAAAATGGGATAATCGAACCATTGATATTGATATCATATTGTTCGGAGAACAAATTATCCAGACTGTAGACTTAACCGTACCACATTATGACCTCAGTAATCGGGATTTTTTTATTATTCCACTATTGGAATTACACCCCGAGTTAATCAATCCTAGGTCAGGTCAAACCTTAAAAAAAGAGCTTTCATTATTACCTCTGCAACTCAAAACATTTCCAAAGATAGTTCAATAACTTTCCAATCCTGCCATTTTTAACTTGATCCGTTTGTTGAAATCGTGAGAAATTAAAATTTCGAATTTATTTCACCTTTATTCTTCAAGGATTCAAAATGGCTGAAAAATCCTCTTTTACTGTTCATGCTGTCCCCTACGCTAGTGACAATTATGCATATCTTCTAAGAAATGAAACTGCTAACAAAACGGCTTTATTTGATTGCGGGGATGCTGAACCGATTTTAAATTTTTTATCAAAAAAAAGCTGGGAACTAAATTATATTTTTGCCACTCATTTTCATGGAGACCATACAGCAGGTATCACTGAATTAATCGATAAGTATCCTCAAGCACAAACCATCAAACCAGCGCAGGAAAATCGATTAAAAGACTACACCACTGAGTTGGATGATTTAGAATCTATCTCCTTTGGTGACCAAAAAATACAAGCAATTCGTGTTCCGGCTCACACCCAACACTGTACCTCATATTATATTAAACCCTTTTTATTTGTCGGTGATTCATTATTTTCTGCGGGTTGTGGCCGTTTGTTTGAAGGTGATGGCAAAGATCTACTGCGTATTATGGATCGTTATGCGGAGTTTCCTGAGAATACCCAAATATTTTTTGGACATGAATATACTCTTAACAATGTAAAATTTGCTAAAACAATTGAATCTAATAATCCTGATTTGAACGAATATCACCAAAACTTAACTAAACCTCAGGAAATTCTTAGAACGACGCCAACAACAATAGAATTTGAGAAAAAAATCAATCCTTTTTTGAGAATTGATCAACCAGAAATTATTCAGAAAATTGATTTAGGAGGCAATATGCAAAGGTATGAGAGGATTACTGTTTTAAGAGACCTCAAAAATCGATTTTAAATTGTCTAATATCATGAGTCTGGTAAATAACTTTAAAAAATTAACAATTATTACTGGCAAAATATACTAAATGATGTATAAAATGATAACAGTTTTATGGGATTTATTCTTATAAAATAAATATTCTTGTGCAATTAAACCGATAATATTTTTAGAGGTTATGTATGGAAGTAATCATTTCAGCAAAACATATGGAATTAACCCCATCTTTAAAAAGCCATGTCAATGAACGAATGATTCGTTTAAAAAAATACACTGATCATAACATGAATGTAGATGTTTCTTTAGTAGTAGAGAAATTCAGAAATAAAATTCATGCTTCAGTGAAAGGAAAAGGATTCAAAATTAACTCTGATGCTGAAGAACCTGATAGCATGTACAAGGCTATTGATCTTTGTGTAGATAAACTGGAAACACAATTAAGGAGAGGAAAACACAATCCTAGAGCAAAAAAAATAGATAAAAAAACCATAAGAACCAATAGTATTGATGAAGATTTTTCAGATGAAAGTTTGATGACGCAAGATTAGTAATCAAGTGTCATGTCGGTATCTTTCTGGTACCGACTTTTACCCACCTAATTACCACACCTAACTATTCTACCTAAACCTGTGAGAAACTATAATAATCGATATCAGAGCCAAATAAAATCTGCTTTAATGGCATTCGATTTTATTCAGAACGATTTTAGAACAAAACAGCCTATCGATAATTGTCTGACCCGGTATTTTAGAAATCATAAATTTTTAGGTTCCCGAGATCGCAGATTGATTTCCAGCGTCATATTTGGATATTTCCGCTGGTATGGGTGGCTAAGAATCGTTGTACCGGAATTAATAAACGTTAAAAAGGCGCTGTTACTTGCTTTTATTTTAGAAAATAATCAGACCAATGATTTTATTAAATTTTGGTGCACTGACACGACGCTTGAGTTTGAACCACCACAATCTTTCAACAATCAACCTGAAACAGCGCTACTAGAAAAGTTGCAGTATATTCAATTATTTGAACCAAATATTCAATTAAGTCATCTGCTACCCGATTTCACTCCACCATGGGTTCAAGGGAAATTAGCCTACCTTCAAAGAAGACCTCATTTATGGTTACGTTCAATTTATAAAGATGCTTATCGGTCTCTATCTTATCTTCGGGGAAAAAAAATTCCATACCGAATCCACCCTCAGCAATCTTCAGCAATTGAAGTATTTAATTCTTTCAATATCAATGAGTGCGTTTCTTTCAAAAAGGGTGAACTGGAAATTCAGGATATTTCTTCACAGTTGATTAGTTTGATTTGCCACCCAGAACCAAATGATGTGTGGTGGGATGTTTGTGCCGGTTCAGGTGGTAAATCACTACATCTATCAGCCTTAATAGATGGATCTGAGCCTATTTATGCAACAGAAATTCGGAAATCGGCTTTAAAAGCTTTAAAAAAAAGACTTCAAAAGAAATGGTCGAACATCATACCAATAGACTGGGATGGAAAAACAAAATTAAATTTCCCAAAGACCGTCAATAAAGCACTTGTTGATGCACCGTGTTCCTGCTCCGGAACCTGGCGTCGAAACCCTGAGTTACGCTGGCAACTCAAACCAGAAGATATTGAAGGTTTTGTAAATACTCAACGTTGTATTTTGAAGCATATCGTTCACAATTACCCAGATATCAAAACTATCGTGTATGCAACCTGCTCCATTTTACCTGAAGAAAATGAGTTGATAATCAATCATTTCCTTAAGCAAAATCCCCTTTTTTCAAACTTACCCATCAAACACCCTTTAACACAGAAGATATATTCGGATGGCATTTATATTTCACCACCAGAATCTGACGGTAATTTTATGTTTACTGCAATACTAAATCAGAATCAGTAATAATCGTTTATTGAAGATGTCTTACCAGGAATACCTTCATCTGCTATTTTTTGAATAAATTACATTTTTTCAAAAAAGATTGATTAAACAGCCAATAATCTATATGAATTAGAAAAATAGATTCATTTTCTTTTTAAATTACCTTATGACTAAGGTCCTGATTTTTTGCTGATGGAAGATCGATATAAAATTCTGGCGGTTGATGATGATCCGGCTAACTTATTTATTATCAGTGAGATGCTTGGGGATGAATACGAGATTAAAACAGCTGCCTCGGGAGAAGAAGCTTTTACCGTTCTGAATACGTTTACCCCACAAATCATTCTATTGGATATAATGATGCCGGGAATGGATGGGTATGAAGTTTGCCAGAAAATAAAAAGTGAGCAACGATTTTCAAAGATTAAAATACTTTTTGTATCGGCAAAAGATATGGTTGAAGAAAGACTGGCTGGATATCGGGTTGGCGGGGATGATTATATTGTAAAACCATTTGATCAAGACGAACTATTAGCGAAAATCAAAGTATATTTGCGTTTCAGGTATAATAGTGAAGATTCCCTGGAAGAAGAAATTGAAAAACAAGAACAACAACCACAGGTTTTTCAACAAATCAATCAGTATTTCAGTAGTATTCTATATGTTCAATCAATTTTTCCCTATTGTAAAGTTGTCTGTAAGTCAGATGAAGCGGACGCACTTCTGCTAAGAACAACTTTGAAAAACCTTGAAGCTAATTTCCATGAAAAAGATCTCCTGAGAGTTCATCGATCTTACCTGGTAAACCCACTAAAAATCATTTCATTTCAACGAAAAGGGACGCAAGATTACATTATTGTTTTAAAAGATAATGATGCACAAATGGTTCAGGTACCAGTTGGTAGAAAGTACCAAACAACTTTAAAGCGCTTAAACCCCAAATGGTTTATTAGTAATTAACTGCGATACCAACTTCCTCTTTCAAAATAGATAATTAAGCTAAATTCATTACAGAGTTGTCCTTACTGGAAAAAAAGCAATTGTTATTTTATATTAAATTATAGAAGTATAGTCACAAGTTTTAGATTAAATATTGTCACTATTTTTATTTGATGGTATTATAGAGGACTTTGCTAGGTTCTGAACAAACTTGGTTCTTAAAATAAAATAGAATTTGGAGTATGTATGCCGGAAAAAAGTCGAATTTTAGCAGTGGATGATGATCCTATGAATTTGTTTTTATTAACAGAATTCTTAAAGGACGCCTATGATATCAAAACTGTTACCTCCGGAGAAGAAGCTTTGGATATGGTTTACCAGTATAAACCGGATCTTATTTTATTAGATATCATGATGCCTGGAATTGATGGTTATGAAGTATGCCGATTGATTCGACAAGATAACTCACTAACCAGTGTTAAAATAATTTTTGTTTCTGCAAAAGAACTATTAAAAGAAAGATTACATGGATATGAAGTAGGTGCAGAAGACTTTATCGTCAAGCCATTTAAACAAGAAGAGTTACTCGCTAAACTTAAAGTATATCTGAAATTTAAAAAGCAGGAAGATGATCGAAATAGGGTTACGGAAAAAGATGGCAGTAACAATGTATTTCAAAAAATATCAGAGTACTTCGGCAGAATCCTTTATATCAAAGCTCAATTTCCGGTTTGTGAAGTTTATTGTAACACTAAAGATGATCCTGCTATGGTCGTCAGAACGACATTAAAAGTCCTTGAAGACAGCTTTAATGAAAAATTCTTATTGCGTGTCCATCGATCATATTTAGTAAATCCGGAAAAAATAGTAGGCATCAGCAAAAAAGGTGTACAAGATTACGAAATGCAAATCATTGACAATAATGACAATATTATAAATATACCCATTGGTCGAAAATACCATGAAGATATGGCAAATCGATTCCCTAAGTTTTTCAATTTTTAATTTTTATCCGGGTCATTAGAGTACTGTTATTCATCCACTATTGGATAGTTATTAATTTTTATTAGGATATCAATGGCAAAACTTTATTTTTACTATTCCTCCATGAATGCTGGAAAAACAACAGCACTCCTGCAATCCAGCTACAATTACCATGAAAGAGGTATGAACACACTTTTATTTACTGCTGCAATTGATCATCGATACGGAGTAGGTAAAATTAAATCCAGGATTGGACTAGAAGAAAAAGCAGAGTTATTTTCATCGGAGATCAATTTACAGGATGCCATTGAGAACCACTTAAAAACTGAAAAAATTAATTGCATATTAATCGATGAAGCACAGTTTTTAACGAAAGATCATGTTTATCAATTAAGTGAAATCACAGATAACCGAAACATTCCGGTATTGGCCTTTGGACTGCGAACCGATTTTCTCGGAAATTTATTTGAAGGAAGTCAGGCACTTTTAGCCTGGGCAGATGAATTAAAAGAACTTAAAACCATCTGCTATTGCGGGAAAAAAGCAACTATGGTTGTCAGACTGGATGAGAATAACCAGCCTGTCCGGGAAGGGTCTCAAATTCAAATCGGAGGAAATGACAAATATGTTTCAATGTGCCGCAAGCATTTTAAAGAAAATGTAATATACTGATCAGAATTACTGGTTGGTGTAATTTTCAGTTTTCTGTTCAAGTACGACCAATTCCACTCCAGCCTGTTCAAACATTTCCCTGGATTCCTGGGCGGCATGATACATTCTTAAAGCAACAACACGCTTAATACCGACGCTGATGATCATCATAGCGCACACACGGCAGGGTTCCATTTTACAATACAAAGTTGCACCATCCAGTGAGACACCATGTTTGGCAGCCTGACAGATTGCATTTTGTTCAGCATGAATCGTCCTAACACAGTGTTGACTGATTTTTCCGTCACTATTAATTACTTCACGCATTAAATGCCCAACTTCATCACAATGATCTAAACCCGGAGGGCTCCCAACATAACCAGTGCTGACAATTTGTTTATCTCTCACAATCACGCAGCCGCTCCTACCTCTGTCACAAGTTGCGCGTTTAGCTACAGTATACATTACTTCTATAAAATATTCATCCCAGGAGACTCTACTCATGCTTATCCCATTTTTTGAATTGATTATGAATTTTGTTATTCTACTGGTTAAAAATTAAGATGTCTCAAATGGTAATGTATGCAATTTATCACACCACGTAAACTGTTATCCCAATAAGCTCCTGATAAAATTATTTGTTTCGAACTGGAAGATATTAATAACACTTTTATAATGCTACTCATGGATATTTTATTAGGATTATTGTTAAATGATCGGTAATGAATTGTCATTATTGTGATAAAGTGTTAATCTGAGGACTGTTTATGATAAAGACGTTTCAGACGATATCCAGCATAAAAAAAGATTTCTAAGGTTTTGCCTATGGCAAAAAAAATATTGGTAATAGATGACTCAGCAATTGTTAGAAATGTACATGCCGTTATCTTAAAGTCAGCAGGATATGAGGTTATTGAGGCCATTAACGGAGCTGAAGGTTACGAAAAAGCATTAGCAGAGGAAATGGATTTGATGGTGGTAGATATTAATACGCCTGAAATGGATGGGTATACCTTTTGTGAAAAAATTCGGGAAAATGCAAAATACAAAAATGTCCCAATTATGATTGTATCTGTTGAATCTGAACAGGAAGATAAAATTAAAGGATTCAAAGCAGGAGCAAATTTATTTTTAGTAAAACCTGTAAAGTCCGATGAATTCGTAGAAAATGTAAACATGTTACTTAAATAAACAATGATATCCTTCAATCCTCTAATACTGAACACTAATTAAATTCAGCTTTATCCTCATTAGAAATATCGAGTATGTTTGGCAAGCTGGTTACCGCCTAATATCGATCATAACATCCTTGATATAAAGCCCCTGATTCATTGCGCATCTCATCCAAAGAAGTTATGAAAATAATCGTATATACTACCTTTTTTCCAGATATTCCAACCCGTTTAATTTACAGAAAGTAGAGAGAAAAACAAATTTTATGGTTTTAAGCTATTTAAAGGCTAATTATTCAAAACGAAAATTTTTTTTATTTCTTGATTTTTATTAGTTAATTTTAGTAAGATACAGTTAAATCCAGTCTTCTAGTACCCATGATTTTGGGTTTTATTTAAAAACCTTTTTTCACCGCATATTTCCAGTAGATATTTGTTCGGTACTATTATGGGATCCACAAATACAGCGTTATCCACCTTCAAATACCCACATCTTAATTTCATAATTCTATTTAGGACATTTTCTATCCGCTCGATTTTGCTAAATTCTATCATTAGTGAGGAAAGTGACTATATTGAAAACTATTATCTTGTTTCTTAGTTTAAAGGTACTTTACCAAATCCATTGAAACAGGGCCTGGTTATAATAGAAAAGTACCTGAAGAGACCATGTGGTTTTTCGACAATTTAAATTCTGATTCAAAAAGGAGAAAAAATGGAAAAAAAGATATTAGTTCCAATTACACCAAGTGATGTAAGCAAAGACTTAATTATAAGAGCCGATATCTGGGGTCAAAGAACCGGTGCTGAACTCAGGTTTTTACATGTTCGTTCAATCGTAAATCCTTTAGATATCAATTTCACATTCAGCGTGATTCCAATCGAGCAAGAGCAAGAAGAATTAAGTGAGTTTTTAAAGCGTCTGGACCTCAAATCCAAATACTCAATTAATATTAGATCCGGTGTTATTTATTCTCAAATCATTGAAGAAGAGCAGGCTTATCAACCAGATTTAATAATGATGGCAGCCCATTCCCACACCACTTTAGCGAGATTATTTTTAGGTAGCAATACAGATTATGTGGTTCATCATTCAATCAATCCTGTTTTTGTATATCGTAGAAAAGACCAACAGGAAAAAACTTCAATCATTGTTCCTTTAGACTATTCTGAAATAAATAAAGAGGTCATTAAATTTGCAGACAAATGGGCGAATAGGACCAATGCCAGAATCAATTTTATTCATGTTTCTCCGGCTCCGAACGATGTCAGGTTTAGTGGGGATTATGTCTGGATAAAAGAGGCCGCCCCCGCAGATGATAACCGTCGTACTGATGACCGGATCAGGAATGTTTCTCTTGAAGAAAAACAAAGACTGGAAAGCTATATAGAAAAGCAAAACATAACTGCAAAATATAATACAATTATAAAATTTGGAAAACCGTATCAGGAGATCTTAAACTTTCAAAAAGAGATTAATGCAAAATGGATCATGATTGCAACACATTCTCACACCCTTTTAAATCGAATTTTCATCGGTAGCAATACTGATTATTTGCTACATCATTCTGATGCAACCATGTATATTTATAAACATAAAATGTAAGTTTAAGCATTGGGGCCACTAATCTTTGCATCTAACAAATCCGGCAATATTTTAGTTTAATATTTATTAATATTGCCATTCCAATTTAACCCGTCTCCCATGGCATATATTTTAAGTCAAAAATAATATAAAAAATGTCATAACTACAACAAATCCACTTTTTTTATGAAAGCCTCTTGCCCATTTTCAAATATTTGAATTAGCATTATTTCATTGTTCAAAAAAATAAAAATTCTGGTCGCTTATAATTTTAACCGGCGAAAGAAGTATTATTTTTCTTCGTCATCTTTATAAAAAACTAAACTGGATCTGGCTTTCCAATAAAAATGTAGCATTTATAATAGTTAACGACAAATATTATTATTCTCAGAATGAAATCAATAATTAGTTATTCAGTTGTTTTATTTAATATACTCGTTACTTTATCAACGACAATTGTTACTTTAATAGATTTCTATACCGGCCGTTTATCAAGAGAGCGCTTAGATAAACGATTTGTTTGGTGGTCAAAAAAATTACTGTATTCAGCAGATATTCAATATTCTATCTTCGGGAAAGATAACATCAATATCAAAAAAAGCCAAAAAACGATTATCATGTGCAACCATACCAGTTTATACGATATTCCTTTGGCCGTTCTTTCTATTAACTCAAGTATTCGTATGTTGGTAAAAAAAGAATTGATGCAGGTTCCTTTGTGGGGAAAAGCAATGCTGGTGAGCGATTTTGTGTCAATCGACCGTAAGAATTTCAGAAACGCCATTAAAGATTTAAAAAAAGCGGAAGAAACTCTGGAAAAAGGAATAATATTATGGATCTCACCTGAGGGAACGCGTTCAAAGACAGGAAAACTGTTACCTTTTAGGCGGGGTGGGTTTAAACTGGCTATGGAAATGAAAGCTCAAATCATCCCAATGGGAATTCGAGGTTGCGAAAAAATAATGCCTGCCAAATCACTTAAAATCAAGCGTGGTCGTCAAGTTGAAATTCATTTCGGGCAACCCGTCGATGCCTCAAATTACAGCAATCAGAACCGTAAAGAGCTAATCAAAACAGTCGAAGAAAAGATTAGATACCTTTCCGGTCAATAATAAATGTAGCAAGTTCAAATAAATGCTACTTAATGGTGATAATGTGAATATTCAACCATTTGGCTGATATCCAAGGCCTCACTGTCATATAAGGGATCTGTCTCTACTTCCAATGGTTCTTCAACCCCAAGTAAAGATACGATACATGCCAGGCTTAATACTCCTAAGACAAATAAAATTAAAAATCCCATAATATCCTCCGGCGATATATTGTGTTTAGGTTCTATGCTTGTTAATATGATATCAGGTTCTCAGACATTAATCCAAAGGAAATATGAAATAAATTACATTTTATTATCCTGAAAACTATAAAAATTGAATTCAGCGGATTAAAGCTTCAAACAACAATAAAATAGCAATTTTGCCAGATACCCCGACAAGTTAAAACAGAAGATCCAACCTTCCTTAAAATGTTGAATCTCTCACCTATTGAAAAAGTATCCGATAAATAACAAATACCAAATTACAGTTGACGTTGAATAGCAGTACTTGCTTTACTGGCCAGTACTGTGCTTGTTTCAACTACCTGAGTTTCATTCTTCTAGCCAAACAACAAGCGATATCATTCAATCATTTATTACAGCAGAGAATCATGGATAGTTATCAACCAAGCCATATAGAAACCAAATGGTATGACTTCTGGGAAAAAAGCCAGTTTTTCTCACCCGATCACCCCTCGCAAAAAAACCGAAAAGAAACATATACCATCGTCATCCCACCTCCCAATGTCACAGGTTCTTTGCACGTGGGGCATGCTTTGGTTAATACTCTCCAGGATGTTATCATCCGCTGGAAAAGAATGCTGGGATATAAAACCTTATGGCTTCCAGGGACTGACCACGCGGGAATCGCCACACAAATGGTCGTTGAAAGAGAACTGGCCAGTCAAGGTATCAAGCGTAAAGAGATTGGCCGCGAAAAATTTGTAGAAGAGGTTTGGAAATGGAAAGAACTATATGGTAACACGATCTTCGGGCAACTCAAACGACTGGGGGCCTCACTAGACTGGAAACGGGAGAGATTTACCTTAGATGAGATGCTTTCAAAAGCAGTCAAAAAAAGTTTCGTTGATTTTTATAAGGAAGGGCTAATATATCGGGGAGAATACCTCATCAACTGGTGCCCAAAATGCCTGACAGCACTTTCGGACCTTGAGGTGGATCATGAAGAACGTGAGGGCTCCCTGACCCATCTGTCTTATCCTTTAGAAGACGGTCAGGGACAAATGGTTGTTGCCACAACTCGCCCGGAAACCATGCTAGGGGATACAGCAGTAGCCGTTCATCCTGATGATAACCGTTATAAACATCTGGTAGGTAAAAATCTGATTTTACCACTGGTAAAAAGAGTCATTCCTATCATTGCTGATGAATTCGTAGACATGGAATTTGGTACTGGTGCCGTAAAAGTAACTCCTGCTCATGATCCCAACGACTTTCAAATGGGACTGCGGCATAATCTGGAAAATGTAAATATTTTCACAAAAGATGCAAAAATCAATAATGTCTATCAACCATTGGAAGGATTAGACCGATTTGAAGCCCGAAAGCAAATTGTAAAGTTACTGAAAGAAGCGGGTTCATTCCAGAATGCAGATAAACATTCCCATGCTGTTGGCCAATGTCAAAGATGCAAAACCATCGTGGAACCCAGTGTCTCAACACAATGGTTTTGTAAAATGACGGATATGGCAAATGCGGCTTTGGAAGCCGCGGAAAAAGAAGAAGTTGTCTTCTATCCGGTTAATCAAAAGAAGATATTCCAGGAATGGCTGAAGAACATTCAGGATTGGTGCCTATCCCGCCAATTATGGTGGGGACACCAGATACCCGCTTTTTATTGTCAGAAATGCGGCGAAACCGTGGTAACCGAAGCCTCTAATGTTAAAAGCTGTCCAAAATGCGGTTCCAGCGACATGCAGCAGGAGCAAGATGTTCTGGATACCTGGTTCAGTTCTGGATTATTTCCTTTTTCAACCATGGGCTGGCCGGATGACACGCAGGATTATCAAGATTTCTATCCGAACTCAACTTTGTTAACCGGTTATGATATTCTTTTTTTCTGGGTAGCCAGAATGATTATGATGGGGATTAAACAGACAGGGAAAGTTCCGTTTAAAGATGTATTTTTAAACGGACTAGTCAGAGATGCCAATGGTGAAAAAATGTCCAAGACCAAAGGAAACGTCATTGATCCTTTGGAAGTTGTTGATAAATTTGGTGCCGATGCACTGCGATTTACCTTAACAAGTCTAACCGTAATGGGACGGGATAGTAAATTATCAGATCAGATTCTGGAAGGAAATCGAAACTTTATTAACAAATTCTGGAATGCCACTAGATTTACACTCTCTCACATTGAAAGATTGGGAAAACCAAAACCAATTGATTCTGTCAGTCCGGGTGTTTTTGATAAATGGATCATCAATCAGCTCAAAGAAGCCACTATTGATATGAACAGACATTTGGAAGCCTTTAGATTTAATGAAGCTGCTAAATCTGTATATTCATTCGTATGGCATTCTTTTTGTGATTGGTATGTTGAAATTATTAAACCGGTTTTATTCAATAAATTAGGTGATGAAGCACAAGATGCGGCATTAGCAACAGTTTGCTATGTGCTGGATCAAAGCCTGAGGCTATTACACCCATTAACTCCTTTTGTTACTGAAGAATTATGGCAGAAATTAAATGAAGTGATTAATATTGCTGACCTAACAGGAAATACAAAAGATTCTACCTTGGAAACCTTAATGTTAGCTCCGTTTCCAGTGGTTGAGGAAGCTGAGATTATTTCGACGGTGAACGCTGAAAATCTGATCGAAATGATCAATGTGATTCGAAATATCCGTGGTGAAAACAACGTAAAACCGAATATAAAAGTCAATGTCACTTTAGTGACATCCGATTCGAATATGAGACAGAACATATCTGTATTGGATGAATTATTAAAACCACTGGCTGGCATTAAATCGATCACATTAAAAGATCAATTTGAAAAAGCAGATGGTATTGTCGGTGGAGTGGGTAAGGTTTTTGAGATATTTATTGATCTGGCTGAAACGATTGATGTTGCAGCAGAAATTAAACGCCTGGAAAAAGAAAAAGGGCGATTGGTAGTTAAACAAACCCAGTTGGAGAAAAAATTGGCTAATCAGGGATTCTTATCAAAAGCACCCGAAACCGTGATTCAAAAAGTTAAGAATGAATTGGCAGAGTTTAATGATAAAATTAGTAAAATTAAAGAAAACTTAAAAACATTTCAAAAATTTTAATTTTTAATCTTTTTCTATCAAAGGCGACGCTTCAAAAAGGTCGCCTTTTTTAATTTATGGCCAATTCAAATCATCCTATTACCGTCCAGGAAATTTTTCAAAAAGTGGAGAAGGGAATCATTAAGTATCCAGAACGGGTGACACAGGTTAATGCCGTTTACCTGTTCAAGATCAGTGGTGATGATGGTGGAACTTTTCATTTAAATCTTAGGAAAAATCCGGGTATTAGTTTTGAAGAAAAACCGGCAGACTGTATCTTGGAGATCAGGGATCGTGACTTCATAAAGCTTTATAAAGGTATCATCCAGGGTTTTAAAGCGATGCTATCTGGAAAACTGAAAGTGAAAGGAGATTTGAAACTTGCCACACATTTAAATGATATTTTCAGAAGCACTAAATCTGAACATCAATCACCCAGTGAATGATTTTACAAGTAATTGCTTTTTTTCTTAATCCCGGAAATCTATGTACTATATTTAATCGGCTTTCAATTCTGCCGCTAAATCATTCACTAAAAATTATGCTTAGTGGATTAAAATGAGCAAGCAAAATTATTTTTTTATAGTATATTTGAGGTATAAAAGGACATTTATAAAAGGGAGCGGATGAAACTTGGTAGTAATTCATTACAGTTTAATAAACCGAATTTGAGAGGAACAAATACCTACTGCAATTTATTAGTTTTTCTATTAATTTCAGCCATTAATTAATCTTATCAAATCCAAAATAAGATTTCATAAATCGGTCTAACCCTTCTATTTGAAACTGCTTAACATCCCATCTTTTCTCTTCCATAACAGAGTAGTATTCCGGCTTAAGGATATACGTATCCACCATTACTTGTTCTTTATCGTATTGGGTAGCTGTTACAGACAGCCTAAAGTAATACTCTCCTTCAAATTTATCCAATCTTTTAATGTCATCCTGTGCCACATTAAAGTAAACCATTCCTTTAACATTATGTAACAGCTTCGGAATCATGACAGGATAGTCTGCACCTTTAATTTGGTAGCAAATATGTTCCGACAAAACTGCTGGGCTTAAATTATAAGATCCCTTTACTACTTGATCCCATACCATTGGAAACATTAAGGGTCCATAGGTAAATATATTTTTTTGTTCCATTAAGTATTTACTAATTTTTTATATATAAACAATACTAAAAGAATTTTCATACACCAACTCCTTACGATTGGGAAGTGACTTTTCTAAAAATTAATCAACTATCCAAACAGTTCCATTAAAATAACCCTGGTCATATTATATTTCGGAAGTAATTTTTAATTATTGATCTACCAGAACAAAGGATGACCTGGAGGTTTAATCGCTCGGTTTTTCACAGGCAGTTTGTAATTAATGATGGATAATTTATAAAGGCTCCTGGTGATTATCAAACTATATAAAATTCAAAGGTTTGAAACGAAATATTGATCAAAGCGTAAAACTCATTAATTTATTTATCCATCTAAAAACTACTTGATTTTTTAATTCAGTATTAGATACTGAGATATCTTTTAACAATTGAAACAATCCTGTCGTGAAATCTATATTTCATGCTACATCGTGATGTTTCGTCTTTGCTTTTAGGAAGTAGGTTCCAGGATCAATTGTTAAAATAGAGGAGTATTTTATGAACAAGAAAAAAGTCATCATTATGGGAGCCACTCGTATTACTTATGAGCTCCAGGAAATCGGGGTGATTACTCTAAAAGATGTATTGGCATTATTGCCATAAATCCTGGCCATTAGCCAGTTAATCCCAATCATTATTAAATTAACTGGCTAATTTCGTATTCTACTGTAAGCCAATGCTATTTTTTCTTTCTCTTAAAATAAAAATCAATTTTGTAATTGCCAGTGTTTAATTTTAATGATATTTTTTTTGTTTATTTAATCTTAATTAGATTAAAATTTATCAGGTTATCAATTAAAGACCTTGATTTATTGAACCTCCGTATATTTTTACACCCCAAGCATAGTAAATAACATGGCTAAGCGATGTGAAATTTGTGGTAAAGGACCGGCTTCAGGTAATTATGTCAGTCATGCCCACAATAAAACCAGAAAAAGATGGTTGCCTAATTTACAAAACGTACACGTTAAGAAACCGAATGGTAATACTCAGACAGTTAAGGTTTGTACAAGCTGTATTCGATCAAATAAAGTAGCAGGTGCATTGGCGTAATTTTAATCAGTTTTATTAGGAATAGTATGGAATTTACCAACAAAAACGTTTTTGAACTAAGTGAATTTGGACTCGAACCGGAAGATTGCTTAAATCTACGCAAAAAACCAAGCATGCCGCCAATCATCATTGATCTCAGATCACCTGAAGATTATGCTGCAGAGCATTTAATTGGAGCACATTCACTACCTGCAATGTATCTAAAAGACTACATTCAGCAATTGCCTCCCTACGCAACTATCATTCTATACGGTGAAGATGATGATAGTAAAACCGGAGAATCTATAAAATTATTACGGGATAATAATTTTTCAGACCTAAAGTATGTCAAAGGCGGATACTCTAAATTAATAGAGGCACTAAAAAACACCAAAGATGAAGTTTTTCTAAAAGACTTCCCTGAAGAAGAATGGTCAGAAAAGATTGAACACGTATTAAATGAGCAAGTCAGACCTGCCTTAGCAGCTGACGGTGGTGGATTGACACTGGAGCGAATTGAAGGTGATAAAGTATTTATCAATTACCAAGGTGCATGCAGTGGATGCCCAAGTAGCACGACCGGTACACTGAATTTTATACGAAATTCTTTAAGTGTTTCACTCAATCACGAAATTGAGGTTGTAATCGCATAAATCAACTAATTACCTGCTATTACAGGTAATTAGTTATTAGCATCTCCCGCCTGTCTGAAAATCAGAGGATACCTCTATCAAAAATATGAAAGCAAATCCCCCTAAACTATTTGTAATATCGGCGCCAAGTGGAACGGGAAAAACTTCTGTGTTTTCAAGAGCCAGAGAAGTTCTACCAACCTTAACTTTATCTGTGTCTTGTACCACCAGGTCACCCAGATCAGGCGAACAAAATGGTGTAGATTATTATTTCATTAGTCGGGAAATTTTTAAAAAAAGAATAAAGCATCAGGATTTTATAGAATGGGCAGAGGTATTTGGAAACTATTATGGAACATCTAAGTCTGCCATACAAGAAAATCACCAACCAGGAGATATTATTGTTCTCGATATTGATGTTCAGGGAACCCTCCAGTTAATGGAGAAAAAAGACATCGAGGCCACATATATTTTTATTACACCACCTTCTTTGGAAGTTTTAAAAGATCGCTTATCAAACAGAGGAACAGAATCCGCCGAGTCATTAAAAAAACGTTTAGGACAAGCTGAAAAAGAACTGTCTTATAAAAATCGATATCATTATTCAATTGAAAATAATGATTTGGAGACTGCTGTTGATTCTCTGTTAAGTATTATTATTAAAGAACATTTCCAATTAACAAAAAACACTACTCCAGATATTGAAACTATCCTTAAAAAACTAAACATCCAATCCTTGCCTGACAATCAAGAAAGAATAAAGAATATTATTTCCAATATCCTCAAAACAGACTAGAGTGATAAAAATTTAGTCACATTAAACTGATCTTATCGACCATCACTAGCCAGACCATTTTTATGATCCGAATTGAAAATATCATCAGTGAATTTAAAGAATATACAAAAGATCAGGTTGATACTGCTCCGATTCAAATTGCATACATTTTAGCGGCAAAAACCCAAAGCTATTTTAAGATTCTGGGTAGCTCCTATCTGGAATATGCCATGGAAACAGCCAAAGTACTGATCAATCTGAGACTGGATATTCAAAGCATCATCGCGGGATTATTACATGGTATTCTGGTGGAAGGGAAAATATCCCTGGAAGAAATACAGAGTGCAATGGGCAATGAAACAGCCAATGTAGTGCTAGGCGTCCATTCCATCAATACGATTGCCGATACAACGCTTCAGGATGAAGATGTTGTTGAAAACATGCGCCAGATGGTTTTTGCTACATCCAAAGATATGCGAATTCTTTTTGTGAATCTGGCAGTTCGCCTCGTACAAATGAGACACTTAAGCAGACTTTTTAGCACATCTGCTAAAAAAATTGCTCAGGCTACTCTGGATACCTATAGCCCAATTGCAGAACGTCTTGGATTATCCCATATCAAAGTAGAACTTGAAGATTTATGCTTTTCTTATATAAAATCCCATGAACATAAAAAAATCGCACAATTCTTAGAAGAAAATAGAGAAAAACATCAAGCTTCGATTGACAGACTCACTGATGAAATTCAGCAGTTAATGGTAGGAAAAAATATCGATGGTTATATGAAAGGCCGGATAAAACATCGCTATTCACTATTCTTAAAATCAGTCAGATATGGCGTCGACTATAAACATTTACATGACTTATTAGGCCTCAGAATCATCGTTAATTCCGAAAGTGAATGCTATGAGGTACTAGGCTTAATTAGTAGTCATTACAAATCAATCTCTGGAACTTATAAAGATTATATATCTTTCCCTAAACCGAATGGCTACCAATCACTTCATACACAGGTAGTTGGTAATTTGGGTCAGTCTTTTGAAATCCAGATTCGCACCAACGAAATGAATAGCGTTGCCGTTAGAGGTATCGCTGCACATTGGGAATATAAAGCCAATATACAGGTTACTGCTCAGGAAGACGAAAAAACCGTCTGGTTACAGGAATTGGGTAACAGTTTGAATATTACCAGTGACCCAAAAGAATCATTAGAGATCTTTACGCGTGAATTATACTCTGATTTCGTATATGCCTTTTCACCAAAGGGAAAAATTGTCAAATTGCCTAAAAACGCAACATTACTTGATTTTGCTTATGCCATCCATAGTGAAATTGGCAACACATGTGTCAGTGCTCAGATAAACGGTAAGAATCGACCGCTACATACCGTGGTTAAACACGGTGATAAAATAACTGTCCTGACCTTGGAGTCACAACAACCTCAAATGGAATGGCTGAATATTGCCACAACATCAAAGGCTTTATCATATATTAAAACTTTTTTGCGGAAGAGAGAGAAAAAACAATCAATAAAACTTGGACGTGAAATGTTTTCAGATTTTCTTTACAAACATAAGTCAGATATCGAATTAGTAGAGAGTTCTGAAAAAATGAATACATTTATTACCCAACATCAATTAAAATCCGTTGAAACGTTTTATTCCCAAATTGGTTTTGGAACCTTGGATCTATCAATTTTCAATCTATTTATCACGGGTGAAGAAAAAACATCCCAAAAAGGTAATTTAATCAGGCGTACTTTAGTCAAACCTTTTAAGAGGAAGGCTCCGGAAAGTGTTGAAATAGCCGGATTAAATGACACTGATATGATCATGCATTATGCAAAGTGTTGTTTACCGGTCAAGGGTGATGAAATAATTGGTGCCGTTACTCCCGGAAAAGGAATATCAATTCATTTGGTTGATTGCATCAATATTCGATCTCAAATAATAAACCCCAGCAAACTGATTCAGGTTGAGTGGTCAAAAAATATGACCGAAAAGTTACCGGTTAGAATCAATCTACAATTTGATAATAAAATCAAAACGACTTTAAATATTACTAAAATTCTGGCTGGATATGATATCGAATTGTTGCAAAACAACCTCCGTTTAATCAACAATGTCACACATCAGGATATCACCATGAGGGTAACCGATGCAGACCAATTGATTAAAATTTTAAGAAAACTCAATAATATAAAATCTGTTAAGGCAGAACGAACACAAGAAGCGGAATATATTAAAAAAAAGGAAAATAACAAATCATAAAACGGGTAAAATGACCTCTCAGCAAATTCAACATCTAAAAGATATCTATTTTTCAGGTATTCAAGCTGTTGACCCCTATCAAATCATTATCGACTCAATTAACATTGATCAGGACATCTTAACCATTCAAAATAGTGAGAAAATATTCCAATTTGATTTGACACTTTATCCTAAAATAGTAGTCATTGGATTTGGCAAAGCCACTGCTAAGATGGCAAAAGCTGTGGAAAAAGTTTTCTCAGGTAGAATAGATTCCGGATTAATATCCGTTAAATACGGTCATACTGAAGAATTATCTATTATTGAAACGATTGAAGCTGGCCATCCCATCCCGGATGAAAATAGTGAAACAGCAGCTTCTCGAATATTAAAGAAGGTGAGTGAATATGATTCTAAAACGCTGGTACTAGTTTTAATTTCAGGGGGTGGATCTGCCCTAGTAACTTCTCCATATTATTCTTCTAATCCCAAAATTCAATTAAGTTTAAAAGATAAACAGCACCTAACCGACCTATTATTGAAATGTGGCGCAAGTATACAGGAAATAAATTGTGTCAGAAAACACCTATCCTCAATTAAAGGAGGTCGCCTGGCACAAACAATTGTCCCCGCCTCGATAATTTCCCTGATTCTATCGGATGTTATTGGTGATCCACTTGATGTCATCGCTTCAGGAACAACGGTACCTGACCCCAGTTCTTACCTGGAAGTAAAGGAAATTTTCAATCGATATCACTTAGAGAATCAATTGTCGGAGAATACCAATAAACTTCTACAATTCGGTTTGGATGGTGCTATTCCTGAAACTCCCAACCGCAGTGACCAATTGTTTGATAAAGTTTCAAACATCGTCATTGGAAACAATTACGATTGTTTGGTAGAGGCCAGAAAAAAAGCGGAACAACTTGGTTATACCGCCGAAATTATCAATGGTTTTATAACAGGTGATGTTGAAGATGCTGCTTTATGGTTATACCAAAACACTTTTCGTAAAATTAAAGAATTTCCCAAAAAGAACTTATGTTTTATCACCGGAGGAGAGACTACCGTCAGAATAACGGGTGCTGGTAAAGGCGGTCGAAATCAACATTTAGCATTGTGTTTTTTGTATTTAATGTCCTTAAGCCCTATTTTTACAGATCGGATTTATTTTATGTCCGCCGGTACAGATGGCAATGATGGACCTACTGATGCAGCTGGAGCCTTTGCCTGCAGTGAGATACTGGAAAAGTCTCAAAAAAAGGATTTAGATATCACCTGGTACCTTAAGGAAAACGATTCATATCGATTTTTCGAACAATTCGATCAGCTATTCAAAACTGGTCCTACAAATACAAATGTATGTGATATTCAGGTAATTCTATATTGCGGAGATCAGTAAAAACAGCTCATATGTATCATCAAAGACCTTCCCCGGAAAGGCCCCTTAACTAATATTTGTATAATAGTCATCGTCCTCCAATGCTATAATTTGATTTGGATCTTGTGGTTCTTTTTTAAGTTTTAATTGGGGGTGAAGGGGTGCAAAATTGGATTGATTTTCCAATAGAAAATCATTTTGGGACTCTGAAAATGATGACTCCTCTATTGTCATTTGCCCAGTAGCACTATTTCTTCTTAAAATCACAAACTTACTCAAAATCATTTGCAATCGTGTTGATTGATCCTTCAATTCCTCAGATGATGAAGCTGTCTCCTCTGCGATAGATGAATTTTGTTGAACAATGTTGTTCATTTGAGCCAGGCTGCGGTTTACTTCATCGATACCTGAATTTTGTTCTTGTGAGGCGGCTGAAATTTCCCCGACCAGTTCATTTACCTGATTCACATCATTACTTATTTCTTTTAAAACGGCAGCTGTCTGATCAGCATTTAAGACACCGTTTTCTACTTCTTTAACAGAGTTTTCAATCAACTCATTGGTGTTTTTTGCAGCCTCTGCACTCCTTTCAGCCAGATTTCTGACTTCATCAGCCACAACGGCAAAACCTTTTCCATATTTACCTGCTCTGGCAGCTTCAACCGCCGCATTTAAAGCCAGCAAATTGGTCTGAAAAGCGATCTCTTCGATAACTTTGATGACTTTAGTCACGTTAGAACTGGTTTGATTGATTTCCCTCATGGATGATAGCATATTCTCCATTTGGGAAGTCCCATTTCTAACCTCTTCTAGAGTTTCATTGCTCAATGTTTGTGCTTTAGAAGCCCTTTTATTATTGGTTTTAGCTCTAAATCCAATCTCATCCATGGAAGAGGCTATCTCTTCCAGGCTGGCAGCCTGTTCAGATGCGCCACTGGAAAGACTCAAAGCTGTTTTGGATAATGCATTGGCACTGATATTAACCTGTTCACTTCTTATCTTACTTTCCCTGATACTTTCACTTAGCATATCGATGGATTTATTGATACTAGTACCTAACGCCTGTATTTCTCCCGAATAAGTCTCGGTAATCCGTTGAATTAAATCTCCCCTGGCGACCGCAGACATTACTTCATTAATATTTTTAAAAGCTGATCTTAAAGATTCAGTTAATTGATTAAGACCGTCAATCGATTGTCCTATTTCATCTTTACTGGTTTGATTAATGGTTTTCGAAAAATCACCACTTTTTGTCATATGAATTACAAAATCTGTTAACGTAAGGATCGGTTTAGATATAATATGGGAAATCCAGATCATTAAAACAAATCCAATCAATACTCCCCCGATGACAAGAATTAACATGAAATAAAAGGAATCTTTCTGAATAACATCAACCATTTCAAAATCTATTTTTGAATTTTTTTCCATAATATTACTCCATCGCAGAAGCGTGGAATTAATATCTTGAAAGTAATCCTTATTGGTTGTCTGGGATTTGTCAAAAGCACCATTTTTAAGATAGTCCAAACTCATTCTAACAATAATATTAGTGTCTTTTTTAAGAACTCCCCACTGTTTTTTTAATTCTTCGAAATCAAAATTTTGATTATCACTGACTAATTTTTCCTTTTCAGCCAAAAAAATGCTGATTTCCTGAGTTTTCGAAATAATCAATTTTTCGTTGGCTTCGGATTGACTATTTTCAGAATCGCCAATATGTTGAAAAAGTAGCAGGCGATACTCATAAAATAGTCGATTCAATTTATTGATCTCCAAACTAGGTAAGAAATTTTTTTTATACAGACTTTCCGACAACTTCGCCATATTGTAAGTATTCAAAAGGCCTTTTCCACCAACGACTATTAAAATCACGGCAACAATCGTAAAAGATATTAGTAATTTTATAGTTAACCTAAAATTGTAAAACCATTTCATGTTGTCCTCTTAAAATAAATGATTTTAATAATAATCAAGTCATTTCTGAAGTTTTGATTTAGGAGATCCAAGATAGCTATTACTACAAACATAGCCAAACTAAGCTCAGGTATTCTCTAAATATTTTTCTTACAAATTATACCTGACATCAATCCTTGAAATTTATTAGAAACTCTCTGCTCGTTGACCTTTCATATCATTTTATTTAAAAAATGTTAAGAAATTTAGAATTTTTTAAAGAAATTTGAAAAAGCCATCGAATTAACTAAGGATAAGTCTTTATCGGAGATTAACTTCTAATTATTTATTCAATATAATTAGATTCATCCATTAGTACGTAAATCAATTTTCATGGATATAACTAATATTGGATAGAATAAAATGAAATCTATTTTTTTCAGGGAAGGGAGTAATCAAAAACAAATACGAATAGATATAGACGTGCTCATTACGCTTTACCGTGAAAAGAAGCGTCTGCAGCACGTCTAACAGCTTTCCATAATTAATCCTTTTTAAATGTGTCTTGGTTAAAAAACATTTTCTCCCATTAAAAAAGCATCAACAACAGCAGGCAGTTCTTTCTGGGCAGTAAATTCTTTAAAAGAATCACTAATCGAATCAACTTTAGTTATTTTCCCACCATTTTTCAAAAACTCATCAACAGCACTAGATACTGTGATCCGATTTGGTTGAAATGATGAAAACTTTTTACTTCTTCTACCTTTATAATTCATTATCTTCTCCTAAAATAAAGTTAGCATAAAGGTGGAGAGGGTTAATTTTGTTTGTATTATATCGGAATTAGAAAGCGATACAAGAACTTTTTTTGTGAATGGAACCTGTTTATAGTAAACGGTGAATTAGAATTCTAAGGTCATGAATCCGTATACCCTCAAAAACCAATCATTACAGGTTTTTTTATTTTAACAAGAACGACTAAAAATGTTGCAAACAGTGAAAAAAATTGACATGTGGTTGGCTAAAATAAATTCAGAATCAATTTATCAACAGTGACAATAAAATTATTTCATCCAAAAGCATTGTAATAATGCCTGTCAATATACAAATTTGTTCAACAAAGAATCAAACGATAACTCTCACATCCATTAAAATATTATATCTGGCATTTTACTTTCAAATCTAAATTCAGTCATCAATTCTTGACTACCAATGCCTATCATGCTTACTATACAGACATAATAAAACATAAAGCCCATGGTATACTGCTAAAATATATAAACTAATCAAATTGTGCGGTTAAAATAGATGCTGAATTATTTTACGGACAAGAAAAAAACTAAAAGCCTACAACTCGCCGAAGAGGCTGTTAATAAGGGACTGGAATTTCTTAAAAATCAAAAATATGGACGGGCGACTAAAGAATTCGAGTTAAGTGTCCAACATGACGCAGGAACAGCCTTATCACTCCTTAAACCAAAATTCGAAGCTTTCGATAGTCAAAAACTAGTAAAAGAGTCGATCACCATAGGTAACATTCTTTATCAAAATCAAAAAAAGACTTACGCCTTCACTAATCATCTGGGGAATTTATCTCGCTTAAATGGTGATAATAAAAAAGCGAATGAATTCTATAAGCGGGCTTTTTCTCTTAATAAAAAAGATGACACAGCTTTTTTAAACCTGGCCGCAAGTATCGCCAAGGTTCCTATTTACGATCAGGAAATAAAAAAATTGGTCGATAAATATATCAACGTTAACAATTTCATCCTCCCAAAATCAGACTATCCAAGAGATCAGGAACTTCTGGGACATTTAACTGAAGCGCTTAATAAAAAGAATTTTTTCAAAAAAGTCGAAAAAATGCAGGAAATGATTCTGGAAAAAGAGCTCAAAGAAACGACAGCGGCAACAGAAAATACCGATCATTTAATGGTGGATATCAGAAAAAAACTGATCGGCAGTTCTAAAATCGACGAATCATGCACTGATGTCATTATTCTGCTTAAAGAATCACTGGAACATGACTGGAATCGTCTTTCAATCGAAGAAAAGGATGAATTCTTATGGGGTGTTTTAAATCTTGGACTTTATGTACTAAGTGAGCGGGAAACTTTAATTGATAAAGAGAATGAAGATAGCGAAACAGATCCAACCACAAAAAACCTGCGGATGGCATTGGATGTTTTTGTGAAGCTTAAAGCAGAACAATACTCATTTAGATATCTGGATATGGTTGTATCAATTACAAACTTTATATTAAATGAAAATGAAGACGAAATAAGTATATTTAAAGATATTTTATCCAGAGATCCAAATGATCGCTACTTCAATATTAATTTAGGAATATATTATCATCGTATCGGAAACAAATTAATGTCCCTGGTTTTTTTAATTAAAGGCGCGTCCAAACTCGATGAAATGGAGGGTGCTTGCCATTTATCGGAAATTATTGACCTCGCAGATAAAAAATATGGTCAGGGAAAATTAAGTGAGGCGCTAAAGTTCTACAGACTTGCATCCCTTGAAACAGATAATATCGAACTCCTTTATGGTATTGGTAAAACATTAGCGTCACTGAACAAATTTTATGAAGCGATTCAACCCTTAAAAGATGCTGTCCGATTAAACCCAAAATATGAAGAAGCGCATGATGAATTGCTCAAACTTCAGGAACATTTTTGCTTCGTAGCTGATGAGTTTTACCACGTCGGAACCTTTGTAGCAGCATCTGAAAATTATGAACATGCCTTAGAAATTGATCGCACACCACACATTTTATTAAAGGCAATGAAAGCCTATAAAATGCAAGGTAATCATATTAAAGAACATGAAATCAAAGAAGAATATAACACAATTAAATCAGATCAAAAGCAAAAAGAGCAGGAAGAAACCAGAAAACTGTTGATCCAACAGGGGAAAAAAGAACTGAAGACGAAAAACCTCAATAAAGCAATCACTTTATTTGAGGGTGCCTATAAAATTAGAACCGATCGGGATACCTTCATGTATTTGGTCTATCTATACAAAAAATTGAATCAGAAACAAGCACTCCAAAAAGTTATTCAACGCTGGCAAATTGAACACCCTAAACAAGATCAAAAAACTTGATCCTGTTTTTTTCGATCATTTCCTTGCCTTTCCTATTTATTCTGAAAGCGTTAGCGTTTTCTGTCTTTTTTAGCTCTACTGGCTAATAAAAATACCGATAACCGGCAATAATAAAGATTCCTGTCTAAACAGTTAAATGAAAATAAAAAAGCCTTTTCTGGAAGCTATCCAGAAAAGGCTTTTCCCTGCCTAAGAAAAGATAATTAAATACCTAGATAGGCTTTTTTAACGGCTTCATTATCCAGAAGTTTATCCGCATCATCAGATAAAGTAATCCGTCCGTTTTCCATAACATAACCCCTATTGGCTACTTGCAGGGCCTGCTTGGCATTTTGTTCAACCAGAAAAATTGATGTATTATGTTCCTGATTAATTTTTTTAATAATTCTAAAAATCTGTTGCATTATTAGTGGCGCCAACCCCAATGAAGGTTCATCCAGCAATAACAATTTAGGTCTTGCCATCAAAGCCCTGGAGATAGCCAACATTTGCTGTTCACCACCACTTAGGGTACCACCAATTTGACTGCGACGATCTTTTAAAATTGGAAATAACTCAAAAACGTATTCAAAGTCTTTTTGTATTTCTAATTTATCTTTTCGTAAAAAAGCACCCATATCCAGATTTTCCAATACCGTTAAATAAGGAAAAATTCTCCGGCCTTCTGGCGCTTGAGAAATTCCAAGTTTAACAATATCGTTTGAATTCATATCATGAATAGATTGTTCTTTAAAGAAAATTTCACCGGATCGGGGCCTAACCACACCACTGATCGACATCAGAGTCGTCGATTTACCGGCACCATTCGCCCCGATTAAGGTAACAATTTCTCCTTCACCAATTTCAATACTAACATCCTTGAGGGCTTGAATATTGCCATAAAAGGTCTGAATCTTAGAAACTTTAAGCATCTTATTATTCTCCAAGATAGGCTTTTATAACAGCCGGGTTAGATTTAATGATATCCGGTGTGCCATGCGCAATCAACTTGCCATAATCCATAACGAATATATTGTCAGATAAACTCATTACCAATTTCATGTCGTGTTCAATCAATAAAATTGATACATTCTCTTTGTCCCGGAGTCTTATTATCAAATCATCCAGCTCTTCGGTTTCATGTGGATTCATACCTGCAGCAGGTTCATCCAATAGCAACAAAAAAGGATCTGTCGCCAAAGCTCTGGCAATTTCCAATCTTCTTTGCGCGCCATAGGGCAAATTTTTAGCTAACTCATTGACATATTGGGTTAACTCTATTTTTTCCAGAATTTGATAACTATCTTCTACAACCTGTTTTTCCTCTTTAACCGTCGAAGGCGGTCTAAAAATAGCACTGAAAATCCTGGATTTCATCCTGCAATGTCGTCCCAGCATCACATTTTCTAAAACTGACATTTCAGAAAACAAACGAATATTCTGAAATGTTCTGGCCAACCCATATTCAGTTACTACATTGGGTTTTAAACCGTTTAATCGTTTAGTCTTATTTGAATCCGGGTGAATAGTCACTTCCCCTTTGGTAGGGTTATAGATTCCAGTAATACAATTAAAAAAGGTAGTTTTTCCGGCACCATTGGGACCGATCAGTGCTGCAATCTCACCTTTTTTAACCTGGATATCAATGTGATCCAATGCTCTCAGCCCACCAAAATCCATCGTTAAATCTTTTACATCTAATATTGTTTCCATGGGTAATATCAATTAAGGTGTTATGATTTTGTATATTTATAGGTTTGGCGAACAGAAATAATAATTCCACCTGGTCGGAAAATCATCATAAGAATCATGGATGCTCCAAATACCAGCATCCTGTATTCTGAAAAAGCTCTTAAATACTCCGGTAGCAATATTAACACCAGAGCTCCCAGGATAACACCTAAAATAGAACCCATACCACCTAACACAACAATACAGAGAATCATAACTGATTCCCAAATTGTAAAGCTCGGGGGATTGATAAATGTTGTTTTTGCCGCAAACATGACACCTGCCATTCCTGCCCAGGTGGCGCCCATTGCAAAAGCTGATAATTTTGTCTTTTGTTTATCCACACCCATTGCCTGGCACGCAATTTCATCTTCACGCAGTGCGATCCAGGCCCTTCCGATTCTGGAATTTTGGAGTCGATTAACGATGAAGATTGTAAACACTGTCAATAAGATCATTAGAAAAAACAGGTAAACCGCAGGTACCTTTAGACCCAGATTGGATGTAACTTTTAAAAAATCCGGAACATCTACATACAAATCGATATTATAGATAAGTAAGTCCCACATTTCATAAATAAATCTAATTAATGAATCGAACCCTGGAATTTGAGTAGGTTTGGGAATATTGGGAATTCCACTAGGACCATAAGAGAAATCGTTCCAGTTTTCCAGGATTAGGCGAATAATCTCACCAAAACCTAATGTAACAATGGCCAGATAATCTCCCCGTAATCTTAAAACTGGATAACCGAGCAGAATACCAAATGTTGCTCCTAACAAGCCGCCAATCGGCAGTGCCAGCCAGAAATTGATACCAAAATGAATATTCAACAAAGCGTAACTATAAGCGCCAACAGCATAAAACGCCACATATCCCAAATCCAGCAAACCCGCTAAACCAACAACGATATTCAATCCTAGTCCCAGCATAATCCAGATCAAAGCCGTAATCATGATGTTTGTTTGATACACGGAAGAGACAAAAGGGAATAAAAAGACAGCAACACCAATAACATATAGAAAAAACTTATAATAACTGGCATTTTGGTAAATTTGTTCACGGATAGAAATTTCGCCACCGGTATCTTTAACTAAGTGAATCCGATAAGCAAATTTCCTGAAAAACGGCTCAGCTTTTTCTTGTATCTGCTTGCGGGCAGCTAGTACTGGTGAAAGCACTAAAATTAATAATATTTGTTTAATACTAAAATCAAAAGCGGCGCCAATATATATATTTACCGAAAGCATTATTAACAAAATAAATAAAAACCACATCAATAGCAATATTGGGTAGGCAATCATCATGGTCTGATCTATTTTTGAAGCTTTAGCGCCCAATTGCTTTTTCTTCATTAAATATCGCCATACGAAAGATAGTACAAAACTTCCCAGAGCGATTAATAGAACGTTAACCCAACGCCATTCTACTGTCTTTTCAATGGTATTGACGCGGATAACCATGATCGGAAAAGTCAGAAATATAAACCACAAAGACGTCAGCAACGATTTTTTAATCTCATTTAAATAATTCATAAATTACCATTATTATTAAACTTTCTGTGAATCAGATCTTCCTAATATACCAGCAGGCCTGAATATCAGAATCAAAACAAGAAATAAAAATGCAAAAACATCTTCGTAGTCACTTGAAATCATGCCTGTGGCAAAACTTTCAGTCCATCCCAGGACAAAACTTCCCAAAACAGCACCGGGGATACTTCCGATCCCACCCAATACGGCTGCGACAAAGGCTTTAATTCCAGCGATAAAACCAATATAAAAATTAATCTGCCCAACATGGGACGCAATCAATACACCTCCGAGCGCAGCTGTCGCTGACCCCACCACGAATGTGACCGAAATAACACTATTGACATTAATACCAACCAAAGCTGCCATAACTTTATCCTGTGAAGTAGCACGCATGGCTTTTCCGATTCGGGTAAACTTAATCAGGATTGTCAGCAAAATCATTACAATAGCTGTTGTCGCAAAAATAACTATTTCTGGTGAGCTGATGATGTGTTCATATCCTTCCAGAAAGTCAAATTTTGGAATCAAGGCTGGGAAAGGTTGAAAATCAGAAGTTTGGGCCAACAATACATAATTCTGTAAAAATAAAGATACACCGATCGCACTAATCAATGCAGATAATCTTGGCGCAGTTCTCAAAGGTTTATAGGCGATTTTTTCCATCGTATAGCCATAAGCCATGGAATAAATCACAGCCATTAAAGCAGCTATTATCAGTATAGCTACTGTATTCCATCCCAATAAGGTCAATACTCCTATAACAATCAAAGCCGTAAACGCACCGATCATATATATTTCACCGTGGGCAAAATTGATCAACTCGATAATTCCATAAACCATGGTATAACCAAGCGCAATCAAAGCATATATACTTCCGCGCGTTAGACCTCCCAGAAATAATTCCAGAATATAATCTAACTTAAAATATTCCATTTATTTTGTACTCCAAGTTTTATTCATTTTTCTTATTAACTTAATAGTCTCTCCCCTTAAATTGAATAAAACTATCTGTAGGCCTCAACTTGAGCTTATAAATAACTTAACTGCTTTTTGATGCCTAAGATTAATCATGTGAATTTAGTGGGAATTTAACTTTGAGATTATAATAAATACCGCTACAACTGTTCTCTCACAACAGTTAATAGAGGCATTATTATTGAATCTAACTGGTAATTCATTTGAACTGAATCGGGATGCAGAAACCCATCCCGATTGAAATTAGGAGTAACGGCTATTTTTTATTTTCAATATACTTACCGTTAATTACCTGATACATAGAGAATCCAACACCAATTGCATCACCTCTTTCATCAAACTTAATGATTCCCAGTGGTGTGGCCACATATTCGTTTCGAAGTACATTTACAATATCTTCGTATTTAGTTGAATTAGCTTTATCTATTGCATTTAACATTGCCAATGCAGCTGAATAAGCATTCAAAAAGAAAGCACCTGGCTCTTCCTGGAACTCTTTTTTATGAGCAGCAACAGCTTCTTTTGCCAGTGGGTTAGTGGATGTATCCATTGGTCCAGAAGCATAAACACCTTCTGCATATTTCCCGGCAACTTTTATAAAAGTATCATCTTTTACACCATCATCAGAAATGAAAATGGTATCCATCTGCTTCTTTCTCATTTGGGTAACAATTTTTGAAGCTTCCGGATGATATCCACCAAAGATTACAGCTTCAGCACCAGATCTTTTAATTTTTTGAACAACAGCTGAATAATCAACTGCACCTGGAGTTACACCTTCATAAAGAACGACAGTTCCACGACTGTCCTTCTCAAGAAAACCTTTTGCAAATTCAGCTAAACCTTTACCATAATCACCTTTATCATGAATGACAGCAATTTTGGTAAGATTTAAAGTATCCAGTGCAAAATTAACTTCCAGTAAAGCTTGAGCATCATCAGAAGCGATTGTTCTGAAGAAGTTTGGATAATCGCCACTTTGAGTTAATCCAGGGTTTGTTGCGGATGGAGACATTGCGATAGTGTTTGCTTCTTTATATACTCTCAAAGCTGGCTTAGTAGCGCCACTACAGATATGTCCCAAGACAACATTAACTTTATCACCGACAACTTTTGTGGCCGAATTAGTAGCCACTTCAGGCTTACAAACGTCATCTTCGATAACGAGTTCAATTTTTCGACCATCAATTCCACCTAAAGCATTAATTCGAGCTGCAACCAATTTAGCAGCCTTAATGGTGGGAATACCATAAGAAGCCAGGTCGCCTGAATGAGGTCCAACAACTCCCATTTTAATAGGAGGAAGTTCTTTAGCAACTGCTGCTGCTTTTTTTTCTTTTTCGCATGATGTAATTAGTAGTCCTCCCAAGGCCAGAGCAAAAAACAAAATTATTAATTTTGTAAACCACTTACTTTGCTTTTTTACCATTCTTAATTCCTCCATCAAAAATATCAGGTTAATTTCTTTAACTAACTATATAATAAAGCTCTTTTATAATGTTTTAGCCATTCTGAGTCAAGTTAGATTTAATAAATTATTATAATATTGAAGCCGTTTAACCATTAACTATTACTCACTTTTAATTTTTAAAAAAACTTCATCAGGCGATTAAAAATTCAAGTAGTTAAACTTTAAAACCTTAAATAGTGTCTGAACGGAAAGTAGGAAATTCGGGGACATGTACATTTTAAGATAAACGGTTAATGCTTGATACCAGGTTGTTACGTGTCCCCCGAATTTCCGGTTAATTAGCAACCAGTTGAATTTCAGTATTTTTCGTTCAAGCACTAAATATGTATTTTAACAATAGATCTTATTGTAAATGGATTTAACTTCTAGTGCAGTGTATCAAACTGTATTATCATTGCAACATAATGGCCTCAGGGACTACCATCTTCCCACCAGAATGTATTGAATTCAAGAGGATCGTAAAATCGTCTCTTATTGTAAATGCTAATAGACGGAGTTAATGGCAAATCCGACTCATGCAACAGGCGGTCAGCGGTGAGTATTATACCTAAGAAAAAACCATGTTTTTTAATCGCCATCCTCCCATACATACTGCCAGTTGGGTAACTTGGGCTTCTGGCTCCATCTGCAGGGCTAATAATGTCTGAATAAAAGGACATCCCCCCCCCCCACACCCACTGGGAGGAGTCTACCACATAATAATTGTGGCTTGAAACCGAGTTTTGTTTTTTATTAGCAAAAGGGGCTTTCATTTTATTCTCAGCCGTTAGGACAGAGACATTTGACAACAGGTAGGACAATACCAGCACAAGGGGAAGAAAACCTTGGAACTTACTCATCTTCAGGGGATGTGAAGCGAATTAAAAATTCATAATTTTTTACATATCCCAGTTGCTCTCTGGCATAAGTATCAAAATAAGTTTGATTATTTTTAATAGAGTTAATTTTATTTAACCAAATTTGTTTCTTCTTTTTTAGCAATTCAATTTTGGTCTCAATAGCCATTTCCTTTTTTTTTAATTTATGAAGTTCGAAATAGCCTTTATCACCTAAAAAAGACAATAAAAAAACAACCACAGAACATAACACAATCAGACTCTGTATGATTTTTTTCTCGTTAAGGTTTATTTTTTTCATAACCATAAAAAAAATGATATTACCTAACAACATAGCCATGTCGAAAAAAGGCAGTTTCTTTTCAGGTATTTAAATTAATTAAAAATATGCAAATAGTATAAACCAGACAATAATTCAATTGAAATGATTAAGCAATTACTAATTTTTAACACACTATTTTAAACAAAACCCTTGACCAATTTATGAATTCTATTTTAGATATAGTGTTTCGAGGGCCCATAGCTCAGTTGGTTAGAGCATCCGGCTCATAACCGGACGGTCCCTGGTTCGAGTCCAGGTGGGCCCACCAAAAACTAAGGAGAAAAGTAGAAAAATGGATCAAACGAGCATCTATAATCAAGATCTCTTATTTGTATTTTATGGCATCAAAATTTCAGGAGCTATCTCCAAATGTTTTGATGCTTTTTTTTTGTTTACAACCTAAATCTGTAAAAAATAGCATCTATGTCTGATAAGTCAAAGGAGAAAATCATGCAGGATTCAATAAAAGCTGTTTTGCAACTTTCAAAAGAAGATCGCATGGTTCAATCTAGCCATAAATTGTTGAATTCTTTTCCTGATAAAAAGAAACATCTTCAAGAGCCTCTCGCCAAAGTTGAGCATCAAATTCTAAATTATAAAAATAAAATCGGTACTTATACTCAGCAGATAGAAGAACGTGAAAAATTGGTCTTGATTGAAAAGGAAAAAATCAAGAAATCTGATCTTAAAATGCAAGCGGTTAAAAACCAAAAAGAGTATGCGGCCTCACAAAAAGAAATAGAGACTGTCAATAAGATAATCAAACGCGTTGAAGATCAAATTCTTGAACTTGAAGGCCAAAAAGAACCCATTGAAGAGAAATTAAATACCATTACTGTTGAATATTCAGAAGAAAAAGTGATATTGGACAAAAAGCTTGAAAAACTAGTTGAAGAGGAAACTTCTGTCAAAGAAAAAATCGGGATCTATAATGCTTTAAAAAAGGAACTCCTCAACAAAATTGACACGGATTTACTCCAAAAATACGAAAAACTAAGTCAACGGAAGATAATACCTTCTGCAATTGAAATTTCAGCACCAAATTGTCAGGGATGTGCCATCGCAATTCCAGCACAATTATTTAATGAAATCATTCAATTTTCCAATGGCGTTTGCCCCCATTGTGGAAGACTTCTGTTTTATAAAAAGCCGAAACCTGTAGAAGAGAAGCCAAAAACGAAAACCAAAAAGAAAGCAACACGAAAAACCAAGACGGCCAAAAAAGGAAAATAATCAGTTAATATTATTTTCCTAATTATTAACATAATAAGATAAGAGGTTAATTGATAGCGGGTATCGTCGTTTTACTTCTGCTGGTACTTCTAAGTGGTTTTTTTTCGAGTATGGAAATCGCTTACTTTTCACTCAGTGAAATTGATTTAATTGAAATCGAGAAATCCAGCCGTAAGAATAGAAAAATAGTACTTGGATTATTGAAGCAAAAAGAAAAATTGTTAAGCACTATTCTGATCGGTAATAATATTGTCAATATCTCTGCTGGTTCCTTCAATGCCTTTTTGGCTCAACAATACGGGCATGAATTTGGTTTTTCCCCTGAACTGGCAATCACTATCTCAGCCATCATATTAACAATTATCATCCTAATCTTCGGAGAAATCATTCCCAAAACTTTTGCGATATACAACAATAGGGAACTAGGGTTGTTTTTTGCCCCTGTCGTCCTGGGATTTGGTATTATCATTTCACCAATTACCTATTTTTTTGATAAATTTAATCAGCTATTGAATCGGGTTCTTAAAAATAAAAAAGGAAAAACACATAAAATATCAGAAAAAACTGTAATCAACGTTATTTCAAAAGGTGAAGAACAGGGTGTCATCAATGAGAGAGAGAAAAAATTGATTCAAAATGTTTTTCTATTTGATGAAATGGAAGTTTATCCGATTATGACCCCCAGAACTTCTGTTTTTGCTTTGAAAGATTCAATGAAACTATCAGAGGTGCAAGGTATTCTGCTTGAAAAACGATTCTCTCGTATTCCAATTTATAAAGAAACCATAGATAATATCACCGGTGTCATTAATCTGAAAACTATTTTTCAGGATATGTTGAATGGCGATCAGAATGTTGAATTAATTACATTAGCCCAGAAACCGATATTTGTATACGAAACGCTTTCTATTTCAGCCCTGCTGGAACAATTTAAAACCAAACGGACGCATTTGGCCATTGTAGTGGATGAATTTGGCGGTATGGCCGGTTTAGTAACCCTGGAAGATGTACTGGAAGAATTGGTTGGGGAGATTTATGATGAAAAAGATGCGATTGATACTTCCATCAGGAAAACAGAGCCGAATAAATGGTTGATTAATGGTAAAACCGATATCATTACCATTAATAAAAATATTGAAGGTGAAATTTTAATAAATGGTGACTTCAATACTCTTCAAGGTCTGATTATGTCTTACCTTGAGCGGATACCGGTTGTCGGCGATTTTCTGTTTGTCAACCCCCACCGGTTTAAGGTAATAAATATGGAAAGAAACGAAATCACCTCCGTTTTAGTTGAATATCATCCTGAAGAAGATGATAATGATGAACAGATCGTCGATTCTGATCTTTCATGAGCTATTCTTCTAGAAAGAGTAAACAGCAAACGCAGTAAAATCGGGTAAAGTAATGAATGCATTAAAAATAGCCATTGTTGCCATTTTAGTTTTCAACCTTGGAACATCAGTTGTTAGGTGGTTATCAGAAGATTCCACTCCGGAGTCGTACATTGAAACCCCTGTTGCAGAAGGTTTGGAGTTAAAAGCACTCACCGCCTTAACCAAAGAAATCCGATCCGGGCAGGAGCTGGAAAGAAGATTGAATGAAAAAGAAGGGATCAACAATCTAGATTTAAATAGTGATGATATCGTTGATTATGTCACAGTTACCGAATTTGGTGCTGTAAACAATAAAATAGGATACTCCTTAGTTGTAGAACCGGCTCAAAACGAAAAACAAGAAATTGCAACCATAACGGTTGAGAAAAATCAAAATCAAGCCGAAATCCAGGTTATTGGTAATGAGCAAATATATGGAGATAATGCCATATATAATGACTCGACACCTATTGAACGAAATATTTCACAAAGTCGTTATCATGGTTCCGGTCTTTTTCCAGTTATGGCAACTTATTTCTTGATGCGTCCGCTATGGGCATCTCCCTGGTATTACGGTTATTACCCGTCTCACTTTTCACCTTATAATCGTTCAAATTCAGCAGGATATGCCAGGCAAACAAAATCATACCAGACCAATAGTGTTAAATCAGGTACAAACGCATACCAAAATAAATCACCTCAAAAAATCAGTAGTCCCAATAAGGGAAAAACCGCTAATCGAGGAATTAATCGCAGCTTGACAAAACCGACCGCCACCCAAAAGAAGTTTCAGGCTAATAATAAGAAGATTCGTTCCGGAGGATTCGGAAATTCCGGTAAGCGAACGCTTTCCACAAAAAAATCTACGCGTAGTTCCTCCTTATTTGGCGGCAGTTCTTTCCGATCAAGTAAATCCAGTTCAAGAAGCTTTAGTTTTGGTGGTAAATAAAAGATAACAGTAAATCCAATTATGATAAATTTTAAAAAATTGCTGGAAGCTTTGTCTGAAGGGACTTTCCAGTTTGAAGGCAATTTGGAGCAGGAGGTGTCCGCTGTTACCTGGGATTTTAAAAAGGTCACTCCCGGCACACTTTATTTTTGTGTTGAAGATGAAGAATTTCAAGAAAGCCATATCGTTTCCAATGCTTTTAATTATTGGGCTGATGCCGTACAAGCCGGAGCAATTGGCTTGTTAACCCAAAAAGGAAAAATAACCCGCTGCCCGGATGGTGTTTCTGTCATTGCCGTTGATGATGTCAATGAAGCCATGGCTTTATTGTGTCGTCAATTTTATGGCGATCCACTGAGTCAGATGCAAATTGTTGGTATAACAGGCACAAATGGTAAGACAACCACCAGCCAATTACTGGATTCAGTTTTTTTAGCTGCAGGGAGACAAACGGGAATTATCGGAACCATTGGAACATTTTTACCTTCTGGTAAACAGAGCGCCAGTCACTTATCCAACCCCATGGCACCTGAATTGTTTGAAATCGGAAAAGCCATGGAACAGGATAGTGTTGACTCCCTGATTATGGAAGTTACCAGCCACAGCATGGCTTTTAATAGAAACGCAGCAATAGATTTTGATATCGCGGTATTTACCAATTTAACTCAGGACCATTTAGACTATCATCTCACCATTGAAAACTATAAAACAGAGAAGCTGAAACATTTTCAAAACTTGGGTGCCTTCAATAAAAAAGCTTATGGTATTGTAAACATTGATGATGCCACAAGTGTAGATTTTTTAAACGCTATCGATAAGAAACGAATTACATCCGGTAAAGTTGATGTTTTAACCTATGGTATTCGCAATAAAGATGCCGATCTGGTTGCTTACCCCAAGCAAATGACTGGTGGGTTCAGTACTTTTGATGTTTTTCTAAAAGGAAATCATTTATCGGAAGTTAATTTACCAATGCCAGGCCTCTTCAATATTTACAACTCTCTGGCAGCTTTTGCCAGCGCATTCGCGCTTGGAATTGGTATTGATCAGATCACCGAGGGTTTAAAAAATGCGAGACAAGTAGACGGACGTTTTGAAAAGGTTGATTGTCCAAGTGAATTCGGCGTTTATGTTGACTATGCACATACACCCGATGCACTCCAAAAAATCCTGGAAGAGATTACCACTATCACCCGCAAGAAAACCATCGTTGTCTTTGGTTGTGGCGGCGATCGGGATCGCACAAAACGAGCTGAAATGGGGAAAATCGCTGCAGATCTTGCCGACACTTATATTGTTACTTCCGATAATCCAAGAACTGAAAATCCCGAAAGGATCAATCGGGATATCGTATCTGGAATCCCGGAGGACAAACACGCTAATTTAATTGTTGAAATCGATCGTAAAAAAGCAATCTATATGGCACTTGAAATGGCCGCTCCTGGAGATTCAGTGCTGATTGCAGGGAAAGGGCATGAAACTTATCAAATTATCGGAGAACAAGTATATACTTTCTCAGATAGAGTCACCGCTCAATCTTTTTTTTTATCTCAACATAGTAAATTCTCCCGTGCCTGGTTAACCGTTAATACCAAACATATCAAACATAATTTCCAACTGATTTTTAAAGATAAGCCTGAGAATCTGAAAATTTTAACAGTCGTAAAAGATGATGGTTTGGGTCATGGAATACTGGAATTGGCCAATGCAGCTAAGGAAGTAGAATGTGATTATCTGGCTGTGGCCTGCATGTCTGAAGCACTTAAACTTAGACAAAATGGTTTTCCAAAGATGCCTGTCCTGATACTGGGAGAGAGAACAGATAATGGGATACCACTATGTGTTCAGCACAACCTCACTATCCAGGTGCAATCTTTTGAAAAAGCAAAAAAAATTGCCAAATATGCCAGTGATTTAAATAAAGTCTGTAAAATCCATATCAAAGTTGACACTGGTATGGGACGCTACGGAATTCACTGGTTAGAGGCTTTAAATGAGATCAAAAAAATAATAAGCCTGAAAGGTATCGAAATCGAAGGACTAATGACACATTTTGCACAGTCTGATGAGACACAAAAAGATTACGCAAAACTACAGTTGGAACGGTTTCAATCAATTATTGACCAATTAAAAACAGAGAACCTTTTACCACCTATTGTTCATTGCTGTAATACAGGCGCTTATTTGGATTTACCGGAAGCTCATTTTGATATGGTACGACTGGGATCTCTACCTGTGGGTATATATCCGTCAAAAGTTTGTCGTCGAATAGAAATCGAAGGAAAATTATTAAAACCGGCTTTGACGATCACAGCTATCATCACTTTTATAAAACAAGTTAATGCAGGAGAAAGTGTTGGTTATGGCATGCATTTCACTGCAAAAAACCCGACAAAAGTCGCAATTTTACCCATCGGTTATGGAGATGGTTACCCCCGCTTAAAAAATAAGGGACATGTGTTAATTGCCGGAAAACAGGCACCTATCATTGGCAGCAATTCCCTGGATTCAACAATGGTGGATATTTCAGATATCCCGGAAGCGGCAGTTGGTGCAGAAGTTGTCTTAATCGGACACCAAGGGGATCAAATTATCACAGCTATGATGTTAGCAGAATGGGCAGGAACATTAACCTATGATATTTTATGTCGATGGGGAGAACGCATGGATCGTGTCAGCATTTAAATGAGTTTGATTTTAATTTTTTCCAAGTAAATCAATGGCCTTAAAAATTTTTCAAGGATCTTTCATAACAGTCATTTTAGAAAGCGGAACCTTATCACTACTGATTCTTTCTATACTTATTTTGATGTCAATTATCTCCTGGGGGTTAATATTAAAAAAATGGTTTTTATTCACTTTAGCAATTCGTGCCGCTAAACAATTTTTAGAAACGATTGACCTGCACAAAGGATTATCTGAGATCATGTATCGGGCCGAATTTTTCCCTAATACCTATACCGCCAGACTGTTCCAGTCAGCTTATTCTGTATTCAGCCGTCAATTTGATAATGATGGATTCAAGTTAAATACTGAAGAACATCAGAAAATGGTCTATCGAATTGAAAGAACCATAGAAAAGCAGATCACCGATCAAAATGCTGAAATGGAAAAAGGGTTATCCGCTTTGGCTAGTATTAGTAGCTCTGCACCCTTTATCGGATTGTTTGGAACTGTCATTGGAATTATTGATGCGTTCTATAGTATTGGCTCCCAGGGAAGTTCTAATATAGCTGTGGTGGCACCGGGAATATCAGCAGCTTTAGTAGCAACCGCTTTTGGATTATTTACTGCCATACCAGCTTTGATGGCTTATAATCTCTTTCGGGATAAAACGCGTTTTATAGCAAACCAAATGCGTAGTTTTGGATTGGAACTATTGGATTGGTTAACAGAGGATATTCATGCTACGACCGAATGATCAGGTATTTGAATCCATCAGTGATATTAATGTGACACCCTTTGTGGACGTCCTGTTGGTATTACTGGTTATTTTCATGATTACAGCACCACTGTTTACAAAAACCATTGATATTCAACTGCCCCAGGAAAACGTCAGATCTGCAGATCTAAAAGATGCCCGAAAATTTATTGTCACGATCAATAAAAACGGAAACTACTATATTAAGGATAAAAAATATTCATTAAAGAAATTAAAAGCTATCGCCAGTACCTGGGGGGAAAAAAATCGTGATAAAGTTGCCTTTATTCGTGCCGATAAATCTGTTGATTACGGAAAAGTGACAGCACTGATGGCAATTTTAAAAAACCTGGGTATCCAACAGTTGGGACTTTTAGTTGAGAACAAAAACAATTAGGTTCGGGTACACGTTTCCGGATGTTTCAGAATCGCCAGATACAGTGTTGCATTATGATTCAAAAATTGATTCAAACATCTTATTTTTACACATTATCTATTGGATTGCATGTTGCCATTCTGTTCTCTTTAATGCTTTCTGTTAATATTAAACCGTCGATTGTACCCCCGGTCATCTCTGCCTCAGTTTATTTCGAAACACCCAAAAAAGTAGTCATTAAAAAGAAACCCCTTAAAAAAGTAGTCATTAAAAAGATACCCCTTAAAAAAGTAGTCATTAAAAAGAAACCCCTTAAAAAAGTAGTCATTAAAAAGATACCCCTTAAAAAAATCACCGTTTCTACTAAAAAGCAAAAAAAAGTAAAAACACTTCCCCCTATCGTGAAGCCAAAATTAAAAGCAATTAATTCACAAAATTATCCTGCTAATGATATTGTCACTGAAAATCTGAATCTGACTTCAGGGAATCCACTTAATCTCAAAGGATTTCTCAGAGCAAATCAATTAACCCAAAAACAAAAACCGGCTCAAAACACTAACTTAAAGGGCAATAGTAGTACCCTGATTAATAAATCAACTAAAGTTACTCAAAAATATAAAGCTAATCTTTTAGCTAAAAACTCTGATGCACCACCCCAACAGGAACCTGCTAAAAAATCTGATAAAAAACTTGTGGTGGAACAAACAATCGAATCTAATCAGTACGCTGATTTGCTGGCGGAATATGATGTTGATGAACACGAAAATACAATATTAGCAACTAAATGGTCGAAACGAACCGAAAAAAAAGTATTTCAAAAATCTCTTTTTTTCCAGATTTCAGAGCATTGGGTTCTGCCACCGGTGGCACTTTCTGACTTTCAGGTAATTGTTTCGGTTTTAATGACCAATAAGGGACAGATTAAAAAAATTGATTTTATAGAATATGCACCAGTAGCCATTATTAATATTGCCGTTGAAAGAACCTTACGCCGAGCAGAACCATTTGAAAATGTACCTGATTCCATGCTTCAACCCAATGGTGAATATAAAACTGTATTTAAATTTACCGCCAATCAGGTAGCTAATTAATGACTATAATTTTCAATAAAAACCACTGCTGGAACATATTTTCATTCCTTTTTTTAGTCTGGATATACAGTAGCCATTTAACATTTCTATATGCAGATAATGCCTCGTCGATAGAGATCAATAATTTAACATATAAAAGCTTTAGTGTTGCTTTTGACATTGAATCCTCAGCTAAACCGCAAGAATTATCCTATTTACATGACAACATTCGTAAAAACCTTAAATGGTCGGGGATGTACGAAATAAATCTAAACCCTAATCAGGCAGATGTCACCATCGGTATTAATTACACTCCCAACGATCAGATAATTGCCACCATCAGTTCCAGATGGGGAAGTCAGTTTTTTGAGATCAAAAAACCTTTGAAAGAAACCGATCATACTTTTCAAGTATTCGATAAAATCATTAATGAAATCATCTTTCAATTAACCGGAGAACGCTCTCACCTGGGAAATGCCATTGTATTTATAGAAAAAGGAACCTATAAAGGATATAAACTCGTACTAATAGATCCTTATGGAGATGGACGTCGTGTTTTGGTGGATGACGGTAATTTGAATATATTACCCCGGTGGAAACCAGATTCAACTGCGATTTTATTTACTGCTCTCGGAAGCAGTGGTAGTAAAATCAAACAATTCAATTTTAAAACAAAAAATATAAAAACCTTCCTAGCCAGTCGTGATAAATTTAGTGGCGGTACCTGGGGACCAAAGGATGAGCTAATTATTACTATTTCTAAAAAAGGTAATTCTGATTTATATAAAATTAATCAGGAGGGGAAAATATTACAGCGTTTAACCCATCGTTCCTCAACTGAATCAAACCCCCGTTGGTCACCTGATGGCGAGCGTCTGGTATTTATTTCGAATCGCAGTGGCAGTATTCAGATCTACCAGCGTGATATGAAAACAGGCGAAGAATATCGAATGTCTTACGAAGGCGGCACTAATGTTGAACCTAGTTGGAGCTCAAATGGTGCCTATATCATTTTTGCTGGTATCCGTAACGGTCTATATCAGATATTTTTAATGGATAAAGACGGCACCTTCACCCAACAAATTACAAATGGAGGCGACTCTTCAGAACAGCCTGTCTGGGCTCCCAGCGGTCGGCATATATTGTTTACGTCAAAAGTCGGATATGATTATAAACTTTACATCATGAATGCTGATGGTACCAACAGTCGTCGTGTCACCCAAACCGGAACGGGAATTAGCGAATTTAATCCTGCCTGGACCGCCAATTTCGATTGGCAAAAATAAACCAGGATTTGACACCTTGTCCTGGTCCGATTAGTTTAGGGATCAAAACCACAAATTTACTAACCCCTTACCCAAAAGTTGACAATGAAATATCAGAAGATCGGTTCAATCAAATACCGTCATCGCTTCAATTTTCTTTTTCTTTGCTTATCAATAATAATATTATCCGGTTGTGCTCAAAATAAACCGGATCCCAGAATTGATTTTCTGCAAAGCAAAACCGGTGTATTGGAAAAAAGAATCGTAGAACTCGAAAACCAAACCAGAATAAATAGCTTAAAGCAAACCAATGAACTAGAAGCCTACAAAAAGGAAATTTCAGCTAAACTAAGCAACGCCAGAAAGTCACAACGCTTTTTCATCAAAGAGTTAGATCAATTAAAAAATGATATTCAAACAATTACTGCCGAGAATGAAAAGACACTCCAAAAAACACATATTAACCAACTTAAATTAAAGAGCGTTGACAAGAAAATCGGCGATTTGATCATCTCAATGGATGAAATAAAATCCTTTTTCGATGATAATTTAAATATCTCGTCCGGCTCAAAAGCTACTGAAACTGATGAATTTGAAATATTTAAAAAAGCACATTTACTCTATAAAAAAAGGCAATTAAATAATTCTCAAAAACTATTTAAACTATATCGCCAGAAAGCGCCTAACACAGAATATACAGATGATGCACTGTATTATACCGCCTATATTCATTTTCTTCAAAAGCAATACGAACAGGCGATTTTACATTTTTTTGAACTGAATAAACAATATCCGGAATCTAACTGGTCAAACGATGCGAAATACTGGTTGGCGATTTCCCTGGAAAGAACAGAAGACTTGGGAGGCGCAAAAGACATTTATGTGGAGTTAGAACAACTGCCTCCAAGCAATCCAATTCATCATAAAGCGAAAAGACGCTTAGAAGAACTTCAAACGACAAATTGAGACAATAATGGAACGAATTGCACTAGCTCAAATGAATAGTAGTGACCAATTGCAACAAAACCTTAATCAATCTAAGCAATTGATTGAGGAAGCCGCTGCTTTAGGAGTATCATTAATTGCCTTTCCTGAAACATTTTTATTTATCGGTGATCGAAAAGATATTGCTTCCGTTGCCGAAGAAATTCCTGGAAAAATGACATCAATTTTCCGGGAAATGGCTGTAAAGCACAATATTTCTATACTTTTAGGAAGTATTATTGAAAAAGCACCAGAGTCATCTGAAAAGTTCTACAACACCTCTGTGCTAATCAATCAATCAGGAAAAATCATCGCTCAATATCGTAAAATTCATTTATTCGATATAGATTTACCTCACTATCATTTTTTTGAATCCGACTACTATTTACCCGGTTCTGAAATTGTATGCTGTGAGCATGAAATAGCAAAAATCGGACTGACCATATGTTATGATTTAAGATTTCCGGGTTTGTTTGGTAAACTGGCAAACTGTGGCGCACAATTAATTTTTGTACCGGCAGCTTTCACGTTGGAAACCGGTAAAGATCATTGGATTTCTCTATTAAAAGCCAGAGCCATTGAAAACCAGGTTTATATTGCAGCTCCTGCACAATTCGGAAAACACCAGGGGAATCGAAATACATTTGGGAACAGCGCGATCATCGACCCCTGGGGTAGTGTCCTTTGTCAAGCGCCATATAAAACAGGATTGATTTGTGCGGAAATTGATCTGGATTATTTAAACCAAACCAGAACACACATGCCCGTCCACCAGCATAGAATCAGAAAAATAGACTTTTAGATGATTAAATTTTTTTCATACGACTTGATAATCCAGAGAAATTGAAGTTTGAAACTGCTCATAGTGTCTCCTTTATTTCCCTTTTTTATCCTTTTCATTACGCTGAGCTATATTGGCTAGTAATGATCCTTTTGTATTTTGAGAGTTCCCCCTATTACCAATCAAGGAAACCCGTTGTTCTTTCGGGCTCTGTACTGAAGCTAATAATGAAGTTTTTTCTTGAATTTCCTTGATTGGTTTTTCAGGAGCAACAGGAATTGGAATATTCCTTGTAACAGGTTCAGTTTTAGTTTTTATTGAAGGACTCCGTTTTGTTTTTTCTTCCTGGAGTTTTTTTTCTAAAGACACCGCAGGTTTTACTCGTTTTCTATCATAAACAGTTTTACGCTTTATACGAGGTGGTTTTTTGGCTGGTTGTTCATTAACGCTAGTTACACTGAATAAAGATTGCTTTTGAATATTTTCATCTCTTTTCAGTGTATAATAATTTCCTTTCAGATACTGGCGATTAACAAAATCCGGTGCTATGCCTGTTAAGCTTTCGGAACCTCCGACAATTAGCGCGCCTCCTGGAGCAATAGATCTCGCGATTTTCTGGAATAAAGCAACTTTATCATGATTTTGAAAATAGATAGCCACATTTCGACAAAACACAATATCAAATGAACCGATATTTGCCGGAAAAGGGCGCATAAGGTTCATTATTTCAAATCTGGCCATGGAACGAATCTCATCCTTGACGCGCCATCCATTTCCTGACTGTTGAAAATACTTTTGTCGGGTTTGTGACGGTAAACCGCGTTCAACCTCAAAACTATTATATTGGGCATAACTTGCTTTTGCGACTGCATCACCGGAAATATCCGTACCTAAAATCGAGTTTTCAAATCTTCCCATTCCAGACTGTAGTTCTAATAAAGTAATGATAATGCTATATACTTCCTGACCGGTAGAACAGGCCGCACTCCATATTTTTATTGGAATCGTTCCTGCAGGATTTTGTTTTCTCCTTAAATCAATGATATCAGGAATGATCTTATTACGCATTAAATCAAAGGGAACATTATCCCGGAAAAAAAATGTCTCATTGGTTGAAATCGCGTCAATCAATCTTTTTTTTAATTTTTGACTATTGTCCTGTTTAATCTGATTCAGCAATGCACTAAAGGATGAAGACCGATACTCCTCTACCAGGTTTTTTAGTCGTGTTTCCAGCAGATATCCTTTACTTTGATTCAAAAAGATACCGGAAATTTCAAGAATATATTTAGAATAAGCGGCAATTTCGCTTTCCGAGATTTTTATCATTCGTATTATTATTTTAAGGTTTTGCTAATTTCATCTGCTATATTATCCAAAGGTACAATGATATCAGCTAATCCGGCCTCAATGACAGCTTTTGGCATCCCGTAAACAACACAACTGGCAGCATCCTGCACAATGGAGATAGCCCCACTGGCTTTAGTAACTTTTACGCCAATTTTTCCATCTACTCCCATACCAGTCATAATAACGCTAGTTGCCTTGGAACCATATTCCCTGGCCACTGATCGAAATAAATAATCAACCGAAGGTTTACAGTTGTTTTCCGCTGGAGCATCTTGAGAAATTCTAATAATTTTTTTCATTCCCACACCGGATGCTACCATCATTTGTGTACCACCAGGGGCTAGATAGACAGTATTAGGCAATACCTCTTCTCCATTAACAGCTTCTTTAACCCTTAAGGCACTTTTATTGTCTAGACTTTTAGCCAGTGAGGCGGAAAATACAGGTGGAATGTGTTGCACCATTAGGACAGGTACTCCGATATCACCTGGCAAGGCTGGTATGACCTTGGATAAAGCATTTGGTCCACCAGTAGATATTCCGATCGCCACTACTTGCGATTTTTCTGTTCGTTTAAACGATTTTACCGTTTCAGTGACTGGTTGAGCTACTGATGTCTTTGGCAATGGTATGGTCTTGTTTCCAAATTCCTGACTGCGTTTATAGGCTTGTAGAATCCGGTTTAAATCCTTTTTAATCAGCTGCTTGTTGACTTCAGCATCATCGTCATCCGGTTTGGTAATAAAATCAAAAGCACCCAATTCCAAAGCTTTGACAGTGGCTACACTACCCTTTAAGGTTTTAGAACTCAACATAACCGCATCAACCGAATGCTTTTCTTTAATAATCTCTTCAAGCAGTTGCAGCCCATTCATTACAGGCATTTCAATATCCAATGTAATCAGATCAGGCTTTAGGGAACGAATACGGGAAAGAGCAATTTCACCATTATTAGCAGTCCCTACCACCTCTATACC